>JAMCWX010000053.1 GCA_023480885.1 Chloroflexota bacterium | reverse complement strand
TGAGCTGGCTGATGTAGGTTTCCCAGGCCGCTGGTGTCACTCCCGCTTGCAGAAAGGCGTCGCCTGCCTGAGGCTCTTTGAACCAGGGATACGGGGCGGATTCCCCCCAGACGCCGCCCGCAACCCACACCTGCTCGACGCGGGGATCGCCATCGTATACGGAAAGATTGCTCACCATCGACTCGATGGCCTCGAGATAGCGCATTCGTCCGACGATTCTGCCGTCTGGGTCGATGCCGTCGGTGTATTTGGGGAACTGAAAGCGCTCCAGCCCTACGTCGAATCTGATCTTTGGCACCATGAACTTGTTGTAAACCCAGTCTGGTGTCTGGTCACCCAACTTGTTGTAGATCGGGTCGACGCGTTCTGCCTCGCCATCGTGGAGTGTGATGTTTAGCATCACCTTCATCTTGTTGCCGTCGGGCCTGGTTTGACCTCCGTTGCCGTTGCGGTCGCCGGCCACCTGGCGGATGAGCCATTCGATGGAATAGAGGGGTGGAGTCGCAGAAGGGTTTGTGTAATCCCAGCCATTGGAATCGGCGGAGAGCCATTTGACGTGGAAAGTCGCACCTTTTAGGAAGGGATAAACGTTCGGATCCTCGAAACCGAAATCTTGAAAGGCGTAGATTCCAGGATTGTAGCCCTGCCCAGGATTCGGCGCTAGCAGAGGCAGGATAACTTGCGTCGACGACGCAAGGGATTCAGTGGTTTGCTTTTGGAACCGCTGGCCTACGCTCATCACTAGGTCGTCGGGCACCAGGACGAGCAAAGCTGCGATGGCTATCGTCAGTGAGGCCAGAGCGTTTCTTTTCATTGCCATCCGTGTTCCTCCTGGGGCCCAAACACGACGAGCAATTCCATAACGAAATGCACCCTTCACCCTCGATTCGGGCTTTCGGGCGCCAGGCGCTCAACCCCACTTTATACAAGCATCATTCGGACCAGCCGAGGCGTATCTACATCATTAAGTGTACCACGTGTTATGAGTGCAAACAAGGCACTTGGCAAAGACGATTACAACGCTATTATCCGCGCAACTGTCTCACTTTCAACGTCCTTAGTCTGTTCACTGCCATCGCGACCTCCTGCAATCGAGGCATCGCATAATCGCCAGGGTGCTTATCTCTGTGGGGCGAGATAATGTCCAGACCGTGTTGAGCGACGTCGGCTAGCGCCTGCTGTAGGACACTCCGCAAGTCGCTCTTGCCGTCGAAGTACTCTCTCTTAAGACAGTAAACAAGCAAGTCCCCGATCACTCTCGTCTGGCTCACGTCGACCAGTTGCTCGACGCTCTGCAAATCGATGGTGTCTCGCCCAAACTCGATGGCTCTGAGGCCACGAGCAGATAGCTTCAGCCTCTCGTTGCGATAGGGATTCAAGCCCTCTGGTTCGATGGCGCGGTGCATCACGTCGCCAAAGATGCCTGATGCCTCTTTGGTGCGCCGTGTCGGCATTTCCTGAGAAACGCGTCTTGCCTTTTCCGTGACGACCGATGGAATGTAGTTAGTCATCGCGATCACAGTATCGGCTACGTCGAAATAGTCGCCAGACCCTCCAATCACAAGGATGGTAGAGACCTTGTGCTGGCTGGCAAGATTGCGCACCTGATCGATGAATGGCGTGATCGGCTCGTTTGATTTCGGTACTAGTTTCTGCATTCGCCCGTCGCGAATCATGAAGTTGGTTGCGGAGGTATCCTCGTCGATAAGCAGCAGACCTGTGCCGTATTCCAGGGCTTCTATTATGTTTGCCGCCTGGGAAGTGCTGCCGCTGGCGTTCTGGGTGCTGAAGGCGGTGGTGTCTTTCTGGAAAGGCAAATTCGAAATGAAGGGGCTGATATCCACTTTCTCGACGCTCCGTCCGTCCTCGGCGCGAATCTTGACCGCGTCAGCCCGTGCGACGACGTACTCGCGGCCGTCGCCGGGAACGTGATTGTAAACTCCCCGGCCGATGGCGAGCAGCAGAGTCGATTTCCCGTGGTAGCCCCCGCCGACGATGAGCGTGACGCCCTCCAAAATGCCCATTCCCGTGATCTTGCCGCGATTCGGCGTGTCTAGCGTCACACGCAGGTCCGGAGGCGAGGCGAACGGCACGACGCTTGGGCCTGCCAGAGGCTGCTCGCTAACGCCGCTCGCGCGCGGCAGAACCGAGCCATCTGCGATAAAGGCGACGAGGCCGAGTTCGCCGAGCTGCGCCCGTAGCGCTTCCTGATCTTCGGCTACCTCGACGTGCTGGCGCACCGCTGCCGCGTCGAGCGCGCCGTAAAACATCGATGCCTCTACGAGAGCCGGGACTTCCTGCGTCAGCATAGCTGTCGCTTCTCGACCTGAACATGAGCGGCCAAAGGCAGGCAGTCCCACGACGAATCTGATTTCCACAAAACCGTCGTCGACGAGGCACGACGTTCGCTCCAGTATCTCCTGGCCACCCGTATCCACCGAAATCGTGCCCGAGTGGCCCGTTCCGCGATGTCCCTTGACCACCTTCCTAATAGCAGCGGCAAATTGCCGCGTGATGAAATCCTGGAGGGCAATGCGCCTGATCTTAGACTCGAACAGTTGGCCAGGAAAGCCCGCGATCCGCTGCGGCACCCTGGCGCGCGCCAGCGAGGGCGAAGCAAAGGGATCGCCTTGAGCGTGATCGATGAACAAGACAAATCTTGGGAACTGATATTCGCCCTCGATCGACTGGTATTGCTTGTATCCCTTTCCGTCGATCCGCCGCAGCAAGTCTCGAAGCTCGGTCTCCCCTGCTGGCATTGGCCATTCTCCCTTCAAAGTTAAACAAATCATAACTGCTGGGGGAACGGATCGTCAAATTGCCCTGGAAACGCAAGCCTTTCTCAGGAGCCTTCGGATTCCGCCAGGGGCAGCAGGTTCACCTGCAGGGGCGCCTATTACATCCAGCGCGGTTTGCAGAAGTGTGTAGCGACCGGCCAACCTAGTAGGGGCGCGATGAATCGCGCCCGCCACGCGGCACCGACTGCGAAATCCTATCGCAAACCGCTGTAGGGGCTCGCCAACCGACAACAGCCGGCGGGCCTTTCTGGTTCGCCGTTTATCTTGAGTAGTATTCTACAATCAACGCCAGGTTCAGGCGTCGCTCCATTTCTTCAGGAGCCGGGGGGCGTAGCACGCGTCCCGTCGTGCCGGTTCTCTCCAGCCACGCTGGCACTTCCGGCGCCTCTTGCAATAGCTCTTGGATCGAGGGCATCTGGGCTGCGGTCTCGCTGAGTCGGATCACGTCTCCTGGCTTGACCTGGATGGAGGGAATGTTCACCCTCTTCTCGTTAACGTAAACGTGGCCGTGGGTGACTAGCTGTCGGGCCATCGGGCGGGTTCTGGCGAAGCCAAGCCGGTAGACCGCGTTGTCCAATCGGCGCTCCAGGATTTGCAGCAGCGCCTCACCTGTCGCGCCCCTGGCTCTCGTCGCCTCCTCGAAGTATCGGCGGAACTGCCTTTCGAGAACTCCGTACATCTGCTTGGCTTTCTGCTTTTCTTGAAGTTGCAGGCCGTACTCTGACAACTTTTTCTTGCGCCGCCCTCCCGCGCCGTGTTGCCCTGGTGGTGTCGCAAGCCTTCGTTTAAGGGAAGGGCCACCTGTACCGAACAGGTCTATGCCAGCGCGCCTTGATAACTTGTGCTTTGGGCCAGTATATCGAGCCATAGGGCTTTTGCGGTCCTCCTCGCCGGTTTCAAGCCACGTGCAACTCTTTTCGATGTGCCCTCTTGGCTGCCCAGCGTCTTTCCGCCATCACGTCGCTGACGCTGTATCCAAGCGCCGTGGCCAGCTCTTCGCGCGCGTCGACGTAGCCCTTTTCTTCCACATCGTGTATGAACGACAGGCGATCGAGTAACGTCCCTCGGCAAATCTTCTCCTTAGGCGCCGGTTTCTTGAGATCCTTTCTAAGCCTGTCGATGAGTTCTTTCATGAGCCAATCGGGTACGTAGTTCTTGTGTGATGGGTAGACGAAGCGAAACAAGTTGAGGTAGCAGAGGAGCAATTCCCAGTCCTTGTCGAATCTATCGAGCAGGTGTTTCCAATCCAGCTTGCCCTCGCTGAACTGGATGAGGTGCATCACGTCGGCGCCGTCGAAGCGCGTTCGGTCGGCAATGTATGCCTTGCTCCAGATCATCTCTTCGATGGGAACTACTCGCGTGGGGACGCCTAGCACCTCGCGTGGCTGGCTGCGCTGGAACCATACTTCGTCGACCTGGTGCAACCAGTTACCCTCTCCAAAGATCAGATCGATCATGTAGCCCCGCCTGAATGCCTTTGCCAGCCAGTGGTAGTCTTCCATTCTGGTGTTGTACCCAAGCCTGGCGAGCAGGTCGAGAGCTCGTTCGACGTCCCTCGGTAGCAGGAAGATATCCAGGTCCTTGGTGTAGCGCCATATGCCAGTGTACTGATGCATCGCGAAGGCACCACCGACGACGTAGCGAATCCCTGCGTTATTGAGGGCTATGAGCACGCCTCTAAACGCTTCCTTTTCTTCCCTCGGAATGTCTATCTTGTGCATCCTGTTGTCCTCCTCACCACCCAAGTAAGCATCGCTATGCTAGAGGCCGGCTCGACCCATGCGTTTATCACATTTGTTACGCAAGTGTTATGCAAGATTTGTGCCTGTTGCCGGCGCAGATCACGCGGGCACGGTTGTTGCAAGGTTGCGCTGAAGGACCATGCCGAGGTCGAGGAAGTGGGCAATGGTGGAAGGAGAGGACAATGAAGTTTGACCTGGGAATGATTCGCGAGCACTTACGTAAGCTGAAGTGGGGTGACGGCCTCACGCCAGCTCAAATGCGCCACCAATGGCGCGGCATGCCGCAACACGTGTACGACGGCCTGCCAAAGGACTACGTTTTCCGCAATGAAGGCGAGGTGATGAGCTATCTGGAGCACTTGCTGCACGATGGCTTCATCGATCGCCTGGAGGATACTGGAGAGGATCCTAAGGAATACAGGATTTCGCCGACTGGCGCTACGCAGGTGCCCCGGCAGCACGGCGTTGGCTCGGGCGCAGGCTCTGGGTATACAGGCGGAGGCTCGGTTCAGACTGGCGCAGGCCGCGAAGGCACTACCTATGGCGATACAGAAGAGGAAGTAAGAAACGACCGCCGGGGTAGGCGGCCGTAATAGTCAATCATTATTGCTCTCTTAGTAATCGTGGCCAGCCATTCGCCACGAAAGAACCTGCTCTAAGATCGTGTAGTGGAGAGGAATTGGACCTGCTTCACCGCGTTTTTCCGTGCAGGTATTCTTTTTGCAAATGGTCCTTCGTCTGCGGCATCTGGCCCGTCGTAGCCTCGATCATCAGCACGGTCTGAGAAGCAATCACGGCGAGCGAGCCCAGCATCACGAACGTCATGCCAATGGCAATGGCCGGCGGCTGCTTGGTGAATATCGCGGCAACCCAGGCCAGCACAAGAAGGCCAGCCACGGCGTGGCGGAACAACACTAGAGGCCAATTTAGTCTCACTGGTTTCCTCCTCCAAGAATCCTTTGAATAAGTGTTACCTGACCGAGAACAGCCTCATAATAGACCTTTTCTTGCGAATGTCAATAAGAAACTTGACAGAAAGCGATACATGGCTATCATTTTTAATGCAATATTAACGGTAGCACTGGGAAGTGGGAAG
>JAMCWX010000020.1 GCA_023480885.1 Chloroflexota bacterium | reverse complement strand
GCGTGGAGATGGTCATGCCTGGAGACGACGCGCGGCTGGATATCAAGCTGATCGTGCCGGTGGCGATGGAGGAAGGCTTGCGCTTTGCCATCCGCGAGGGTGGACGAACCGTCGGCGCTGGTGTTATCACCAAGATTCTGGAGTAAAAATAACGTGGCAAAGCAAAGAATAAGGATCAGGCTCAAGGCATACGATCACAAGATACTCGATCAGTCTGCGCAGCAAATCGTGGAGACGGCAGAGCGGATGGGCGCACAGGTCGCAGGTCCCGTGCCGCTGCCCACAAGGATCGAGAAGTTTTGCGTGATTCGCTCGCCTCACGTCGACAAAGACTCGCGGGAGCAGTTCGAGATTCGTACGCACAAGAGGTTGATCGATATCCTTGAGCCAACCCCGAAGACGGTTAACGCTCTGATGAGCCTCAACCTTCCTGCTGGGGTAGATATCGAAATCAAGATATAGGAGGAAAGCTTTAGGGGACTGAGGAGGTTTATGCCCGACTCCTTCCCTCTAAGCTGACAGCCATGATAGAGGGGATTCTAGGAAGAAAGGTCGGCATGACCCGCATCTTCGACGATACCGGCACGATTGTGCCCGTCACCGTCATTGAAGCAGGGCCGTGCTACATCACACAAGTGAAGAAGTCGGAAACCGACGGCTACTCTGCCGTGCAGATTGGCTTCGGGACGGCAAAGCGGCTCACCGAGCCCAAGAAGGGGCACCTGAAGAAGCTGCCGCCGTTGAAATATCTGCGCGAGGTACGAGCCACCGATATGAGCAGCGTCAAGGTTGGGCAGAAGATCGACGCCAGTCTCTTCCAGCAGGGCGAGTCCGTGGACGTGACCGGTATTTCCAAAGGCAAAGGCTTTGCTGGCGTGGTCAAGCGGCACCACTTCGGCGGTGGCCCCAAGACCCACGGCCAATCCGACAGGCATCGTGCACCTGGCTCTGTTGGCGCCGGTACGACTCCTGGCCGCGTGCTAAAGGGCATGCGGATGGCAGGTAGGATGGGCAATGAGCGCATCACCGTCAAGAACCTGGAGATCGTCCAGGCCGACCCAGCGCGCAATCTGCTGTTGATCAAAGGCGCGGTGCCCGGAGGGCGCAACAGTCTGTTGATAATCAAGAAAGCTCGCAAGGCAGGTTGACGCACCTTCGGGCGGTATGGTATACTGTTGTAGTTTGTGGCTTGCTAACGATGGCCGATACTGCAGCAGTTACACGTATCGGCCATCAGCTTTGCGCATACAAGCTAGGAGTTAGAAGTGGAACTACCAGTTTACAACGTAGACGGAGAGGTTGTAGATAATATCAAGCTTCGGGACGATGTGTTCGCGGTTCCGATGAACACGACGCTGGTCCACCAGGCGATGCTACGCCAGTTGGCTAACCGTCGTGTCGGCACGGCACAGACGAAGACGCGCGGAAACATATCTGGTGGCGGACGTAAGCCTTACCGCCAGAAAGGCACGGGGCGAGCGCGACAGGGTAGCACCAGAGCACCCCATTTTAGAGGCGGTGGCATCGTTTTCGGCCCTCATCCGCGAAGCTATGGGCAGGACATGCCCAAGAAGGCCAGGCGGCTGGCTATCAAATGTGTCCTGTCCGCAAAGGCACTGGAGGGCCATCTGGTCGTCTTGAACGAATTGCAGATGGCTGAGCCGCGAACGAAGGAAATGGTTGCCCTATTGGGACGGCTGCCCGTACAACGATCTGTCATCATCGCGTTGCCGCAATCTGACGATATCGTTCTGAAGTCGGCACGCAATATACCAGACGTCGAAACTACGGTTGCGGACTCCCTTAGCGTCATCGATGTGCTGCGGCACGAATACCTCGTTGTGCCGATCGAGGCAGTGCGAAAGATCGAAAACCAACTGGCTTCGCCGGCTGAGGAGTGAGGTATCTTCCGATGAATATTTATGAAGTTTTGCGCCGCCCGATAATCACCGAAAAAGGGACAACTCAAACTGGCATGAACAAGTACGTCTTCGAGGTGGCTACGCCGGCTAACAAGCTACAGATAAAGGAAGCCGTTGAAAAGGTCTTCAAGGTCAACGTCGTTCACGTGAATGTAATCAACGTGCCTGGAAAGATGCGGCGAGTCGGTAAACATCGCGGGATGACCTCGCCTTGGAAGAAGGCGATCGTGACTGTACGCGAAGGGCAACGCATCGAGATGTTCGAAGGCGCATAAGCACAGCCGGCTTGCCGAAGTCGCATTTCCAGGCGCCAACTGGTTGCCAGTACGCCAGGACAATGCGACGACGGTAGCAGCCAGACCAAGGTTTGCCGACAAGGAAAGGACGATAACGAGATGCCGATAAAGACATATAAGCCTACTTCGCCAGGACGACGAGGTATGACAGTAGCGGGCTTCGAGGAAGTAACCAAGACGACTCCCGAGAAATCTCTGCTAGTACCTCTACGCAAGACGGGGGGTCGCAACGTCCAGGGCCGCGTCACTGTTCGCCATCGTGGTGGAGGGGCCAAGCGACAATACAGAATAATCGACTTTAAGCGTGAAAAGTTCGGCGTGCCATCCAAAGTGGTGGCTATCGAGTACGATCCGAACCGCTCTGCGCGCATTGCCTTGCTGCAATACGCTGACGGCGAAAAGCGGTACATTCTTGCGCCGATTGGGCTCAAGGTTGGTGACACCGTCGTCGCCGGACCTGAGGCCGAGATCAGGCCAGGCAACGTGCTGCCGCTCAAGAACATTCCCGTCGGCACGCACATTCACAACATCGAATTGCATCGAGGCAGAGGCGGACAGCTAGTTCGAAGCGCTGGAGCGTCCGCGCAATTGATGGCAAAAGAGGGAACCTACGCTACAGTGCGTCTGCCATCAGGCGAGATGCGGCTTATCAACGTAGAGAACCTTGCGACCATCGGCCAGGTGGGCAATCTCGAGCACGAGAACATCAACCTCGGCAAGGCCGGACGCACACGATTCCTTGGCATCCGCCCGACGGTTCGCGGTTCGGCGATGACGCCGCGCGACCACCCGCACGGTGGCGGCGAAGGAAAGGCTCCCGTTGGAATGCCAGGACCAAAGACGCCCTGGGGCAAGCCAGCGTTGGGTTACAAGACTCGAGGCAGAAAAGTTTCAGACAAGATGATCGTCAGACGACGGTCTAAGGGACGATAGGCGATGACGGAGGTAGGATCCACGTGTCAAGATCTCTAAAGAAGGGTCCATACGTTGACCCGAAGTTGTTGAAGAAAATAGAAGCTGCAAACAGGCTAGGGGAAAAACGGGTCATTAAGACCTGGTCGCGTGACTCCACCATATTCCCACAAATGGTGGGACAGACCATCGGCGTTCACGACGGCCGGCGCCACGTGCCGATCTACGTCACCGAGAACATGGTCGGGCACAAGCTGGGCGAGTTTGCCCCAACCCGCCACTTTAGAGGACACAGTGGACGAGGCGCAGAAAAGGCAACTGCGGTGAAGAAGTAGGGGCAAGACAGCGTGTCCGTGGTGACGCTGCCTTGATGCGAAGCTTAGCATCGGGGGTCCCGCATCAGTGGAGTGTGGATAATGCAGGTAAGTGCGACAGCAAAGTACATACGTATCTCGCCACGCAAAGTGCGCCTGGTAGTTGACGCTATACGCGGAAAGACTATAAGCGAGGCGATGGCTCTCCTGCAGTTCATGCCGCAGGAGGCAGCTAGAGAAGTGCTCAAGGTTGTGAAGTCGGCAGTGGCTAACGCTGAGAACAATTACAATCTCTCGCCGGAGGACCTGTACATAGACAGCGTCATTACGAACGAGGGGCCCACGATAAAGCGCTTTCGACCGAGAGCGCACGGGCGCACGAGCCCGATTCTGAAGCGCTCAAGCCACATCACCGTTGTCGTCGGCGAAAAGGAGGAATAATTGGGTCACAAGGTTCACCCCATAGGATTCAGACTGGGTATTATTAAAGATTGGGAAGCTAAGTGGTTCGCCGAAAAGGAATACACCAAGCTGCTTCACGAGGATTTGCGTCTGCGTAACGCTATTAGGGAGAAGCTGGCACCGGCTGGGGTGTCACGGATTGAGCTCGAACGGTCGGCCAACCAGGTCACCGTCACCGTCTACACTGCCAAGCCTGGCATCGTCATCGGCAAGAGTGGGGCGAAGGTCGAGGAATTGCGGCAAGCGCTCGAGAAGATGTCTGATAAGAAGGTCAGGTTGAACATCCAGGAAATCCGCGCGCCAGAACTCGACGCTCATCTGGTAGCCAGGAGCGTTTCAGAGCAAATCACAAGGCGCGTCTCTTACAAGCGTGCGATAAAGCAGGCAGTGTTCAGAGCAATGCAGCGAGGCGCCAAGGGCATCAAGATCGTCATCGCCGGACGCCTTGGCGGAGCAGAGATGTCTCGACGTGAGCGCGAAGTTGCGGGCAAGGTGCCTCTTCACACCCTTCGCGCCGACATCGACTACGGCACGGCGGAAGCCCTGACAACCTTCGGCCTGGTCGGCGTAAAGGTTTGGATTTATAAGGGCGAAATACTGCCCGAGGTCAAGAAAGCCCCAGCGCCACGTGTGTTCGCCACCCCCGCGGCACCCGAGGAGCAGGCTTAGCTTTGCAACGATTCTGGTCACAGGAGTTTATGCATTATGTTGATGCCTAAGAGAGTAAAACACCGCAAAGTGCATCGCGGCCACAGGAGAGGCAAAGCTTCTGGGGGAACGACCGTGAGCTTCGGTGAATTTGGGCTACAAGCGCTGGAAACAGCCTGGATAGACGCCAGACAGATAGAGGCCGCGAGAAGAGCGATCACTCACCACATCAAGCGCGGCGGCAAGGTCTGGATAAGGATATTCCCTGATAAGTCAGTAACAGCCAAGCCTGCCGAGACACGTATGGGAAGCGGTAAGGGCGCGCCCGATCACTGGGTGGCTGTCGTCAGACCTGGCAGGATAATGTTCGAGGTCGGTGGAGTCAAGGAGGACATCGCCAAGGAAGCTCTACGGCTGGCCTCCCATAAACTACCTATTTCCACGAAGTTTGTCGCCAGGGAGGCCGCCGAGGCAGTCGAGGCGGCCTCGGAAGTGACCAGCGAGTCCTGACGTTAGCTTCTGAATAGGATTACAGACGAGGTTTCACGCTAATGAAAGCAAAGGAACTCCGCGATCTCAATATGAACGAGTTGGGTGCAAGATTGGAAGAGGCGCACCACGAGTTGTTTAATCTGCGCTTTCAACTGGCCATGCGCCAGTTGACCAATTTTCGCAGGCTCAGCCAGGTGCGTAAGGATATCGCGAGAATAATGACGGTTGTGCGCGAGCGAGAGCTACAGGAAGCTGGTGCAGCGCGAACGCGGCGCTAGAGCGCCGGCATTACGCTGCCCTCGCAGCGGTGGGCATCTGCCCGCCGAAAAACGAAGCTCCGCGAGCGACGTTGCAGTCGTTTTTGGCCAAGGAGAATAGATGGCAGAAGGAATCACAACTACAAAAAGCAAGATAGGCCGCGTCGTAAGTGACAAGATGCAGAAGACGGTCGTTGTCGAAGTCGAGCATCACAGACGCCATCCGATCTACCGACGGATACTACGGCGGACACATAGATTCAAGGCACACGACGAATCTAACGCTGCTAGAGTCGGGGATTTGGTTCGCATCATCGAGACCAGGCCTTTGAGCAAAGAAAAGAGATGGCGCATAGCCGAGATCCTGAAGAAATCCGAGCAGCTAGATTAGCTGTTAGAATTCTAGTTGTTCGCCGGAGAGTACAAACATGATTCAACCGTTGAGCAGATTAAAGGTAGCAGACAACACCGGCGCGCGTCAGTTGATGTGCATCCGCGTGATGGGGGGCTCGAATAAGAAGTACGCCGAGGTAGGAGACATCATCGTGGCTGCGGTGAAGCAAGCCGTTCCTGGCGGATCGGTTAAGAAGGGCGATGTTGTCACGGCGGTTGTCGTGCGCACCGCAAAAGAGTACGGGCGGCCAGATGGCTCATACATCAAGTTCGACGAGAATGCCGCGGTGATTCTCACAGATAAGCTGAACCCGAAAGGCACCCGCATTTTTGGCCCGGTTGCTCGCGAGTTGCGAGACAAGAACTTTATGAAGATCATCTCTCTGGCACCTGAGGTGCTTTAGGGCTTGCTGGCTGGCGGACTGAACACATTCATCTAGCTGGGTTAGCCCTCAGGTACGGACGAAACTGCGTAGCAGTGGGTTGAATGTACTCAGTCCGTTGACCAGCAACAAGGAGAACTAGCGTGAGTATCAGAAAAGAAGACACGGTCTTGGTCATAGCAGGTAAAGATAAGGGCAAGCGCGGGAAGGTGCGTCGTGTCCTCCCCAAGGAAAGCAAGGTCCTTATTCATGGCATAAACATCGTCAAGCGACACACAAAGCCTAGGGGTATGGCCCGACAAGCTGGCATCATCGAGCAGGAGGCCCCCATACACATCTCAAACGTCGCACTCGTCTGCACCAAATGCAACCAGCCTACAAGGGTTGGCTATCGCGTTCTTGGCGATGGGACCAAGGCGCGGGTCTGCAAGAGATGCGGCGAGGTAATTGGATAGGGGCCAAGGGGAGGAACTAGTGTCACGACTGAAGGAGAAGTATCAAAAGGAAGCCGTCCCGGCGCTGTTGCGGGACTTCGGTTACCAGAACGTCATGCGGGTACCTCGCATTGAGAAAGTGGTCGTCAACGTGGGCCTGGGCGAGGCTATCACCAACGCCCGTGCCCTGGACGCAGCGGTTAAGGACGTTTCGGCAATCACGGGGCAACACCCTGTCATAACGCGTGCCAAGAAGTCGATTGCAGCGTTCAAAGTCCGAACAGGAATGCCCATCGGCGTCATGGTTACCCTTCGAGGAGAGCGAATGTGGCAATTCCTGGACAAGCTATTCAACGTGGCGCTGCCCCGGCTGCGCGATTTCCACGGCATCTCGCCGAAGGGCTTCGATGGCCGAGGCAACTTCACGCTGGGCTTGCGCGAGCAGTTGATCTTCCCTGAGATAGAGTACGACAAGATCGACAAGCTGCGGGGTCTTGAGGTAACCATCGTGACCTCGGCAAGGAACGACGAGGAATCCCGGCGCTTGCTACAGTTGCTGGGAATGCCTTTTAGAGCGTAGGGCAGGTTGTCGGCGCGGGCAGGATGCTCTGAACAACGGCTGAGGCCAGCCTGAACCCGCCGCAGTTCATATGTTATAATTCCGACTGGAAAAAGAAGGGGTAACGTGGCAAAGACGTCGAAGATTGTGAAAGCGGAACGCACACCCAAATACGCCGTCCAGCAGCACAATCGCTGTAAGCTATGTGGCCGACCTCGTGCCTATATGCGCAAGTTCGGGATGTGCCGCATCTGCTTCCGCAAACTAGCATTAGCCGGCGAACTACCAGGTGTAGTCAAATCAAGTTGGTAGGATAGAGGGCCAGGGCAGCCAGAGCAACGTCGCCGTCGATTTGCTCCAGACCTTGAGGTCTGACTGGCAAGATGACTCGAACGCTAGCCCGCAGCGCCCTTTGGAACAAGGGAGGATTTTTGTAGTGAGCGTGACGGACCCTATAGCTGATATGCTAACTCGCATCAGAAACGCGATACTGGCGCGGCACGAGTACACGCTGGTGCCAGCGTCGAGGATCAAGATCGCGATCGCCCGGATATTGAAGGAAGAGGGATTCGTTAAGGATTTCGAGATCACCAAGGATTCCCCTCAGAAGATGCTGAAGGTGTACCTCAGCTATACTGGCAAGAAGGAGCCAGTTCTTACCGGGCTGCGGCGGGTTAGCAAGCCAGGGTTGCGTGTATACGCAAAGAGCAGCGAGATGCCTCGTGTTTTGGGCGGGCTTGGCGTCGCCATTGTGTCGACGCCTCGCGGCATTATGACCGCGCAACAGGCCCGGCGACTCAACGTCGGCGGCGAAGTGCTCTGTTACATCTGGTAAGTTTCCTGGCGATCCAATCGATAGGAGGTTTTTGATCGTGTCGCGAATTGGGCGGGCGCCAATTGCCATTCCGCAAGGCGTCCAAGTAGATATTCATAGAAATACGGTTACTGTTACCGGCCCGAAGGGCCAGCTTACCAGAACGTTTCACCCTGACATGAAGATCTCAAAGATGGACGACCAACTTTTGGTGGAGCGGCCAACAGACAACGGGATCCACCGCGCACTTCACGGCCTGACGCGCACTCTACTGGCTAACATGGTCACTGGCGTAGCTACCGGCTTTAAGAAAGTGCTTGAAGTGACAGGCGTCGGCTACCGTGTGTCCAAGCAAGACAACAGGCTGGTGATGCAGTTGGGCTACTCCCATCCCATCGAAATAGTCCCGCCGCCGGGAATAGAAGTCTCCAGCGTAGAGACTTTCACGCCGACGACGGCAAACGGGTGGCTCTCTGCCAGGATTACCCTTTCGGGGACCGATAAGGAAACCGTGGGACAACTGGCGGCAAAGATACGAGAGCTCCGTGCCGTCGAGCCTTACAAGGGCAAGGGGATAAAGTATCTTGGTGAGCGCGTCCGCCGCAAGGCTGGCAAGGCTGGCAAGGCCGCCAAGGGCCGCAAGTAGGCCGGGCAAGGAGAGAGAGTTTGGTTTATGGCTAAGATCAAGACAATTCAAGCAGCAAGAGAGAGGCGACATCACCGCGTGCGTGCGAAGGTCAGCGGCACATCCGAGCGACCGCGCCTGGCGGTGTTTCGAAGCCTTGAACATATCTATGCGCAAATTATCGACGATGTAGCGGGCCACACGCTTGCCGCAGCTTCGACTCTGGAGCCGCAAGTTAGAACCGCGCTTGATGGCGCACACAAATCGCGCGGGGCTCAACTTGTTGGCGAACTCGTAGCGCAGCGAGCGCTGCAGCGGGGCATTGCCAAAATCGTGTTCGATCGTGGCGGATATCAATATCACGGCCGCGTGAAAGCGCTGGCTGAGGCAGCCAGAGCCGCAGGCCTCCAGTTCTAGTCTAGCTGGAAGCTATCGGCCTCTGGGCGGCTTTGTCCAACCAACCCCACGAGCGCGCTGCAAGGTTTGCAGTTTCCAGTCAGGAGGAATAATGCCGAGAATAGATACAAGTGAACTAAACCTAGAAGAACGTGTAGTGGCCATTAACAGGGTCGCCAAAGTAGTCAAGGGCGGGCGCCGCTTCAGCTTCAGCGCTGTCGTGGTTGTCGGCGACCGAAGTGGCCACGTCGGCGTTGGATTGGGAAAAGCCAATGAGGTCCCAGAAGCCATTCGAAAAGGCGCTGAGGACGCAAAGAAGCATCTCATCAGAGTTCCGCTTGTGGGCACGACGATACCGCACGAGGCGGTTTCCACCTTCGGCGCCGCCAAGGTGCTGCTGAAGCCTGCTTCGCCTGGTACTGGGGTTATCGCGGGAGGCGCAGTCCGCGCCCTCGTCGAGCTAGCAGGTGTCAGAGATGTATTGACGAAGTCTCTCGGCAGCGCGAATCCCATCAACGTCGCCCAGGCTACCCTGCGTGGACTGGCGGGCCTCAAGGAAGCAGAAGCCGAGGCCCAGAGACGGGGAAGACCACTCAGTGGCGCAGTTCGACGCGCTGCCAGCGCAACCGCTGCCGCAGCGGCCAGAGCAGAGAGCGCCGCGGCTGTGGCCGCCGCGCGAAGAGCACAGCACGAGGAGCGTCCGCACACGCCAGGAGGCCCGCGCGGCCAAAGGCCCGCGGGTGACAGTCGTTTTCGCCCACGCCGCCCCGGCGCCCCCGCGTTTGGAAGGGGGAGCTAAGTGACTAAGCTCAAGATCAAGTGGACGAAAAGCAGCATTGGTTATCCGAAAGATCAGAAAGCTACAATTCAAGCGCTTGGCCTCAGGCGGCTGAATCAGACAGTTGAGCAGCTCGATACCCCGGCGGTAAGAGGAATGGTCACTAAGGTCAGGCACTTGGTCCAGGTCGAAGCAATAGAGGAGTAGCATCGCAATGAGAATGCACGAGTTCAAGCCCGCGCCAGGGGAGAAGCGGAAGGCGAAGCGCGTCGGGCGGGGCCACGGTTCTGGCCTCGTAAAGACCGCGGGCAGAGGCACAAAGGGGCAGAAAGCCCGCGCCGGTGGCAGCATCAACCCACGCTTCGAAGGCGGTCAGTTGCCCATTATCCAGCGCCTCCCCTATAAGCGAGGCTTCACAAATATATTCAGGGTTGAATTCCAGGAAGTCAATCTGGGCAGGCTTGCTGGCTTTCCTGCGGGGGCCGCGGTTGGCCCAGCAGAGATGATCAAGGCAGGTATCATCAAGTCAGCCACACAGCCCGTTAAAGTCCTGTCTCACGGCGCGTTCGACAGGGCGCTGCGCGTCACTGCCCATCGGTTTTCGGCAAGCGCCAGGGCGAAGATCGAAGCTGCCGGCGGCTCCGTCGCGCTGATAGGCGGCGAGGAGCCAGAGGCCAAGGACACTGAGGGAAAGGCTGAATAGACCAAGTTGACCAGTTTGGGCTAGAGGACTGAGGTTACAAACGTATGATTCAGGCAATGCTAAATGCCTTCAGATTGCCGGACGTGAGGCGAAAGCTCCTTTTCACTTTCGGGATTCTAGTTATCTTCCGCTTCATCGCACACGTTCCGGTGCCAGGAGTTGACGTCGCGAAGCTCCAGCAGTTGTTCCAGGGGAGCCAACTGCTCGGTATGCTGGACCTCTTCTCCGGTGGCGCGATGACGACTTTCTCGATAGCAGCCATGGGGGTTTACCCATATATTACGAGCTCGATTATTATGCAATTGATCGTGCCTATAATCCCTCAACTGGAAGAGCTATCGAAGGAAGGCGACGCGGGGCGCAAGAAGATAAACCAGTACACGCACTGGCTCACAGTGCCTCTGGCTGCATTGCAGGCATATGGCACCGCCGCACTGCTGCAAAGCCAGGGCATCATTCCCACCTTCGGTCTCTCTGGCGCCAACTTGCTGCCCACGGCAGCGATGATCCTGTCGATGAGCGCAGGGACCATTCTGCTGGTCTGGCTTGGCGAGTTGATCACAGAGAACGGCATCGGCAACGGCGTGTCCATTATCATTTTCGGCGGCATCGTAGCCAAGATGCCTCAGATGGTCGGACAGATGCTGACGAAGGCGACCACGGGCGAGGGCAACTTCTTCGCGCCAGTGGCGTTTGGGCTTCTTGGCCTGGCAACCATCGCAGCTATAGTCGTGGTTCAAGAGGCGCAGCGAAGGATTCCTGTACAGTATGCCAAACGCGTTCGCGGAACGAAGATGTATGGTGGGGGAAGCACGCACATTCCCCTGCGCGTCAACTCGGCGGGAATGATCCCGCTGATCTTCGCGATGTCGATCATGCTGTTCCCAGGAACCGTGGCAAGCTACTTTACGGCGTCCACCGAGCCCTTCATCGCATCGGCCGCCACGTTCGTGCGCGATACGTTCAGCCCTAATGCGCCAGTGTATTGGGCTTTGTATTTCATTTTGGTAGTTGGCTTCACCTTCTTCTACACGATGGTGATCTTCCAGCAGCAGAATCTGGCCGAGAATCTGCAGAAGTACGGGGGCTTCATTCCGGGCATCCGTCCTGGCCGACCAACCGCAGAGTATCTGGGGAAGATAACCAACAGGATCACCTGGTTGGGCGCCATCTTCCTTGGCGTCGTCGCCATCCTGCCTTTCTTTGCGCAAGGGCTGGGGACCACGTTGATCCTCAGCAGCACAGGTCTCCTCATCGTCGTAGGTGTCGTTCTCGATACTATGAAGCAGTTGGAGGCCCAGTTGCTGATGCGCCACTATGAAGGGTTTATTAAGTAGGCGATCCAAATCGCTAAAGCCGCTAACATACGGAGGTATGGGGTGTACGTTATCTTACTTGGGGCTCCTGGGGCAGGCAAAGGTACCCAGGCCCACACGCTGGTAGAAAAACTGCATCTCGCGCACGTTGCCTCTGGCGACCTGTTTCGCGAGGCGTTGAAGCAAGGCACCGAGCTGGGATTATTGGCCAAGTCGTACATGGATCGCGGCGCGCTGGTCCCGGACGAGGTAACCATTGCAATGATCAAGGAACGACTGGCGAAGCCCGATTGTGATAAGGGAGTCATCCTGGACGGCTTCCCACGAACAATCGAGCAGGCTAAAGCTCTCGACGACGCCTTGAAGGGAATGGACAAGAGAATAGACAAAGTGCTCTACATCAAGGTTTCTAACGAAGAGCTTATCCGCCGGCTCTCGGGACGCTGGATCTGCCGCAATTGCCAGGCGAGCTTCCACGAGATCAGTCGCCCACCGAAGGTTACTGGCAAGTGCGACGAATGTGGTGGCGAGCTCTACCAGCGGTCTGACGATACGGTGGAGACGGCGCGCAAGCGGCTGGAAGTCTATTTCCAGCAGACTGCACCATTGATTGACTACTACAGTCAGAAGGGAATTCTAGTAGAGGTGAACGGCGAGCAAGAGATCCAGCTTGTGGAGCGAGATCTTCTGGCCGATCTCAAATAAATGGCAATCAATATCAAGACGGCAGAGGAAATCGCGCTGATGCGGCAAGCGGGAAGGATTGTCGCTTCCGCGCTCGCCCTTCTGAAGACAAGGATCAAGCCCGGAGTTACTACGGGCGAGCTTGACGCGATCGCGTACGAATACTGCATCAAGGCAAGCGCAACGCCGTCGTTCAAAGGATACAACGGCTTCCCGGCCTCGCTTTGCGCTTCCATTAACGACGAGGTCGTACACGGCATCCCGAGTGGGAAGCGGAAGTTGCGAGAGGGAGACATTATCAGCCTCGATTTCGGCGTGATCTATCAAGGGCTTCAGGGAGACGCTGCCATAACCGTCGGCGTCGGCAGGATAAGCGACCTAGCGGCCCGCCTGATCAAGACGACCGAAGAGGCTTTGTACAAGGGCATAGCGCAGGCCAGGTCTGGTCGGCGGCTCGGCGACATATCGTGGGCAATTCAGTCCTACGCCGAGGCGCAGGGTTTCTCGGTCGTGCGACAGTACGTTGGCCACGGCATCGGCCGAAGCATGCACGAGGAACCGCAGATTCCCAATTTTGGGCCGCCTGGCCGGGGTCCGGTACTGCAGCCAGGAATGGTTCTGGCCCTGGAGCCGATGATCAACGTTGGCACGTTTCGGACGCGAGTGAAAGAGGACAGGTGGACAGTAGTGACCGAGGACGGCAGTCTCTCGGCTCACTTCGAGCACACCGTGGCGGTTACCAACGGTGAGCCCGAGATATTGACGCGTGAGTAGGCAGCGACGAGCGGGCGCGAAGCAAGCCGACTGCGGGGCAAAGCAGATAAGCTGCAAACGCTAATCTGGCGTCGTCGCTCAGGCGATTGGAACTGGGAAGGACAGGGAACTTAATGCCGAAGAAGGATGCTATCGAGGTCGAAGGCAGGGTAGTGGAGGCGCTGCCCAACGCAATGTTTCGCGTTGAGCTGTCGACTGGTCACAAAATCCTCGCTCATATCTCGGGAAAGCTTCGGCTCAATTTCATCAAGATACTGCCTGGCGACCGTGTAACTGTGGAGCTCTCGCCTTACGATCTGACTCGCGGGCGTATCACGTACCGGTTGAAGGGCTAGGCAAATTGACAAAGCTCGTCGTATTATGTAAAATTACTTCTTGTGCTTTGTTCAATTAAGGAAGGTTAGAATCGTGAAAGTACGTGCATCAGTCAAAGTTCGCTGCGAGAAATGCAAGATCGTGCGCAGAAAGGGTGTTGTGGTAGTTGTTTGCCCCAACCCCAAGCACAAGCAGAAGCAAGGATAACAATGGAGGGTAACTAGTGGCGCGTATTGCTGGGGTTGACATCCCTCGAGACAAACGAGTCGAAATCTCTCTGCGCTATATCTACGGTATTGGGCCGACAACTGCGCGCCAGATTTTGGCACGAACACGGATTGGCCCTGATACCCGCGTGAAAGACCTCACAGAAGAAGAGGTCAGTCGCCTCCGCGAGCTAATCGATCGCGAATACAAAGTCGAAGGCGATCTCCGCCGCGAAATCAATCTCAATATCAAGCGGTTGATGGAGATCGGCTCTTATCGCGGCCTGCGTCACCGTCGCGGTCTACCCGTTCGTGGTCAACGCACGCGCACCAATGCGCGGACTCGACGTGGGCCCAGGAAGACAGTGGCAGGACGCCGCAAGGCTGCTGCTAAGAAGTAAGCTTCAGTGTGAGGTAAATAGCTCTGGTGAAGGCAGGCTGCCTTTTGCGTTCATACATTTCCTGCCTTTTGCCTTATGCCAAGAGGAGAAGAAATGGCAGATAAGAAGAAAACGGCCACGAGAGTGAAGAGGCGCGAGCGGAAGCAGATTCCACGAGGTCGGGCCTACGTTCAGTCAACTTTTAATAACACTATCGTCACCATAGCTGATCCAAACGGCAACGTCGTATCCTGGGGCAGCTCAGGAGCTTCTGGCTTCAAGGGCTCGCGTAAGAGCACGCCATTTGCTGCCGGTATGGCAGCGGAGACTGCGGCCAAGAAGGCGATGGAGCACGGTCTGCGACAGGTCGACGTTTACGTCAAAGGCCCTGGGTCTGGCCGAGAGGCCGCGATTCGATCGCTCCAGGCTGCGGGTCTGGCGATAAGCAGCATTACCGACGTCACACCAATCCCGCACAATGGCTGCCGCCCACCGAAGCGGCGCAGAGTTTAGTTAGGAGGAGTAATGGCAAGATACACTGGCCCGGCATGCAAGCTTTGCCGACGTGAAGGCACGAAGCTACTTCTCAAGGGCGAGCGCTGCTTTACTCCAAAGTGCGCGGTGGAGCCTAACAAGCGTCCATACCCGCCAGGACAGCATCAGCAGCAGCAGCGCCGCAGGAAGGTTTCGGAGTTCGGCGTACAGCTTCGTGAAAAGCAAAAGGCGAAACACATCTACGGCGTTTTGGAAAGACAGTTTAGAAAGCTCTTTGCCGAGGCTGACAGGCGCTCAGGAGCAACAGGCGAGAATCTGCTGCAACTCTTGGAAATGCGGCTAGACAACATAGTCTACCGGTTGGGTTTTGCAGATTCGCGCCGTGAGGCCCGCCAGATGGTGCGGCACGGGCACTTCACTGTAAATGGAAGGAAGACTGATATTCCCTCTTGCAGCATCAAGGTCGGCGATATCATCGCCGTTGGAGAACCAAGCAAGAAGCTCGAACAGTTCAAGATAGCAATAGAAGATGTTGCCCGCAAAACCATTCCTTCCTGGCTAAGCATTGATCCAGCAGCGATGTCGGGACGCGCCCTTTCTGCACCAACAAGACTTGACATCGACGCAAACCTGAACGAACAGTTGATCGTAGAGCATTATTCTCGATAGAAGTGATAAAGTGCGAAGCGGAGGACGTAACGTATGTGCACCGTTGGGCGCAACGCAAGGCGCGGATCCAGTTGCACCAGGGACTCGTCATCCGCTTTCGGACTTGAGGAGGCTGACCCCAATTGTTGGATATAATTTTGCCTAAAGTAACGTCAATAGTAAGTTCTGATAACTACGGCAGGTACCAAGTGGAGCCGCTGGAGCCTGGCTTTGGCGTGACGCTTGGCAACGCGCTGCGTCGCATCCTTTTGTCCTCGCTCCCTGGAGCTGCTGTGACGTCCATGAAGATCGACGATGTCTATCACGAGTTCTCAGATATCCCGCACGTACGCGAAGACACTACCGAACTCGTTCTGAATCTCAAGCAACTCAGGCTTCGTCTGCATTCCGATCGGCCAACCCAACTGGTTCTTCAGGCCAGCGGCGCCGGCCAGGTGACGGCGGCCGATATTATCTGCCCGCCCGAAGTTGAGGTTGTCAATCCTGAGTTGCACATAGCTACCCTTGATTCGGGGGATGCCAAGCTAAACATCGAGATGACCGTCGAAAAAGGCAAGGGCTACGTCCCGTCCGAACACAGAGAGGGCCTGCCTATTGGTGTCATTCCTATCGACGCAGTGTACACCCCTATCCGCAAGGTCAATTTCTCGGTTGAGCACACACGTGTGGGCCAGGTCACGGACTATGACCGCCTCGTGCTGGAAATCTGGAGCGACGGGACAATTACACCAAACGATGCCCTTTCGCAAAGCGCAGACATTCTTGTGCGGCACCTGAACCTGCTGCTCGATCTGGCGGCCAAGCCGGTAGCTCGCGTCGAAAAGCAGCCTCTGGCTACCACCACCATTCCTTCCAAGGTCTACGACATTCCCATCGAGGACCTCGACCTTTCTGTGCGCGCCTACAATTGCCTGAAGCGCGCCGGCATTACCAAGGTCGGCCAGGTGCTCGAGATGAGCGAAGAGGACCTCCTGGGCGTCCGCAACTTCGGCAGAAAGTCGCTCGAGGAACTGCGCGACAAGCTGCGACAACGAGGATTCATCGAAGGCTCGCGACTTGCGGAAGCGCCCGCTGCTGAAGAGGCAGAGGAAACGGAAGAGGAGGAAGAAGAGGCGGAGGAGCAGCCTGCAGCTGTTGAAGAAGAGGAGAAGCAACCCTTAGAGTCAGAGAAGGAAGCATACGAGCCGGCCTACTACGACGAGGAAGAATACGAAGAGGAAGAAACCAAATCGAAGAAGAGGAGGCGGCGATGAGGCACGGAGTAGCAGGCCGAAAACTTGGACGCCCGACCGATCAACGCTTAGCTTTGTTTCGCAGTCTCGTGACCGAATTGTTCCGTTACGATAAGATCACGACCACACTTCCAAAGGCCAAGGCTATTCAAAGCGAGGCCGAGAAGTTTGTCACCCTGGCCAAGCGAGGAGATTTACACGCACGACGCCAGGCCCTGGCCTATATCTACGATCCGAAGATTGTCGATAAGCTGTTCGCGGTTATCGGACCGAAATACGCAGATCGTCAAGGCGGTTACACTCGGATCGTTAAGCTAGGTCCGCGGCAGGGTGACGCAGCGCCGATGGCCCGCATTGAATTGGTCGAATAGTTTCGCCTGCCCTAGCCGTGGCAAGGTTCGCCAGAATGCCCTGCGCCTATGCGTAATGTAGTGGCAATAGTAGAGTACGATGGCATACTGTTTCACGGCATGCAAGTACAGCCGGGGCTGAGAACCGTTCAAGGCGAACTGGAGCAAGCCCTCTTCCTGGTCACGCAGGAGCGAATTCGCATCGCAGCGGCAGGTCGGACTGACGCTGGAGTGCACGCCTCAGGCCAGGTAGTGAGTTTCAAGACGCAATCGTATCTGCCGGCGACGACGCTGCTGCGAGCGCTGAACGCTGCCTTGCCCGACGACATCGTCGTCAAGCACTGTGCCGATGTAGCGGCAGAGTTTCACGCCAGATTCAGCGCCCAGAGCCGCGAGTACCGCTACACGATACTCAACAGGGAAGCGCCGACAGCTCTAGCGCGGAGTTTCGTACACCATTATCGAAAACTGCTGAATCTGGAAGAAATGCAAAAGGCCAGCGAATCGCTGATTGGCACGCACGATTTCGCTTCTTTTGCCAGAATCGATCCTGACGTCTCGAACACCATTAGAACGGTCTTTCGTGCCGAGTGGTGCAGAGACGGCAGCCTGATACATTTTGACATCGTGGCAAACGCTTTTCTGCCACAAATGGTTCGCGGCCTTGTGGGCACGCTGATATGGGTAGGAACAGGCAAGATCGATGCCTGCAGATTTCAGGATATAATGCACGCGCGCGATAGGCGGCTTGCAGGTCCAACAGTTCCTGCCAAAGGCTTATGCTTTGTCAAAGCGAACTATTAGTGGCCTGACGCTGGTTTCAGCAGCGTGTACGCAGGAATACAGAGGTCGGTTTGGTCAGGCCCGGTTAGCTTTCGATCAACAGGATTAGGAGTTACTGGATGAAGACGCACGCAGTAAAAGAGGCGGAGATACAGCGCCAATGGGTAGTTATCGACGCCACCGGCGAAACCCTGGGCCGGCTGGCTTCGCGAATAGCTCAGATACTCAAGGGCAAGCATAAGCCCATCGTGAGCCCACACCTGGACGTAGGCGACTATGTCGTGGTAGTTAACGCCGAGAAAGTCAGAGTCACTGGCAAGAAACTCGAGGAGAAGATCTACTACCGACATTCTGGCTATCCGGGCGGACTGAAAAGTGTGACGCTGCGGGAGACATTGAAGAGCCACCCGACACGCGTCATCGAGCACGCGGTGAAGGGCATGCTCCCGCATAACGCTCTGGGCAAGGCTATGCTGAGCAAGCTCAAGGTCTATGCGGGACCGACACATCCGCACGAGGCACAGATAAGAGGACAAATAGCTAAAGGACAAGCAAAACTAGAGGAGAAAGAGTAGCAGGGGAACAGGCCACCAGTTCCAGCAGACGGGAAAGCAGCAAATCTAGCAGAGACTGGTGACACATAAGCACCCCTGGTATCTCCGGAGGTAGCAAGGAAGGATGACCAACAAGAGTTACTTCTACGGCACCGGACGAAGGAAGACGTCGATTGCGCGAGTGCAACTGCAGCCAGGTCCTGGGCAGGTCGTCATCAACGGCAAGCCGATGCAGGAGCTGTTTGCACGCCAGGCGCTTCAGATGCAAATCCTGGAGCCGTTCCGCCTGACCAACATGCTCAATAAGTTCAGCGTTGCGGCGAAGGTGATTGGCGGGGGCACCACCGGTCAGGCAGGAGCCATCAGACACGGCATAGCGCGAGCCCTTGCCGAGGCAAACGAAACGTTGCGCCCGATTCTTCGCAAGGGTGGATTGCTCACTCGCGACCCACGCATGAAGGAGCGCAAGAAGTACGGCCTGAAGCGCGCTCGAAAGGCTCCACAGTACACCAAGCGGTAAGAGAGCCTGCCAGCCACAAAGCAAGGCATCAAAGAATAAAGTCGGAGTGATGGTGTAGGATACTATCTGACGTAGCGGAGCAAATCCACGCAAGCACGCGAGACATGTCGATAATCGCGGTCAGCCAGGCATAGCGAGGTAGTCGTGGTGAAGAACGCTAACGTGACGGAATTCGAGCGCTGGTCCAAGCAGGCAGAATACGATCTGGCAGCGGCGCGCTCTAGCTCCAGAGCAGGCAATTTCGAGTGGGCCTGCTTTCAGGCACAGCAAGCAGCAGAGAAAGCACTAAAAGCGTATCTCTTTCTTAGGGGCAGGAGAGCGATCATTAGCCATTCAGTGGCAAGCCTGCTGCGCGAATGTGAGCAGATCGATTCGTCCTTTTCACTAGTACGCTTGGCTAAAGAGCTGGATAAGTACTACATCCCAACTCGCTATCCCAATGGTCTTCCCGATCAGATTCCGCACGAGTACTACGGAAAGGAAGACGCAAGAAAATGCATTTCTCACGCACAGGCGGTCCTCAAACTCGTGAGCGAGCGCACGAAATCGTCGAGCGAGTAGTCGACCGCATAGTCCGCGAGTACGATCCTGACAAAGTAATCGTCTTCGGCAGCTTTGCTCGAGGCGATATACACGAGGGGAGCGATCTCGACCTCTTAATCGTCAAGGAGACTTCAGAGCGTTTTACCGATAGAATCGGAATGGTGCTGCGCCTCTGCGATTTCGACATCGCCGTCGAACCGCTCGTTTACACTCCTGCGGAACTCAAACGCATGGCCGAACGCGGAAACGACTTCATCCTCACAGCCCTTCGAGAGGGCAGGGTCGTGTACGAAAAGCAGCAAGCCGTCTAACTTACACTTTCTCCAGTGGCGCGAAGCTGAGTGAAAGCCTCTTCACGCCGATCTCTGGGAAGGCAACAGACACCTCGTGATCGTCTGACAGAACGCTGACGTTGATGACGATGCCATCGCCGAACTTGGGGTGCTTGACCCTATCGCCGGGCTTGAACGCAGGCTCCGCGGGCAGCGCTCGTTTCGGCTTTTGAGCCTCTTTGACAGCCTCGTCACTCGCACGCACGTGACCCACATGCACTTGGCCCTGACTAGTGTAGGATGCCGAAGAAACCGAGTTTGAACTGCCACGAGATTTCGTTGCACTCGCCTTCTTTTCCCATCCCTTGACCAGGTGTCGCGGGATGTCGGCGAGGAAGCGAGATGGCGTGTTGACGTTCGTGGTGCCGTACAGCGTGCGGCGAAAAGCGTAGACGAGATACAGCCGCTCTTTAGCGCGCGTCATGCCTACATAGCACAGTCGCCGTTCTTCCTCCATCCGAGCCGAGTCGTCGAAGGACCTGACGTGCGGACAGACTCCCTCTTCCATTCCGACGATGAAGACCACGGGGAACTCGAGACCCTTGGCGCCGTGAAGTGTGATCAGCGTCACCGCGTTCTCGCTCTCGTCGTATTCGTCGACGTCGGTGGCCAGCGCGACCTCCTCCAGGAAGGCCAGCAGCCCCACTTCCGGCTCCAGTTGGGCGTACTCGTCCGCAACCGTCAGTAACTCGTTGACGTTCTGCAATCGTTCCTCTCCCTCACTGGTTCCATCCTTGAGGGAATCGGCATAGCCTGAGCGAGCCAGCACAAGCTTGATCAGATCAGGCAGCGGAAGCTGACGACTGGCCTCGATGAATCCTTCGAACACGCTCAGCGCGTCCAGGAGAAGCCGCTCAGTGCGCGCGTTGAATGGACTGGAGGCTACGACCCCGTCTGCAGCATCGACGCCATCAACCTGATCTCCCCGCAGCACAAGCAGCGCATCCCAGGCAGACACGCCGAGCTGATGCGCCCATCGGTCGAGCTCGGTAAGGCTCCTGTTCCCCAGGCCACGGGTGGGGACGTTGATAATTCTGTTGAAGCTCACGGCATCTTGGGGATTGGAGATGACGCGCAGATAGGCGATGACGTCCTTGGTTTCCTTGCGCTGATAGAAGCGCGTGCCCACTATCTTGTGAGGCATACGGCGGCGCAAAAAGGCACGCTCCAGAACGCGAGATTGAGCGTTAGCGCGGTACATCACAGCGCAATCGCCAGGCCGATTGCGCCCGCTGCTGATCAGCCGCTCGATCTCGCTGACGACGTAGTTTGCTTCTTCCTCTTCGTTGTAGGCTTCGAACACGACCACAGGCAGTCCCTGGTCGTTCTCAGTCCAGAGATGCTTGTCCTTGCGCATCGTATTTGCCGCAATGACGCTGCTGGCGGCGTTCAATATCGCCTTGGTCGAGCGGTAGTTCTGCTCCAGGTATATGGTCTTGACGCCAGGGAAATCGTATTCGAAGTTAAGTATGTTGCGGATATCTGCCTGACGCCAGCTATAAATGGACTGGTCCTCGTCGCCGACAACGCAGACGTTGCGATGCTTGTCTCCAAGCATCTTCACGAGAACGTACTGCGCGACGTTCGTGTCCTGGAACTCATCCACCAACAGATGCGCGTAGCGCGACTGGTATCTCTCCAGCACATCAGGTCGCTCGCGGAACAGTCTGACTGTAGTCATGAGCAAATCGTCGAAATCCAGGCCTTTGTTCTCGGCCAGCATCTCCTGGTAGCGGCGGTAAACCCGCAGCACGATCTCTTCGAAATAGCTGGTGGCATACTCCGCATACTGGACAGGGGAACGAAGCTCGCTCTTGGCCGCGGAGATATGGCTTTGAATTGCGCGAGGCTGGTATGCCTTCTCGTCGAGGTTTAGCTCTTTGAGCACGCCGCGAATGAGGTTAAGCTGATCGTCGTCATCATAGATAACGAAGCGGCTATCCAGGCCAATCGCCGAAGCCTCGCGCCGCAAAATACGCGCACATATGGCGTGGAATGTGCCCACAGTGAGATGATCGACGTCGGCAGGCGCGAGCGCCTTGAGCCTCTCTTTCATCTCCCTGGCAGCCTTGTTAGTGAACGTGACAGCCAGGATATTGTACGGCCTAACACCGCAGACGTTGATCAAATACGCGATGCGATGCGTGATAACTCTTGTCTTGCCCGAGCCAGGTCCGGCCAGGATCAGTAGCGGACCGGCTATACACTCGGCGGCAGCGCGCTGACTCGAATTCAGCCCAGCCAGTATGTCCATTTGTGCTCCTTAACAAAAATGGGAAACGACAGGAATGGCAAAGGGAATTATACTCGTTTTCAAATGACTTGCAAACCTTGTTCCCATCTGGTAAACTTTGTCATGGTGATCGTTTAGTTCTCCCCCCCAGGACTTCTCCAAACGTCCTGGATGAAGGTGACCAGGACATCGCCAACATTACTTGCGAAAGGAGGTCACCGATGAGCTTCCAGGACAAAACTCTCACCTGTCAGGATTGCGGGCAGGCTTTCACGTTTAGCGCTGAGGACCAGGAGTATTTCGCCCAGAAGGGTTATACGAACGAGCCCAAGCGCTGCCCAACCTGCCGTGCAGCCCGACGAACAGATCGTGGGTCCAGCAGCTTCTCCCACGGCTACAGGCAGACGAGCCGCGAGATGTACCCTGCTATTTGCGCGCAGTGCGGTAAGGAGACACAAGTCCCCTTCCAGCCGCGAGGAGATCGCCCCGTGTACTGCAGTGACTGCTATACCAGGCCGACCACTCGCTCACGACGCTACTAGCCAGCAGAACGCCAGCAGGGAACGAGTTGCCCTGACAAAAACGGTGGAGGTGTGTCATTTCACACGTTACGCTCCGCGAAGGCGAGAGCGGCGAGAGCCTTCTCGCTCGGTTTCGTACCTTGGTGACCCGTTCGGGAGTGCTGCGCGAACTGAAAGAGCACAGGTTCTTCCGCTCCAAAGGGGAGAAGGCCCGGCTGAAGGCCCAACGAGCGATCAGACGGCGACAGCGATTTCAGCGGCGCAAGCGCTTCTAGGTTGGGTCACCTGGAAGGCGCGGGATCAGACCTAACGACTTAGATCGATACTCGATCAAGAGATAGTGCCAGGCTTGCCTGGCACTTGACATTTTCCGGATTCTTCTATCGCTCACAGGATGGTGCTCCTGCACCTTGACAGGTTTGTCTAATACCGTACCCGCTTTCGAGACGCTGGCATGGCTCTTGCTATGCTAAAGATTGAGAGACAGGCATTCGAAGTGGTAACGCAAGACGCTCTATCAACCGGGATTTCCCAGAAGGTGCCCGAGAGAATAAGGCCGAAGGTGGCACGCGTGCACCAGCTCTTACTCCAGGAATATAGCGAGCGCGTGTGGCGCCGACACAACGATCCAGTCAGCGAACTGATCCTGACGATCCTTTCTCAAAACACAAGCGACGTCAACAGCGGACGCGCGTTTAGAAAACTCAAGGAGGCATTCGAAAGTTGGGAGGCTGTTCGCGACGCCGACGAAGAAGGCATCGCCGAAGCCATCAAGTCCGCGGGCCTCTCCAATATCAAGGCCAGACGCATCAAGGCTGTTCTTCGGCGCATCACGGAAACGCGAGGCGAGTTGAGCCTTGATTTCCTGAACGACCTCAGCGTTGCGGAGGCTAGGGCCTGGCTGCTATCGCTTGAAGGCGTTGGGCCGAAGACGGCAGCGTGCGTCCTGCTCTTCTCGTTGGGCAAGCCCGCCATGCCAGTCGACACGCACGTCTATCGAGTCAGTCGACGTTTGGGACTCGTGGACGCCAGGGCGTCGGTCGAAGCTGTTCACGAGCTCCTCGAGGCGGCTCTGCGCCCTGAAGAAATATATAGCTTCCACATTAGCTTGATCGCTCACGGCCGACGCATCTGCAAAGCGCAGAATCCCCTGTGCGACAAGTGCGTCCTTTACTACGTTTGCGACAATCCAGTCACCCTTCCGAGGTATAAGGATGGCCAGTAACGCCTTAGGGCAGGATTACGTCAAGCTTGCCCTTCATTTGAACAAGCACATCGACGGCCTGGTTGACGCCTACTTTGGGCCGAAGGCACTAATAGATGAGGTAGCTAATGAAGGAACGCTCCCTCTGGCCACGCTCGACCAGCGATGCGCCGAACTGCGAGGACGAGCAGCATCTGAGGTCGCCGGCGTCGAACGCCGCACTTTCCTGGTCAAGCAACTGGAAGCTCTTGCCGCGCAAATCGAAGCGAAAACGGGCCAGCCCTTCCCCAAGCAGGGCGATTTCCGCCAATACGTTCAGCGCCTCTTCGACATCGATCCAACCCCGGCGGACGAGGCCGAACTGGAAGCACACCGGCAGCAAATCGCGGCTGCGCTGGCAGCTCTGGGATACGTTGGGGACCTCGCCGACGCCGTGGCTCGGTGGGAACAGGACCGGTACGTGAGCGGTCCGGCGCTCCTCGATCTCATCAACCACGTGCTCGAAGAGGCCAGGAAAAGAACGAAGCAGATCGTCGAGCTGCCTCCTGGCGAGGACGTACGTGTCGAGGCGGTGCAGAATCAACCCTGGAGCGGCTATAACTGGTACCAGGGCGATTTCAAATCGCTCATTCAGGTCAACATCGACATTCCGCGGACGAGGATCGAGACAGAAGACCTCGTAACACACGAGACTTATCCTGGCCATCACACCGATCATGCCACTAAGGAGATGGTGCTTTACCGAGGCCGCGGCTTCCTCGAAGAAAGCATCATGCTGATAAACACTCCCAGCGCGGTTCTGAGCGAAGGCATCGCTTCGACAGCAGGCACCTTCATCGCCAGCGAGGAACCAGATGCGGACCAGCAAATAGCGACGCTTCTGCGCAAGCTGCGGCGTGGTTGCGACGTGAACGCGACCCTGATGCTGCACGACCAGGGTCTAGGAACGGACGCTTGCCGCGAGTACCTCGAAACCAAGGGACTGATGACGCGGCAGAGGGCAGAAAAACGACTCAGTTTCCTCACTCACCCCCTGTGGCAACCTTACTCGTACACCTATTGGGCGGGCGGCCGTCTCGTCGAGGAGTATTACGCGCGCGCCAAGCGTGCTGGGAAACTGAAGGAAGCGTTCGAGGTCCTTTACCGACACCAGCTCACGCCATCAGGCCTACGGGAAAGGATGGGAGCGCTTTGATAGACATCGGCAGTGTCAAGAGTTACCTGCAAGATCATTCGCTGGATGGTTGGCTTCTCTATGACTTTCAACAACTCAACCCAATCTTCTGGGAAGCTCTTGGCAGAAGCGCTCACGTGACGCGGCCGTGCTGGTTTTTCATCCCTGCCCACGGAGACCCGGTCTTGATCGCGCATAAGGTCGACACTGGCAAGTTCTCAGACCTCGGTTTGAAAACCAGCGTCTATTCTGGGCGAAGGGACATGCAGCACCACCTGGGCGAGATACTTCGGGTCGGGCAGACTGTGGCGATGGAGTATTCCCCGTTGGCGGCCCTGCCTGTTATCTCGCGTGTCGACGCCGGCACGGTCGAGTTGGTGAAGAGCCTGGGCGCCGCCGTAGTCTCATCCGCCGACGTCGTCCAGCACGCCATCGGCCGGCTCGATAAAGCCCAGGCAGATTCGCAAGCCTCTGCTGCTCGCCAGTTGGGCACGATAGTCAACGAAGCCTTCCAGTTCATCCGCGGCAATCTATCCAGCGGGGTAACAGAGCACGACGTGTGCGAGTTCATTCGGCTGCGCTTTGTGGCGGAACACCTGATCACAGATAGCGGTCCCATCGTGGCGGTCAACGAGCACAGCGGCGACCCGCATTACGAGCCGACGCCGGGGACAAGCCAGCAGATTCGCCCTGGCGACTGGATCCTTATCGACCTATGGGCGAAAGAGGAGCAAGAGAACGCCGTGTTCGGCGACATCACGTGGGTGGCATTCGCAGGAGACGAAGTGCCGGAGGCACATCGAAAGGCATTCGATATAGTCAAGAACGCCCGCAATCTGGCATTGGACTTCATTCAGGAAGCCTTCAGACGAGGGGAGTTTTTGCAGGGATGGCAGGTTGATGAGTGCGCGCGGGACTTTATCGCCAGCAGCGGCTACGGCGCTTATTTCACGCACCGCCTGGGCCATAGCTTGGGCAAGACAGTGCACAGCTACGCCGTAAATCTGGATAGCTTCGAGACGCGCGACACGCGTCGCATCAGCCCCGGCATAGCCTTCACGATCGAGCCAGGCGTGTACATGCCCGAGTTTGGCGTTCGTTCTGAGATCAACGTTTTTATGAGCGACCAGGGCCCGGCAGTTACGTCGCCAGTGCAGGAAGAAGTCGTGTTGATTGCCTCGTGATCGGCACCCATCACCTCACCAGGCTGAAGATGCAGCAGTTGAGGAGCATTGCTGCACCTTCAGCCGTGCAACCAGTGTAGCGCCGCTCAAACTGTTGAGCAAGAGACGAATAGCCTGATTTGTTTAGCCGTTAGTACGGTTGAACACATTCTGAGAAGAAGATGCGGCAGTTGCGATGTCGATCGCTGCCTCGCTTGACATCGACCAGCAGATTAGAGCATATTAAACAACGTGGAACTACAACGCATTATCTGGTCCTGGGAGATGATCACCCAGCGACTATTAGACAAAGAGCCGGATATCGGTCGTGCGGTATTTCGGTCGTGCCGGCCGATTGCCACCCAGCGTTACCGCGATGGCAAACTGCTGATAGTATTGGGGTGCTGGTGGGGCACCGATTTGGAGTCTCTCGGCAAAGATCTGAACCAGAGGCGGTTGAGTGATGCTCTGGGCAAAATGCTCTCTGAGCGAGTGGCGACCGCGATAGTCCGTTGGCCGGGCGGAATGGCCACAGTGCAACTTCCCGAATCTGAGGAAGAACAAATACCCGCACCTGATATACTCCACGGACTCCCCGAGGCGGCGCGAGAGGAAGCGGCCAAATGCGAGTCGGCAATCCAGCGTCTCTTTTTCGCCAGGGCCTACGCGCAGGGACTTCAGTTACGCTGCCAGCACCCATTACTCACCTATCGTCTCGACTTCGCCGTACCAGAACGGCGGACTGGGGCCGAGATCTGGGGTTGGGACTGGCGGACGGGTCCATCGGGGACTGCGGAGCGTAATGAGCGCCAGCAACAGCTCGAAATGCACGGCTGGCAGATTGCCCTGTTCTCTGGCTCGCAGGTCCTGTCTGACGTGGGCAAATGCGTCGGGGTTCTGGCCAGGCTTTCGCGGGCTCCGTTCGTGCCCGGCCAACAGCCACTCCCGACCAGGTACTCGGCGGAAGCACGAAAACCATTTTCGTCGATTGGCAAGCGCAGGCCGTCAGACGGCGGTCCAGGGAGGCATCGATGAGGTTTGAAACCTGCCCCTACCGGCGGTGGTTCGACTGCCCCAGCCGGCGATGGTTTGATTGTCCTCGTTGGGATTGCGACCACGACGGGCCTGACCTACATTCAATAGGTAGCGACCTCCACCCTTGAGCCATCGACGTCTTTGACGACGTCAATGCGCGCGGGGAAGGCGTCTTTGAGATCCTGGATGTGGGTGATGACGATGATTTTCTCGAAGTCACCGCTGATGCCGTTAATGGCCTCGACCAGGCGCTCGCGACCGAAGCTGTCCTGAGTGCCGAAACCCTCGTCGATGACTAACGTCTGAAGTCTCACGCCGGCCCTTCGCGCTAGAAGCTTGCTCAGCGCGATACGAAGCGCCAGGTTGACCCTGAAAGCCTCGCCGCCGCTGTAGCTCTCGTAGCGCCGCAGTCCCAACTCGTCGGCAACGCGGATGTCGAGGGTTTCGGTGACCTCGTCGCTACCCTTCTTTTCTCTCTGGGTCTCAAGCGTGACGTGGAGCCTGCCGTCGGTCATTTTCGCCAGCAGCGAATTAGCCTCCTGCTCGATCTCGGGGATAGCGCTTTCGATGATCATCGCCTGAACTCCGTTCTTGCCGAAAGAAGTCCTGAGCTCATCCCAAATGGCCTTTTCCTGCGAAGCTTTCACCTGTGCCGCTAGCTTCTCTTCGCGCTGCTGCTCGCGAGAGCGGCAGAAGTTGAGCATCTGCTGCGCCTGGCCGAGCTCCTGGCGAGCCCTGGCCTGCTGAGCCATGCTCTCTTCAAGATTCTGCTGCGCGACGTGCAACTTCTGCTCCAGGTCCAGCAAATCTCGAAGCTCGCTTCGCACCTGATCGCGCTGCCTCGTATCGTCGTCCAACACCGCTCGCCAGCGAGCTTCAGCCTTTCGCACGCGCTCCATCGCCGCACGCTCCTCGCCAACGCGCTCCGCGGCGGTCTCAACCCGTGACTTGAGTCCTTCATATTCTTGAAGCGCTGAAGCGAGCTGCTTCACCTCGCGATGGCGTGCCTCGTCGTACTCCAGGGAAAGCATTTGCGCTCGGACATTCGCCAGCTCTTCCTGCTCTCGCCTGGCGTAATCGCCGCGTTCGAGCCGGCCGATCACGTCGTCTAGCTGCTTGCGAACCTGTGTCAACTGCTCCTCAGCCTCGCGGGCGTCGGCCAGGCTCTTCTCAAACATCACAACCTGTCGCTGCAAGGCTTCTCGATCCTTCAACGACTTCTCTATTCGCGCTATCTCGTCCAGTCCCATTTGAGCCTCACGCTCCAGCTTCTTCGCCTGCGCGTCGTTGTCACGCCAGGTGGTCCCCATCCGGCGTCCTTCCTCCTCGAGCCTGGCCTTCAGATTGTCGCGACCAGACGGACCGAGGTCGCTCTCGCACAGCGGACAAAAAGCTCCGGGCTGGGAAAGGAGCTCGAGCTTCTCTTTCAGCGAGATCATATCTTGCTTCAGTTG
>JAMCWX010000069.1 GCA_023480885.1 Chloroflexota bacterium | reverse complement strand
CCGCAGCGCCAGCATCGGGTTGCTTGCCGCCCGCAGCCAGGACCTTTACCTGACGCAGCTCGGTCCCTGCCTGATCATCCGCATGCGCGATGGCGAGTTCACCTTGCTGGGCGAGCCGCCACCTCCCAAATCAACTTCCTTTGCCTCGGTGCTGGGACAGGATTGCGAAATCCAGGTAAAGCTGTCGCGCGAGGCGCTGAAACAGGGCGACGTCTTGCTCATTTGCTCGCCTGCCCTGGTGAAGGTTTGCACCAGCGGGGAAGAGCTGGCGCGAGCTCTCACTGGCATCGACGCCAAAGACATCGCGGACAGGCTCTTCCACATGCATCAGACAAGCCTGAACCCAAAGGATTTCAGCGCCGTCGTCGTCAAAGAAACGAGCGCGCAGCCTGAAGCGCTCGAAGATGAGGAGTGCGATCAGGAGCAAAGGCCACGCGCGGGCCGTTCTGGAACTGGCGGTCCTCGTGCTTCCGCCACGACTCGGGCCTCCCGATATGACCGGGATCCCGCGGCGCCGCGACACATCGCGAATCGCGAAGCTTACGAGGACGTCTCGGAAGACGTCTCTGTCCGCCCGACCCGATCGCCTGGCCGAAACAGGGCAGAAGCTTCCGCAATGCCGCCAGGAAATACGAGACCGCTCGCCGGGCGACGGGGGTGGGCCGAAGAAGACGGACCGGAAGAGGAAGCTCTCGACAGGCATCGACGTCGCCGGCGGGCTCGCGGCAGCACGCCAGGCGTGTTTTCCCGAATCGCCGATAGCATCCGCCAGCGGGGCCTGGACCCCAAGCGCGTCATCTTCGCCATCGCGCTGCCCATCGTCCTGCTCGCGATTGTCTCGTCGTGCACCATCTTAGCTGTGCGCGGCTTCCAGTCGAAGGCACAGGAAGAGCAGGCGTCAAGTGCCCTCCAGAAGGCCGAACAACGCGAACAGGACGCTCTGGCCACAGAGGACGTCGGACTGAAAAGGCGGCTGCTCGCGCAGGCCGACGATCTCGCCAGCCAGGCAGCTAATCTGAGGAGCGACGACAAGAGCGTCGCGGCGGTGCGCCAGCGCATTCGCGGCGAGCTAGACCAGCTCAGCAGCGTGGCCAGGTCGACTTCGGCGACCAGGCTCGTCGATCTGGGACAGGACGCCAGGGACAGCAATCCCGTCAAAATGCTGATCCAGGGCATCGACGTTTACATCCTGGACAAAGGGGGCGACCGCATATACAAGTACCTCCTGGACCAGTCGGGCACGCGCCTCGAATCGACCTCGAACCCGGTGATCGCCAGGCGCGGGGACAAGATCGGCAGCGCCGTGGTGAACAGCATCGTCACCATGGCCTGGGTGCCCGCCGGCGGAGCGCGCACCAACAGCGCCCTGGTTTTCTTCGACGATAAAGGGACAGCGTTCCAGTACGACCCGGCGAAGGGGATGTCCACCCTCAAGATCGTCGGATTGCCGGCTAGGATACAGGATGCCGAGGGCTATGCCGGAAGCGTCTACATGCTGAATCCAGCGCAAAAGCAACTGATCTGGTATCTGTCGACCCCGTCGGGATACGACAAGGCGCCTTACGACTATCTGAACCCCGAAGTCACCACAGACCTATCGACCGCGGTCGACTTCGCCATAGAGGCCAATCTCTATCTGCTGCACTCCACGGGCAAGATCGAAAGGTTCTACGCGGGACGGCCACAGCCCTTCGAGGGCTCCGTGCCAGACACGCCGCTCAAGGCGCCAGCGGCCATCTACAGCTCCCAGGCGACGAGCTCGGTGTACGTCGTTGATAGGGGCAACGAGCGGGTGGTACAATTTAGTAAGGACGGCCGCTTCGAGCGACAGTTCCGCTCCAGCGGGGGCGACAACATCTTTGAAAACCTGAAGAGCATTAGCGTAGACGAAGGGAAGCGCAAGCTCTACGCCCTCAGCGGCAGCAAAGTGTTCGTCACGGATATCGAGAAGTAGTATCGTATGAACGTATTAGGTATAGAAAGCTCCTGCGACGAAACTGCAGCAGCAGTAGTCATCGATGGACGTCGCGTTCTTTCGAACGTTATTGCTTCACAGGTGGAGGTGCACGCCGCCTTCGGCGGGGTCGTGCCCGAGGTCGCCTCGCGCCAGCACTTGTTATGGATAGCTCCCGTCGTCGAACAGGCCCTGCGGGAGGCGAAGATGGACTGGGCCAACCTCGACGCCGTGGCAGTGACGAAGGGACCAGGGCTCGCGGGCTCGCTGCTGGTCGGAATCAACGCCTCCAAGGCGATAGCTTTCGCGCGAGGCCTGCCGCTCATCGGCGTCAATCACATCGAGGGCCACATCTACGGCAACTGGCTCATCGGCAAAGAGCCGGTTTTCCCACTGCTCTGTCTGATAGTCTCCGGTGGGCACTCGAACCTGATCTTGATGTCCAACCATGGCGAATACCGCCTGCTGGGGCGCACGCGAGACGATGCGGCTGGCGAGGCGTTCGATAAAGTTGCCCGCATCCTCGGGCTCGGCTATCCAGGCGGGCCAGCCATCCAAAAGGCGGCGCAAGGAGGCGAGCCCGATACCGTTCGACTCCCACGGGCCTGGCTGCGCCAATCGTATGACTTCAGCTTCAGCGGCCTGAAGACCGCCGTGCTTCGCCTGGTCGAAAAGCTTCAGCAGGAAGGCAAAGAACTGGCACCCTGCCCAGCGCCAGGTGAAGGGAAGGGTGTCGCGCAAACCATCTCGCTCTGCAACCTGGCCGCCAGCTTCGAGGACGCCGTGGTCGACGTGCTGGTGGAGAAAACGCGCCGGGCCGCGGAGGAATTCGACGTGAAGATGGTCTTGCTCGCCGGCGGCGTGGCCAGCAACGCCAGCCTGCGGCGACGAATGGCCGAAACAGTGGGCGTCACCGTGCAGTTCCCGCCGCCGATCCTCTGCACCGACAACGCGGCCATGATCGCCAGTTGCGGCTACTTCCATTTGCAGCAGGGAGAGAGGAATAGCCTGGATATGGATGTGTACCCTAATTTGAAGCTGGTTTAGTCAGCGGCCTCGCGCAACACCTGCAAGGTTTCCTCAGCGCACCTTCTCCAGGAGAACAGCCTAGCCCGCTCCAGGCCTCTGCCGCTCAACTCGGCGCGCAGGCCCGGCTCGGTCGCGATCCTCGTCATAGCGGAAGATACCGATGCGATATCCTGCGGGTCGAGCAAAATGCCGGCGTCCCCCACCACCTCTGGCAGCGAGGAAACGTTGGAGGCGATCACCGGCGTGCCGCAGGCCATCGCTTCCAGCGCAGGAAGCCCGAAACCCTCGTACAGCGACATGAATACCAGGGCCGTGGCCCCGCCCAATACGGCCGGCAGATCCTCCTCGGCCACGTAGCCGGTGAATATCACCTCGTTTTCGATGCCGAGAGCCCTGGCCTTCTTGACAATGGCCTCCGACAGCCATCCTCGCTTGCCGGCGATCACCAGCTTACGCTTCACGTCGGACAGCCTTCTCATCATCGCGTATGCCGAAAGCGCACCGGACAGGTTCTTGCGGGGCTGCATCGTTCCCAGGCAGAGGAAATACTCACCCTCGATGCCATAACGTTCGAGGGCAGCGCTCACGACGTTCGGGTCTTCGACCGGCCTGAAGTTCTCGTCGTGGGCCAGATAGATAGTCACTATCTTGTCGGCGTCGATGCTGTATTTCTCGACGAGGTCGCGCCGCGTGGCCTCGGAATCGGCGATAACCTTGGTGGCAGAGCGCGCGTTGTAGAGGGTCGACGCGTGCAAATGCAACCAGTCGACCGTTCGATGCGCGTGGCGATGATAAAGGTAGCCGAGGTCGTGGATGGTCACGACGGTGTGCGGCGGGTGGATCACAGGAAGGACGTGCGCAGGCACGAAAAGGACATCCAGCGAGTTGGTAAGCATCTCCCACGACAGGCGGACGTGGGTCCACAGCCGGGGGAAGGTCATTACGCGGCACGTGACGCCGTCGCGATCGGGGACCGCCAGCTTGGGGTCCGGCTGATCACGAAAATAAAGGACGAACTCGTTGTTGGCGTCCAGTTGCAGCAGCTCGCTCAAGAGGCGAAGGGAGTAGTTCTCCGTGCCAGTCCTGTCACGGACTGTCGCTCGACTGGCGTCGATTCCAATGCGCACGACCTTGTCCACCCATCTAGATATGATTCGGCCGGTCGAAGTGTAACACAGCGCTAGCGGCGGTTCAAGGTCACCGGTCACGTGCCCGCCTGTGTTCTGCTCGACAACCACAAGATAAAGATGAGATGCCTGATGGACATGGATGCGCTTGCTATCGCGCCTACAGCACGATGCCGAGCTCTTGGAGCTTCTCCCTTGTGGGCACGCCGCGCTCGTCCCAGCCGCGCAACCTGTAGTACTCCGGCAGCATCCTGCTCACGTCCACGGTGTGTCCTGTGGCATCAGGCTCCTGCGCAAAGCGTGCAGGTAGCAGGTCCTCATCGCCGCTGATCCCCTCCCGCACGTTGAACATCCGCTCCAGGTTGTTGATGCGCTCGCCAATCTCGTAAACGCCATTTTCATTAATGCTCATGCCAGTGACGAGGTTGACGGCCCTGGCAAATAACTCCACACTGATGCCCAGGTCCACAGTAAACATACACATGATGATCGAGTCGATGATGGCCGTAGAGTCCTGCATCTTCTTGGTCAGCGCGGGTTTGGGGGCGATGTCGAATCGGTCGAAGTCGCCCAGCACCCCAAGGAACTCGGCCGCGATGGTAAAGGCTTTGTTGTGATCGGCGCCCCGCTGGGCGGTAGCCAGGTTAAGCGCCATGCCCGTGAAGCCGCGTGGATCGTAAGCGCCAATCTCCATGCCCTTGACCTGCATGGCGTACCTGGGCGCATCACCGCCGATGATTTGGGCAGCTTTGCGCGATCCCTGAGCCAGAAGCGCGCCGATGCCAGGCTCCTTGCTGGCCATCTTTTCGATCAGCGGCTTGAGCGCGCGCGTATTGCCAAAGTAGAGTTCAATGCCTCCAGTATCCCTGGCTGTGAGCAGGCCGCGCTCGTAGCATTCCATAGCAAAGGCGATGGTGTGGCCAACGCTCATCGTATCCAGGCCATAGCGGTCGCAGAGGTCACCCGCTTCGAAGATAGCCGGCAGATCGGCAATGCCACAGTAAGTGCCGAAAGCACACGTGGTCTGATGCTCGATGCGCTCGGTCCGCAGCTTTACGTGTTCTTCGTCGATCTCGGCCACGCTGCCACAGACGACAACGCAATCGGAGCAACTCTCGTAGCGGGTGATGTACCTACGCATCTGGTCGAAGACGATTTTGTCGGTGTCCTCAAAATACGACTGGCGAAAGTTGCGGGTCGGCATAGCCTTGATGTCGTTGATGCTGGCAAGCATTCCTGTCGTGCCGGCGTCGCGGAAGAAAACCTTGACCGGGTTGGTGTAAATGGTGTCGCGGAACATCCTGGCTTCGCGAATGGCTTCCATCCCCACCGCAGCCATCTCGACCCCACCTGTTCCACGCACGGCAATCGCCTTCAGATTCTTCTGCCCCATGATCGCACCTGGGCCACCGCGTCCCACCGCGTGCTGCTCGTGGATCACGGAAGCCAGTGGCACCAGGTTCTCCCCAGCCGTGCCAATCCCCGCGATCTGGAACTTCGGGCCAAGTTGCCGCTTGAGGGTCTCCTCTGCCTCGAAAGCATCTTTACCCCAGAGGTGCGACGCGTCGCGAATCTCGACGGTGTTGTCCCGAATGTAGAGGTACACTGGCCTGGACGCAGCGCCGGAAATGAGGATGCCGTCGTATCCGGCGTACTTGAGCTCAGGGGCCCAGTGGCCACCAGCGTAGCCGACTGTCAACGTGCCTGTTAGAGGCGATTTGGTGCCGACCGCAAAGCGCGCGGAAGTGGGCAGCAACGTGCCCGCCGCCGGGCCGGTGATGAACAGCACCTTGTTGTCCACCGAGAACGGATCGATGCCAGGCTTGATCTCATCATACAGAATGCGGGTTGCCAAACCCCGCCCCCCAATGTACTTTTCCGCTTGCTCGTCTGTCAGCGGCACGCGTGCGCTTCTGCCGGTCGTCAGATCTACTGTCAGTATCTGGCCCTTGTATCCTTTGTATTTCATGCTGGCACTCCTTCCATCGAGACGACATTCTCCGGACACCAGGCCGCACACAGGGGCTGTCCGTCGCACAGGTCGCACACCACGATTCGCTCCTGCGCTTCGTCAAAGGCCACAGCGTGCCGCGGGCAGGCTCCCACACACGCCAGGCACTGCGTACACAGGTCCTTGTCGAATCGCACCACATCCTGAAGCTTTAGCGCTCCCGTCGGGCAGGCAACGATACACTCTTGTGCGGCGCGACCTGTGCAAAGGTCGCACACACGCGCCGAGATGGGACCGAAGCGCTCAAGCCGGTCGATCTGAATGGCCGACACGGCGGGTTTGATCTGCCCGACCCAACGGCACGAGCAGACTTTCTCGCAGTAGTGGCAGTTGACACATTTGTCAGCATCGAAGACCAGCATAGGTTCCTCCTTATCGGTTCGAAGTTTGGCCTGCGCCTGCTTTCGGGCTGCGGCCTGAAGCGCAGCGCGGCAGCCGCTGTTGGACGTTTGAGCGCCTATCCTCCGCCAATTGGCAACACCAGCAACAGTTCATCGCCATCCGCCAGGATCGCGCAGAGACCCCCCTGGAACTGTATCCCTCGACCGTTCAGGAACACGCGAAGGTGCCTGGTGAGGTCTGCCTCGCCTTCCCCCAGGACCTGGCTGAGCCAGGGATGCAACACACGCAGTTGACCCAACGCGTCGGCTACAGTCGCCTTTGCACGCGGCAATTCCAGCTCGGCGGACGGCGCTCCCGCGTGAGCGCCTAGAGGGCCAGAGAACCTCACTCTCACCTTCAGCACATCAGACCTCCAAGCAAAGCGATCACTCCGCCTTCCCCAGAATGAGATTGCTCAGCGCTCCCACGTCGTCGATGTCGTCCCGTTCGCAGACTTGCACGATTGCACCGCGTTTCATCACGGCGACGCGGTCTGCGACCGAAAGGGCAAAGGCCAGATTCTGCTCGACGAGCAAGATCGAGAGCCCCATATCACGTATAGTCACAATGATCTTGCGCACCGCGTCCACCAGAAGAGGTGCAAGCCCCTCGGTGGGCTCGTCCATCAAGAGGATGCCTGGGTTAGTGCTCAGCGCACGGGCAATGGCAAGCATCGATTGTTCGCCGCCGGATAACGTGCGCGCCAAGGCTGCGCGGCGTTCCTGAAGGCGAGGGAAAAGACCAAACAGCCATTCGCGAGTGAACGGATTGCCCGCCACGGACTTTGCAAGACTGAGGTGTTCGTCGACCGTCAGGCTGCGAAACACGCGCCGACCTTGAGGCACGAGGGCCAGGCCCAGCCGCCCTCGGCCATAGGCTGGCAAGCCGACGAGATCAGTTGCGCCGACGAAGATGCTTCCGCCCGTGGGCGGCACAATACCCATGATGGTGTTGACCAGGGTAGTTTTGCCAACACCATTGCGTCCCACAATCGCAGTAACCTTTCTGGCCGGCACCGCGAGCGTGACACCGTGAAGGACGTGGCTTGAGCCATAGTGGGCGTGCACGTCCTTGATGCTGAGCGCAGCTTGCTCCGTGGCCGCGCGTCGCTCAATTGCCACCGAGGTACACTCCCTTCACCACAGGGTCCTCGCGGATCACCTGCGCGGGGCCGTCCGCGATACGCTCCCCATTGTACAGGACCGTCAGATGATCTGCGAGCTCGAAGATCACCTCGAGATCGTGTTCGATGAGAACGACGGTGAGCTCAGACGAAAGACGTCTGATGAGGCCGCTGACCATCTCCGTCTCGGCGGCCGAAAGCCCGGCGGTTGGCTCATCCAGAAGGAGCACCCGCGGGCCCGCGGCAAGCGCCACGGCGATCTCCAGTTGTCGCTGTTCCCCATACCCAAGATCTCGCACGGCGCGCTGCGCGAGGTGTTCCAGCCCCAGCTCGGCCAGCAGCGCTGCGGCCACAGCTCTGGCCTCCTTATCCTGACTGGCTGCGCGCCAGACGCCACGGTGATTACCCAATTTCACGAGGGCACCCATCAACACGTTGTCCAGCGCGGTCAATAGGGGAAACAGTGTGGTGATCTGAAAAGTTCGCGCGAGGCCGAGTTGGACACGCCGATGGGGCGGCAGGCGCGTCGCGTCTATGCCACGCAGCACGATGCTGCCCGAAGTCGGGGCAACGAAGCCTGTGATGACGTTAAACAACGTCGTCTTACCAGAGCCATTGGGGCCGAGAATTCCGTGACGCGCCCCCGCCGGGATCTCGAGATGCACGTGGGAGAGGGCAAGCAGGCCACCGAAGCTTACCGTGACATCGCGCACCGCCAGCACAGGGGCCGCGGGTGATTCCTTCATAGATCCCTCACCGTACGTGGGTCCAAGCCTAGCGGGGACGCCGCGCAGTCCCTGCGCAACCTGCGAGATAGAGAGCGAAACTCGTGCGGCAGGGAAGCCAGTCCGCCAGGCAACAGCACCACAGTGAAGACGTAGAGTATGCCCAACACCATGGCCCAGAGTTCCGTCTGCCCCGTTAGATAGGTCTTCAGCACATGGAGCGCCGCGCCACCTGCAAACGGTCCCCAAAGAGATCCCGCCCCGCCGATAACCACCGATAGCAGCATTTGAGCCGAAAGACGCCAGTCGAGCGAGCCCGGCCCGACAAAACCATTAAAGAACGTGCTCAACGTCCCATAGACGGCGCCCACGCTGGCCGCGGCGACAAATGCTGTGGCACGACGCGCCTGGACATCATAGCCAAGAGCAGCCATCCGAGTGTCACTGTCCCGAATACCAAGCAGGCTCATACCCACCGCGCTGGCCGCCAAGCGGCTAATCACCACCGTCAGCAGGACCACCCAAAGCAGCGTGAATATATAGAATGCCGCCGGATCCTGCAGGTCCCAGCGCCCCAGGCCGAGCGAAGGGCGCCCAATGCCAGCAATGCCATTCTCACCACCAGTGAACGTCCCGCCGCGTGTCGCCAGCCCCCACGCCACTTGCCCGAAGGCCAGGGTGACGGTGAGAAAGGCCAGGCCGCGCACCCGCACGACCAGGGGCGCAAACACAAGCGCCACGGCCACCGAAAGCCCGATGCCTATCCCCGCGGCCAGCCAAGGATTAATGCCCCAGCGCGTGATAGCCAGCGCCGTGCCATAACCGGCAATGCCGAAGAAGGCCCCGTGGCCCAATGTCGCCATGCCAGCGTAGCCCACCAGCAGGTCCAGCCCCATGGCGAACCCACCGAAGATCAATGCCTGCGTGAGAAGCCCGAGCCAATAGCTATCCGCAACCAGCGGCAGAGCGGCCAGGACGAGGCCAATGAGCACGATCAGAGCATCGCGTTTCATTCGTTAGTTGCTCTCCCAAACAGACCCGCGGGCCGCACAAGCAAGATCAGGATCACCGGCGCGAAGAGGGTGAAGTAGCTGAGCTCAGGAAAGGATGCCTTCACGTAGCTATCGATCAGCCCCACGAGCATACTAGCTATGAAAGCACCGCTAAGGCTGCCGATACCACCGACCACTACCACGACCACAGCCAGCAGCAAGACGTCGAAGTCCAGCCCGATCGACAGGCCCAGCACCGGCCCCCCCAGCACGCCCGTAATGCCCGCCAGAGCCGCACCCACGGTGAACACACACGCGAAGACCATGTCGACGCGAATTGCCATTGCCGCCGCCATCGGACGGTCGTCGACGCACGCCCGTATCACGGCCCCAAGCCGCGATCGCTCCCAGAACGACCATAGCGCGGCTCCCGCCAGAAGGGCAAGCCCGATCAGGAACAGGCGATACACGGGATACATCACGCCGAGGACGGAGATCGAGCCGCTCAAAACCAGGGGCGGCTGCAGACTGCGGGGCACGCCGCCCCAAATCACCAGGATTGCATTGTCCAGAATGAAGGCAATTCCCAGCGTCAAGAGGACCTGATTAAATGCGCTGCGCAGCAGCGTGCGAGTAAACAACTGCTGCGTGACCAGCCCCAGCAAGCCCGCGGAAGCCCCTCCTGCCAGGGCAGCCAGCACGAAACTCCCTGTTGCCATCTGCACGGTGAAGCCGACGAATCCTCCGAGCAGGAACAGCGCTCCGTGTGCGAGATTGAGGATGCGCATCAAACCAAAGACCACTGTGAGCCCACTTGCTATGAAGAACAAGAGGGCCCCAGTCGTCAAGCCATTGAGGGTCTGAAAAACCAGAAAACGCATACGCTGAAATCCTTACTCGGACAGTGAGCGATGTTGCCGATTACGGCATCCAGTCCTGTGAGACATTCTCCACGACATCTATGACCTGCTGCATAGGTCCGCCGTCGGCGCGCTTGATCACACGCGTGATATACACGTTACGAACTGCCTGGCCGTGCTCGTCGAAGCGGAACGGGCCGCTCGGACCGTTGAACTTAACCTTGGCAAGAGCGTCCAGGAAACGCTGCTTGTCCTGAAGATCACCGCCGACAGCCTGAATCGCCTGGGCAGCTACAGACGCTCCCAGGAATCCCTCTTCGACGTAAGCGCCTGGTTCCCCACCCCCCTTGGCTTTGTAAAGCTCCGCGAACTTCTTGTTTTCCGCGTTGTCGATCGTTGGCGCGTATTGGGCTCCCTGGACGAGCCCCAGGGCGTTGTCTCCCATCGAGTTGAGAGTGCCCGATGTGAAGTAGTCCGGGGCCACCAGTTGCAGCTTTGGCGTCAGCCCAAATTGGCGCATTTGCTGCGCAAAAGCTATCGCTCCTGGTCCAGAGAAGAAAGCATACGCCACGTCCACATCGGTTGGGCTTACCCTGCTGACGTACGGGCCATAGTCGGTCGTGCCCAATGGCGGTTTCTGTTGCGTGACAATCGTCCCCCCGGCCTTGGCAAATGTCGTGGCGAACCCGGCCACGCGTTCCTCCCCGACAAGGAAGTCCCAGGCGAAAGTCGCCGCCCGCTTCAACCCCAACTTGGAAGCCACATACCAGCCGAGCGGGCGATCTTGCTGACCGTTGGCCATCGCGGTGCGGAACACAAACGGGCTGCGGTTCGGCCCGGTCGCCACCCTCGCTCCGCCAATCGTGATGATGAGCGGGACCTTTTGCTGGTCGGCAAACTGCGCTAAGGGTGGCACGACAGCCGAGTTGACGATGCCCATCAAGATGTCAACCTTCTCCTGCCCGACCATGCGTCTTGCCTGTTCAAGCGCCTGCTGTGGCTCCCCAGCGGTATCGGCGAAGACCAGCTCGACGGGCGTGCCGCCGACTTTGTTGCCGACGGAGTTGAAGAACAACTCGATTCCGCTGTTAACATCCTTGCCAAACGAGGCAAATGCGCCAGTGGTTGGGTTCAGGACGCCGATTTTCACCGGCTTGGCCGTGGCCGGTTGTCCCTTCGAGGGCGCGCTAGTCGGGGCACCGCCAACCGCCGCTGTCGGCTTCGCCACGGCGGTAGCAGCCTCCTTTGCCGGCTGAGCGGCGCCACCGCAGGCAGACAATCCCAGGCTCAGGACCAGCAACGTCAATAAGAACTTGTACACCTCTCTTCTCCTCCCCATCTTGAATCTATAGCTTGTCCTCACCGCGACGTGCCGGCTAGCGCCTTCTTGGCGCTGAGCAGCAACCGCATTCGCCGCTGCACGAGCGCTGGAATCTCATCGGCCTTGTACTCAAACAGCCCCCGTCCCGTTTTGATGCCCAGCTCACCACGCTGGACCTTCTCGGCAATAAGTGGACTGACTTTGTCGGCAGCGCAAAGATCGGCGTTGAGGTAGCTGGCCACACTCTGATAGATATCAAGTCCGGCCACGTCAAGCAACTCCAGAGGCCCAATGACCGATAGCTTGTACCCGATGCCCCATTTGGCGATGGCGTCGATGTCTTTCGCGCTAGCCACGCCTTCCTCCAACAAATGGAGCGCCTCGCGCATAATCGCGTACAGGATGCGGTTCTGCACGAAACCAGGGACATCTCGCCGCACCAGCACCGGCAACATCTGAATCCGCTCGACCACCCGCGTGGTAGCTTCCACTGTAGCGTCGTCGGTCAGCGCCCCTTTTATCACTTCGATCACGGGGATGAGGTGCGGCGGATTCGACCAGTGCATGCCGACCACCCGCCCGGGCCGCTGCACGACTTCGCCAAGCCTGGTGATCAGGATACCCGAGGTGTTAGAGGCGAGAATGGTGTCCTCACGCACTTTCTTTTCCACATCGCGGAAGAACGCCTGCTTGATCTCCAGCTTCTCTGGGATCGCCTCGATGACAAAGTCGGCGCCGCGCAGCGCTTCCTCCTGGTTATCGGTAAACGTGAGACGGGCGCGCCCAGATGCGGCATCGGCTTCGCTGATGAAGCCGTCATTAACCAGCGTCTTGTAGACCTGGTCTACCGTGCTCTTTGCCTTTTCCAACACCTCTGGCTTCACATCGGTCAGGCGGACATCGAACCCATTGCGGACGAACGTCACCGCTATGCCCGGCCCCATCGTCCCGGCGCCGACCACAGTTACAATTTGCACATCGTCTCCAGTCATTCGTCTTTTCTCCTCAGTCGTCTCGCACGTGCTTGTTCTATTTGCTGTCATCCCAATCATTCAGGGTAGCCATTGCCGCCCCAACGCCTGTCCCAAGCTCTATCGGCCACCCCAGGTCGGCCAGGGTGCGCTCCAGGATAGCCAACTGAGCTGCCAGGTAGGTCGGATGCGCTGCCTTCCCCATATGGCCAAGGCGGAACAACTGGCCCGCCAGCTCTCCATAGCCGCCGGAGATCATCACCCCGTACCGCTCCCGCATATGGCCCCTGAGTTGCTTGTCGCTCAGTCCTTCCGGTATTTTCACCGCCGTGACGGCGTTGCCCGCAATCTCCTCGTGGGCTGCCCACAGTGACAATCCGAGAGCCTTGATACCTGCCCGGCAAGCCCGCCCGATCGCCGCGTGTCTTGCCGCATAGCGTGCCACGCCCTCCTCGAGGACCTGGCTCAGCACCGACTCCAGCGCGTAGATATCGCTGACCGATGGGGTGTAGGGAAAGCGCTGCTGCTCAAGCCACGCATTTTTCCAGTCCAGAATCGACAGAAAGCTTCCGCGGACCGGGGATTTGCGGCCCTCCATGACCTTCCATGCCTCAGGACTGATAGCCATGAGGGATAGACCAGGCGGACCGCCCAGGCATTTCTGAGGGCCTGCCACGGCCACATCAATCCCCCATTCCTCCGGACAAAGCGGTTCGCCGCCCAAACCGGAAACCGTGTCCACAATGGTGAGGACACCGAACTCCCTGGCAATGGGACCGATGGCCTGCACCGCGTTCACAGTGCCCGAAGGGGTCTCGGAGTGAACCACGGAAAGAAACTTTATGCCAGGGGTTCGCTTGAGTGCAGCGCGAACATCCTCTGGGTCCACGGCGTCGTTGTAGGGAACTGCCAGCTCCACGGCCTCGCCGCCGTACTTCTCGATAAAAAGCTCAAACCATTTGCCGAAAACCCCGGATACGAGGTTCAGGACCTTGTCGCCGGGAGAGATCAAGCAAGCCGCCGCGGCCTCCAGACCGAGGATCGCCTCGCCTTGCATAATGATGACATCGTAGCGGGTCTGGTAGACCTTCTGGAGAAGGGCGCTGGTGTGCTCGAACAACTCGATGAAGGCCGGATCATAGTGATACAGCACAGGTCGCGACTGGTCTCGCAGCGTGCGCTCTGTCAGCTCGACGGGCCCTGCTGCCAGATTCATCTTGGGCCAATTCTTCATTGGTCTTACCCCCTATTATCACATCGCGAACGTTTCTCGGCGACTGGTACTCAGCCCCTGGTCTCGGGCGGTGTTCGCCGAGACCAGGGGTAACCCCCCACGCCCTAATTCACTTACCTCTTGGGGAACAGCTCGTTGATGCGAGCGCGCATCTTCTGGGAATCGCTAATAGCCGAGACTTTCAACTTGTCGGCGACGATCTCGGCCTTGGCCTTCTGAACGGCGTCCGCCACATCGGCCGGCACTCCTGGCGGCAGATCCAGCAGGTGGACCCCATTGTTTTTCACATCCATCGTGTACACCTTGCCGAAGGTGCCTGCCTCGACATCCTTGATCATCTGCTTGTAGATACCGCTGTAGTCGAAGAGCACCGATGAGAGTAGCAACTTGCTCTTGTCGATATCCCGCTTGTCGCCGATGACGTCGATGAACCACGCCTTGGCACCACCCTTGGCATTGTGTTCCTCAACCGCCTGGACCATTCCGAATGAGGCGCCATCTCCCATGCCAAAGATGATATCCGCTCCGGCGGCAAGCTCAGATGCTGTCACGCGCTTGGCGCCCGCCGCATCTTCGTAGGCGGCCTCGCCGATCACACTGTAAAGAAACTTCGCGTCGGGTTTCGTCGCCTTCAGGCCCTCGGCAAAGCCGACTGTCATGTAGTTCCAGGTGGGTGGCTCTCCCGAAGTGACGACGCCGACCGTTCCAGACTTCGTCATTTTGCCGGCGAGAACGCCTGCCAGGTAGGCGGCCTCCTGGGCCTGGGTCTCAATGTCGGAGATCAAGCCAGGCGTCACCGCGGCCTGGTTCTCGATAGCCGCTACCTTGACCTTAGTCTTCTTCGCAAACTCGGGACAGACTGTCTGATAGCCGCTGGCGTGGCAGATGATCAGGTCAAAGCCTTTGTCCTGCAAATCCCGCAGGACCGGCGTAATATCACCGTATCCCTGATTCTCCGCCACCTCTGCTGTGATCCCCAGCTCTTTGCCAACGCTGGTCAGGTTGTCTGCACCTTGCTGGTTCCAGCCATGGTCGGTCCGACTGGCGGGTATGACGATGGCCACCTTCTTTACCTTCGCGCCGGCAGACGCGGCTGGAGCCTGCGTGGCCGCTGGCTTGACCGCCGCGGCTTGCGTAGGCGCTGGAGGCTGGGCCACAGTCGGCTGGGCAACTGGGGCTTTAGTAACGGCCGGCGCCTGGGTGGGCGCGGGCTGGCCTCCAGCGCACGCTGTTAGACCCACTGCTAGCAATAGTACCAATGCAGAGACCAACCAGTAGTAGCAATGTTTCTGATGCTTCACGACTTTTTCTCCTTGTCCCTTTCTTGGGCTGGGTGAATTACGACCCTGTGACACCGTTGCGATAACAGTGAACCGCGAAAAAAGCGACGATCAGCGAAACTCGATCTCACCCCCTCTCCGGCAAAGCCTATCGGCGGCCGCGCTCGTATGGTATGGCTAGCGCACCAGGCAGAGCGGTGCGACCAGCCAGTAGCACCAGGGCCACGATCAACCCCAGGTATGGGAGCATAAGAATGAACTCTGGCTGAACCGCAACCCCGACGACCTGCAGCCCAGTGGCCAGCGACCGCAGGCTGCCAAACAGCAGAGCGCCGACGAAAACCCGGCCAGGCTTCCATTTGCCCAGCATGGTGATGGCAATAGCAATGAAACCTTGCCCCACAGTCATTCCTGGCACGAAGAAATTGAGATCGGCCACAGACAGGAAGGCCCCGGCCAGGCCGGCCATAGCCCCACCGATCGCGATCGCCAGGTAGCGGATGCGAAACACCTTCACCCCAGCAGCATCCGCGGCAAAAGGATGCTCGCCTACGGCACGCAATTCGAGCCCAAAGCGAGTGCGGGAAAGCACGAAGCTGGAGACGACGACGAGCGCCCACGTCAGATACACGACAACCTGCTGCCTGAACAGGGCCGGCCCCACGATAGGGACCTCTGCTAGCAGAGGGATCGCCACCTTCGGCAAGCTCACGTCTAGCGTAGGGAACCGCGCGCCGTAGAGGCTTCGGAAAAGGAAACCAGTCAGGCCAGCGCCCAGAATCGTGATCGCCAGCCCAAGGATAACCTGGTCGACGCGCAGGCTGATGGCGAGGAAGCCGAACAGAAGACCCCACAACACTCCAGCCCCAAGGCCAGCGGCAAGGCCGGCGTAGGCGCTGTTTGTATTGAGAGCTACGAAAAACCCGGCGAACGCACCGGTCAGCATCATCCCTTCCAGTCCCAGGTTGAGAAGCCCTGCCTGTTCGGCAAAAGTCTCCCCGAGGGCAGCCAACAACAGCGGCACCGCCGCAATCAAGGCTGCGCTCAGCAGCGCAGTCGTGAAACCTTCTAAGGGCACGGCGCTCATTTATCCTCCTTGAGTCGCAGGCACACGCCGGCGATCCCGCTCCGCCAGCGTGCGCTCCAAGTATACGCCGACCGCGAAAAACACCAGCATCAACCCTTCCAGCACGTCCACAAAGTAAACCGGAATGTTCGCCGAACGAGCCATTATCTCTCCCCCAAGGAGCAGGAAGGAGAAGAAGTACGCAAAGGGCACCACCCAAAGGCTGTCGAGGCGCGCCAGGAAGACCAAGGCGAAGCCTGTGAGCCCATATCCAGGGTTCCACTCCCCTTGAAACATCCCCTTCACCCCCAGGACATCGTTGGCGCCAGCCAGCCCGGCAAAACCCGCGCTCAGCAACAGGGCCAGCACGGTGAGACGGCTGACCCGCATGCCCGCGTGAATAGCCGTTCGCGGATTCTGCCCGAGCACCCACAGCTTGAAGCCGAAAGTGGTGTTGCGAAACAACAGATAAACCACCAACACGGCGATCAGCCCCACCAGGAGCCCGATGTGAACCGGAGTGAACGGAATCGGCGGCAGCCGAAACGCCTCGGGGACAACTGCCGTCTGCGGCGGCACCACCTGCGGATCCTTAAACGGCCCTTTCACCAACCAGCTTGTCAGATAAACGGCTACGTAGTTCATCATAATCGTGGTGATGATCTCGTTGAGGCCATAGCGCACCTTGAGCAGCGCTGGGATAACGCCCCATAACATGCCTCCCAATACACCCGCGAGGGCGGAGATGAACAACATCGGGACGAGAGGAATAGCGCCCGCAAGCTTTGGCGCCACAACGCCCGCCAGGCACGCACCAACCAGAAACTGGCCGTCGACGCCAATGTTCCACACGCTGGCCTTGAGAGCGATCAACAGCCCGGCGCTCACGATGAGCAGCGGCGCCATCTTGATTAGCGTCTCACTCACACCAAACGAGCTCCCCAGCCCCCGGCTGATGAGCACGTGATAGGCCTGAAGCGGGTTCTTGCCCAGAAGACTCAGAAGGATGGCGCCGACCAGAAAGGCTGCCGCGATGACCAACCCAGAGCTGATGACCGGTGTGATGGCTGACACGAAACTCCGTCTGTTCAAATTCTCACTCCAAGCATCAAATGGCCAATGGTCTCCAAGTCCGCCTCGTCCCGCTCGAAAGTGGCCAGCAACCGACCGTTGTACATAACCCCGATGCGATCGCTGAGCGCCAGAATCTCGTCCAACTCCGACGAAATCAGCACAATCACGGTGCCCTTATCCGCCTGCGCTCGCAGCGTCTGCAGGACAAAGCGGACTGTCTTCAGATCAAGCCCGTGTGTGGGCTTGTTGCACACTAATACCTTGGGCTGCAGGGCTAGCTCGCGGGCCAGGAGAAGCTTTTGAATGTTGCCCCCTGAGAGCGTGGAGAGTCGGGTCCACGGCCCCGGGGCTTTGACCTCAAACTCGTGGATCAGGCGCAGCGCATTGGCTTGAATGGCGCTCCAGTTCAGCATAGCCCGCTTCGAGAAGGGCGCTCTGTCTATTGCCTTGAGGACCAGGTTATCAGCCACGCTTCCCGCCGGCACAGAAGCCTCTCCTAAGCGGTCATCGCTTACGTACACAATGCCCGCCTTTACAGCGGCAGACGTACCGCAATTGGTGATCTCTACTCCATCGAGCGTCACGCGACCCTTCACAGCCAGGCGCTGGCCGGCGATGACCTCTGCCAGCTCCTTCTGACCGTTGCCGTCAACACCCGCAATGCCGAAGATCTCACTGGCGCGCAGCTCCAGGGACATCTCTTGCACAGCCAACGTGCCACGATCGCCAAGGGCAGTGATATCACGTAGCGAGAGGACCGCCGGCGCGGCCGCGATCTTGGCCCGCCCCCCATTTTCCTGGGGGGGAAGGCCCCCGAACATAAGGTCCACGATTCGCTGCTTCAGCTCGACGTCGTCTTTGCCAGCAAGCGCGGCAGGTCCAAGCTCACCCACATTCTTCCCCTGGCGCAGAATCGTAATGCGGTCGCTGACCTCCAGGGCTTCCTCAAGTTTATGCGTGATGAGCACCAGCGACACGCCTTGGGCCTTGAGCCCAAGCAAGATACCGAAAAGCTCCTTGACCTCTACAGGGGTCAGCACCGAGGTCGGCTCGTCGAGCAGCAGGACTTCCGAGCCTCGGAAAACGACTTTAAGGATCTCCACTCGCTGCTGCTGCCCGATCGAGAGGTGTCGCACCTGCGTCTGGAGAGGCACGGTCAGCTCGAAGCCGCCGAGCATCTCCCGCAGCCGCTGCTCAGCCTGGTTCAAAGCCAGGACGAAACGGGAGGGGGTGCCGAGAACGACGTTTTCGATTATGGACAGGTTCGGGACGAGGGTGAAATGCTGATAGACTGTGCCAATCCTGTGCCTCAGCGCATCCTGAGGAGACTCGATATTAGCCTCCTGGCCACGGATGACGATGGTCCCCTCATCAGGGCAGACCATTCCTGAGAGGATATTCATCAAGGTAGTCTTACCCGCACCGTTCTCGCCCAAGACGGCGTGAATCTCCCCACGCCGTATGGTCAGCGTGATGCCATCGTTGGCGACGACGCCGGGGAAGCGCTTGGTAATACCTCGCATCTCTACCAGGACGTTCTGGCTATCCTGAGAGCCTGCCTTATCCGTTGTCGAACTGTCGATGCCCGCGCGAGATGTCATTTCACAGTCCCCATCAAGTGAATCAGAAACGGAGGTTGCCAGGAAGAAGCCGCCAATCCTCCGCCAGCTTTAGGTGGCTTGCCCGATCAACCCTCGTAGAACTCAGGCGCCTTGCGGTAGCCCTTGAACTCCTCGGGATCGTGCGGGTAGAAGATGCGCCCGCCCAGGCGGTAGGCGATATTCTGGACCTTCACCATCGAGTGCAGCAGCTCCGCTGGATCGATATGCAGGCCCATCAGTTGTTTTTGTTCCAGATTCTCCTTGCTCCAGGCTATGTCGACAGGAAACACTATGGGCGGCTCGCTGCCCAGCTTGACGACGACCGCCAGATGGCCGGCTGAATGGCCAGGCGTCTCGATCAACGTCACTCCGGGGACGAGCTCGTAGTCATAACCGTTGAGCTCGAGTAGCTCCATCTTTGCCCCTGGCATATCTACGAGCGTGCGATCGTAGCCCAGCCGCTCCCACGGGTCAGGCACGAAGGCGTGCCGCAACTCAGCTTTCGACATAACAAAGGTCGCGTTCGGGAAAAGGCGATTTCCGCAGCAATGGTCAAAGTGCAGGTGTGAGTTGACGACGTAGTCGATATCGTCGGGGGCAACACCTAGCTTGCGTAACTGGACCGCAATTGTTTGATCGGGACTTTGTTGTGGCTTCTCGAAGGGAAGCACTCGCTCCACCCAATCTTTATCAAACCCGGTGTCCACAAGGATCCTCCCTTGCGGGTGGTCGATATATACCGCGTAAACAGGAAAGCGTATTTCCTTGCCGTGCCCGTGGTTCCAAGTGAAGAAAGACTGGTCGATGGCCAACGTTCCGTTATCTAGCAGATATACGCGTGTCGACATTCTCCTTCCTCCCACAACAAGAATCTACCTACGAGAGCACCTGCTCCAACGGGTGGTAAGGTAACCCCAGCGCCGCCGCCACCGCCTCGTGAGTGAGAAAACCGCGGCAGGCGTTTACCCCCTTCGCCAAAGCCGGATCGCGTCGCACCGCCCCGACCAGTCCGCGATCGGCTATCTGCAGCGCGTAAGAAAGCGTCGCGTTAGAGAGCGCAATCGTCGAAGTTCGCGGCACTGCGCCCGGCATGTTGGCGACGCAATAGTGTAGCACTCCATCCACAAAATAGGTAGGATCGCTGTGCGTCGTCGGATGGCAGGTCTCAACACAGCCCCCCTGATCGACCGAGACGTCGACCACGACGCTGCCCGGCGGCATGGTGCCAATCATCTCACGCGTCACCAGACGTGGCGCCTTAGCGCCAGTGATCAACACCCCGCCGATGAGCAGATCTGCGTGGCGCACCGCCTCGGCCACGTTATAGGGATTGGAGGCCAGGGTAACCAGATTGCCGTGCAGCGCCTCGCTGAGATAGCGCAGGCGCTCGAGGCCACGGTTGATCAAGATCACATTCGCGCCCATGCCTAGCGCCACGCGTGCCGCGTTGCTGCCCACCACACCGGCGCCCAGGATCACCACGTTAGCTGGGGGAACGCCAGGTACCCCACCCAGGAGCACACCGCGGCCTCCATTGAGTCTCTCGAGATAATACGCGCCTACCTGCACCGCCATACGACCAGCCACCTCGCTCATAGGCGTGAGCAAGGGCAGCGACCCATCAGACAGCTCCACCGTCTCGTAGGCAACAGCGACAACCTTGTTTTCCAACAGCACGCGGGCCAATTGAGGAACTGCCGCCAGGTGCAGATAAGTGAAGAGGATAAGCCCCTCCCGCAGCAGTCCATACTCCTCGGGCAGCGGTTCCTTTACCTTGATGACCATCTCGGCTGCGGCGAACGCCTTTGCATGGCTGTCTACCAGCTTCGCTCCGGCGGCAACATACTCCTCGTCCGCAAAGCCACTACCGCGGCCTGCTCCGGCCTCCACCAGGACCTGATGTCCATTATGTATTAATGCCGCTGCGCCTCCCGGTGTTAGAGCGACGCGATATTCGTGATCTTTGATCTCCTTTGGCACGCCAATGATCATCCCTGATCTCCTCTCTCAATAGTGCACGATCAGATAGCCATCCATAACGTCATCACATTGCTTGCGACTGTCTAGGGCAGGCTGGTTGACCGTGCGGTGACCTCCGCCAGGCGCCTTCCCGCCAAGCGCTTGCGCGCATATTCCACCTCGGTTGGCAAGCTATAGGTGAGGGCGCGAGGCTCGCAGAACTGCACGCACTTGGGATCCCCATTACAGAGATCGCATTTTATTGGTCGTCGCCTGTCCACGTCGTAGGCTAACGCGCCAAATGGGCAGGCGATCAAGCACATACGACACCCAATGCACGTGTCGTAGTCTATCGTCAGGGCGCCCGTAGCTGCATCACGATTGATGGCTCGCACAGGGCAGATGCCCGCGCAGGCAGGCTCGGCACACTGCTGGCAGATGATCGGCACATCCAGCCCTTCGGCTTCCCACTTCACGATCTGCACAGCGGACTTCGCCGGATTGCACTCGCGCACGTGCGCTAAAGAGCAAGCCATTTCGCACGTGCGACACCCAGTGCACTTCTGGTAGTCCGCGACGAGTACTTTTTCCAACTCACACCTCCTCGATCCCCTGAGTCTGCGCTGTGCCATTCGCCCCCAGCGATGTTAGATCCAAAGATGCCAGGTCTGCCGCGATATCTGGCAAGTCCAGCGACTCCAGCCGCTCCTTAGTTGGCACGCCTGTCGCAACATCCCAGCCGCACGCGGCGTAGAAATCGTCCAGCAAGGCATCCAGATCGACCACTTGTCCTTGCGACGGCCCCTCTGGCATAGGCTCTCGCAGTAGCCTGCCGGGAAGCGCGTCTTCCTTGCGGCGCAGGCCCTGACGCACATTGTAGGCCCGCTCCACATTGCTGCATCGCTCGCCCAGGCGTTCGAGGCTGGCTACGTCAAGCTGCCTTCCTATCGCCGGGCTCAGCAAGAGCGCAGCGACCTCAAGCCCGCCCGCGATGCCGGCGAACGCGCAGTAAAGGGCGGAATCGAAGATCATGCGCGTGTCGCGCGCCTGCTTCACCAGTCCGCCCTTGCCGGCAACGGCGAAGCGGTCCCATTTCCCGCTGGCAATCTCGGCCGTGATGACATAGCCATTGGCGTGATGGCAGCCGCCGCGCGGGCCGGCGGCAAACACGAGCGCCTGGCCTTTGACGCCCCTTGGGTCGTAGCCACCCAGTTCCATACCTTTAGCGTGCATAGCAAAGGAATCGTCCCCAATGCCAAGACGCTGGCGCGCCAGCTCGACGCCATCCGCTAGAACGTCGCCGATCCCCTCGCGCAGCGCCATCTTGCGAATCAACTCGGGAAACACATCCGCGCGGCCGAACTCCACAGAAAGCCCGTCCAGTTGCTTCGAGTCGAGCAGGCCGCGCTGCACGCATTCCATGACGAAGGCGATAGTCACGCCGGCCGAGATGGTGTCGATACCCCATTGATCGCACAGCATATCCGCCTGGACCACACGCTCTATGTCGCCGTTGCCACATGCCGATCCGAAAGCGTAAAGTGTCTCGTATTCGGGACCTTCCGAGATAGAGCTATCGGCACCACGACAGATCTTAGAGCAGGCGATGGGGCAGGATGGGCAGGCAACGTCTTTCAACACGACCTGCTCGCGAAACGTCCTGGGCAGCAGCCCCTGCACGCCTTCGAACACGCCTGTCTGCCAGTTACGCGTCGGTAGGATGCCAGTCTCGCTCACCAGGCCCGCGGAGATTGCCGAGCCGTAGCGAGAGAGCCCCTGGCGCAGGAACGGAGTGTCATCGATGCGCCTCCAGGCCTCGCTCACGTTGCGCAGGAAATCAGGTAGGTCGTGCACTGTCACATCCTGGCGGCCGATAACCGCGATGGCCTTTAGGTTCTTGGAGCCCATGACTGCACCAGGGCCACCTCTGCCGGCCGCGCGCCGCTCGCTGAGGACACAGGCGCTGCGGCACAGTCTTTCGCCCGCCGGCCCAATGCAGGCCACTTTTGCGTCGCCTCGGCCCGCCAGCTCGCGGCGCAGCGCGTCCTCCGTCTGGAACGTATGCATACCCCACAGATGGGACGCATCCGCAAAGCGCACTCCCTCGTTCGTGACCAGCAGGTAGATCGGCTGATCTGCCTTACCTTCGACGATGAGGCCGTCGAACCCCGCCATCTTCAGCTCTGCTGCCAAATGGCCGGAGCAGATGCTGAATAGATACATTCCCGTCTGCGGCGACTTGGTGGTGACGCAGTAACGCCCGCTGGATGGTGCCAGCGTGCCGACGAGGGGACCGGTGAGGAAGAACAGCTTGTTCTCCGGGCTCAGCGGGTCGACCTCTGGGCCTACTTCGTCGTATAGCAGGCGAGCTCCAAGTCCCCTACCGCCAAGATACATCTCGGCAAGCCGTGGGTCGAGCGCTTCGATACGTGTCTCGCGTCGGGTCAGATTTACCCTCAGCAACTGTCCTGTGTAGCCACCTTGAGCATACATAGCACTCTCACTCCGCATCGGTGTCAAAATCGAACGCCAGCGCGCCCCAGGGACAGACCCCAACGCACTTTGCCAAAGGAGATCAAAGATCACAGACAGCCGGCACGTCCCTGCCCGGCCAGAGCCGCAGCGCTTTGTGGGGGCAGGCGCTCACGCAGAGCCCACAGGCCGTGCAATCAGCCGGCGTGATGGAGACAATGCCCAGTCCATCGGCCACCTCAATGGCGTGAGTGGGGCAGGCGACCACGCAAGCCGGATGAGCGCACAGGCGGCATATGTCCAATAAGACCTTGAGTAGATCTTGCCGCTCCACGTGCAGCCGCGCCTTGCCACGGTTGAAGCCGCGCTCCCTCACCGCCGAACAGGTCAATTCACAGATCTTGCAGTCTGTACACTTATCCCCCTGCAGGGTGATTGTTTTCTCTGTGTTACGCATACTCTCTACCTTCCGTGCGTTGGAGCATCTGAAGTGGGCGGATATCCCGGATGCGAGAAGACGAAAACCATAATTACATCCTCCGTCCCGCTATTGCGCACGCCGTGAGGCACGCCGGCCGGAATGTAGAGCGCTGACCTCGGGCCATAAGCCACGGCCTCATCCCCGATGGTAAGCTCGCCGTGCCCACAGAGCACATAGGCCAGTTCTTCTTCGGCGTGAACCTTCTGCGGTGTGCTGGTTCCCGGAGTGAAGACCGAGTAGCCAAGCATCGCTTTCTGCGCCCCGACGGTCTCCCCCGTCAGGACAAGGCGCGACCAACTGCCATTGCCGAGAGGGACGGCGGGGACCTGATCCATCGAGACTACCTTGATGCTCTCTTTCACATGCCCTCCTTACTCGCTTCTCTTTCCATAGTGGCTGGGCTACACCTTGAGCACGCCGCGCTCCACGATCAGTTTCCCATCTGCCTCAATCGTCACGTCGCGCACAGAGCCGTCGAGATGAAGCTTGCTCAGGCTCTGCCCTCCTGGATAGGCATGAGAATTATCGCCCAGAGCAAAGTGCACTGTGCCCAGCGCCCCTTTCTCAGAGGGCGAGCCGAACGAGGATTTCGTGCTGGTCCCGATGGCGAACTCTGCCACCACATTGGCGTTGGCATCGGACCCTGCCAGCGTCTTCAGCAGCGATTCAGCCGCAGCGCCGCCGGTGATCCTCACTGCGCGTCCTCCCTTAACTTCCCACCGTAGTGGCTCGGGCAACGTTCCCGGCACGCCAACACCCAGCATGATCCCGTCGACGACGATGACGCCCTCCGTCTTGTCCTCAACCGCCGCGTAGGCCACTTCGCCCCAGAGAGGTATGGGGCCCATCATCACACCAGCTTCCTTGATGGGGATGACCTTGAGTGGCGGACGACCCTCGATGGAGACAGTGACATCGGTCCCCTTCTCGGTGACGACACGGACGCGGTTGACGCCTTGCAGAGCGTCGATGATCCGCTCGGCACGGCCCACCGTCTCCTGGATGTCTGCGACAGTCAGGTCCCAGCTTCCCATACCTTCCTCGATAGAAGCGATCTTTGCCCCCCTGTCCACTGCCTGACGCACAGGGTTGACGTGAGCGAAGCGATTGGCCCACTCCAGGTTCGTGGCAATCAGGATCACGTCGGAGTTGAGCATTGCCGCTGCAAGATGCGGCGGCGGTTCCATAGGCACTTTCAGCGACGCCAGGCACGCCGTTACCTGAGGAGTGACGTTGGCAACTACCGGCCAGGCGCCGGCCGCATAGGCCGCACCTGCTACCGCCTGCGCAACGGGCATATGCTCCTCGTCGGCAATGACCAGCACGCTATTGTCCGGCTGGACCGTCATGCACGTTTCGACGATCAAGCGCGCGCCCTTGATCAATGTAGTGTAGGAATACATGTTGCCCTCCCTTGGTTTAACCCGACTTGGATTTGCTGGCCTTCAGAACTCGCGCGGCCATATGCCTCCCACAGTAGCTTGAGCGGATGCCGCACCTTCAAGCCTGAGCCGGCTCGCATCTGCATTTCGCAGACTGCGCAGTCGGTGATCCCTTCCTGCACGCCATCCTCGCGCAGCGCCGCAAACAACCCGCCGCCGATTTCCATCGACATCTCGTAGTGCTTTTTCTTCAAGCCAAAAGAGCCAGAGAGCCCACAACAGCCGCGGTCGATGGGACGCACCGTCAGATCGGGCACCAGACCAAGCAGCCTCGGCACTTCCTTGCCTTTGCCACGTACCCGCAGGTGGCACGGCACGTGATAGCCGACTGTCAGGGGCACAGCGCCCATGTCCGTACGCAGTTGCCCGCGTCCGTCGAGCTCCAGGAGCAAATCGGCGACTTCGCGCGTTCGTTCGGCAACCAGTTGCGCCTCAGGCGAGCCGCCGAGAAGCCTGGGAATGTCGCGCTTCAACGTCAGGCCGCAACTGGGGCAGGTGACCAGAATGTCCAGGCCCTCGGCGGCCAGCGGATAAAGAACGTTCACTGTCTTGCGGGCCTGCTTGAGCGCCGCCACCCGATCACCATAGGCAAAAGCTGCGACGCCACAGCACGTCTGCGGCGGGACGACGACGTGGTAGCCGTGATGCTCGAGTATCCGCGTTGTCACTTTGCCCAGCTCCAGATCACTATAGCTCACATAGCAGCCACGGTAGTACGCTACACGCCTAGCGCTGCGGGGCTGCGCTGTGTACGCGGTGGCGTGAGAGAAAGCCGGCAGTTGCCGTCTGCGATCGATGCCTGCCAATCGCTCCATCGGCACCCGGACCAGGCCCGTGCGCAGCGCGATGTTGCTGAGCGGCGCCGTGGCGCTCGACACTTTGAATAGCGTCTCGATGCGCGTATAGAGATGATCCGCAACAGGCACCCGCTTAGAGCTTCGTGCTTCGGCGATAAGGGGCGGCAGCTCGATGCCTAGAGGGCACAAAGCTCCACACCGCCCACAGGAACTACACAATCCCAGAGAAGGATTGTCACCGCGTAGAAACGCCGCCAGGTAGTCTCTGGGCGTCCAGCCTGTCCTTGCGCTGAAATAAGGGAAGGTGGGACATTCCTGAGCACAGGCGCGACAACCAATGCACGTGAACAGGCTGCGGAATGGACCATCTAGCCAGGCGCGCCGCCCGTTGTCAAGAACGATCACGCTCACTTGCTGCTGCGTCGCGGACGCCGATGGCGCGATAGGCGCTGCGCTACCTCTGGTGCCAACGCTCAAGGCGATGGACACTGCGCCAAAGCGGGCTATCGCCAGGGTGATCAACTGCGCAGCTTCGGCGTTTGGCGCTATCTTGTTCGTGCCGACGAGCAGGATGAGCCTGGATGCGCGGGCGAGCATTTCGCCGATGTTATGCAGGTGCTGTGCAAAGAACACCGCTCCATCATCGGCGGCGATAGCGTTTACTCCCAGCAAGGCCACATAGTCGACCTCGGGCGCCGGCGTTGGCCCGGGCTGGCAGGTGGCCAGGGCACCCCACGCGGCCTCCGGCTCAGGCAGTGTGATCTCCCAGTAACGGCGCGCTGCCTTCGTCGGCTGGACATACTGGTCATCGTATGTCTCACGCGCCCGTATCCCCAGGGCAGCCAGGTGCGGCAGCAGTTCCTGGACAGTGGCGGAGCGGTTGATCACAATCTGCCTGGCGGAGCCACAAATGGAAGATACGTGACGCGCCGCAGCGCGGGCGTCGGCCGCCAGCAGCGGCTCGCCCCCCAATCTTTGCGCCAATACGCTTCCTAGACGCGCCTGCAGCGCCGATTCCTGCTCAAGGCACTCCTGGCGCAAGGCCCGCAGCCGCAGCCGCATCTCCGTGTCATCGGCAGTTGCGCCGCTTCCAGGACGCGTCAGCTTGCGGGCGACACCTATTCGCTTGTCGCTGCCAGACGGTGCCAGCAGCCAGAAAGCTAATCTGTTTTCCACGCTATAACTCCGCCCGCTCATCCCCCGGCGATTGGTGGCACGAAGGTGAAACGGTCCCCATCGCACACAGGGGCAGCGAAATCGTCGGTCGGTTGATCGTTCCGTAATACAATGAACATCGGCTTGAATGTACCCGTGGCGTCAAAGAACAGCTTACGATACTCAGCCCCGTAAGTGCCGGCGCGCTGCCCCATAACCTCGGCCAGAGTGGTCCCCTCGGCAACGGTGGCTTCCTCCTCCCATTTCCCAGTGATATCACAGATGGGTGCAAGATACTTCAATCGTACACGTGGCATAGCAAGAAACCTATCTATTCTCCCAGCGCATCGTAATTCGCCAGATCGTCGGCGATATTCGCCATGTCCAGCGCCTCCAGTCGAGCTCGTGTCGGGCGCCCCTCCGCGTCGTAGCCGCGCACGGCGTAATACTCGTCCAGCATTTGCTCGTAGCCGTCGCGCTCCACCACGTCACCCGTTGGCAGGGGCTCTTCCATAAAGCGGACGGGTGGGTAGTCGTCTTTGCGTCGCAGGCCGAACCGTCGCTGTATGGCGTACTCCACCGCGTAAATGCGCTCGCCGCAGCGCAAGATATCTTCCCACGTGTAGGGCACGCCCGTGGCAGCGCTCAGCAGCCGCGCCATGCGGTTCGGGCCGATGCCGAAGCGCCAGGAAGTGATGAACTTGCAGATTTCCAGCGCGTCTGCGGCAGCGCACTGATCCTGGTAGAACTGAACCATATGCGCCTTGCCGGCATATTTGTGCCGGTCCAGCAGATCGAGCTCCATCCATTGGTCCACGATAGACGGCGGAATGTCCAGGTCGGCGATGATTTCCTCGCGCTTTCCTCGGTACCAGTGCGCAAAGACCTCGAGGGTAGGCAAGCCGCGCAGGTGATCCGCCCCGCGCGTCGAGGTCCCTACCTCGAGCGCTCCGCCCTTGTAAGGGCGGGCGTCGTATGAGGAAAGCGTCATCCCCTTGTTCTGGATGATGTAGCGCTCCACCTGCTCGACCGGCAGACCTTTCTTCTCGGCAATCTGCCGCGCCATCGACATAAAGCCATCGGCGAAGAGCGCGCCGAACCCGCGACGGTAAGCCACCTGGTGGGCAAGCTCGATCATCGCCTCAGCGCTGCCCCATTCCAGGGCCAGGCCACCGGTGTCGTCGGCGTCGATGATGCCATCTTGCCAGAGATGCATCGCCGTACAGATGACGTTCGATGTCTGCACTACGCACAGCCCAAGGAGGTTGCACAGCTTGTTCATGTAGAGCACGAGCCCCAGATCGTCATTGCCTGACCTGGCGCCGAAGCCATCCGTTGCCTCGTACTCCACCCCCTCGGCGGCCGTCCCGGCATAGGGCCCGTCCTCCACCACATAATAATGGCTGCAGTGCATGGGACAGCCGAAACAGGCCTTGGACTTCTTGCTATGTTTCTTGACGAACGTGGGGCCATCCAGCTCTTCGGCGTTGGCATAGGTGTTATCTTGCCAGTTGCGGACGGGAAGCGCTTTGCCGGCATTGTACACACCCAGCAGGACCGGCGTGCCGTACCTGGAATAGGATTCGAAGATAGGGTGGTTGCGGATTTGCCCGTGCGCTTCCTGGCAGGCGGCCATAAAAGCGTCGGGGTCCGCGATTTTGACACCACGGGTGCCGCGCACGGCAACAGCCTTCAGGTTCTTCGACCCCATCACGGCGCCATTGCCCCCGCCGCCAGGGCCGCGAGTCAGATTGCAGATGGTGACGGCGATGGCGGCACGATTCTCGCCCGCCGGGCCGATGGCGAAGACCTGCGCTTGGGGGTCGCCCATCTCTTCACGGATGATCTGATCGGCCTCCCAAACGTCTTTGCCCCAAATATGGCTGGCATCGCGGAGTTCGACGCGATCGTCGTGAATGGCCAGGTAGACTGGCTTCTCGGACCTGCCCTTGATGACCAGCGAATCGAATCCAGCGTACTTCAGTTCCGGACTGAGGTGTCCCCCGGCGTTGCCGTCGCCAAAAACGCCCGTCACCGGCGAACGGCCCACCGAGATAGTGACCCGGCCACTGGACGGAGCCAGGGTCCCGCTTAGCGCGCCAGCGCTAATGCAGATGACATTGCGCGGGTCGTAGGGGTCTGCGACGCGGGGATCAACCTCGTCGTAGAGGATTCTCGAATTGAAGCCACGCCCACCCAGGAACTGACGGGCAAACTTGGGGTCCAGGGGCAGTTGCTCAATCGTCCCCCTGGTCAAATCCACCCGCAGCATCTTTCCAGCCCAACCGTACATACCACTTCCTCCTGTGTGCTGATGCTAAAGGCCGTAGCGCTCCCACTTCATCTCGGCTTGATCGAGATACTCCCTGGGCGGCACCGCGATATCTGGATAAGACCACTTCTTGGTAGCATCTATGCACATCTTGGACGACAACCGCTCCCAGAGTGGTACGTTGGGCGGCGCTGGTGACGGGTCCAGGAGGAGCGACGAGGTATTGGGTATGACATACGTATCTCGCTTCGGCTCCACCCGCCAACTGAGCACCCACTCCCGCTGGAATGGATCGCGAATATCGACATCTTCGTCGGTCACGATGACCCACTTTGCGAAAGCTGGGTGGTGACTCCATGCGGCCGACAACACCTGCTGCGCGTGACCTGGATACATCGTCTTGATACTCACCCACAGAATGGCGTAGCTGCCACCGGCTTCAGGCAGGTGCACGTCGACAATGCCTGGGATCTTAAGGCTGTGCACCAGATGCTTGTAGACGCTTGCCTCTTCAGC
>JAMCWX010000058.1 GCA_023480885.1 Chloroflexota bacterium | reverse complement strand
GAAGGGTAGGTATCTTCTCTGCCCCATTGAACGAATCCTACGGTTATGACAACATCGGAAGGATGACGACGCGTAACACCAGTGGCTACGATTACACGGGCACACCCCATATCCACGCTCCCAGGTACGTAGCCGGGAATTATTATGACTACGATCCCAACGGCAACTTGATCACTGCCGAGGGCAGAACGTACGAGTACGACGCCGAGAATCGCCTAATCCGGGTGCGGGAGAATGGCACAGAGATACGCTCGTTCGCATACGACGGCGACGGCGCTCTCCGAACCGTGGTGCAATCTGGCCAGACGATCCACTACGTCACCCCTGATTACCGCTACAACTTGACCTCGGGGGAGCCCACGGTGTACTATCGCTTCAACGGCAAGGCGGTAGCCTGGCGCAACAATAGCGCCTTGCGCTACGTGCTATCCGACCATTTGTCCTCGACGCACGGCGAAGCAGGGGAGAATCAAGCAGAAATGGGGCAGAGAAGATACCTACCCTTCGGCTCCGACCGGGCAGTCACAGGCGCCAACGACCCGGCTAATGAGGAGCGTTTCACCAGCCAGCGCAGGATAGACGCTGGCAACGGCAACGCGCGTCGAGAGCTATACAATTATGGGGCACGCTGGTACCTGCCCGGCGTGGGCATCTTCACGCAGCCGGATACCGTGGTGCCAGATTACAAGAATCCGCAGGCGTTGAATAGGTATAGCTACGCGAACAACAATCCTGTCAAGTTTACTGACCCGACGGGGCATAAGGCGTATACGGACGAGATATATGGGAGCTGGAGCGATGGGAGTGACGCTGGTGGCGGCAGTATTGAACTCGATTATACTCCTCCAGGCTCAGATGCGGGCTATTCGACGGCGATCATGGCGGCTCAAACGATTCCAGATGTGCTGCCTGATGGCGTGTTCTCTCCGAACCCTGCTGACTCGGGTCTATCACTCGCATCGTCCTCTGGTGCCGCTACCTTTCTGTCGATGGATGGGCCAGCGGTTGTCGTGAATAACGCGCCAGGAATAATCGGTGATGCCGTCAAGCTGGTAGGCGGGGGCCAGGACAACACGATCACCTTGAACCCGCTGCTAATAGTATCATCGTACGACATTTCAATCCAACCTGATGTGCTCGCCCACGAGACTGGTCACCTCGAACAGGGACTCCTCATAGGGCCTATGTATCTGCCTACGTACGTAGGCCTGGCAGCGGCTACTGCACTCGCATTCCAGACACTCAATGGCGAAACGGTACATACCTACCACCCAATGGAAATCGCGGCGAATATCCGAGCCAATCTTCCGTGGGATTATCCGTATTCACGCTGAGGATGCGCCAATGATTAGGTTGCCTGTTTGTGCCCTGCTGTTACTATCGATCCTCGTCACCACGATGTCGTGCGGACAATTTTACTTGGGAGATGCAGGTCGTCCCCAGGATGCAATTATATATAACGAGACAGATGTACCTGTGACAGTTTATGGCGTGAGTGAGAGGTACCCGAAATCCCCAGATGCACGATTGCAGCCTGGCGAGCAGAAGAAAACAGGGTGGTTGATCCCTCGTGGTGTAACAAAACAACGAACCATTGAGGCCTATGACGACTCTGGCGACCTAGTGTTTTGCAAGAAATATACTCTAACATATGAAGATGCAGGGAAAGAGGTATTGATGATCTCGATTGTCAAAGGGGAGATCTCCTGCGATTAATACGACTCGGGGAGTCACCAACCTTTCTCCAACCGTACGCTTTGGCTATTGGCGGGGATCCTGCCTACGACAAGGCATGCTGGCCAGCCGCCTCGTCAAGGATGGCCATGGCAACTGGGTCAAGCGTGTGGACGATAACGGCACCATCCACTACGTCGGCAACCACTACGAGCGCAACGTGGGCAACGGCCGGATCACATTCGAGGTCGTGACCAAATTCTATGTCACGCTCGCCAACTGGCTGGGCACTAGCTACTGTTGCTGGGGCATCAACTACACCGCGTATGGAAACGCGCACTACGGGCTGCTGTACAGCATCGTCGCGGGCTCGCTTCAAAACCTGACTTACGATTACGATCCCAAGGGCAACGTGACCTCGTTAGGTGATGGGCGGAACGGTGAAACGATTTCGTTCGGGTACGATCATCTCGACCGGCTCATTTCCGCCTCGGCCCCATTGAACGAATCCTACGGTTATGACAACATCGGAAGGATGACGACGCGTAACACCAGTGGCTACGATTACACGGGCACCTACCACGCCCACGCTCCCAGGTACGTAGCCGGGAATTATTATGACTACGATCCCAACGGCAACTTGATCACTGCCGAGGGCAGAACGTACGAGTACGACGCCGAGAATCGCCTAATCCGGGTAGGGGCGTGCTCATCTTCTGTAAAACGTTCTCTTTTTCATACGAAGACGCTGCCCGCACGGTCTTGAGGGTAGAGATTGTGATTGTGATAAGGAGAGGTCTCTTGCCATTAGGGCACCTCCAGCGCGGGGACGATGACGCTGGCGGCGAACGACGACATAGGCTACGATTTCGTAGGCAACGTTGCCAGCATCAACGATCTCGATCAGTTGAAGTAAGTTAATGGAACTACTGAGTTCGCGTTCAACGAGATCGGCAACCTCACGACCAAGAGACCAATAATCGCTTTCCCTACACGTACAAGTGCGACTCGTTCTCCCGAAATGAGCGCACTGTCAATGAAGCTCAGGGATGGGAGGCGAGGTTTAAGCCCAACAGCTACGGATTCCGACCAGGAAGGTCCTGTCACGATGCCGTCGTGGCTATCTTCAAAAGTATCCAACGCCAGGATAAGTACGTCCTGGACGCCGATATTTCGAAGTGCTTCGATCGCATCGACCATAAGGCGCTGCTGAACAAGCTCGGCCCCTTCCCGAGCCTGCGCCGGGCCATAAAAGGATGGCTCAAAGCGGGAGTAATGGAAGGCGAAGAGCTCTTCCCCACAGGATGGGAAAACACCCTGAGCTGCCGCGAGGAGTAGCGATACTCTTACGGCGACAAGGGGGACGTTGTGTCCATTGTGGATTGTTCTTTAGAGTTGGAGACCTGCCTGAAGCTCCTCCTGCCGACGTTCCCGTGGCCCCCTGCCTAGGGGCGCCTCCGCCGGTCTTGCCGCCTACACAAACCAAACCTTGATCGACCTCGGCGCCTCAGGTCGCTCCGACGGCCACGTCAAAATGGGGCCGTTGGTCTGAAGAGCGATTAGGTGCCCACGCGGCGATAGGGCAACGTGTGGGCTGCGGGCCGATTTGACCTCCGCCGAGGGCCGCACGTACAATTATGATGCTGAAAACAGGATGACGACAGTCGTCTCTGGCGACACGACCCTGCGCAGCCTGAGCTACGACGGCGATGGTGTGTTGCGCTCCTGGGTGGATCAGAACAACCAGAAGGCACTCTACGTCACTCGCGTTCCAAGCATCATCCAAGAAGAGTGCCAACAAATACTCGTAACTCCAAAAGGCTCTGCTATCGACAGAACTCGCCCACCATCCTGATCTCTTCCGTCAGCTCCGCGCCGAAGCGCTCCTTGACCTTTTCCTTGCAGAGCTGGATGAGTTGGACCACGTCTGACGCCGAGGCGCCGCCGAGATTGACGATGAAATTGGCGTGCTTGGGACTCACCTGCGCGCGGCCGATGGTGAAGCCCTTTAACCCACACTGGTCTATCAGCCGGCCGGCTCCCAGCCCCTCGATCTGCCGGAAGACCGAGCCTGCGCTGGGGAACTGGCGCAGATCGGGATGCTTCTCCGCGCGCCATCTCAAGTTCTCGTCGACGATTTGCTGGATGTCTGCCACGCTCGCGGGGACGAGCTCGAAAGCGGCCTTGAGAACCACGTCCTTGCGATGGTGCAGAACGCTCTCGTCGTAGCCGAACGAGAAATAGTCCTTGCCAACCTCGATCACGTCGCCTTCCTCGGTGAGGAGCGTCGCTCCTAACAGGACCTCCTCGACGAAGACCGTACGGTTGCGGTCAGGCGCGAGAAAGTGCAGGTTCTGCCAGAGGGCGCCGCCGACGGTGCTGGGAATGCCGGCGAAGTGCTCGAGCCCCGAAAGCCCGCCCGCCTTCGTTTGCTCGATCAGGTCTGCGACGACCGCGCCGCTTTCCGCCACCACTCGTCCCCGGCCCTTGAACTCGATCCCGGCGCACCTGTTCTTGACGACCAGGCCGCGAATGCCTTTATCTCCCACCAGGATGTTCGCGCCCAGGCCCAGGATGAAGAAGGGGAGATGGAGCGATCTGGCGAGCTTCACGGCGTGGACGAGCTCGTCCACGGTCTGCGCCTCGTAGAAGAGATCAGCCGGGCCGCCAACGCGGTAAGTCGTGTGCTGCGAAAGCGGTTCGGAGACCTTCACTCGATCGCGGCCCAATCGATTTTGAATGTCAGACAGCAAATCCTGTCGCATCTTTGCAATCCTCTACCACCAATGATATGCTAGATGAAGGGCTTTATCAAGTTGTGGGCAAGCACTGTAGTTGCCGAAGAATTGGAGGGACCGAAGTAGGGGTGTGGGAGAAGACGAGGCTGGGCGTTGATGGCAAAATCGCGGCTCTCCTGGTATGCCTGGTAACTGTCACAAGGCTTCCCTTTCTCACCCGCATGCTCTACAATTGGGACTCGGCCAATTTTGCTCTGGCCCTGCGGCACTTCGACGTTACCAGACATCAGCCCCATCCCCCAGGCTATTTCTACTACGTCAACCTGGGCAGGCTGTTCGATGTCTTCCTTGGCGATGCGAACGCGAGCTTCGTCGCCGAGAGCGTGCTCTTCAGTATCCTGGCCGTGGTGGCGGTTTACTATCTCGGCCGGGCGATGTTCGATCGCCCCACGGGCTTCATCGCCGCCCTGTTCCTCGCTTTCAGCGTAACCTTCTGGAGCTACGGCACAATTGCCTTGCCTTACGTCTCCCTGGCTTTTTTCAGCGCTGCCGCTGCCTTCTTCGCCTACGGCGTCATCTTTCAGAAACGCGATTATATCGTTCCCCTGTCGGCAGTCTACGCTATCGGAGGAGGCTTCAGGCCCGATCTGCTGCTGTTCCTGGCTCCACTCTGGCTGGCGTCCGTGTGGCGGCAATTTCGCGATCTATCTGTTGTGGACACCAAGGCGCGGAGGCGGCGCTTCGGCCAGGGTTTGGCGGCGGTTTTCGTCGTCGCGTTCGGCTTTCTCCTGTGGTTCGTGCCGACCATCTGGCTATCGGGTGGGCTGATGGCGTATATCGCCGTTTTCACTGCCTACACCAACGTGGATGTGATGCAGAAGTACTCGGTGATGCAGAACGGCCTCTCCGCCCTGTACGTCAACGTGAGGGACACGCTGAGCTACCTGTTTTATGGCCTGTACGCGACCTCTGGAGCCCTGGCGCTGGGGGTTGTCTTGAAGGCGGCGCGCAGAGGGAGCTGGCTGACGCCGCGGGGCGTTTTCATCGCTGGCTGGGTCGCGCCGATGGCGCTGTTCTACACGTGGGTGCATGTGGGCGATCCCGGCTACGTCTTCACCATCCTGCCGGCGATGGTGATCCTGGCGGCGCGCTCGGCGTTGATGTTGGGAGGCGCAACAAATCGCGCCCCTGCATTAGGAGCGATCACCGTCCTCATCCTCGCCGCGAACATCCTGATCTTCTCCTTTTATCCGCGGCTACTCACCTTGCAGGGCATCAGGCAGAACGATAACGCTATCGCCAGTAAGATCGCGTATATCAAAGGCCATTACCCTCCCGGCTCGGTGCTGCTGGTGTCCTACGACCTGTACCGCCATCTGGTGTATTATCTGCCGCAGTACGACAGCCTCTGGCTGGACGTTTACGCTCGGGGGGAACGAGAAACGGCGCTGCCTCCTGGCGTCGAGCGGATCGTGCTGGTCGACGAGCGGCTGAAGGCGTTGAGTCCCACCGCGCAAGAGGTCGATCTGCCCTATGGGAAGCTGTTTACCCTGCCGGCAAAGCCAGGGGACAGGGTGTTGTACGGTGGCGACCATATAGTTAATAAATGATAACAATAATGGTCCTCATCGTTATCGCGGCTGCCTGGTTAACCTCCCCAAAACCCACTTTCGCCAACGCCGGTCCGCACGGGGCGTACAACGACTCGACTTCAGCGTGTGCCGCCTGCCATCGGGCCCACACAGGCATCGGAGGGAATCTGTTGATAGCGCCCTCGGAGGACGATCTGTGTACAGTCTGTCACGGCACCGCCGGCACCGGGGCCAACACGAACGTCTTGGACGGCGTCTATCTCAACCGCGTGCCCGGCGGCTCTCAGCAGGGCGTGTTTAATGATCCACTCAATGGCGGCGGCTTCCTTTATTTCAAGCAGACTACGACGACTTCCGCGCACAACGTGGTGGGCCTGGACGCGCGAGGTTACGAGGCGCCTGGAATGGCCGGCACAGGGAAGACCGCGCCTGCCTGGGGTGGCGGCTCGGCGGTCGGTTTGTCGTGGAATGGCGGCACGCCGCCGGCCTCGTTGACGGCCTTGCGTTGTATCAGTTGCCACAATCCTCACGGCACGGCCAGCTATCGCGTACTCCGTAACCAGACGGACACCTATTGGGCTGGAGCTGGCCCGTGGCCCACGGTGCGCGGTGAGACGGCGCCTGGGACGGAGAACTACACCCTGGGCGGCAGCTACGACGCGGCGGAGATGTCCTTGTGGTGCGCCAACTGCCACAGCAATTACGTGCTGCAGACGAGCACTTACGATGCCGGTGATGGCGCGGGAGCGGTGACGCGGTACAGGCACGCGATGGGCTATTCTCCTGGATGTCTTACCTGCCATCGCTCGCACGGGACAAATGCGCAGATGACGGGCGTGGCGGCGAACGTTGCCCCGGCCCACGACAGCGCCCTGTTGCGGCTGGACAATCGCGGCGTCTGCGCGAGCTGCCATCTGATCGAGAACGCGATGGCCGGACAGATGGTAATGGCCGGGCCGGGCTGCAACGTCTGTCACCAGTCGCCCCCGCCGACGGGGACGCATTACAAGCACTACAGCCCGACCAGCACGGTGGCTCCCGCTTATGGGCGGACAGGGAATCTGTCTACTAACACTGCTTACACCTTCGAGT
>JAMCWX010000009.1 GCA_023480885.1 Chloroflexota bacterium | reverse complement strand
GAGATGGGGATCGTTGGCGAGGAGCGGCTTGCCGGTCGCCGTCTTCGCCCCGGCCACGACCCAGTTGTTGCTGCCGACGGACTGGGAATCGATGCTGCGAACAGCCTGCACGCGCTGGTCCAGCGCAAGTAGCGCGGTGGCCAGGTCGAGATCGACCTGAGCGCCGGGCACTATCAGCGGGGCATCGGCGGGGTAACCAGGCGCCAGGTCCCGGGCGCCATCCTCGCCAAACTTGGCGACCAGCGCCGACCGCAGCAGCTCCGACTGCCAGTTGGCGCCAAGGTCCAGAGCCATCATCTTCCCTAGAGCGATGCTGTCTACAGGCTCCCAGGGACCAGGCTGAGCGCCGAGGAGAGCGAACTCCACAGGCAGGCGATCTCGCGCCGATTCGATGTAAGCGTTTACACCGCGAGCGTATGCTTCGAGCATCTCCCGCGATGGCGCGTCGAGCTGGTCGACCTCGGCCGTGGCAGCGCGAAAGAGGCCGACCGTGCGCAGGAACTGGTCGGCTTCGACGGTCGCCTTGCCGAAGATCTCCGATAGCGTGCCCCGGCCAGTTCGACGAAAGACTTCCATTTGAAAGAGGCGGTCCTGGGCTGTGACCCACCCCTGGGCGAAGAACAGGTCGGCATCGTTTGTGGCATAAATGTGAGGGACACCCCAGCGATCGCGAACGACCTCCACCGGGGCCTGGAGCCCACTGACTTGAAGGGCGCCGTTAACCTGGGGCAAGGTCCGCTGGACGAAGAAGTAGCCCCCACCCGTGCCAGTGAAGACTGGCAGCATAAGAATGATTATGGCCACCAGGCCAACCCTGCGCATCCGGCCCATCGCAAGCCTCCGCACACAAATGTATTGCCAAGGCTAAATCTAACATACAGCCAGGCTTATGTCAACGGGGAAGGGCCACGAGCACCCTGAAGGGTGCGGCTACATCGAGCCGCCCCGTTACTTTCCGCCTAGCAACTCCTGGCCGGACGTGCCACTGCCCTCTTCCAGGTCAACCTGTAGGGCCACGAGAAACCTTGCCACCATGCCCCAGAAGCCGATCGACAGCGTCAACTCGACGATCTCCGTCTCGTCGAAGTGCTCGCCGAGGCGGGCGAAGGTGTCATCGCTCACGGCGATTTGCTGGGCGACCTCGTCGACGAAGGTCAGCGCTGCCTTTTCCTTATCGTCGAAGCCGCTGCTCGCTTCCCATTCGGCCAGATCGGCAACTTGCGCCTCGGTAACGCCGAGCTCCCTGGCCAAAGCCTCGTGCTGCTGCCACTCGTACCTGGAGCCGGAAAGTATGGCAACGCGAAGAATCGCCATCTCGCGTAATCTAGGCTCCAGCCTGGCCTTTGTCAGCAGCGAGTTGCCCATCTTTATAAAGGGCAATAGCGCCGCCTGGCTGTGGCCCATGGCCCGATAAAGGTTGATCACTTTGGCCCCACGGGCCTCTAACTTGGCGAAAACGTCGCCCACTTCTGGTGGAGCGCTCTGCCCGTCCACGTAGCTTATGCGAGCCAATCTTGAATCCTCCCTGTCTGTCTCTTCGAGCGCTCGCATTGTAGCACGAGTCAACAGGCGAAGTCACTATGAGCGTTAACAATTAATGAGAAGCAGGTTGGCTCCGTTCCGCCCACGGCCTGTATTCCCGCGCGAACTCGATACGCTTTTTCAACGATGGATGTGAGTAGAACAGGAACTCTATCCAGGCTGGCGGATCAGGGTCTGAGACGTTGACCCTGCCGAGCTTGTCCAGGGCGTTTGCGTACACGTCGTTCTGGTGCGTCAGATCGAGCGCGTAGCGGTCCGCCTCGTGCTCGATGTAGCGGCTGAAGGTGTTCTGGACAGGCTGAGCCGCGAAGAAGAGCAGCCCAACCAGAAGCAGCGCCAATGGCAGACTGGCCACATCTTCCAAACGGGAGAAGCCGAAACGGTCTTTGAACCGACCGATTAACGGTCCGAGGACGCGGTACAGCAAGTAGAAGCCGACGAGGAAGAAGACCGCCCCCACGCCGATGCTGCGCCAGATATCGTTGTGCACCTGATGCCCCATCTCGTGAGCCACTATGGTAAGCACCTCATCGCCAGAGAAGTTGTCGAGCAACGTGTCCCATAGCACGATACGCTTCGTCGGTCCAATGCCGATGAAATACGCGTTCGCTGCTTTGGTCTGGCGACTCATGTCCGCCTGCAGCACGTCGGCGACGCTCACGCCACCACGGTCGGCCTCCGCCAGTATGCGGCTCTTCAGAGCCTGGTCGCGAAGGGGCTCGAACTTGTTGAACAATGGCGTGACCAGCACCGGCTCCAGCGTAGCCATCACGACCGAGAAGGCGATAACGACCCCGGCCCCATACAGCCACCATCGACGAGGACTTCGGCGAACGAGAAAATAAATGAGGTTGAAGATGATCAGGCTGGTCACAATCCCGACGCCCAATCCCTTTGCCGAATCCCCCAGCCACGACCAGACATCCTGATTCGATAGTCCGAACTCGTGCTCGATAATGTACTCGCGATAGAAAGCAATTGGCGCGCCAAACACAGCCAGCAGAACGGTAAGCAGGATGACATACGGGGTGAGCGATCCCAAACGCCCACCGCTGAGTCTGCGGGCGAGGTCGCGAAGCCGAGGCGAAAGCCCGCCAAACACGATGGCCGCCAGCACGATCCACTGCCAGATGGCTCCGACAAGCCCCCAGATGAGCTGCAGTCGGGAGTGCCGCACGCCAGGGTCGTCGGCTCCTGGCAGGCCTGGTTTCACCGTGCTCTGGGCAGAGGCAACCGTCGAACGGCTCTGCGCGTTGTCCGAACTCGTCGGGTTTTCAGTCAAGGAATGATACGGTTCGGAACCAGCAGCATACCGCTGTTGGGAAGGGAAGACGGCCTGGTGTGGAGCAAAAGAGAGCAGCAGAAAAGCCATCGCCGACAGCGCGGCGACGATAATGCAAGCTGCGCGAACCTTGCTGTTCATAACGGAATTGTATCAGGGGCGGCGCCTGGAGATCAATCTCACGGCTACGGCAGGCGAGGCACGCCGAAACCGGCGTCCTTCGGGTCGACGACGATCTCTATTAACGCTGTCTTGCCTGATTCCAGAGCCGCCTCCAAAGCGGGCCTTATTTCGTCGGGCTTCTCCACCCGCCAGCCGCGCACTCCGTAGCTTTCGGCCAGCTTTACGTAGTCTACGCCGGCGATTTCGGCGCGAGTGAAATCGCCCTGTTTCGCGGCTTCGCCCTTGTAGAGAGAAAGCATCGACTTGACGGCAGCGTAGCCGACGTTATTCATAACGATGACGGTGACCGGAACGTCGTGCCTGGCCGCGCTCCACAGAGCCTTTGGCCCGAAGTTCATCCCTCCATCGCCAACCAGGGCGACGACCTTGCGGTTCGGCTGCGCAAACTGCACGCCCACCGCCGCCCCGATTCCCCAGCCAAGAGTGCCGCCTCCATCGATATAGTACGTGCCAGGCGTGGTGAACTGATAGAGTCTCTTGAGATACCCCGAGCCGCGAATGGCCTGGTCGACGATGATGGCGTCGTCGGGCAAGACTTCCTGCATCTCTCTGATCAGGCGTGGAACTCGAATGGGCAGGGCATCCCAGGCTGCGCGAACTTCGTTTTCGAGGGAGGCTTGCAGATTCTCCCTCTCGCGCTTTACCTCTGCCAGACGGTTCTCGATAGCCTCCAATCGGCTGGCGCTGAGCAACTCCCGGACCTCAGTCACGAGTTCTTTCAAGCCTGTCTTAACGTCGGCAAATATCCCGACATCCACCGGGTGATTCTTGGCGATTTCCCAGGAGTTGTCGTGAACATGAATTACCCTCGTCTCCGGTGGAAAGATCGAACCCCCAGAATAAGAGAAGTCGTGGAACAACCTCAACCCGACGGCAAGGATCACATCACCCGCGCCGCCTAACCCGGCGTGCTGGCGGTCGATGGGTGCCAGATACTGTCGATGGTTCGTCGGAAACGCGCCAGGCTCGCCATAGACGCGCGCTCCAATCAACTCGGCCAGTTGCACCAGCTCTTTCTGCGCGCTCGCCCGACCAACACCTTCGCCGGCGAACACAACTGGCTTCTCGGCATCCACCAGCATCTCGGCAGCTTTCAGGATGGCGTTTGCGTCTCCCCTTATCCTGTCAGGTATCCGGTACTTCACAGGAGGAACAGGGTCAAAATCAGCCACCTCGTCGAGCACATTTCGCGACAGGGCGAGGAAAACAGGTCCGGTAGGTGGAGAGGTTGCTTCCTTGAAAGCCCGGCGCACCGCGATGCCCAATTCCTCGATGCGCGACACCTGCCAGCTCCACTTGGTGAACTGGCTCGTCAATCTGACGAGATCGGCCGACAGAAAAGGCTGCCGCACGAGCATCCTTGAATCCTGCTGGCCAGCCATCACGACCAGCGGCACCAGGTCGATGTGAGCGTTGTAGAGATTGGCAAGCGCGTTGCTGGTGCCAGGAGCAGCATGTATGCTGACGACCCCCGGCACGCCTGAAGACCTGGCGTAGCCATCGGCCATGGCCACGGCGTCTCCTTCGTGAAGAGCCAGCACGTACTTGATATTCGGATAATTCACCAGCGCGTCCAGCAAAGGAATCTCCGTGCTGCCAGGATTCCCGAACACGTAGCGGACTCCTTCTGCCTGGAGAATCTCGCATAACGCCTCTTTACCCGATACTTTCATATCATCCGTTCCTTTTCTAACTTCTTACTAATGACGTTTGACCAGCCCGGCAACGGCAGGGCTCCGCCGATGGCGCAGCTTTCGAGTAGGTATTGGCGGTGGCGAGGATTCACGAGAGGCGCCAAAGCCCCTCGCCTCCCTGGGGGTATGAGCGGTCCGTTGCCCCTCTTCGCGGCGCCGCCAACACGGACCTGGCGCAAGCAGGCGCCTAGGGGCACGCAACAACCAATAGCATATTATCGACTATTGGTGTGACTGTCAAGAGTGGGTGTGCTCTCATTTGACAAGCCCTCCTCCCGATGCTACCATTTCTTCGAGCAGGCAATCACCCTGGCCAAACACACGCTGGCAAGCCATCGAGTGGAGACGGTGGCTCGCTGGAAGGAACTCTGCTAATGCTTGAATCAACGACCATCGTCGTCGCCCTTGGGGGCAACGCCATCCTGCAACCTGGCCACAAAGGCACTTTCGACGAGCAGAACGATGCCGTGAAGAAGACCTGCGTCGAGCTAGCCGAGCTGGTCGAGCACGGTAACCACCTGGTAGTTACCCATGGCAATGGTCCTCAGATAGGCAACATGCTCATCCGCCACGAGATGGCGTCGGCGGTCGTGCCACCTATGCCCCTGGACGTATGCAGCGCCGAAAGCCAGGGGCAAATAGGATACATGATCCAGCGCAACCTCAAGAACGAGCTTCTGCAGCGCAGTCTCGACCGTGACGTGTCAACGCTTGTCACTCAAGTCATCGTCGACCAGGACGACCCGGCGTTTCGCAATCCGACCAAGCCCATCGGCACCTTCTTCAGTGAACAGGAGGCCCGGCGTGCGATGGCCACGAAAGGCGAGCGGTGGATCGAGGATAGCGGCCGCGGATGGCGCAAAGTAGTGCCGTCGCCAGATCCCCTTAGCATTGTCGAAAAGCAAGCTATTAGAGGATTGCTGGCCGCTGGGAATCTCGTCATCGCCGCCGGTGGCGGTGGCATTCCTGTCATTCAGATGCCAGACGGGAGGTTGCGCGGTGTCGAGGCCGTGATCGACAAGGACCTCGCGGCGCAGCGGCTTGCTGTGGAAGTGCGCGCTCACGTTCTGATGATCCTCACGGACGTGCACAAAGTATCCTTGCACTTCCACACGCCTCAGCAAAGAGACCTCGACCTCGTGACTTCCAGCGAAGCCAGGCGTTACATCGCCGCGGGCCATTTCCCGCCAGGCAGCATGCTCCCCAAGATGCTCGCGGCGGTGCGGTTTGTCGAGAACGGAGGCGACTTCTCCGTCATCTGTTTCCTGGAAGAGGCCATCGAGGCGCTGGAAGGCAAAGCCGGAACGCGGATCGTGAACGGCTGTATGAACCTGCCGAGCACTGGGTTGTAGGGCCTGGAGCCATACCAGTACAAGCCCGTGGACACGTCGAGAACCTGCCCGCTCAACTTCTTGACCGTAGGGATGTTCGCTTGCGTTAACGATGCCATCCGCCCGGCTATCACCACGTCGGCTGGATTAGCCATGCTTACTCGATAGGCTCAAGTGATGAGAAGACGACGCGATATTGCATCTGCTTAAGCTCATGCCAGGTGTATGTCTGGTCAAACATCGTCCGACCGTCTGGCCGCTTAGCTATGATCCGATACGTATCTCCCGCGATCATCACGCCGACGGTTTTCTCGGAATGAGAGGGATAGACGCTACTGGGTCGACAAAGATTAGCACACCCCTACCAGTGGTGAACCTTCTGGGGATTCTATGGCTTAAGAGGAGCGACTCCATGATAAGCAGGGTGGCCGGTTAGCCCGTTCGTGCTGCTGGTCAGCGCAGCGGCAGATATCGCACTTGTCCCTCCCACTCGCCCTCTCCGCTGCACTCAACCAGCAGGAGAATGTCTTCGATAGCCACGCTAGTAGGAACTCTTCTGCTGACCTCAAATACTCCCGGCATGGGCCTGCCAAGCTGGACGCGCTCCCAGGCGTAGCGAGTGATCGTGCTGATATCGTTGGTGAGCAGTACCCTTCCCTCTCTGGCCGCCCAGTCCAGAACGGTGGGATCATCTGCACCGGATAGCCCCGCGTCTTGCACGCGCACAATGTCAAGATCGACTTTCCGCCTTAACAAACCGCGTATGATATCGTTGTTTAGACTCTCGTCGGCAGCGAGGCGCAGCACGGTTTACGCCTCTTCACGGCGGCGAGACAGCAAACGTGCCCGTATTCCCTGAGGAGCAAACCGCTTCTCGTTCTGCTTGCGTACGACGTTAGCTTGCTTCTGACGTCCGCGCAAGTACTGCTCAACCTCCGAACGGTGCCGCAGATAGTACGCAATGACAGCGTAGATATCCGCTAATTCCAGGGACGGGTACTGCTGAGCGATTTCCTCGGCAGTTGCTCCTTCCATAAAAGCGAGGATCAGCGTATCTAGGGTAATGCGGCTATGAGCTAAGCGAATAACACCATCAGCGTCCGTACTGAGGGGGACCGCCTCCGCATGAATGGGGGGCATTATGACATCCACCTCCTTAACGACTATTCTATATGATACCGGAGGTCGAGTCCAGCCCGATGTCGACCAACTGGAATTGCCCTATAAGGATGCGCTCGAAAGTGAGGGCTAGGCAGCTAGATGATTGACATGGCTGATAGCAGCAGATAAGATGGCCGGGACTGAACGCGCATCTGCCACATCGAGAAGTCCTCATGGCGCAATGTCAGCTCCGTAAGTCGACGAGTTGATTCCGTCGGCACCGTTACTCCCAGGTGCCCTACGGCTGCCGCAGCTTCAGGCTAGGTTGGCAATCTGACTAGAATGAAGCGTCCAGACTCTACGCGAACTTTGCCAGCAGAATGCCGATTTCGTAGAGGAGCAACAGCGGCACAGCCACTATGCTCTGGCTGATCGGGTCTACGGTGGGAGTGATGATGGCCGCGACGACGAAGATGACGACGATGGCATATTTGCGGTAGGAGGCGAGCTTCTTAGCCGTAACCAGGTGTATCTTGGCCAGAAAGAAGATGATGAGTGGCGTCTCAAAGGCCAAGCCCAGCCAGAACAGCATCGTCGCGATGAACGAGATGTAGTTGCCAACCTTAATGAATGGCGTGGCCACCGAACTGAACGTTAGCAGATACTTCACCGCGAACGGCAACACGAGAAAGTAGCCAAATACCACACCCATCAGGAAGAAGAAGAAAACCCCAGGCAGCAGCCAGTAGAAGAAACGCCTCTCTTCCTTGGTGAGCGCCGGCGCAACAAAGCGCACCGCCTGGTAAACGAGGACAGGCATGGCGAGTCCAGCGCCAGAGAGCAGGCCAACCTTGAGATAGGTGGTGAGCATCTCAGTCATCTCGGTATAGATGAGCTGAAAGCCCTGCGGCGCTGGCCCCTTCAAGATGTCGAATATCTGCTGCACGAAAAACAGCGCAATAGCGGTACCAATGGCCAACGCCAGCACGCAAACGATCAGGCGTTGGCGTAGCTCGTCCAGATGCTGTATTATCGTTAGCTTTTCCCCGGAATCAACGGTACCCATAGGACCACACAGAACCAAATTCTAGATTACCAAATTCTAAATTAGCCTATCGCGGGCTGGTGCTCCAGATAGGCTGTCTGAAAAAGAAACGTGAAGCAAAAAAGGCAGACCCGCGTTCTGCGCTGGCAGGCTCCGGATCTGCCAGTCTTCAATTGTCATTGGCTTGTCTTCCGGCTATCCGACGTGCTCGTTTATATAATCTATCGCGTCTTGTACGGTGATTATCTTCTCTGCCTCAACATCGGAGATTTCCATGCCGAACTCTTCCTCAAAGGACATGATGAGCTCGACGAGATCCAGAGAGTCGGCGTTGAGGTCCTCCACGAAAGAAGCGGTAGCTACAACCTCATCTTCCTCTACGCCAAGTTGCTCCGCAATGATCTTCTTCAACCTGTCGAAGGTCGACACTGCCATCCTTTCACCTCCTTCCCGCAAGCGAAGGGCAGACATTCGGAGATTCTACCTTTCGCTATCCTTCTAGGTTTTCTTAGAAACGACACTTCCGAGAACGCCATTGACGAACTTGCTGGAAGCCTCGCTGCCGAAGAGTTTGGCTAACTCCACTGCCTCGTTGATCGCAGCCTTCGGCGGGGTGGCACTATTATCAAACAAAATCTCGAAAATTGCAAGCCGCAGGACGCTCTTGTCCATTCTGGCCATCTGCTCTAAAGGCCAGGATGGCGCGGCTTCGACGATCACCTTGTCAATCTCATCCAGGTTGCTAAGCACTCCCTCTACTAAATGGCTGGTAAACTTTGCCGTTTCTCCCCCAACACCTTCCTCTTCCAGATGACGCTGCAGGACTTCCTTTTCCGGGTGCCTGACTGTATCCACTTCGTAGAGAGTTTGAAGGGCAATTATCCTGGCCCTTCGTCTAGAGCCTGCCACGATGACCTGTTACTTCTTTTCCTTGGCGACTTTGATCGTCATTATTTCCATGCCCCTGTAGTAGCCGCACGCTGGACAAGCGCGGTGCGGCAGACGCGGCTTGTGGCAATGCGGGCATTCGACCAGCATCGCCGGATTGAGGGCCAAGTGGCTGCGTCGCTCTGCTCGGCGCGCTTTGGATATCTTTCTCTTAGGTACTGCTCCCAATTTCTATTCGACTCCCTTCAGTGAAATCATCACTCTTTGTCTGTTTCCTGGTCTTCCAGGAGCTGTGCCAGCACCGACAGTCTGCTGTCGGCAGGGCTGGTCGGACAATCGCACTTGCCCCGATTCAGGTTTTGCCCACACTTGGGACAAAGCCCTGCGCAAGCCTCGCTGCACAGGGGCTGCATCGGCAGCGCCAGCAGCACGTACTCGCGCACCGCTTCGGTCAAGTCGAGGATGTGATTCGCGTCTATGGTGAAGGTATTCGCATCCTCCGGTTCTGGCAGTTCCGTTCCAGTGACTACATCGATTGTGGGCTCGAACTCCTCACTGAAATTCAAGTGAAGAGGATAAGTCAATTCCTCCAGACACCGACTGCACGCTAGAGCGAGCGTCAGGTGCAGATCAGCCTCGACGAGCACGCCCGCAGGTATGCGCGTGAGCTTCACCTTTCCTGTTAGATGACTTACTGGCGTCAGATCGTCGATGCGATCTATTTCTTCGTCTATATCGTATTGGCGTGCGGTGCCAACCTGTGCTTTTAGTAGCTGAGCAACATTGAACTTCATAGTTATGTTTCCTTTGGCTCTTCGAGACAAAGGACCGTCAAATTATAGGCAAGCCAATGCTCCTGTGTCAAGGAGACGAGAGATCGTTTATGATGCCTCGATGTTCGCGCACGTCTCGACCAGGCGTGGCGAGACGGCTACTCTGAGCCTGCCGCAGCGCGGCTGCGTCCTGCGTAGCTTTCTGCAGGGTCGCCTTTCCCTTTCTGACTTGAGCGAACACCCTGTTCAGCTCGGTTTCGAGACCTAGCAGCACTTCCAGGGCATAGCTATCCGCCCCCGCGCGTATTTCCTCGGCGGCCTGTTCTGCTTCGGCCACGATGCTCTGAGCCTGCTGCTCTGCTATCTTTACAACTTCGTTGTCCTGCAGCAAAATCGCAGCGCGCTCTTGCGCCGTGTTGAGGATCTTGTCCGCTTCGGTCTGGGCGTAGCCGATAACTCGATTCTTCTCCAGAGTAATACGCTTGGCCTGTTCGATTTCTTCAGGAACGGCGACTCTCAGTTGATCGACGATGTCCAGAAACTCCTGCTCGTCGACGACGAACTTCGAGGTCATTGGGAAACGGACCCCTGCGGTCACGAGAGACTCCAATCGATCGATCAGATGCAGTACGTCGATAGTGACTACCCCCCTTCCCTAACCCCCAGCGTCAACTGGTGAGGTATCGCGGGATTGAAGCCGTGTCCTTCAGCTTCCTGTATTTTTCTTCAAGGGCCTGGGCGACGTTGTTGGGCACCATGCCAGATATACAGCCACCAAGACTAGCGATTTCCTTGACAATGCTCGAGCTCAGGAAGCTATACTCGATGCTCGTCATGAAGCAGACAACTTCCAGACCCGGCGACATCTTGCGGTTAAGCAATGCCATCTGCATCTCTAGCTCGAAATCCGAGATGGCTCGGAGGCCACGCACCAGCACCTTGGCATTGATGGACTTGGCGTAATCCACCGTCAGCCCACTAAAGCTCAACACCTCGACGTTAGGCACGCCTTCTAGCGACCTGGAAAACAGCTCGACTCTTTCATCTGTGCTAAAGAGCACGTTTTTTGCCGGCGCATCGTAGACGCCAACCACCACCTTCTCGAAGATGGCGGCAGCGCGCACGGCTATGTCCAAATGCCCCATAGTCGCTGGGTCAAAACTACCAGGATATAGCGCTATTGTCAACGTCAACCCCTCCTGCTGTCAGTTCAATTCCCCCTCTGCGTGCCAGAACCGCGCTACTTGCTGCCTCAGCAACTGATGCTCGGGCCGCTTCAGCCCCGCATCTTGCGCGAACAGATCCATAGCCACAGCGCGCGCCCGTTCGAACGCGGCGATGTCGCCAATCCTGGCGATCTTGAGATCAGGCATACCGCTTTGCCTTGTCCCGAAGAACTCCCCTGGCCCGCGCAGCCTCAGATCGTGTTCCGCAAGCTCAAAGCCATTCTGAGTTCGCGTGATCACCTGGAGGCGTTCCTCGGCCTCGGCCGAAGGGGAATCCGCCAGCAGCAAACAATAGGACTTTTCGGAACCACGACCAACGCGGCCCCTGAACTGGTGTAATTGGGCCAGACCAAAACGATCGGCGCCCTCGATCAACATCAGTGTGGCGTTCGGAACGTCTATGCCTACTTCCACCACAGGAGTAGACACCAGGATGTCTACCCTGCCCAGTCGGAAGTCGTCCATCGCCGCGTCTTTTTCCTGCGGTCGCATTTTACCATGCAACAGCGCTAATTTTAAGTCGGGAAATACGCGATTTCTTAAGCGCTCGTACTCGGCAATGGCTGCCTTAGCCTCAATTTTATCTGATTCCTCCACGAGAGGGCAAATGATGAATGCCTGGCGCCCTGCTCTCACCTGCTTGCGCACGAAATCGTAGGCGCGCGCTCGATGTTCGGGGCCGAGAAGATAGGTCTTGATTTCCTGGCGACAGGGCGGAAGCTCGTCGATCACGGAGATGTCCAAGTCGCCGTACAACGTGAGCGCAAGCGTTCGCGGGATTGGCGTAGCCGTCATCACCAGAAGGTCTGGGTTATAGCCCTTCTGCCGCAACGAAGCGCGCTGCATCACGCCGAAGCGGTGCTGCTCGTCGACGATGGCCAGCCCCAGGCGCTTGAAAACCACATCCTCCTGTATCACAGCGTGTGTTCCCACGACGATATCCACGTCCCCGCTCGCTATTGCCTGGCAGATCTCTTCCTTTTCCGCCTTCCTGGCAGCGCCCTTGAGCAAGCGCACCCTCGGCCTTCCACGCGGGCTCATCTCCGCCAGAATGTCGGCGAGGTTGTCGACGGTCTTGAAATGCTGCTCGGCCAGGATCTCGGTAGGCGCCATCAGCGCGCTTTGAAACCCGTTATCCCAGGCCACTACCATCGCCGCCATGGCCACCACCGTCTTGCCCGAGCCAACGTCGCCCTGCAGCAACCTAGTCATCGAACTAGGAAGCTGCAGATCGCCCACAATCTCGCCCAACACTCGACGCTGCGCTGTTGTCAGACTAAAGGGCAACGCCTCGATAAATCTGGAGAGCAACTCGCCGTCGACCGTGAGGGAGTTCCCAGGCTGGCTCTGCTGCCAGTTCCGTCGCCTGAGCAGCACGCCCAGTTGGATCAAGAACAACTCGTCAAACACCAGGCGCCGCTGCGCCCTTTGGAGCAATTGCTCGCCGTCCGGGAAATGAATCTGGGCGATGGCGCTCTGGATGTCCATGAGTTGCGCGCTTTCCCGCACCCACTTCGGCAAGTGCTCGGGAAGCTCAGCCAGCCAGCGATTGAGCGTGCCCTTGATCAAGGCTCGCAGCCACCGTCCGCTTAGCCCCTCCGTCAGGGGGTATACTGGCACCAATCGGCCCGTATGCGTCAGGTCTTCTGCTTCGGCTATCTCCCAGTCCGGCGATTTCAGGAAGGGGCGTCCCAGATTCCTTTCGATCCTCCCGCTCAACACGACCTGCCGGCCTGCCCTCAAGGTCTTGGCTTGGGTAATCCAGTGAACGCAGATGGCTTGAATCGTGCCCGTATCGTCGGCAACCGTCGCCGTGGTAATCGGCAATCCGCTCTTCGCGCGCGATGTGTTAACCTCCCAGATCGTCCCCAGGACGGATTCTACCTCACCCATCGTGAGGTCTTTGATACATTTCATTACGCTGTAATCTACGTGCTTGCGCGGGAAAAGATAAAGCAGGTCCTTGATAGTGCTGACGCCGAGGCGCTCCAGCTTGGCGCCGTATCCCGAGCTTACCCCTGAGAGGGCTCTGACGCTGGAGTCGAGGGTGACCGGTCCCTTGACCCGCGAGCTGCGACTGCTCCCGGAAGCGGCAGCGTGACGAGGCGCGTCCGCTGGTCCTGCTGCTTGCCCTTTCCTCGGCTTTTCCTCTAACGCAGGGGCCGATGTGGTTGAACTCCCTATTCCCCTGGGGGAGCTCAGGGACGGGCAGGGGTCGCCGGGCGCGATAAATCGCGCCCCTACACTAAGCATCGTCACGCCAGTCGTCATATTCGTTGTCGTACCTGTCGTATCTGTAGGGGCGCAATGAATTGCGCCCACGGCATCGGAACTGCCAACAACCCTCCCCTTGGTGCTTGCTGCCTGCCCCTGAACGCTGTGAGAGGGACGGGTGGAGGGGGCAGTAGCCACTCCTTTTGCGGACCGCGGATTAGGGAACCTGGCCTCGATCTCTGAGGTCGTCAGGGCGATCTTATGCTGCGCCAGAGCTTGCAGCGTGCGTTCGACCTGTCGTTCGCGACTGGCCTGATCGAGCTGGGAGTAGGACTTCAGAGCGGAGACGAGCTCGACGACCTGATGGAGGCGGGACGCGTCGCCGAACTGCCCCGGCGCCTTTGCGATCCAGCGATCCACGAACCCAGCGATGCCACCGAATACCGCGCGGTTCTGGAATCCGAGCTTCTTCTCTTGTTGGAGGATCTTGACAAGCCCGTCAAGCACGTCGCCATCTGCGTTCACTGGATTACCCAAGCCTTTTCCAGGTTGCCAATGTGTTTGTAATATGTTATTATATGCAAACTGGTGCTTCGCAAAAGCGATTCTATGATACCAGAAATGCTTTCCTCATCAAAGGGGGTGAACGATATTGGCCGGAAAATGCGAGATTTGTGGTAAGGTGCCTGGACACGGGCACAACGTCAGCCACTCGAAGCGGCGCACTAACCGAATCTGGGCGCCGAACATTCAGAAGAGCACTGTGACCATCGGGGGAGTGGTAAGGAGCGTGAGGGCCTGCACCCGATGCCTGCGAACGCTCCAAAAGGCAACCGCCTGAACAAATAGAGACGTTGCGTGTGGCCTCTAAATTCGGGCCACGGTAAGCTCTAAGAGCGCTTCATCCTCGCCAGTGAAATGCTTTGTTCGCTGGCTTTTTCTTACCCTTCAATTCTCTCTCGCAACTCGCGAATCGCAAAGCTGATGCCCTCAGGATGCCCGAAGATGGCGGAGCCTGCTACCAGCACTTCCGCTCCTGCCTCCACCGCCCCAGGGGCATTGGACGCGTTGATGCCCCCGTCGACGGCGACCTCGAGATCGAGATTCATCTCGCGGGCCAGATCACTCATCTTGCGAATCTTGGGCACGACGCTGCCGATGAAGCGCTGCCCACCGAAGCCGGGGTTCACCGTCATTAGCAACACCTGGTCGAGGTATTCGGCAATCTCGCCGATGCTCTCCAGCGGCGTCGCCGGATTCAGGGCTACGCCAGCTTTGATACCTTGCTGCTTGATCATCTCGACGTCACGGTGCAAATGGGGACATGCTTCGGAGTGCACGATGAGTATGTCAGCTCCAGCCTCGGCGAACTGGGGAATGTATCGCCCGGGGGACTGGATCATCAGGTGAACCTCGAGGAGAAGCTTCGTCCGTGGTCTAATGGCCTGAACGACGACGGGGCCAATCGTGATGTTGGGCACGAAATGCCCGTCCATGACGTCGACGTGAATGCGGTCGACCTGGCCAGTACGCTCGACCTCTGCTATCTGCTCCCCCAACCGGCTGAAATCAGCCGATAGTATCGACGGCGAGATTCTGATCGGTCCTGTCCTCACCAGCCCTCGCCTCCTTCCCCCCCAGGTGGCCCCTGGACGCGTATTCCTTGAACAAATGCCCCCAGGGCGATTCGCCCAGCCAGCGCTCGAATACCCGGCGTTCGCGCAGGGGCCAGCGGTAATAGTCGTGGTAGAACTCGGATACCGGGTAGGTCAGGTTGGCCAAAGGGCCGTGAAAGATGAACTTCTGCAAATGGCGAGTCGGGCCGTACCAGGACAGCCACCCGAGGAAGCTTAGAAAGGTTCGGCCAACTGCGAAGTGCCAGTTCTGGTCGGCCACTTCAACATCGCCCACGATATCGATCTCGCGGGGATCGCCTACGCCCAGCCCGGCCTCGTGCGCGAGACGAACGTAGCGCAGCGATAGAGGATCGAAACCCATCATCTTCGCCGCCACCGCGTCGATTGCCACCTGATCCGCGCTGGCCAGGATGACGTTCTTCGTTTGCGGATCCATTATTCGGGGACCCGCGCCGTTGCCGGCTGTTGTGCCATCCATCACGGCGAAGATGCCCGGGTGTATCTCCCTCTGAATCGCCAACAAGTCCACCAGCGTCTCGTTAATCCACGTGTGCGTATAATGCCGTTTCTCGTTGAGCAGCCCCCCGAAAGCGTTCTTCATCGCGCCCGTGGTGGTTGTATAAATATGACATTTCACCGTCGGCAGGTGAACGATGTTCTTGCCGAAGAAGAAGTCGGGAATGCGAATATGCCCCTCGAAGATGCGATCGAGCGCCAGCATTTTGGCTTTCGGCTGGTATTCGACCCATTGCATGTCCTCCGCTCGAAAGTTGAAGAGCACTGGAACGTCGTGAGCGCGACAGATTGGCCAGTAGCCATTCAAATCGGTGCCTTTGAAGGCATTGGTGACCACCGTCCGGTTCTGAACGCAGAACTGTTTCTCGAAGCCGGCGTTGCGCAAGGCCAGAATCGTGCCCTCTAACTGCCAGGGCGTCGTGTTCGCCCCAGGGAACGGGAAGTGCCAGGAGATATTATCCTTCAGAATCGTCGGCGCCGACGGGTCTAAAGCCGAGCGGACGCCGGCCAACTCAAACAATCGCTCGTAGTCGTCGAGGACAGTTTCCGGCCTGGTGCGCAGGATGGCGACAACTGCTTTCTCGTTCACTTCTCACCTCTAGAGCTGCTCTGCTGTAGATAGCTTTTGGATTCGATAGGAGAAGCTATCAGAGTTATCGTTGGACCTATTGTATACTATCGGGGTGCCGTCTGGCTAGCGTCGCACTCCCTTACTCGAACGACCAGGGTCAGGCTGCCCGCGCAGCACGAAATCCGTGAAGGCCCGCGCGGCAGGCGACTGAGAGCGCGCACGCAGATAGGCCAGCGAGAACTCTCGCTTCATAGGACACCCCGCCAGGCGAAGCCTGGCGATCACTTTCCTCTCCAGTTCGGCGCGAATAATCGTCTCCGAGATTATGGTCACACCAAGTCCCGCTTGAACACAACGTTTGATAGCCTCAGGGCTATCCAATTCGAGCACGACGTTGAGACGATCGACCGTCGATCTAATGCCTTCCAGAGCCAGCGCTCTCGTCCCCGACCCAGGCTCTCGGAGAATGAGCGGCTCCTCGATAAGTCGATCCACCTCCACCTCCGATAACTCGCCGAATGGATGAGTTACAGGCACGGCTACTACTAGCTCGTCCGTTTGGAAAGGGATTAGCTCGATCTCAGGGCTATCAATTCGCCATTCGACCAGAGCCAAATCCAGGTTCCGAGCCAGCAGACCCTGCTCCATACACGCGGTGTTAGCGATCTCCACGGACAGTTTGATCCGTGGATACTCACGCTGGAAGCTGGCGAGAACACCTGGCAGGACGTAGTTCCCGATTGTGAGCGTAGCGCCCAGCTTGAGCCAACCTCCTTGCACTTGAGCGAACTCATGCATATCGCGCTCCAGGCCGTCGACCGCGTTCAGTATCTCCGACGCACGCTGCAGCAGTAACTCGCCGGCCGCCGTGAGACGGACCTCGTGCGCCTGAACGTCGAAGAGCCTCAACTGGAGCTGCCGCTGCAATGAGCGGATATGGAAGGTGATGGCGGGTTGTGTAAGGTTCAAATCCTCCGCGGCGCGCGTGAAGTGCAGACGCCTCGCCACCGTGTAGAAAACCTTAAGCTGCTGCAATGTTATCATAAGCGTATTTTGGGAATCAACAAGAAAAGCTGAATTAGCTTTATTGTGGGGCCTATTGTACATTATGCGCGCGGCATTTGGCTAGCAGAATCGAGCAAAATCGAGAACGACAGGAGAATTCCAATGAGTGGACAGGCAAGCATCAGTCAATCGCGGGTGATGGGCCACCTGGGCGTCTGGCAGCAGCGCACACCAGGACTGCTCCTTGTGCTGCTACTGGCAGTGCCGGCGAAGATCATCGGCGACACGATCCCCGTGGTGCCGGACGTCGTCATCGCGCTCGTTGCCGGCATCATCGTGAGCAATCTTGTCTTCAGAGTCACGGACACGTATCGCCCAGGCGTTCGGTTTTCTCAGAAAACGGTATTGCAGGCGGCGATTGTGCTCATGGGAGGCAGTCTCAGCTTTGCCGCGGTGCTGCAGATTGGGGCGCAGGCTCTTGGAGTAATTATCCTGTGTTTCGTGATCTCTTTCTCACTGGGCGCGCTGTTTGCCCGAGGCTTTTCTCTCCCAGGCAAAGTTGGCACCCTGCTAGGATCGGGCACCGCGATTTGCGGCGCAACCGCGATCATCACCGTCGGCCCGCTCATCGCCGCTACCGAAGAGGAGATAGCTTACGCCGTCACGACGATCTTTTCCTTCAATATTCTGGCCATCCTCATCTATCCTGTCCTGGGCCACCTGTTCCATTTCTCCGATCTAGCTTTCGGCACGTGGTCAGGCACCTCGGTGAACGATACTTCGGCTGTGATCGCCACGAGCTACATTTTCAGCAATGGCGCCGGCGCTATAGCGACGGTAGTGAAGCTGACGCGGACGTTGCTTCTCGTGCCTCTAGCGGTAGGAGTGGGCTTCTTCGCCGCCTTGCGGGGTCGCCAACAGAACATCTCCGTGCTGAAAATGGTGCCGTGGTTCGTCTTCGGCTTCGCCGGCATGGCCGTGTTGAACAGCCTCGGGTTGCTGCCAGGCGATCTGCCAAAGGCGCTCACGGCGCTGGCCAAGTTCCTCATCGTCATGGTGCTCGCGGCAGTGGGCCTGAACGTCGACGTGGCAAGGATGCGCTCGATGGGGCCAAAGCCCTTTGTTTCGGGTATGTTACTGGCCGGAGTGATGTCAGCCTTGAGTCTCGGAATTCTGCGAGCTCTCAGCATAATCTGAGAGCTCGCCACCTCGACTCGTCTCAGTTCCTTTCGATGAGCAGGCGGAAGTGCTCCCCTATCGGGCTCACCTTCAATAGCTTGTGTCCTTCTTCCTTGACGCTGCGCGGCACGTTTCTTATCGGCTCGCCATCGTCGATAATGACTTCCAGTTGCTGCCCACTTTCCAGATCTTCAAGCGCCAGCTTGGTTTTTACCCAGTTCATTGGGCAGCAAACGCCACGCAGATCCAGCAAGCTGACAACGGTCTTTTCATTTGACATATCTACTTACTCCCTCGCCACCTCGGATTCCAAGACAGGCCTGTCGCCACGAGCGTTCCAGGTGTGCGCCGTGGTGAACCTGTCGCCACAGACCTCTCGCCGAAACTTTTCCAGTCCCAGGCGATCGATGGTATAGCCTATGCGCTCCCCCCTCTTGCCATGCTCGCGATACCACTGAACGACCCGCTCGATCAGCTCAAACGTCTCCTCGTCGGAGACGAAATCGGCGACGCGATCGGCCCAGCGCGGGAAGCGGCCGTGCTTGCCGCCGACGTAGACGGCGTGCCCCACTCGCTTGGCGACCCAGGCTTCGGTAGGGCAGCCCACTATGCACTCACCGCAGTAAATGCACTTTTCGAGGTCTCTTTCGGGCAGTTGCGTCTCCTCGCTCATTTTCAAGGCGCCATTGCCACGCGAGTTGCACAGCGTCACGCAGAGAGAGCAGCCGTTGCAGAGGTCGGCATGCAGCTCTGGCTCGACCATGCCATGGAAGCCAAGGTCGTTCCCCTGGGGATTCGGGCAGCCGATGGGGCATCCTGCGTAAGCGATCTTGAACTTGTGCGGCGTTTCGACGCCGAAGAATCGCTCGTCCGCCTTAGCGGCCAACCCGGCGGCATCGACCACGCCGTAGGGATTGATCGTGCAGCCGGAGCAGGCGGTGATGGCGCGCACCTTTGGACCACAATTGGCCAGGCTCAGACCGGCGGCGTCGAGATCGCGGCGGAAGCTGTCGAAGTCTTCTAGCTTTACCCACGGAATCTCGATTGACTGTTGAAAAGTGAAGTGGCAAAAACCTCTGCCGTATTTCTTGGCCAGCTCAGCCGCCTTGATCATCTTGTCGGCATCTATGTTACCCGCGGCTACGCGGATTCGGGCCACGAAGATGTCTTTCTCGCGCTGCTTGATGAGGCCGCCCGCCTTCAAGGTGCGGGCGTCGAGTTTCGCCAGTAGGTCGCTCATAGCGCTCGACTCCTTTCTACTTAGACGTTAACTGCAAGGGCCTCGTCGACCTTCAATGGCCGAGTGTGGATGCCACATTCGCCACCGCACTTGCTAGTGCCCACCCAGCGTCCAGCACGCTCGTTCTTGTCGTTGGTGATTCGCGTGCAAGGCGCGCAACCCAACGATCGGAATCCCCTGGCGTAGAGTGGATTGACGTGAACCCGGTTGATGGCGAGATACTGCCACACCTCACGCTCGTGCCAGAGCAGGATAGGATTCAGCTTAACCAGACCTTTGTCGCGCTCCTCGACTTCTCGAAAATCAGTGCGCGTCCGTCCCTCGGTGCAACGCAGCCCGGTTACCCAGCAGGACACATTCATCTCCTCGACGGAACGTCGCGTTGGCTCGACCTTGAGAACGTCGCAACAGCGGTCCGGGTTCGTCAGGTACAGGTCCTCGGGTATATCTGCTTCGCTGCGGAAGATCCGCAGTTCAGGATAGCGTTCAACCTCCTGGTACATAAACTCAACCGTTTCTACTGGCTTGAAGCGCGTAGTAATGACGAACCCACGAATGCTCTGGCTGACGCGCCTGGCAAGGTGCCAGACTGCCACGGAGTCCTTGCCCAGGCTGTTGGCGACGACTAGTCGGTCGCCGTACTCCTCGTAAGCTTCGCGGATCAGGCCCAGGGAACGATCGACTTTCTGTGCGAAGTTAAGACCGTCCACAAGCGCCGCCAGGTTTCCCGAAGTCAGGTTAATTTGCACGTTGAGATTCCTCCTTATAATTTGATCGAAGAGCTAATCAGTTCGACCAAAAGACGAACGGGTCCAGGCTCTTTCGTGCAGGTAATAGGAGCCTATTTTCAGCAGGGTATCTGCAAGACCTACGGTGGCGGCAAGACGGGCCTCGCCGGTCAACGCCCAGACAGTGCCTATCGTGATCGAAAGCGCAAACAGTCTCCAGGTTATAGCCTTGGCGATGCTTCTGCGATGCGACTCCATTTGATCGAACCTCACCACACGTTCTCTCGTGGCCCAATGGGAGCGGGGGCTGGATATACTTGACTTACTAACTCAGGTTAGTCACCTTTATATCACACAAACACCTGCTTGTCAATACTTCTTGGCGACCAGATATCGAAATTTGGCATCTCGGTTGAATTCGAAGCGTGAATTGGCTATTATGTCCGTAGGATTACGGATGTGTGGTGATGCACAGGAGGAAATCGCGTATGGCGCGGACGAAACGAGTGGAGTTGCTCCTCGATCCAGAGCAGTACGCCAGGCTGGAAGAAATCGCCAGAGCCCGCAGATAGTCTGTGAGAGCCTTGATACGTCGCGCCGTGGACCGAGAGTATTTACAGCCAACGGCGAAGCAGAAGCTCACGGCCGTCAAACGGCTGCTGGGTCAAGACATCAACTTCGGCGCCTGGGAGCGAGCCAAGCAAGACATTTCACAGGAGATCATCAAAGAGCGCAAAGGAAAGTGTTGAAGGCTTAGCGTCCTTGGCGCCCTTTGCGGTTCATTTGGACCCGACCGCCTAAGTCCTGTCAGAAAGAGGCCCTGGTTCAACGCCACGTGGCAACTAGCAAGGATGGTATCCAACGTGAGGGGAACGTTACCCAGAAACGCAGCTTGGCTGATAGCGATCACGGTCGGGCTGTCGTTGTTGCTGGTGTCGTGCGCCGCGGGCGGCTCGGCGCCAGGCATCGCCACTTCCACGGCAGATGCCAACCCGATGGCGACTGCCAGTCCGACGTCATTCGCCACGACCGTGTCGCCAACAGCCGCAACGGAAGCCACCGCCATCCCGACGACAGGCGCGACCTCAACCGCTGCGCCAGTTGCGGCGACCGCGACCGCCACCGCTGCCTCTCCCAAAAACCCAGCCCCGACATCGCGCCAGATTACTGCGCCAACTCCCGCCAGGCGGCAAGGAGAGAATCTGCTGGCCTACTACGTGCCATACGATCCGACATCCTGGGCCTCCTTCCAGGCGAACGCCGACACCATTGACTACGTCGCACCACAGTGGGTGAGCGTCGACGCCTGCGGCAACGTCGGCAGCGGCGACGATCGAACCCTCATCGCCTTCGCCCGCTCGAAGGGAGTCCGTATTCTTCCCTCGCTGCTCACAGGTAACGGCGACCTGAACCACCGTCTGTTGACAGACCCCGCGACCTCGGCCCGATTAGCGCAGCAGATCGTGGCCTACGTCGTCGAAGAAGGCTACGATGGCCTTGACCTCGACCTCGAGGGCGTGCTCGCCACTGACCGCCAGGCATACACGGCCTTCGTCAAGCGCCTCTCCACTGCCCTCCACGAGCAAGGCAAGCTACTGAGCGTGGCAATTCCGGCCAAGGCATCCGACGTCACTACGGGCTGGGCGGGCCCCTATGAATACGCCGCCATCGCCCCGTACGTCGATCTGGCGATGATCATGACGTACGAGTATTCGTCGCCGACGGGAAGGCCGGGCTCGACTGCGCCGTACAACTGGATGGACAGGGTCATGGGCTACGTCGCGAGCCAGATACCGCCTGAGAAAGTCCTGATGGGCGTCGCCTTCTACGGCTACGACTGGAACACAACCAACCCTGGCGAGCGGGCGAGGGCGCTGCGCCATCCCCAGGCCGCAGCGATAGCCGCCAAGTTTGGGGCGACCATCAACCTCGATCCGGTCACCAGGTCCGCCACTTTTTCTTACACGCTCAAGAGAGGTGACGTGATGCCCGCCGATCCGAAGCTGCCGCCACTGAATCACGATATTTCCGTGCGCACCCGGCCCGCTTGCTCCGTGTCCAGTCCGACGCCGGCTCCTCGGCCAACGACTTCGCCCAGGCCCACGGCCACGCCATCTCCCCAACAGGAGCACGTCGTGTGGCTGGAAGACGCCCGGAGCGTGGCCGCCAGGATCGAGATAGCGAGCAGATACGGCGTGAAGGGAATCGGCACGTGGCGGTTGGGTCAAGAGGACCCGGCGGTCTGGCAACGAGTGGCGGAGTGGCGGCAGGCTGGTGCTAGATAGGCAGGACTTTGATGCCCGATCCGAGCGCCTGCCCCATACGTTACAACTGCTCGCGTGACTGCGATTCCCCCTTTACAAATCACGTCGCTTCGGTGTATCTTTGGCCGTGAATCAGCAAATCGAGGGGGACGACGCGCATGTCTCGTCGCGACTTCAAACATGCTGTCCGCCAAGCGGCATGCAACCCACAATTGGCGCTGGCTCTGGAACGAGCCACGAGCGTTTTCGCGGCCCAGCGAGCCAAGGTCTACGCTGGCGTCGACTTCAAGGCCGTCCAGGCCGAGATCGGGGCGATCAAGGCCCAGGCCATCGAAAGCCTCCCCGACTTGCTCGCGCAGTTCAAAGAAGAGGCTACGAAGGCCGGCGCCACAGTCCACGAGGCCAGAGATGCCGCGGCGGCCAGGCAGCGCATCCTGGAGATCGTCCAGAGCCGACAGGCCAAGCGGGTCGTAAAGTCTAAGTCGATGCTGACCGAGGAGATCGAGCTCAACAAGACCCTTGCCAAAGCAGGAATCGACGTCGTCGAAACCGATCTCGGGGAATGGATTATCCAGCTTGCCGGCGAGCGTCCCTCTCACTTCGTCGGTCCCGCTATGCACAAGACAAGAGAAGAGGTGGCGGAGCTATTCTCCCGCGTCGTGGGCCGACCTCTGCCCTCTGACCCCGAGGTTCTGGTGCGGGTTGCCCGCCAGGAGTTACGACAGGCTTTCATCAGCGCCGACGTGGGCATTTCCGGGGCCAACATCGCTATCGCCGACACTGGCACGCTGGTTATCGTCACCAATGAGGGCAATTCACGCCTGGTCACGACCTTGCCGCCAGTGCACATCGCCGTCGTAGGCATCGAAAAGATCGTCCCCGACCTCATGACCGCTGCCGCCATCCTGAAATATCTGCCCAAGAGCGCCGCAGGCCAGAAGATCACCAGCTACGTCTCCTTCATCACGGGTCCCAGTCGCACGGCAGACATCGAGCTCACGTTGACGACCGGCGTGCACGGCCCCAAGGAGGTGCACATTGTCCTGGTCGATAACGGACGCAATCGTCTGCGGGACGACGCGGAGTTTCGTGAAGCGCTCCACTGCGTCAAGTGCGGCGCCTGCCTCAACGTCTGCCCCGTGTTTCGCGTCGTCGGCGGACACGTTTTCGGCCACGTGTATCAGGGAGGCATTGGCGCTATCCTGACCGCATTTCACGACAGCATAGACGCCGCTCTGGACCCTCTGCAACTCTGCGCGGCGTGCCACCGTTGCGCCGACGTTTGTACAGCCGGCATCGACATCCCGCGCCTGGTAGTAGCGCTGCGACGGCGGGCTGCCGAACGCAGAGGTCTTTCGCGACTGGAGAATCTCGCCTTCCGCCGCGTGCTGGCCAAGCCACAGCGTTTCCAGAGCACGTTGAAGGCCGCCAGGAAACTGCAAAACATCGTGGTGCGCAAAAAGCCCGAGATCGAGCGCCTGCCTCTGCTTCTTTCGTCGTTGACCAGCTTTCGCAGCTTACCCAGGTTGGCGGAAGTGCCCTTTAGGGATCGTTGGACCGAGGCTCGCGAGCCTGCTTCAGGTCCTTCTGTTGCCTTCTTCGCGGGCTGTCTAATCGACTTCGCGTATCCGGAAATCGGCGAGGCCGTCACGAAGGTCTTGCGGAAGCGAGGAGCAAGGGTAGCCTTCCCGATGGAGCAAGCTTGCTGTGGCCTGCCAGCGATTTATGCTGGAGATGACAGCACAGGAAGGGCTCTTGCCCGGCGCAACGTCGCGGCTCTCGAATCAGCCAACGTCGACTATGTGGTCACAGCGTGCCCCACTTGCGCCACAGCTTTACGGCGGGAGTTTCCCCGGCTGTTGGCCGAAGATGGCGAATGGAAAGGCCGCGCAGCCAGGCTCGCCGCGCGCACTCACGATTTCTCCGAGTTCCTCGTCCGCATCTTAAAGCAAGAGCGCGGGGGGGAAGGGATTCAATCACCGGCGTTGAGGAAAGTCACCTACCACGATTCCTGCCACTTGCTCTTCGGGCTCGGCCTGGATGCCGAGCCCCGTCAACTCATCGCGGAGACCGGCAGCGAGTTGGTCGAGATGGACAGGGCCGACGCGTGCTGCGGCTGCGCCGGCACCTTTTCCCTCAAGTTTCCAGAGGTCTCTAGGGCAATGCTCGACAGCAAGCTGGCGGCGATCGAGGCGACGGGCGCCGAAGCTGTGCTCACAGGTTGCCCGGCATGTCTCTTGCAAATACGTGGAGGATTACATAAACGAGCGAGTAAGGTAAAGGTTATCCACCTAGCCGAAGCGCTCGCCAGACTCGGTTGAAAGGCTTAGCGCATTCTGGTACAATTCAATGAAATGTGCCACCAACGACAGGGAGTATCATGGTGAACGGGTCAGTTCTTGTGTTAAATCAAAACTACGAGCCACTCAACGTCTGCAACGCGAGGCGTGCCATTGTGCTGCTTAACCGTGGGAAAGCCGAGGTCCTGGAACACGGCCAGGATGTGCTGCGCACGCCGACGACCTATTTTCGGCGCCCATCCGTCATTCGGCTCGTGTATTTGATCAAGCGGCCCCGCCCCAAGGTGAGGCTTAGCCGAAGGGAGATCTTCCTGCGAGACAAGCACACTTGCCAGTATTGCGGGATCAAGACCAAGGACTTGACCATCGATCACGTAATTCCCAGACATAGGGGCGGACGCCATACCTGGGAGAACCTGGTCAGCGCCTGCAAGTCCTGCAACCATCGTAAGGGCGGCAAGACCCTCGAAGAGGCAAAAATGAGCCTCTACCGCTTCCCCTATGAGCCAAAGGCGTCAACCTACTACTCGCTGCATCAGCATCTTCAGAGCTACTCGGAATGGCGGAAGTTCATTCCTGAATGGGAAATGGCTGCGGTTTAGGCAGCTCCCCTAGATGCCTACGCATCACGTCCTGGCGCAGCGCTCAGCCTAGTCCATTAACAGACGGCGCAGGGTATCTTCGCTTTCGATCTTAGTCAGTGCAATAACCTCGTCCCCCGCGGCCAATATCGTCTGCCCGGTGGGTAGGATCGCGTCGCCTCCACGAATGACGAGGAAAAGCGTGGCATCCTTGGGCAAGGGCAAATCCTTGATCGGCTTGCCGATAGCCTGCGAAGTGGGGGCCACCTTCGCATCTACAATCTCGATGTTCGCCTGTTTCAGCTTGAGCAGATGGACGAGGGTGTACTCCGGGATCTCCTCCTCGATGTGCGCGAGGATCACATCGGTGCTGCTAACAGTCGCGTCGATGCCCAGAAGCTTGAAGATCCTCTCGTTCTTGGGATTGTTGATGCGAGCGATCGTGCGCGGCACGTTGAATTTGCGCTTGGCCATCTGGCAGATGACGAGGTTATCCTCGTCGTCGCCAGTCACCGCCACGACGACGTCAGCTCGATTGGTTCCAGCGTCGGCCATCGTCGATGCCTCGCAGCCGTCGCCACGCAGCACCACGCTGCCGAGCTCTTCCGCTATCAACTCGCTCTTACGCTTATCTTTCTCGATGACGAGCACTTCGTGCCCCTGGTTCACCAATTCCTTGCCCAGGTAAAAGCCAACTTTACCGCCGCCAACTACGATAATGTACATTAATACCTCCCTGCTGAAGAGCCGACGAAGCTGCCACTATAAGATCGAGGTTTCGGCGCTTTTGCCTTCCAAAACGTTCTTGATGGCCTTAGCTCCAATGATAGTAGGACATATAGTCTCCAGGCCGAGCCCGCGGTACGTTTCCTGGCGGACGGGGTCGTAAATTCGTGTAATTACCTTGGGAACGTTGAAAATGGCGCGGGCGATCTCAGACGACATAATGTTGGTGTTGTCGCCGTTGGTAACGGCGACGAAGGCATCGGCCTGTTCGATGCCTGCGCGGAGCAGAACGTCTTCGTCGATGCCCGTGCCGACCATCGCCGTACCCTTGAACTCGGAGCCAAGGCGGCGGAACTGATCTGCGTTCAGGTCGATGATGATCACTTCGTGCCCCTCGCTATCGAGCGTCGTGGCCAGCTTGGAGCCAACGCGCCCACAGCCTAGAATTATCACTCTCATGTTATCACTACCTCCGATTCTCCTGCAGAAAAACCACAAGCCCCCGATCGATCGGGGGCCATCCCCTATGGTTAAGACGACCTGCCGGCTGCCCCTATAGTGAGACGACTACGAGCTTTGTATCGGCTCGCGGCAAACCCACACCCAGCACGGCGCATTCTTGAGCACATAGTCCGCGGTCTTGCCCAGCGTGAACTCCCCGAATTTCTTCTGATAGCTCACGCCGACGACGATCACGTCTACGGCGCGCTCCACTGCCTCGTCGACCACGGCTGGGCCGACCTCACGAGCCTGGAGGATCTCGGTCTCGATACGATAATCGGCCTCTGAGGCGGAGCGCTCAGCCGCGTCAAGCACGGCCTCGCCTTTCTGGATTTCGGGCTCGAGCTCCGCGTCCAGAGGCAGGGTACGCTTCACCTCGATTACGTAGACAACATAGACCTTCGCCTTATAGCGCTTGGCGGAGCTGCAAGCGAGCTGGATCGCCTGCTTATCTGCTGAACTTCCACTGACTGGAACCAGCAGCCTGCTTATCTTCATGTACTGCCCCGAAAAAAGACTGCGAGTAGTATACATCTAGCAAATGAACAGTGCAAGATATCAAACACAACCATGCAGTACAGCTAGCGCCTGATTGCGCCATCCACTGGTCCAGACCGACTCCAGACCGACGCGGCCTCCGAGACCGCGTCGGTCTTGTGCGTTATTGCTTATGCCATTAGCTCTATGGTAAAATTGTGCTTGAAAGAACGTTTGGGCAACAGGCACTAAGGGAGGTAGAGTGTAAAAATGGAGAAGGCCACGTGGACGGTTAAGACAGGCTTGGCTGCCATGTTGAAAGGTGGCGTCATTATGGACGTCGTGACAGCCGAGCACGCAAAGATCGCCGAGGCTGCGGGAGCCGTCGCGGTTATGGCCCTGGAGCGGGTGCCAGCGGACATCCGTGCAGCTGGCGGAGTCGCGCGAATGAGCGACCCACAATTGATTCAAGAGATCATGGATGCGGTGAGCATCCCGGTGATGGCTAAATGCCGCATCGGCCACTTCGTCGAGGCTCAATTGTTGGAAGCGATGGGCATCGACTACGTCGACGAGTCGGAAGTGCTGACCCCAGCCGACGAGGCCCACCACGTCGATAAGCACAGTTTCAACATCCCCTTCGTCTGTGGCGCCCGCGATCTGGGCGAAGCGCTGAGGCGCATCGCCGAAGGCGCGGCGATGATTAGAACTAAGGGCGAGGCGGGCACTGGCAATATCGTCGAGGCTGTGCGCCACATGCGGGCAATGATGTCGGCTATCAGACGTGTGCAGGGCATGGCGCGCGAGGAGCTGATGGCCGAAGCAAAGGCGATGGGCGCGCCTTACGAGTTGCTGCGAGAAGTAGCCGAGACGGGCAAGCTCCCCGTAGTCAATTTTGCCGCGGGAGGCGTAGCCACCCCCGCAGACGCAGCCTTGATGATGCAACTGGGAGCCGATGGCATCTTCGTTGGCTCGGGCATATTTAAGTCCGAGAATCCCGAGGTCAGGGCACGAGCCATCGTGATGGCCACAACCCACTACGACAATCCTTCCATCCTCGTGGAGGTTTCCAAGGGCCTGGGCGCGGCCATGCCTGGCATCGAGATCGGCACCATCCGCAAAGAGGAACTGATGGCCAGCCGGGGCTGGTAGCGAGGATGAGGACTGTTGGCGTTCTTGCCCTGCAAGGGGCATTTGTCGAACATATCGCAGCGTTGCGTAAGCTCGGCGCCGAGACGCGCGAGATCAGGCTACCCGAACAACTTGAGGGTCTGGATGCGCTCGTAATCCCAGGAGGAGAAAGCACCACGATCGGCAAGCTGCTGGTTACTTTCAACCTTCTGAAGGAACTCAAGAATCTCGCCAGGCGCGGCGTGCCGATGTTCGGCACGTGCGCGGGAATGATCGTGCTGGCCAGGGATACGACCCAGGGCTACGATCAGCCATTGATCGGGGCGATGGATATCGTCGTCCAGCGCAACGGCTTTGGTCGCCAGGTCGACAGCTTCGAGCTCGATCTGCCCATCCCCAAGTTGGGAGAAGCACCGTTCAGAGCCATCTTCATTAGAGCACCGTACATAGAAAAGCTAGGCGAACAGGTCGAGGCTATCGCGCAGTTGCCGGATGGCAGGGTTGTGTGCGCACGGCAAGAAAACCTTCTGGTTTCTGCTTTTCATCCAGAGCTTACGGAAGACCTGCGCCTGCACGAATACTTTCTTAGCATGGTTCCCGAACACTGATTCTTGCTTTCATCTTTGGCGTGAGAGAATCAGGGTGATGCCTGTTGCGAGGTAGAAACCGATGATACGGACGTTACGACCGACAGATGTCGTGGCCTACCTTGCCTTTCGTAACCTGGCGCGGCAGAATGAGGCGCTGGAGTTCCCGGGCGATGGCCCGCGCGCATTGACCTTTAAGAGCTTCGTCAGTCGGTCTCTGTCCTTCGATCCACGGCGAGAGAACTGGATAGAGATACAGGACGGCCACATCAATGGCGTTGTTGGCGTGAAAAGCCGCCTGGGCACGGATTTCTGGGACATCGATCAGCTCGCCGCCGCCCCTGCCGATGCGGAATGCCTTTACATCAGTCTGCTCAGGCACCTCAGTCGAGCCGCCTTAGAGGAAGGCGTCCAAAAGATATTCCTGCGTACAGCCCTCGACGGGGTCTCGGTAGCCGCGGCTAAGCAGGCGGGCTTCTTCCAGTATTCTGTGGAACGCATCTTTCGGCTTCCCTCGGCTCAGGCATCGCCGAAGGAAACGGTGAGCCCATTTAACCCTTTACGGAACGAGGACACAAGCGGTGAAATCTTGCCGCAGCTTCGCCCGCGTCGCCGCTTCGATCATCACGCCATTTTCCAGCTCTATTGCTCGGTTGTGCCTGTGTCGGTTCGGCAAATCGAAGGGATGACGATGCAGGAGTGGCGTTGGACCGAAGGCTGGGGTATGCAGTTGCCCAATTGGAAAGTGAACTTGCCGCGTTTCAGGCGCGATTTCGTGCTGGAGAATCACGACGTTCTGTCGAGCCCGATGTCGCAGGGGGGATCAATACATTACAGTCGCGGAAATGTGGCAGAGCTATCTGCATGGCTGCAGGTGAAGCGGCGGACGCGGTCCTCGATCCTGATGCTCCGTCCAGAAGATGCGGCGGCGGCGGCAGATATTGTAAAATTCGCTATGGCGCAGTTTAGCGAGGTCGGGCCCATCCACGTCCCTGTGCGCGATTATCAGGCGTTCCTGGAGCCTGCGTTACGACAAGCAGGCTTCGAGTTCGTGGCCGAACACGCCTTGCTGGCTAAGACGCTGACGATCCGCGTGGCAGAGCCCAAGATCGTGCCTATTCGCGCGCAGGTTACAAGATGATTGAGCAAGATGATTGAGAATCGAGATATAGGCTAATGGCAGAACAGTTTAACGTACACAAAGAAATAACGGATGATCTCGAGGCACTGCTGAGCGCATTGCCTCCTCACATATGTGACCCTATGCGCGAGATGGAGGATCGCGCAAACCTCCTGGAGGTTGTGATGGACCTCGGCCGCCTACCTGAGGCGCGTTTCCCCGGCCGGGAAGTCAACCCCAGCTTAAGAGAGGTTTCCGAAGAGGATATCCAGTACGTCGTCTCTCGCATAGGCGAGTTTGGCGACGACAATCGCGCGGGCATTGAACGTACTCTGCATCGAATCTCGGCTATTCGCAACCGCCGGGGGAGGATCGTCGGGCTGACCTGCCGCGTCGGCCGCGCCATCTACGGCACCATCGGCATCATTCGCGACATCGTCGAGTCGGGCAAGAGCATCCTCCTGCTCGGGCGCCCAGGCGTGGGCAAGACGACGATGCTGCGCGAGGTCGCCCGCGTCCTGGCCGACGACTTCCAGAAGAGGGTTATCGTCGTCGATACCTCCAACGAAATCGCGGGTGACGGGG
>JAMCWX010000048.1 GCA_023480885.1 Chloroflexota bacterium | reverse complement strand
CGTCGCGTAACGCCCGCGCTTGATCGGGGATACGGTTTGTGTGACGGACGCGCGCGCGGGCCTGGCGGCTGCGGATCGGCGGGTGGCTGGCCTGCGCACGGTGTTGGACCGGGGGCGCGGTGTGTTCGAGCAGAAGATAGCGCTGGTGGGGGTGTAGGGACAGAGGGCAGGGGACAGGGAATAGGGAGTAGGGGACAGGGTTGAATACTTTCGGGGGTGGTTGAGGATGGACGTCAGGCGTGGGGTCATTCGGGAGTTTAGCAGTGGGACGTATAGGGCGGCGGTGCAACTGGATGGGAGCGCTGGTAACTTGGGTGATGTGCCTGTTAGTCGGGGGATCGCGGCTGCGGAGGTGGTGGCGGGGCGGTGGTGCGCGGTAGTGATCTTCGACCCAGGGACGGCAGACGACGCGATGGTGGTGGGGGTGTATTAGGGAAGCCAGGGAGTAGGGAATAGGGGACGGGGGCTGATGGCTGGAAGCTGGCAGCAGATTGGAAATAGGGAGGTTTGTTGGTGGAGAATTCGGTAATGGATTTGCGGGAAGTGATTGGTTTGGCTGGGGTGCCGGTGGTGGTGGCGCTGGTGGAGGTGGCGAAGCGGAGCTTGCCTGGGATGTCGGACAGGTGGTATCCCGCATGCTCGCTGATTGTGGCGCTGGGGCTGAATCTGGGGATCGGCTGGCGTTTGGGTTTGGACGTGGTGACGGTGATCGTGACGGGGGTGGTTGTGGGCCTGGCGGCCAGTGGGTTGTATAGCCAGGTGAAGACGGTGAAGCCAGGTGCTGACCATGCGGCATCGAGGTGAGTTACGGGCCAGACCGACTCGGTCTTCGCCATTGACAAGCAAGCGCCCATGTAATATCATCAGCATGTTGCCGGGCTTGCGCTCTGGCAATTTCCTGGTGCGACCTGAGTTCTTGACTCGCTCCGCGAATTTATGCTAAGATGCGCCTGGGAGAAACTTACGATGGCGTACAGGATCAGCGACGACTGTATTTCTTGCTCTGTTTGCGAGGCAGAGTGTCCCCAAGGAGCGATCAGCCAAGGGCCAAACCACTATTCGATCAACGCCAGGAAATGCAGCGACTGCGGTACCTGCGCTTCGGTCTGTCCAGTGGAGGCTTGCAAGCCCGCTTGAATTATCGGTCCCGCTGGCATCGTGGCCTCGGGACTGATTTGTTTTTGTCCAATCGAACCTAAAGGACTCAGCCTAAAGAGCTCAGTTCAAAGAAGTCAGGCAAGGGTGGCCTGCAATTATCACCTGGTGAAAGGAAAGAACGATGACGAGTCGGAAGAGCATTGATCCGGCGGTTCAATCGATGTTAGAGGTCGCCAGCGCAGAGGGGATCTCGACCGCCTTCAGTCGTGTGGACTCTATGAAACCGTGCCCGATCGGTAGGCAGGGCGCGTGCTGTAGCGTGTGCTATATGGGGCCCTGCCGCATGGTTGGCAAGAACCCGGACGAACTGCGAGGCATTTGCGGCGCAAGGCCGGCGACGATCGCGGCGCGCAACTTCGCGCGGGCCGTGGCCGCAGGTTCCGCAGCGCACTCGGACCACGGGCGGGACATGGCTCTCACCCTCCTGGCGGCCGCCAAAGGCGAGGCGCCGAGCTATCAAGTCAAGGATGTCAAGAAGCTGCACGCGGTTGCCGGCTACATGGGCATCAAAGTCGAAGGCCGCTCGAAAGAGGAGATCGCCGTCGACGTTGCCACCAAGGCGCTGAGCAATTTTGGCCAGCAGAATGGCGAGCTGACCTACATCGCGCGAGCGCCCAAGAAGCGCCAGGAGCTATGGCGCAAGCTTGGCATCGTGCCTCGAGGCGTCGATCGTGAGATCGTCGAGACGCTCAACCGAACCAGCGTGGGCGTCGACCAGGACCCCGAGCATATTCTGATGCACGCCATGCGCACCTCTCTCACCGACGGCTGGGGAGGCGCAATGCTGTCCACGGACATGGGCGACATCCTCTTCGGCACGCCGAACCCCGTCCGCTCCAAGGTCAACCTCGGCGTTCTCAAGGAGGACGAGGTTAACCTGGTGGTGCACGGCCACGAGCCTCTGCTGTCTGAGATGATCGCCGCCGCGGCTTCCGACCCCGAGGTCATCGAGTGCGCGAAATCCAAGGGTGCCAAAGGCATCAACCTCACTGGCATCTGCTGCACGGCTAACGAGGTGCTGATGCGTCACGGCATCCCTTCGGCTGGCAACTTCCTGAACCAGGAAATGGCGATAATCACCGGCGCTGTGGACGCCATGGTAGTCGACGTGCAGTGCATTATGGGCGCTCTGACCGAGCTTGCCAATCGTTACCACACGAAGATCATCACCACCTCAGCCAAGGCGAAGATCCCTGGAGCTATGCACATTCAGTTCGACGAGCACCAGGCGATGTCCATCGCCAAGCTAATTATCCGCACGGCCATCGACAACTATCCGAATCGTGGCAAGACCCAGATACCTGACGAGTACAAAAATCTCGTCGCGGGATTCTCGCACGAGTACATCAGCTACATGCTCGGCGGCGTGTATCGCGGTTCCTTCCGCGCGCTTAACGACGCCATCATCGAGGGGCGCATCAAGGGCGCTGCTGGCATCGTCGGCTGCAACAACCCGCGCTCGACTCAGGACGCGGGCCACGATTACCTGACGCGCAAGTTCATCGAGAACGACGTTTTGGTAGTGCAGACTGGCTGCGGCGCCATCGCCAACGCCAAGCAAGGCCTGCTGACGCCTGAGGCTCTCGAATACGCGGGTCCAGGTCTGCGAGAGATCTGCGAGGCTGTGGGCATCCCGCCGGTGCTGCACCTCGGCTCCTGCGTGGACAATACCCGTATCCTGACCATCCTCACTAACGTGGTGAACGAGGGCGGTCTGGGCGAGGACATCGACGACCTGCCGGCCGTCGGTATCGCGCCAGAGTGGATGTCTGAAAAGGCGCTGGCCATCGGCACCTACTTCGTCGCCTCGGGCGCTTACGTCTTGTTCGGCGGCGATTCACCAGTGGATAACAGCCCAGAGGTCACCGAGTTGATCAGCAAGGGCTGGGAAGAGAAGACTGGCGGCAAGCTCGAATTCGTGTCGGACTACGAGGAAATCTTCCGCCGCTCGATGGACCATATCGAGAAGAAGCGGAAGGCCTTGAAGCTGGGCTCGTGGGCGCCAGGCAAATACAGCCGAACGTTCGTGACGGCGCAGGAGCGGGCGCGACGTGGCGCAGCGGCACTTGAAGCGGAACAGTCGGAGTAGTATAATTAACCCACACTAACCTAGTTACGAGAAGAGACTAAGCAGAAAGGAGGTGATGCAGATTGGGTTGTTCGAGTTGCGAAAGCGGGGAACTTAGCCCATCTGCAAGGAACAGAATGTGTGACAGTACTTTGAGGGGTGGCAGGTCCTAACTGTTCCTCCATCCTTCGGTTGAGGAACACATCGCTAAGCTTCCTTGCTTAGCAACGGAAATTGAGGGGAGCTCCTGGAGCTCCCCTCAATTGTTGTATTCGAGGCTCGTTAGTTTACAATCAGTTATTTCATAGTGTATACTAGCCAAAACTCGCGCCTCTTGAGGTGGAATTGTGTCAGGCAGGGCGCCATTCACGATAGCTTTGGGAGTAGTCTCGATCGTCGCGATCTTTTCTCTCGTTCAATGTGCTCCTGCTCAGGCGCCGGCGCCAGTTTCCCCTACATCTGTTGGTCAGACCGCAACCTCGGCCAAGCCTGTCGGTACGCCGGCGAAAGCGGCGACGCCGAAGGATACCTCGGATGCGCGGACTATTCTGACCGAGAGCGTTCGGCTCTTGAACCAGACCGACAGCTATCAGTTCGCGGTATCGGCAACTGCCTTCACGCCTTTCGAAAGCAAGATCAGGGAATGGCGATACTCTGGCAATGGCGCCGCCGCGAAGCCAGATAAGATTCAGTGGTCGCTGGAGGGGCAGGCAGACGTCGTCTTCAACGTCGTCAGCGCCGGCGGCAAGCTCCATTGCGCAGATTCGCGGGGCGAGAACAAGGATTGCTCGCTGGCCTTTGGAGGTCCGAAGCCAGGAAGCTCGCCCTACACTGTGATCGGCTATCTGAAGAACTTCGATAGCGTGGGGCCACTGGCAAGCAAGACAGTCGGCGGGAAAGAATACTATTACATCACGTTCTCACCGTCGTTGACCAAGATGTCGTCTATCGATTCGGCGCACAGCAAGGCGATGGCAAGCGTCGCGGCTGTTAACGGCGAGGTCTTGATCGACAAGAGCAGCAAGCTGCCGTATCAGGAGAAGGTGATGGTGAAATATCAGCCGCAGGCTGGGGGTGGCGAGACGGTAGAAATGACCATCACGTTTGCCAGGTATAACGCCCCAGTCGACATAAAAATGCCAAGGTAGAGGGTGGGCAAGATGAAATCGTACAACGTTGCAATAGTTGGAGCCACTGGTCTGGTCGGCCAGGAGTTTGTGCGGATCCTGCAACAGCGAGCGTTCCCCATTCGGGATATTCGGTTGCTGGCATCGGATCGCTCCGTGGGGAAGAAGGTCACGTTCGGGAATCGCGAGATAACGGTGAGCGAGACTAACTCGCACTCGTTTAAGGACATCGAGATTGCCTTTTTCTCGGCTGGCGCGGACATCAGCCTGCATTTTGCGCCGATTGCGGCCAAGAGTGGGGCAGTGGTCGTCGACAACAGCGCGGCATTCCGTATGGATACTTCGACCCCTCTGGTGGTTCCAGAGGTCAACCCTCAGGATCTGGCTACCCGCCATAATGGGATCATAGCCAATCCAAACTGCTCGACGATCCAGATGGTCGTGGCGCTCTATCCTTTGCACAGGGCGAATCCGATCAAGCGGATAATTGTGGACACGTATCAGGCTGTCGCAGGGACGGGCACGGCGGCCATCGAGGAACTGACCAGCCAGAGCAAGGCCATACTCGAAGGGCGATCGGTCGTGCCCCACGTATATCCCCATCAGATTGCCTTTAACCTTCTGCCAGAGATCGACGTCTTCCTCGACAATGGCTACTCGAAGGAAGAATGGAAGATGGTGCAGGAAACCAGGAAGATTATGCACGCGCCCGAGGTCGCCGTCTCGGCTACGACCGTGCGCGTTCCCATCCTGATCGGCCATTCAGAGGCGATTCACGTCGAGTTCACGCGTCGCATCACTCCTGAAGATGTCCGCGGCATTCTTGCCGAGGCCCCTGGCGTTAAGGTGTTGGATGATCCTCAGGTCAGCCTCTATCCTCAGCCGTGGTCGGTGGCAGGGCAGGACGATGTATACGTGGGACGCATTCGTGAGGATGTATCCTGCCCGCACGGCATCGCTATGTGGGTCGTGGGCGACAACATCCGCAAAGGCGCTGCCCTCAACGCGGTGCAGATCGCTGAGAAGATGATAGAGATGGGGCTGATCTAGGCCGCCTACGGCGTGCCGAGGCGGTCAAGTGTCTCCTCGCGGACGCGCTCCCAGACGGCGTCCACTGGCAGCGTGGCGTTGATTACCACCCATCGCTGGGCCTCGGCACGGGCCATATCGAGGTAGCCCTGGCGGACGCGGCTGTGGAAGTCGAGGTCTTCCTGCTCGAACCGGTCGGCAGACAACTGGCCGCTACGATTGCGGCTGAGACCGATCTCGACCGGGACGTCGAAGAGGAAGGTGAGATCCGGCGTGAGGCCGCCGGTAGCGAAATCGATCACCGAGCGCAGGCGGGATCTGTCAATGCCTCGTCCATAGCCCTGGTACGCCAGAGTGGAGTCGGCATAGCGGTCGCAAACGACGATGAAGCCCTCGCGTATCCTGGGCAGGAGCACTTCTTCGACCAACTGAGCCCGGGCGGCGGCGAAGAGAAGGACTTCGGCGCGAGAGGAAATGGGCACATCGCCGCTAAACATGACGATTTCTCGCAGCTTATCCCCTAGCGCCGTGCCACCGGGCTCTCTCATTAAGATGGCCTGGCGTCCGCTGTCGCACAGGAACCGGTAAAGACGCTGGGCCTGCGTGGTCTTGCCGCTGCCTTCAGGCCCCTCCAGCGTAATGAACATCTCACTCCTTGAATATCTTCACGTGCCGATGTGGCTCTTTGCCCTGGCTCTTCGACGCGAGGTTGTACTTCTCTGCCATTTGATGTTGCAGGCGGCGAACGTAAGCGTTCTGAGGCGAGAGGTCTATTGGCTGCGACTGGCTAAGCACCTGGGTGATCGCATCCTCAGTCTCGCGCATCGCCGTCGTCATCGGGTCCTCCTGAATGTCCATGCCGTAAATGCTCGCCAGCACCTGCTCCATTTGCAGCATGTTATTGCTCTTGAGCACGTATACGGGCGTGCCCGCGCTCTCTGCATCACGAATTGGCGTCGTCTTCTTTCTGTAGTAGTTCTTCAAAGTCAGCACAGCGTCTGCGTTACGCAGGTCCTTGGTTATCGCCGCTGGTATCCGCAATTCCTTAATGGCCTGATCCAGACGGTTCACGCTGATGCCGTAGGGGTAGATTCGGGTGACCCGGCTCACCTGCGGCGCCTTTGGCGATGGAACCATCTCTTCGGGCAGACCCTTCTTTTGGAAGGGCGCATACGTCCGGCGCGCCAGCGAGGGCATCACGCCTGGCTCCTGGCCTTGAGCGTAATGCATCGGGCCACGCATTCTGATGCCTGGCCTTGAGTAAGGCATCTCGGCGAGCTGTGGCTGCGCCTGCTCTGTCCAGACTGCGCCGTTTTCGTCGATTGAGCGTAGCTGCGCTGGGATGGGGTCGCCGCGAAGGATGGAATCGACCACTGTGGCCACGTTCTGGTGGACGGCCACTTTCTCCCACGCCTGAATCTCGACGATGACGTCAAAGGTCGGCGGCGCCTTGCGCTCGAGGATCGACTTCTGCGTTCCGCGTCGACGAGCCTCTTCGTCTCCCAGCGTGACGGTCTGAATGCCACCCACCAGATCAGACAGGGTCGGGTTGAGCATCAGGTTCTCTAGCGTATTGCCGTGGGCTGTGCCAACCAGTTGCACGCCTCGCTCGGCGATTGTGCGAGCAGCCGCTGATTCCAGTTCCGTGCTGATTTCGTCGATGATGATGACCTCGGGCATATGATTCTCAACCGCCTCGATCATCACCGCGTGCTGCAGAGAGGGGGTAGGAACCTGCATCCGCCGAGAGTGCCCGATGCCAGGATGCGGGATATCCCCGTCACCCGCGATTTCGTTGGAGGTATCGACGACGATAACCCTCTTCTGGAAGTCGTCGGCCAGGACGCGGGCGACCTCGCGCAGCATCGTCGTCTTGCCC
>JAMCWX010000070.1 GCA_023480885.1 Chloroflexota bacterium | reverse complement strand
AACGAATGAAACATATTGGTCGTGAAAACGCAAAGGCAGTAAAATTGGAGTTGCCCCCATTCTAGCTCCGGGTGGAGAGGGATTTGGCAACTTCAATTCTACCCGAACTAGGTGGGGGTGAACTTTTTGTCCCCGTTGAGAAAGTCCGCATCACAAAAGGCGTCGGACTTTATGAGAGAACTCAGATCGAAAGGGAGGTGTCTTCGTCTTCGCCACTGCCAACGATGTCAGAGACCTCGCTGGCGAACAGATTAGGGAGGGGCGATTCACCAAGATCATCTTCGTGGACCTTCCTGACAAACAGGACCGCGCCCACATCTTCGCCGTACACCTGAGCAAGCGAAGCCGGGATCCGGAACGTTTCGATCTGGCAGCTCTGGCCGAGGCATCCGAAGGTTTCTCCGGAGCCGAGATCGAAAACGCGGTCAAGGGAGGTCTCCTGCGAGCCTTCAGGGATGACGCCAGGGAGGTGACGACAGACGACATACTGGCGAAGATCAACAGCACACGTCCCCTCTCAGAAGTGAAACGAGAGCAGATCGAGGAGCTCCGCAACTGGGCCAAGACCCATCTGGCACTCGATGGGAACGAAGCGTCGAATACTACAACCTCCGCCGCCAGGCGGCTGGAACTCTAGTTCAAGTAGAAAGGAGCGTGCGCGATGAGCGCATTCAAGAAGTTCACCGACATCCAGTTTCGTGATCTGGGTCTGCTGAAGACGGCCCTATCTGACCTAGGGTTCGGCATCGTAGAGGAGGGAGATCAGCTCCCTCTCTACGGCTACCGTGGCGATCAGCGGGCAGAGCGTGCTGAGTTGGTGATTCGCCGCCAACATCTGACCAGAGCCTCCAACGATCTGGGATTTCAGAAGACCAAGGACGGCTACATTCCCATCGTGTCCGACTACGATGCCAGAGTGCTCCTTGAGGGAGAGTTTCTGGCCAGATTGCGGACGGCCTATAACCTTCGCGTTGTATCGCGGGTAACTCGCCAGGTGCACGGGACCCAAACCGTGCAAACGGAGGGCAACCTGATCAAAGTGGTCGTGAGGTATTAGCGATGCCAGAGATTCGCTTCGAGATCGACCAGGTCACTGGGGAACTGAAGACCCACGTCAAAGGAGTGCCGGGCAAATCCTGTCTTGACGTTCAGAAGCTAGTGGAGGACCTGGTAGGCCAGGCGCTCGAAACAACGTACACTTCCGAGTTCCGCCAGGTCGCACAGGTCAAGCCGCAGGGGAAGATTCGGCGGCGATGAAGACAGAGTATACCATCAACCCCCATACCGGGGAGATGGTAGTGAGGAGAGCCGACGAGGCTCTCCTCACCCCCCTTCAAACCTACCTTGGCCCGAGTGAGGATGCAGAGTGCGGGCAGAGTCACCAAAGCCAGATGCTATCCCATTACAGCCAGTCGACTCAAGTCCGAATTGCAGCCGTTGTCCACGGTTCCTTGGTAGACGGACCCGGCCTGAGAAGCGTTGCCTTTATGCAGGGTTGCCCCTCTGGATGCAGCCAGTCCAGCCATACCCACTCCTTCGGTGGAGGGATCGGCACGACGGTATCTGCATTGACGTCTGAACTGGTCAGATCGGATGTTGTGCGAGATGGAGTAACGCTCTCGGGAGGCGAGCCCTTGGCCCAACCTGAAGCCTGCGCCCAGATCGTCAAACACCTCAAAGACGAGCCCATTGCAAGGCTCAGTTTTGAGCGTAAATCGGAGAGGTAGTAGAGTGCCTTTACCCCAAATTGGGCTTGCTGCTTACTCATGTAACCAGGCATTCCAGCAAGGCAATTGAGCAATTTTCACCCCAAAAGAATTAGGCTTTCCTGCCCCCTTTCGGGTACAATACGCATTGTTACAAGCAAGCGATTGTAAGGAGGAAAGCCTAATGCATATTCTACAACAGCCGCTCTTGGACTTCAATGAGTTCTTTGCCCTGGACGAATCAGATAGGCTCGTGTTGGTTCTGAAGACCATAGATGCTGAACACTTGATCCGCGTCCTGCAAGGGGAAGATGACGTTGGCCGCACCGGCTTTCACGCCCGCGTCTTATGGGCCGCGCTCATCGCCGGCGTCGTCTATCGAATCCCATCTGTCGCGGAACTGCACCGGAATCTGCTGTCCAATCCTTACCTGCGCTATGTTTGTGGGATCAGCAGCGCCGCAAACGTTCCTAGCGAGTCCACCTTTAGCCGCTTTCTCGCACGTCTTGTTCAACACGAGGACCTACTTGACCAGTGTGTCGATGACTTGGTCAGGCGCTTTGCCGTCCTCGCTCCTGATTTCGGTGAGGCCGTGGTCGCGGACAGCACCGATATGCACGCCTACGCACGGTATAGGAAAAGCGGAAGCGCCGATCCCGATGCTACTTGGTCAGCCAAGAGCAGCAAAGAGGCTAGTTCCAAGAGAGGCAAGAAAACCAAACTATCCGGCGAAGCAGCTCACGATGGGAAGAATGGCGACAAGAAGAAAACTAAGGACAAATACTGGTGGTTTGGTTACAAATTGCATTTACTGGTTGACGCCAAGTATGAGGTGCCCATCGCCGCCACCCTGACCACGGCTAAGGTGGCGGATACGACCCAACTAAAGCCACTCTTGGAAAAGCGCGACGCACTGCTACCTGAGGTGGCGTTGAAGCTTGGTGTGTGCGACGGTGGCTATGACAGCAAATCCAACATAGTTTCAATAACTGAACGAGGAGCAATTCCCATAATTCCATTGAACCCTGGCAACGAGAAGGAGCCGCCCGGAATTACCAATACCCTGGGCACGCCCCTGTGCCCAATTGGCCTGCCGATGATGTTCTGGGGTCGGGATGGGCACTATCTGAAGTATCGTTGTCCCGAGAAGTCTGGCCTGTTCTGCTGTCTCGAAGAACATCAGGGAGTCTCCCGTTGCAGCACATCGGATTATGGGCTGGTAGTCAAGCTTAACATGGCTGATGACCCTCGACGCTACGTTCCGGTTCCTCGTGAGACCAAGAAGTGGGAACGCCTGTACAAGCTCAGAACGGCGGTGGAGCGAGTAAATAGCCGTCTCAAGGAGAACCTAATCCTTGACGAGTTGCGCGTGCGGGGTAAAAAGAAGGTAAAGGTCCGGGTGGGCCTCAACCTACTCGTGATGCTCGCCATCGCCGTGGCAATGGCGGAGCGAAATCGGTTGGGTGATTGTCGTCGCATCGTCACCTGCGCCGCTTAGCTTCGCCCGGGGATTGGCATCCCAAAGTCCCAGGGAATAGTGCGCCCTCCACCCGGTACGTCAGCCCTAACCGTCTGTGTACAGGGCAGCATTGCCGCTCATCGTGCCAAACCACACGACGACAACGCCGTAGTACACTTCTACCAAGCCGACGACGCACTTTTCCCTACTTCAATCCGTCATTTTGCAAGGGGCTCAAGACGCCGACATCCACGTGATTGTCTACAGTGGCTTCATTTACGAGGACCTTGTCCGGGCTAAAGACCCGGCTCTCGATAGGGTGCTGGCCCTCGCGGATGTTTTGGTGGATGGCCCTTTCGTCGCCGCGCTGAGGGACGAATCACTGGCGTACCGTGGCTCGTCCAACCAGCGAGTCATCGATCTCGCAAAGACGCGCGAAACAGGGAAGCTGAGCCTGCTCGAATGGGAGTGACCGACTTGGATTTGCTTGGAACGGACGCCAAGGTGACTGACACAGGAACGGCGAGAAGAGAACGCCCAAGGACCAAACTGCAGTTGGTCTATGCTATCAAAGACCTTCTGGGCATCACGGAGAGAGGTGTCCTTGAGATATACGAATTCGAGCAGATGCGTAAGCCAAGCTTGATTGCGCTTTATGAGGCTTTGAAAGTGGGCAGGCTTCAATGACAAGAGCATTTAAGAAACCGTGCGGAAAGCTGATGCGCACAAAAAGGTGACGAACACGCCTAGAGTGCTCGCTTTGTTGGTTTGTTGAAAGAGGATATTGCAAACGTTCACTTGCTGCGGTTCTTCCCAAACAATCGCCGCAGCAAGTGAAGTTTCTGGCACCGTCATGTGGTATCCCTGTCAGCCCGGCACTCGAAGGCTCAGTTTACGTCAAACAGACTAAAGACTATACATAGTCTAGATCTGTCCAGGGCCAAAGTGGCTGGATCTCAGCCCTTGCACCCTGCACAACACCTTTGGCACCCCACGACCTTGAGACGGTTCTTTTTTTATGCCTGGGAGAGATCGTCTAGGCAGGCCGCGGAATGCGGGCTGGCAATGAAAAGTGCTGGAGCTAGGCTGAGAAGCTGTTGACCAACGGGCACCGCTTGACAAGGCACCGCAATAAATCGTAAAATCCCATGGACGGTGGGCGGCAGAGCAAGCATGGGATTAGCCCAGAAACCCATCGGAAATGACTCCAAAAGTGGCTGTAAACCAGGCAGCGTAGCTCAGTGGTAGAGCAGGGGACTCATAAGCCCTTGGTCGTCAGTTCAAATCTGACTCCTGCCACCAATCCGAAACGCTTGATACATCAAGCGTTTTTCTCTTGCCTCAGAAGTCTCCTAGAGTCGTTTGTCGGTGCAACATTTCTTTTTCAATCGCTTGTTAGCGGTGCCAAGCTTTGGCCGAAATTCGTGTCTTCGGGGCACGGCGGCTCAAGACTAGTTCAGAACGTAAAGAACACGCGCCTCAGAGCCCTTTCTCACATGGTGCCTAAATGCTTTATTGACTGGTTGAAACCTGCTATACTTTGTTTGTCGCTTGTTCGAGAGGTGAGCAACAATGAGAAAAAAGAAGACGACGTCTAGGATCGACGAGATCAAAAAGAAAGCCCTTCCGATCCTAAGGCGACATGACGTTCTTCAAGCAGCGGTTTTTGGCTCGGTGGCTCGGGGCGAAGCAACTCAGAAGAGCGACCTTGATCTTCTGGTGACGCTCCCCGAAAACAAAAGCTTGCTTGACCTGGTGAGGCTGGAGTTTGATTTGCAGGAGGCACTTGGTCGAAAAGTGGATGTGCTGACATACCGCGCCCTGCATCGGCGCATTCGAGACCAGGTACTCAGAGAACAAGTTGCCATCTTATGAAGAAGAAACGCGATATCAGGCTATATATCGACGATATTGCGGAAAGTATCGTGAAGATCCAAGAGTATACAGGTTGCCTCACACACGAGGAGTTTCTCACCAACACCTTGGTGCACGATGCGGTCTTCCGCCGCCTCGAAATACTTGGTGAAGCGGTCAAGCACGTTCCCTCTGATTTCCGTACCCGGTATCCTGCGGTGCCTTAGAGAGAGGTTGCCGGGATGCGGGACAAGCTTGTCCACGACTATTTCGGGGTCGATTTGGATCTGACCTGGAAGGTTGTGGAGAATGACCTTCCTCCTCTGTTTGAGCACATACGGGCTTTGCAGAAGGACCTCGAAGCGAGTTGTGAATGACCAACATACGGACACTGAACAAGCCTTGCCTTTCGAGTGATACATCCATGGCCTCAAAAGCCCTTGGTCATCAGTTCAAATCTCACCCCTGCCACCAGTTCAAGCTCCGAAAATGGGCCTTTCTTGCTATTGACTAATGGCCTGCACCCAAGCCATAGATGCGGTCGAGCATCGGATGAACGGCGGCGGTGAGCAGCCACGAGTACATTGCCAGCGCCGGGCTCCAGAAAGAGATGCCGATGGACACCAGAAACACGGCTGCCGACAGGAGGATAGTTAGCGAGTTATAGGCAATCAGGCGCGGGGCTAGATCCGGGTCCACGAGGCGATGCCCGTTTGTGGCACAATTCCATAGAGACCACGTTAGCAGCCCGGCAGTGGCCATAGTGGCAGCATAAAACGCTACGGCAACCTGGTTCCGACTGAAAGCGCCAAGCACTGCGGTGGGAAAGGGCATGAAGGAGATACACATCAAGTACAGGATGTTGAGCCAGGCCATGCCGCCATCGGCGCGCCGAATGTACCTGAAGATACGGTGCTGGCCACTCCAGTAGGCTCCGATAACCAGGAAACTGATGATGTAGCTCTCGAGTCTGGGCCAGAGACCGAGGAGGGCTCCCAGCAGATCGTCTGGGCTAGCCTGAGACGCCAGGACCGGCACTTCAAGGGCCAGTACCAACAACGTCATGGCGAAGGCGAAAATGCCGTCGCTGAGGGTGATGATTCGGTCCTTCAAGCCATCGTCGTTTTCTCCGTGCTGCTCTTGCGCCACCTGTCAGCCCCTTTACGGAATCGAGCCCGCCTCATAACTCAGCACACACTGTGCCTGGGCTCGCCGGAGCTACACTGGAAGGGAATTCGCTTAAGCCGCGGCTTTTCTCGTCGGACGGCACCTTGCTAACCGTGCGTCTGGGCCTGCCACAATTAGGTCCCTCTTGAAAACAAGTGAAACAAGTGATAAGCTATGAGAGCAATCACGAGTTTGTGGGTGATCTATGAGAAAAACCAGCGAACGCCAGTTTTGCACGGTGCCTGAGGCGGCTCGAATACTTGAAGTGAGCCCTGCGACGATTTGGCGCTGGATCGATGCAGAAAAGCTTCCTGCTTACCGAGTTGGCCCCCGTGGTATTAGGATCAAGAAACGGGATCTGGAAACGGTTGTTCGACCAGCTCGATCTAAAGTTGTGACGCCCAAGGAACAAGCTGTCGGAGATATCTGGGCAGGATACGATTCGGAACGGGCACGGCGGGCGCTTAGGCGCAGTGCTGGCGCTCTCGTCGGAGTAGACCGTAAGGCATTGCTTGCCGATATCCACGCAGGCCGCGAGCAAAACAGCCCCGGTCGACCTACCTAGCATATGCCATATCTAATCGATAGCGACTGGGTCATCGACCATCTTGCGGATCTAGACGAGGCAACGCAGCTACTGAGCAGTCTTGCTGAAGAAGGCATTGCGATCAGCGTCATTACGTATATGGAGGCTTTCCAGGGGGTTGAGCGAAGTTCAAATCCTCAAGAGGCGCAAGCCAAGCTTGATGCCTTTCTTGAAGGCGTGCCCGTTGTCCCCTTTTCCCTTGCTGTGGCAAGGCGATGCGCTGTTCTCCGCGAAACACTGCGAACGCGAGGTAGAAGAGTGAACTCCCGTGCTTTGGATCTTCTCAACGCCGCCACCGCGCTCGAATACGATCTTACTCTCGTAACTCGGAATATCGAAGACTACCGCGACATCCCCGACCTCAAGATCTATGAGATAGCTACGTATCCTTATGGCTGAAAGAACTCTCTTTGCGGGCGAAGTGGGCTTTCCTCATACGATTACCATTTTAAACCAAATACAATCGCTCCCCATGTGCAATCACGAGCAATCCAGGGCAGATTCATTGCTTTGAATACTGGCCGCTGGCTTAACAGTGCCAGACCAGACAGGATCGCACCTGGCACGTACAACACGTAACGAGTAGTTACAATGCCGAGCAGCACCCAGCTATCGGTAGACGAAGGGCTGTTAGTGGCCACCAGCAGCATCAAGACCCATAAGGGCACCAATGAAATTGGAATCCAGCGAACCCAATGCGCCCTGGGCGTAGTGGAGGCCAGCAGCGAAGCGCCGAACTGCGCCAAGAAGAACCCGGACACCACCAGAAAGGCCAATGCCAGCAGCTGGAGAAGAGTGTCACCGGAAAGGTCCGCAGCGTTTCGGCGTATTATCCTAAACATTTGCAGCCATTCGACGACGCTATGAATCAACCCAAATCCGGCCAACCACCAAAGCGACCTTGCCAGGAGCAGTTCGCTGTCCCTTCGGATTTCCAAGGTGATTGCTAGCCCCATGGCAAAAAGGACCAGTCCGTAAGTGAAGAGCACCAATTCGAGAGATAGCTCGCTCATTACAACAGCCTCTCCGCACACCAGTGGGGGTGATCCAGCTTCCAGATAGCTGGGAATGTCTCTACCAAGCCTCGGTATTGTAGCATATGAGACGACATTATGGTCAAGATGCATCCAACCAACGCCCACCCTGTCGTGCCTCCCTATATAAAGCGAATCTTGGAAGGTAAACAGCATTGTCACTGCCAAAGTCCGCCGCCAGAAACGGACGGTTGCACCTTGATTCGTGGGCTCAACCGCATGCTATAATAACCTCAAGCTTGCACGGGGAATTACAAGTGAGGCTTTTCCGCTACCTGATTATCGTCGCCACGGTCGTGGCCGTCACGTTCCTGGCCAACTTCGTGCTCTCGTCGTGCGCGGCAGAGCAGGCCAGGCAACGGATGATGCCGCAGCAAATCGTCGACAACGCCAGCGACAAAACGCAAGCGCTGAAGTACGTCTACTTCCGACTGGAAACGACCGGTGGCAAGATGTCGGTGAGCCCGGGCGTTGACCTGTACAACGTCGAGGGCGACGTGGCCAGCCCCGGTCGAATCCACATCACGACCAAGGCAGATTTCTCAGGGTCAGTCGTAGACATCGATCTGATCAGCATCGGCGGCAAGCAGTACATGCGTAACTCGCTGACGAGGCAATGGGATGTGCTTCCCGTCCCCTTCGCGCCGTCGAACCTCTTCGCCCCTGACACAGGCGCGGCCAGCATTGTGAGGAGCGCCAGGAACCTGTCGAATCTTGACGACGAGAGCGTCGACGGAGCGCCGTCCTATCATCTGAAAGGCACAGCAGACTCCGCCGCGGTGGCCTCGCTTATCGGTGGCACGCCCAGCGGTTCGCCGGTTCAGGTGGAGGCCTGGATCGGCACCGGCGATTTCGTCGTCCGCCAGATCAGGCTCGAAGGTGCGATGCTGAAGGACGATTCGCCGAAGACTGTGCGCTTGCTCAAGCTGTCGAAGTTCAACGAACCAGTGACCATCGAGCCACCCACATGAGTGCACGAGACCGCAATCCAAGAATCACTTCTGCCAAGGAAGCTATCGGCACCATCGAATCTGGCGATACTGTCGTCCTCGGCACCGGCTGCTCGGAGCCGCAGACCCTCGTCGAGGAACTCGTGCGACAGCGCGAGCGACTCGGCGACGTCCGCCTCCTGACGCTGCTGCCGGCCGGCAAATGTGAATATGCCAGAGCTGGGATGGAGCGCCACTTCCGCGTGCAGACCTTCATGTCCCGGAATGGTCTGTACGATGCTATGAAGGCTGGCCGCGCGCATTACATCCCCTGCCACGTGTCGGAGATTCCTCGCCTGTTCGAGGAAGGTTATATCAGGGTCGACGTGGCCTTGATTCAGGTCTCGCCGCCTGACGACAGGGGCTATTGCAGCTTCGGGATTTCCGTGGATTGCTTGAAAGCTGCGGCGGAGACGGCCAGGGTCGTGATCGCCGAGGTCAACGACCGGATGCCGCGGGCGCGCGGGGATTGCTACATTAACGTATCCGACATCGATTTCATAGTCAAAACGTCGCGGCCCTTGCTCACTGTCGAGGCTACGCGCCAACTGGGCGAAGTTGAGACCACCATCGGGCGCATTGTGGCGGACCTCATCCCAGATGGCGCGACCGTTCAGGTGGGCATCGGAGCGATTCCCGATGCTGTAGTCCATTCGCTGTGCAGCAAGCGAGGCCTGCGCGTACATACGGGCATTATCACCGATAGCATTGTCGATCTCGCCCTGTCCGGTGCCCTTGCCGCGCCAGAGCCGCAGCGTGCCCCCGTCGTGGCGATGATCGCCATGGGTAGCCAGACGCTCTACGACTTCATTCACGAAAACCCTGCCATAGAGATGCACCCCTGCACGTACACTAATAACCCCAGCGTGCTCTCTCGATTACCCGGGCTGGTTGCCGTGAATTCGGCGCTTCAGATCGATCTTATGGGTCAGGTAAACGCCGAGAGCGTTGGCGGAGTGCAGTTGAGCGGAGTTGGCGGCCAGATGGACTTCGTTCGCGCTGCCTCCCTTTCACGAGCAGGCAAATCGATCATCGCCCTGCCATCCACTGCCAATCGAGGCACCACCTCTCGCATCGTCCCCACGCTCGGACAGGGAGCGGTCGTTACGACGCCGCGGAGCGACGTGCATTGCGTCGTGACCGAGTACGGTGTAGCAGACCTGCGTGGGAAGAGCCTCAAGGAGCGGGCGCTCGCCCTCGCGGCCATTGCCCATCCTGACTTTCGCGAGGAACTGCTCGCGAAGCGCTAAGGCTCAGCCCGTGATTCCCCTTGAGCGCTCTATTGTTCACCAGCGAGCTAAGTTTTTCTTAGATTCACACCGCCATTCATTTGCAAATCATTAAGTCTGCTCCGATAGAGTCAATCTGTTCACGGAAGTGATGGGAACTCATTCCCTGGCGAGGTCGCGGGAAATGCGTGAAGGGCAGAATCCGCTCATCTCTGTGGTTGTGCCAGTCTACAACGCGGAGTCGACGTTGGAACGTTGTCTCGACGCTATCTTCGCGTCAGATTACGATCGATTTGAAGTTGTCGTCTTCGACGACGCATCCGAGGACACGTCGATGCAGATTGCCCGCCGTTTCCCCTGTCGCATAATCAGCGTCGGCAGACTGGGTGCAGCGCAGGCAAGAAATGAGGGCGCACGTGCGGCCAACGGCCACATACTCTTTTTTATGGATGCGGATGTTATCGTGCAAACAGACACATTATCCCGAATTGCGGCAACTTTGTCAGACTTCCCCCAGCTTGGCGCCATCTTTGGCTCGTACACCGATTGGACGATACCTGAGAACTACGTGTCCAGGTACAAGAACTATCACCGCTACTTCACCCACCAATCGTCGTCAGAACAGGCGCGGACCTTTTGGACGACCTGTGGTGCGGTGTGGAGAAGAGCGTTCTTCGAGGCAGGCGGCTTCGGCCCAATTCAGTTCACCCTACTTTCGCGCGTACCGCCGCACGCAATCGATCAGGTCCTCAATATCGAATGGCTTGGCCAGATAGCCCTCGGCGCCTATCTGATCGGCTGATACCTTGGCATCTTGCGCCGCGGTCACGACGAGGATTGGCGCCGCGTCATCGTATTGAGCGCGAAAAGCCTGCGCGAACTCCCAGCCGTTCATCACGGGCATCCTCATATCCAGCAGAATCAACGATGGCATCTCCCGCGTGATCATCTCCAGCGCTTCCTTACCGTTCATGGCCGTGAGGACGCGGTAGTCTTCGGTAGCGAGCACCATGCCGATCATCTCCAATAGATCAGGATCGTCGTCAACTGCCAGGATAGATTTGCTTTCCATCACCATGAACTCGGGTGTCTTGCCATAATGAAAGGCCACGCGTGGACTTAGCTGCGAAGGCGATTCCCACTATCGATTTCTAGTCTATCCTGATACAGCATTGCAACATTTGTGCCTTCGTGGGAACTGGGAACAGTCCTTGACTGGCATCGTCGGCGCCTGTAAAATGTTATCCAACGAAGATCGGCGTGGAGAAGACTGTGACCAGGACAATCGGCTATGTTTGCTCAACTAGCAAGGGATGGATTGGCGTAGCTGCGTCCGCGCGAGGCATTGCCGGGACGACCCGCCCGTTTGGAAATGAGGCGGATGCGCGCGAGGAGCTCGCAGCTCGATTTAATGATCTGCCCTTCGGAGAGGCCCGGCAAGACCCTCTCGTCGAGAGACTACAGGCGAAGCTGGAAGACTACTTCTGCGGCAAGCGCGTGATTTTCGACGAGCCCGTGGACCTTGGCAGCGCTCCGGCTTTTTGCCAGCGGGCTCTGGAAGCCGCCAGGCGAATACCGTACGGTGAGGTGCGTTCCTATGCCTGGGTGGCCAGGGAAATCGGCAATCCTGGCGCAGCCAGGGCTGTCGGACAGGCGATGCACTACAACCCTGCCCCTTTTATAATCCCCTGCCATCGCGTGATCGCCTCCGATGGCCGCCTCTGTGGCTTCGGCTGGGGTCTGGATTTCAAGGAGTGGCTGCTGAAGCTCGAAGGGGCGTCAGTGTAGCTGTCGTCCACCATCGACAACGATGGTTTGCCCTGAGATGAAATCGGCCTCATCAGAAGCCAGGAAGGCGACGATGCCCACGACGTCCTCGGCGTTTTCAGCTCGTTTGATGCAGCCACGGGCGACGCTGTAAGTGCTGGCATCGGGCATCAGTTCCTTACTCGCTTCGGTCAACGTGAGCCCGGGAGCAACCGCGTTGACGCAGATGTTGTGGTCGCCAAGCTCCTGCGCGAGGGCGCGAGTGAGGCCGATGACGCCTCCCTTGGAGGTGACGTAATGGGTCCAGTTCCTGGAGCCGCTGAAGAACACCGCCGAGGCGATGTTGACGATCTTCCCTTTACCCTGCCGCTTCATATAGGGGAAAACCGCCCTCGCGCAGAGCCACGGTCCTTTTACGTTCACGGCCATCACTCGATCCCATTCGGCGGGGTCGATCTCGTCGAACGGCGTGCGTGAGATGCCTCGATAGATGGCAGCGTTGTTCACCAGAACGTCGATGTGGCCGAACCTCGCCGCTGCCTCTTCTGCCATCCTCAACGTATCCTGTTCGAGCGCGATGTCCGCTTTGATGGCGACCGCTTCTCTGCTCAGAGCTTGAACCTGTCTGGCCGTTTCCCTGAGCCCGTCCACGTTGCTGCCCGTGACTGCCGCTATGTTCGCGCCTTCCGCGGCCAGCTTCAGACAGAAGGCTCGGCCAAGCCCGGCCGCTGCGCCCGTTACCAGCACGACCTTACCGTCGAGTTTACCCATGTCGACATCCTTACATATCTAATACGGTCTGCCCTTTTCCTCCCACACCTTTCTCAGCCCGTGGTCCTCGGCAATCTTCTTGTAGCAGCAATAGCTGCTGCCTCTGCCGATGCCGCCACCTGAATGCAGGTTGGACGAGCAAATGTAAAGGTTCTTTACGGGGGTACGATAGTGGGCCAACTCTGGAGTTGGCCTGTATCGGCCAAGCTGGGAGGCGATCATCGACCCTTCGACCCATCCACCTTCGAGCATGTCGATGTTTCGGTTGACGACGTCGTAAGGCGTCGTGATGAACGAGCCGATGACGTTATCGCGGGTCATATTCGGCGCGTAGACCTGCCACTGCTTCAAGATCTCGTCGACGATGTCTTTCTTCATCCGCAGCCACTGCCGATCAGAGAACATCCTGTGAGGCGCTGTGAACTCCTCGACCAGGATAGTATGCTTCGTGGTCGGCACCCTCGTCCTGTCCCAGATGCTGTCCGGCGCGGTAAGGATAAACATCTTGCTGGGATAGCCCTGGGTGAAGATCTCGGCCTGATACCTGGTCGCCAGATAATCGGGGTCCTTGGGCCCCCAGTATAGTCTGGGCTGCGGCCCTACCTCAGGGTTTGCGGCGGCCACCTTGTACTTCGGCAGCTCGTGCATCGCCAGGTTGCCCCAGAATAGCTGCGCTCTGTCGTAGTTGATGTTCCTCACGCGATGTGCTATTTTGTGGCCGACGATGTCCTCGCCGATGAGCCGCAGGATGGTCTGATTGGCTCCCAGGTCACTCACGACCAGTTTCCTGGCCTCGATCTCCGATCCGTCGGCCAGGCGGATGCCCCTGGCCACGCCGTTCTCGATGAGCACCTTGTCCACTTCCTTCGACACGAAATACTTCCCGCCCATCTCTGCGAAAGCTCGCTGTAAGGCGTGGGTTATGGTATGGGTGCCGCCGAGAACTATGGCTGCGGGCTCCCAGGAAAGCATCAGACCGATAGTGTGGATGTAGACGTAAAGGCCGATGACGTCTTGAGCGAACGAGCCGGTCGAGGTCTCCACGGAGCGCATGAACAGAGTGCGCAGTTCTGGGCTTTCGAAGAGATCGTACGCTAGCTGCTGAGACGTCATCAGCTCGTAAACAGGCTCGATTCCGCCCTCCGGATCGTCGATAAGACGCTCCAGCGCATCTTTCACACCATAGGGAGTGGGTGGCGAGTAGCGATACTCGTGGAAGGCGGCGCGCCATTTGCTCTTATACTTCTCAAGCAGACCGGCTGCTGTCTCGGCGTCTCTTTCTGAGAACTTGGCGATCTCTTTCAGCGTTTTCTCGGCGTTCTCCTGCGAGAACTGCGCCTTGCCAGTAATCGGGTCGACGACGCGCCACGCCGAGTATCCGATGAAGCTGGTGTCGTCGTCAAAAATCATGCCCTCGTTTTGCTCGGGAAAGACGTAGACGAGGCCTTTTTCACGGAGATTGAAATCTTCATACGCCGGGTGGCCATAGAAGCGTGTGAAGTGGGCGCAGGGATTCTGGATGAAGCCTGGCAGGGGGAGTTCCTCACCACAGGCTCCTCCTCCCAGTTCGTGCTGCCTCTCGAAGATGGCTGTCTCCAGGCCGGCGTGCGCCAGATAGCAGGCGATGATGGTTCCGTGATGGCCTCCCCCGACGACTATCGCATCGAAACTCTTGTCAGCCACTTGGGCTCCTCCTTAGTTACAAACTACTGTTCTCTCGCTGGTTATTGCACCTTGTTCCCTTTGACGAGCATCGATAGAAGGGTGAGAAGCACCGACGGCTTCAGCGCCATTCCGATAACCTGCCGCAGGTCGTCACCCCCCATCGTCACCGTGATGTGCCAGTGAACCGGCGCTTTGGATTCTATGGCCAGGATCATGCCGTTAGGGTCACCATTGGGGGCCAGCTTCGTGAACTCGGCCGTCAAAGTGGTTTTGCCCAGGCCAGTGGACTTTACTTTCATAAGACACCTCCAAGAGTACCTTTGCCGCTAGAGCATGCCCTTTTCCCGCGCGCTGATTACCATCTCCGGCTCCTGCCACCATTTGTCGATGCCGAGGTCTTCGGCGATGCTGTTGGCGGCGATGTAGCCGGGGCCGAAGATGACCATTCCGCCCGAGAAGGTGCTCGCGCCGCAGACGTACAATCCCTTGATGGGGGTGACGTTGGCTGAGCATTCCTCGTTGGGTCTGAGATAGCCCATCTGGAAGGGAATGTAAGCACCTTGTTTGATAGAGCCGTTAACCATATTATGGAACTTGTTTTCGATGTCGAGAGGGGTGGAGACGTAACGCCAGAGGATATTGTCAGAAGTCAGGTTCGGCACGTAGCGGTGAAGCGTGGCGATGCACTCATCAGCCTGCTCATCGCGCACCCTGTACCATTCCTCAGGGCCCCCGTTCTTGAGATTGTAAGGCGCGTGCTTCGAGATCAAGCCAGTGTGCTTGCCTCGTGGAGCCTGGCCGCTGTCGTGGACGCTCGGGAAGCAGCAGTTGAAACCGCCGGCGACCAGCTCTCCCCGGTATAAAGCGTCGAAATGGCTCACGACGTCGTCCTCGGTCTCGTAGCCGACGACGTAGACGAAAGCCTTGTCGACGTCTGGATTCTCTTCCGCGGCGATGAAATGTGGGGCAGTGTCCAGAGCTAGATGCACGCCAAGGAGGCTCGACGCTTCCCATTTCCAATCCTTGATGCGCTGCACGAAGTAGGGATCAAGGTGCTCCTCGCCGACGAGCCTTGAAAACGTTTGATGGGGATCGATGCTGCTCGCTACGAACTTGTTGGCAGTGATGATCGTTCCATCTTCGAGTTCGACGCCTTTCGCGGCGCCGTTTTCGACGATGATCCGTTTCACCACCTTGCTTCCCAGGACCATCCCACCGTTTTCGTAAATCACTTTGCTAAGGACGTGAGCCAAATGGTGGCTGCCACCTATACAAAGGCGGTAGTTGGTAGCCCTGTTGATGAAGAGCGGGACGAGGTAGCCAACCCCTTCTAGATCGTAATCCAGGCCCCAGAAGCACGCCGCGAAGAGCATTAGTCCCCTCACGTGCTCGTTCTCGAAAAGCTCGTCGACGATTTGCTTGGGCGTCTTCTCCGTCAGTTCGTTCAATTCCCTGCCAACTTCGGTTGCCTGCATCATCGCCACCTGATCGATAGGCGCAACTGGCTTGCAGTACGAGGCGGGCGCGAGGAAGTCGTCCATATACGTCTGAAATCGGTCGGCAATCTCGCGATAGGTGTTTGCATCGCGCTTGGAGAACTGGCCGATGCTCTCGCAAGTCTTGTCGACGTCGGTGTAAAGGCAGATACTGCTTCCGTCGGACAGAGGCATCGCCATTACAGGAGAGGGCCGCACAAACCGCAGTCCATAGTCTTCGAGCCGCAAGTCCTTGAACACCGGCGCGTAGTCCACCATCATATGGTAAACCGCGTGGGTATTGTGGATGAAGCCTGGGAGGGTAACCTTTTCGGTGCACAGGCCTCCCCCCATCTCGTATCTCCTCTCGAGGAGGAGTATCTTTAGTCCAGCTTTGGCGAGGTATGCGGCCACTGCCAGCCCATTAGGGCCACTACCGATGATTATGCCGTCGTATTTTGCCATAGCTTCCCCTCTCTTCGTGAGATGTTCTCGCGACCTTGAATTTAGATTCGCTCTCGGATTTCCTTTGCTGCACTTCTTTGCTTGCCAGGCGCTTCGCCGTCTCCGTGAAAAACCATTTGTCGATCTGCTGGTCGAGCCAATCTGCGTATTCATCAGGCGGGATGCCGAATCGCTCGCAGTCGATGCTGAATCCTGCCTTGCAAAACCGCGTCAACTTGTCGCAATCCTTGACGACCATGTCGTTGAGGGAGAAGGCTGTCGTTCGCGAGTCGTGGCCGTCGATAATTCGCACTATCTCGTCCGCCTTCTTTTCGTCGTAGCCTACCTCGGCCAGAATCTGGCCGGCTAGCCGCGCGCCCTCCACCTCGTGGACGCGGCGCAAACCTTCGTCGATCTCCCTCGGCCCAAATGCTTTGAGCTGAACGTCTTCAGGAACCATCTTCCAGCCCAAATCGTGCAGGATCAGCGCTGGCATCACGACATCTTCGTCGGCATGCACCTCTTTGAGTATCTGCGGCACGAGCCTGATGGCCTCATTGACGTGAATGTCGTTCTTTCGCGTGTCCAGATACCGCGCCGCTAGATCCAGAAGCGTCTTGTAACCTGCCTTCATCCAAACATCCTACCGCGATCTCGTTGGCGACATCCAGCATGCCCAGCTCGAGCATCTTCCCTCTCGATGGAATGCCGTCGTGAGTGTAGCCCAGAGCATTATAGTATTCATCGAGCATACTATCAAGCTTGCGGATGACTTCGCCGGTGGCCGATCCAGCGTTCTGCAGCGGCTCGGTTAGCATTCGCTGGGGCAACGTGTCGTCTTTGCGGTCGAGCCCTTCGCGCACGTTGAAGGCTCGTTCCAGGCAAACTATCCTCTCTCCCACCTGCTCCAACCGAGCCGCATCGCCAAGCTCCCGATTCCCCGTCGCGGATATGAGAAGGTCTCTCAGGAGGTCCGCCGAGAGGCCAGAGTTGCCGAAGGTGCACGTGACAATTACTTCCTCGGCCGCCTGCTGTTTCTGAACCAGCGCAATAATGTCTCCTTTGCCTTCGTCGGCCAATCTATCCACTGGCCGCGGGTCGGGTGTGCCGTATATCTCTTGCCTTGGCCTGCCATACATATGGCTCCCGCCGATATTCGATGTAGCGTAACTGAGGCCGTAGCCCTTTATAGCGCGAGGCTCGTAGGCTGGAAGCTCGAGCCCTTTAGCGTGCATCGCATAGCGATGCGCGCCCCTGCCGATTCGCTCTGCCGCTCGCTTCACACCTTCGCCAAGCAGTGTTCCGAAGCCCTCTCGATCGGCGATCTTTTGGACCAGCTTGAGGAACGCTGGATGGTTGCCCCAGGATAGGTCCAGGTCATCTGCTTCTCTCGTGTTTATTATGCCCTTCTCGAATAGCTCACAGGCGAAGCCGATGCAGTTGCCAGTGCTGATAGTGTCGAGTCCAAGGAGGTCGCACGCTGCCTCAGCGGCGATGACGGCTCCTAAGTCGGCATTGCCGACCTGCCCACCGAAGGCCCAGATGGTCTCGTATTCAGGCCCCTCGCTGAAAGCGCCGGCGTACTGTCCCTCCGCGACGACGTGGACCTGGCCGCAGCGAGTCATGCAACTGTAGCAGCCGAAGTTCCTGGTCTTCATCCCGGCGAAGTGCGCGGGCAGGAAGGCTTCGATGCCCTCGAACCTCCCTGCCTGGAAGTTACGCGTAGGGAAGCAGCCCAGCCGGTCGGCGACCTCGACTAACGACGTGGTGCCGCTGGTAGTCATCTTCACCCGACGCGGATGGGTCTTGAGCATTTTGACCTGGGTCTGAACTGCCCGCTGGAAGGCTATGGGGTCATCAGGCGTTATCTGCCCCGCCGCGTTGACCGCCACTGCCTTGAGGTTCTTGGCGCCCATCACCGTCCCGACGCCACAGCGCGAAGCGGTCCGCCTCCCGTGGGTTATCGTCGCGTACCGAACCAGCTTCTCGCCGGCCGGGCCGATACAGGCGATCTGAGCGTTTGCGCCGTGAACGCTTCGCAGAACTTGCTGAGTTCGTTCGGTGTCCAGGCCCCAGAGATCGCGGGCGTCGAGAACGCGAACGCCGTCGCTTTGTGCGTGAACGTAAACGGGCGTCTCCGAACGTCCCTCGACGATGACCAGGTCGAATCCCGCGAATTTCAGGGCCGCCCCAAAGTTGCCCCCGCCGACTGACCGTCCGACACAACCAGTGAGTGGGCTCTTCGTCATGGCCATCCATTTCGAGAAGCCCTGGGCCGACGTGCCGGCGAGAACGCCCGTGAGCAGGATGAGCTTGTTCTCCGGCCCGAGCGGATCGATGCCTGGCTTCAGCTCATCGAACAGATAGCGAATGCCGAAGCCGCGTCCGCCGACGAAGTCGCGCTTCGTTTGTTCGGGGATTTGCTCAATTGTGACAGCTCGCGTCGTCAAGTCGACGCGCAAGAGACGGCCAGCGTATGTGGACATAGGCTACCTCTTGAACACATTGCCCAGCATCAAATCGATTATCGTGTCCGTAGTCGTGTGCTTCTCCTTGGCGGTCGTGACCGGACGCGTCTGTACCAGGAAGACGTTAGCCGGGAAAGGCAGGTCCCTGGCGACAACCCATTCCAGGTCTTGCGGGCCGCCGTAGTGCTTCTCCAGCATCTTGCCGAGCTCGAGCAGCCTTTGAAGCTCGCCGTCTTCGAGGCAAGGTACGTTCTGCTTCTCGGTCGGAACGTCCTCGATGCCGGTGCCCTTGCCCTTCAGCACCACTTGCTTGGGCTTGGCGCTGACGCTCTTTTCCACAGACGATGTTTCCTTATCTATCACGAACCTGTCAGGCGTGGTTGCCCCGCCGACAACCGCCTCTCCCATCCCCCACAGCCCTTCGACGACCATCTTGCTCCAATCGCCAGTGGTCGGGTGGATGGTGAAGCCGACGCCCGCCGACTTAGCGTTCACGACCCGCTGAATGGCTACGCCGATGGGAGAGCTTTCGACAGGCATCCCTTTCTGCGCCCGAAACGCTATCGCCTGAGAGGTGAATGTGCTGGCCCAGCACTCCACTATCTTCCCGTTCAGCTCTTCCACGCCGATGACGTTCAGATATGTGTCAAACTGCCCTGGCATGCTCACTGGGCCGCTGGATCTGACCGCCACGGGCAGGTCGCTCGCGCCGCATCTTTCCGACAGCGCCTGGTAGTATTGCGCTACTGTCTCCTGTATATCTGGTGGGATCGCTTTGGACTGGACGATCTCTCGAATCTCCCGACTCGCCTTCTCGTAGACGAGGATATTCTTCGGCCCATCGCCGAGGTCGCGGAAGTAATCACGAATCTCCTGCGCCGCGCCGGTCTCCTCTACGAATCGTTCGTAGGCCCTTATCGAGATGGCGAATCCAGGCGGCACGGGCAGACCAGCCCTGGCCATCTCCCCAAGGTTGGCGCACTTCTTGCCCGCCACCCATATGGCATCCTTCCCCAGCTCTTCGAACCAGTAAGTCCATTTTTCTTCCATTTGCAACCGGCCCCCTTTGCTCCGTACAGGGTCTTTCTACGTACCTTATAGTTGTGCTCACAGGGGGCGGCCCCCGCCGGGTCGCCCCCTACGGACCATACGCTGTCGTGACCAACTGCGAAGTCGACATTGATCGAAGAGACCCCTGCGCCGTACGGTTAACCTAGAATGTGCACCGTTCCCAGGTTCCCATCAACTCGAATCGTTTGCCCGTTCTTGATCGCGCTGGTGCCGGTGAACACGTTCATCACGACTGGTATGCCGTACTCTCGACCGACTATAGCCGCGTGTGACAGACTGGCGCCGCGATCGACCACGACGCCCTTGATGAGCGAGAATATCGGCGTCCAACTGACGTAGGTCGCCGGGGCGACGAGGATCTCGCCCTCCTGCACGTTGATCAGGTCTTCGTACACGTAGACAACGCGGGCGCGTCCCTCGGCGATGCCGGGGGAACCGCAGGTGCCATAGAGATCGGCCTTGAGCTCGGGACGCGGGACGGGCAGCGAGCCCACGACAATCTTCAGCGCGATCGGGTCGACCGACCGCACCAGTAAGCCCACAGCTTCCTCGAAGCCGATCTTGCCGATGAGTGGCGGATGCTCTCTCTTGAGGCTGCCCGCCCAGTTCTCTCTGCGCCGGGCTACGAGCGGACGCAGGTCGTGGTTGGCTGGATCGATGCAGACTCGCCTGATCTCGTCCGGTATCAAGAAGAAGATGTCGTCGCGATGGCCGATCGTTCCCGCGGCGGCAAGCCGGTTGCCGATGGCGAGAAGACCTCGGCGAATGACCGCTGTGGCGTAGAGGTCGATGTACAGGTTGTGCTCTTCGCTGAAGGCGCTGGACCTCTGCGCCAGCCTTAGAAGCGCCGTGAACCAGCCCTTCTGCTCCTCGGAAACCCTGGAGAGGACATCTTTCTCCGCCGCCTCTCTCTCCTCGGCCAGGACCTTCCTCTCGTCGTCCAGGTTGAAATCGCCGCCCTTGGCCAGGTACTGCTTCACGTTCATGATGGCTGGGCTGGGGTCCTCCACCCAACTGGGCTCTGCGTACTCGAAGATTCGCGCGGTCCGCCAACCGAACTGGTCGATGAATGCGTAAAGCTCTTTCGACCACTTTCTGCCAGCTTCGCTGCCTTCCAGCTTGGGGAGCACTTCGTTGGGTTTCGAGCTCTGGAACACGTCGGCGATTCCCAGCTCTATGGCGCGCTTCGAGAGCTGCCAGAGCTTTCTGTCGGCCTGGAAGATCTCGTTGTCGAAGCCGCGGACCAGCTTATGGAACGTGGGGTTGGTGTCGTCGATGCCCAGGAGCGTCTTACAGATATTCTCGAAGAGGATGAACACGCCGTCGACCGCGTACATCATGAACATGTGAATGTCCCATACGCGCTTGTTGATGTGCATTAGCTCTTCGAAGTGCTCCATCAATTCGATGTTGCTCGCTTTTTCCAGGTCCAGGGACTTAGCGTGGTCGTACATGGCGAGCATCTCCTTGACGTAGCCCTGCCAGACCTTGTCGTAGTCTTCGATGATGGGTGCGATGCGCTGTCTGAAGACTTGCTCGCGCTGCTTGACCTCCTCCTCGGAAGTGACTACAAGCGGCGTCAGGTAGATGCAGTGATCGTGCAGGCGCCAATCCCAGCCTTTGCAGGTTGGGAGGCTCAACATCTCCGCGCCGTACTGCATGCCGCTGCGGCAATACTGCACCCACGCCCACCCGGAAAGTGGGGTCATCGGAGGGATGCTGTGTGTCCCATCCAGAAGCCAAACGTCGTAGTGCTCGAGATCGCGCTGCTCGTCTAACTCAAACGGGGTGATGTCGTACAAAGGGAAGCCTCCTTTCAGAATTTCTCGAGTTCGCCATGCAGTTTGCGAGATATCAGGATAAGCTACTCGCCGCCTATAACTGAGGACGAAACTGAAAGAGAAGTCGGCGTCCGGGTAAATACAAAGGATAGCCAGGCTCTTGCCGATTTCACCTCCTCCCGAGCCTGAGATGGATGCGATAACATTCCAGCTTGTTGCCCGAGAGCTGTGGCGGCCTTGCCCCAGCTATCCGTTGCAGAAGGAGAGCGGATGACTTGTCAGCGATGCGGAAGGCGTTCGTTCGCGCGGTCTTCAAGGTTGCGGTCGCACCTCTGAAGAAGAGGAGAGCGCGCGTCCGCGTGCCGTCATCGCGTGCTGCAATTATCGTCCCCTCAGTCTCCAGGGTCTATAGCCTGCGTTGCCGTTTGCTTCGAATCTTTGCCTAAATTCAGGGTTGGTAATCGTGGTGGTTGCGCTGGCGGAGACGAAGGCAAAAGGGATCATCGAGATTAAGCCTGGCCATGACAGAAGATGTTGCGAAAGTATGGGGAGTTTTGCGGTACTCGTTGGCACTTAGGTAGCTGTCAGGCCAGTGTTTCCCCTGCCCATCCCCTGGGCGGGCAGAGGCGCACGCCCCTACGTAGTGGCAGCCCTCTGTGGCCGCCTGGGGTGGCGTGGGGCAACGCTGCCATTGGCAGCTCTTGTTGTTCGCCCCCGCCTCCACGCGCGAGAGGACCTATTGCTATTCAGTGGCGATCGAAAGGCTGCCGCTACGGTAAATGGTCGCTTTGATAGTCGCCAGCGAAATTTCGACGGTAGTGCGATGGCGTGGTACCCTCGACGTGCCGAAACACCTGGCTGAAGTAGTTCGAGTCCTGGTAGCCGACTTGAGAACTAATCTGGGTAATGCTCATCCTCGACGTGCGCAGCAGGCTCTTGGCCTCTTCAATTCGAGCCTTGACGAGATACTCGATGAAGGTGCAGCCCTGCTCCTGTTTGAAAATCCTGCTGAAGTAGAACGGACTCAGGTGAACTTCCTCAGCAACCTGCTCCAGCGTCAGGTCGCTGGTGCAGTTCACTTTGATGAAACTGGTGGCTCGATCTATGATTCTTCTATTCCTCAGTTGATGCGCCTTGACGACGGCTTCCGTGATCTCGGCAACTACCTGGACAAGCCAATCCCTCAGCTCCTGGGCTGTATCTATACCGCTAAGCTCCTGTGCATAACGGAAGTTGGCGCTCTGCCTGATATCAGCCAGGGCACCGGCCTCGATAGCTGCGCGTGATGCCATCACCAGGAGTTCGAGCACGCGCGCCCTGACGGTTTCTGGCTGCTTACCCTTCCCTTCGATGAGCCGGCTGAGCACGTCCAGCAGCGCCGGCACGGCTTTGTCCTTGGCGCCGGACTTGATGTGGCGGCACAGCTCTTGTTCCTGTTCGTAAGGGTACGAGTCGACGTTGTCTCCCAGCCTTTCGATATCGTCGACGTGGATCACGCGATTTCTGCCGAGGAACAGCTTGTGCCGCTGCGCTCTCAATGCTTCCTCGTAGGATTTGTGAAAATCCTGCGGATGGCGATGCGGCCTTCCAACGCCAATCGTAACGCTCAAACGATTGCTGCCCTGGACTGACTGCCGAATCTGTTGCGCGATCTGCACGGCTCTTTGCTTGGCGTCTTCATAGCTCTCCTGCTCGCCAGTACAGAGCACGAGCACCAGTTTGTCAGCTGTCTGTGGCACGAGCAAGCACGAAGACTGGTTTTTCACCGCTTCTATCGCCAGTCGGAATACCTGATTCTTGGCGACGGCTTTCTCAGTCTCTGATAGGTTCGAGGCCCACGTCGAGAAGTGATCGATATCGATCACCATAGCTAGATTTGGGCAGGCGGGCAGGCCCGCAACCTGCGCTCGACCTGATGCTTCCTCAGCAGTCGAGATGACGCCGCTTAGCAGGTCGTTTACGAAGCTCATCTGAATAAAGGGCATTGCCTCCTTGAGGCTCTCGCGGATGTGCCTGTCCATTCGGTCGGACTCGGCAGCCGCGATAGCTCGATCCAACACGGTCAGCAAGTCAGCAGGCTTGGCGGGCTTGAGGACGTAGTCCAGCGCCCCCAGGCGCAAGGCTTCTTGCGCGTATGAGAACTCGCTGTGGGCGCTAAGGACGACGATCTTGGCTTCTGGGCGCAATTGCTTTATGGCCCTGGTTGCCTGAAGGCCATCGATACCCGGCATCTTAACATCCATAAAGACGATATCCGGCTTCAGGTCTCTCGCAAGCTCTACCGTCTGCCAGCCGTTGCGGGCCTCGGCGACGATGGAGATATCTCGTTCGCTTCTCTCGAAAATGAAGCGGAGAGCTTGCCTCTCTAGAGCTTCATCCTCGGCAATCAGCAGCTTGAACATTGGCTTTATCCTGATGCTGGCTCGCCAGGGGACGCGGGAATGAGGAGGGTTACCGTAGTTCCCACCCCTGGCCTGCCTTCAAAATGTAATCGGCAATCGCCGCCGAAGTAATGCTGCAGTCGCTGGCGCACGTTGGAAATGCCGATGCTAGTGATGTGCCCTTTGCTCGAAGCTACCGACACCCCCTCGTTGATGCTTCTCAGTCGGGCCGCGTCGATCCCGATGCCATTGTCCGCGATCTCGACGAGCACGAAACCAGATTCGCGCCTGGCCTTTATGTACAGCCGCCCTTCCTTTATGCTCGGCTCCAGCCCGTGAATGAACGCGTTCTCGACCAGCGGTTGCAGCGAAAGGACAGGCAGCCGCGCATCCAGACTGCCCTCGTCTATGTCCATTTCCACGTTGATGCGATCTCGGAACCTCATCTCCTGGATCATCAGGTAGTCTCGCACGTGATCGATCTCGTCTTTGAGTGTCACCAGATCGCCGATCCTGCGCAGCGAATGGCGGAGAAGGTCAGATAACGCGTAAATCATTCGCTCCGTTTCCTCGGCCCTTTCAAACAGGGCGAGTCGAGCTATGGCATTCAGGGTATTGAAGATAAAGTGAGGGTTGACCTGCGATTGCAGCGCCTTGAGCTCGGCATCTTTCACAGCTTTTTCCAGGATGGCCTTCTCCTGCTCGGTAATGATCTGCAGCTTCTGCTGCAGTTCCACGCTGAGATACTCGAGCTCTTTGCCCAGCTCCGCCGGCTTCAGATCTTCCGCGGCCTGGCTCGCCTGATCGCCCCATTCTGCCACGGGCTGAATCTTGAAGGCGCAACTGGCATCCCCCTTGCCGGCGCATTGGGTCTCCAGGCACAGCACCTCACGCCCAAAGAAGGCTGTGGCGTAGCCGCTGGCGTACCCTGTGAGCGTCCAACACGTCGGGCTGTCGGATTTCTCGAGGTACTTCAAATGCTGTTCGGCTTCGTACGAGTTGACCCAGTTGCCATACATCAAGAACGAGCCGCTGGCCCTGTCGTACTCTATGCCTTCCCAGCTAGCCTGGACGATGCCTTCCCAGCAATGCATCATTGGACCGGCCGCGAGCCACTCGGCATCGCTGCTCCACTCGAAGAGGCTCCGCAGCCTTTGGGCATCCTCGTAGCCGCACTTGTAGCCAAAACGCGAAAAGACACCTCGCGCCCTGTCGATGCCCAGAGTATCGACGAGCTCTTTGCGCAACGTGCCAAGGGCATCGGCGTCGACGAGCAGCATGCGCCAGCCCTTGTACAGGATCTTGCCTTGCTCGGGCTTGAATTCCAACAAGTCGATCAGGTTGAGGTCTTCGGCTCTCAATAGCTGTCTCCTCGTACGTCTGTAAGGCTCGCAAACTGATTCCGGAGGAACAGCACCTGCGTGAGTGTTGGGATTAAGATCATCCCACTTCATCGGGGGCTTGTGGGCAACGCAGGCGCACCGCTGGGCTTTACACCACTGGACGTGACCTATCTTGCCACAACCGCTGTAGGGATACAATAGAGATCAAGAAGCAGCGTCGATTGTCGAGACCATTATAGCAAGGCGTAGAATGGGACGCAACGGCGACTTACTTGTGGACGGACAAGACCGAGTGCGTCTGGGGCGTGGTTTGATTCGTGGCGGCTTCCATCAACCCAGCCAGCTTACTGGCACCAGTTTAGAAACTCGTGGCCGAAAAATGGAAGCTTTTCCGCTTCTCGTTCGTCATGAATTATAGTGGGTGTGAAATCGCGCGGCCATTTGCCCGCTGACAATAAGCTTTATGGGGAGGTTGGGAATGGTTGGCTGTTCAACGGCAGTTGATCCTGTTAGCCAGGATTTGAGCTGGCTGGAAGGATGTATCGAGGGCGCCCTGGCGGAGCCGATTCTGGAGAAGGTCGTTCCAGAGACGGAGGCAGTGTCCTTCACGCAGGATGACGTTCGTTTGTATCTTCGCGAGATTAACCGGATTCCCCTGTTAACTGGGCCTCAAGAGGTGGAGTTGGCGATCGCGATTGAGCGGGGGACGAACGCCGCTCGCGATCTTGAGACCGGCACCTTCAATGCTACGGAGAGAGCGCTGCTGCGAAAGCTTGTGCGACAGGGCGAAGAGGCGCGGCAGCAGATGATCGAGGCCAATCTCAGGCTAGTGGTTAGCGTGGCCAAGAGGTACGTGAACCATCACCTGGACCTGCTCGATCTGATCGAAGAGGGCAATGTCGGCTTGATGCGGGCGATTGAAAAATTCGATTATCGACGCGGCTTCAAATTCTCGACCTACGCGACGTGGTGGATCAGGCAGTCAATTACCCGCGCAATCGCCGACCACGGCCGCACGGTTCGATTGCCTGTGCACATCGTCGGCAGCCTGCAAAAGCTTGCCAAAGCGCGAAACAACTTCCAGCAGAGCTACGGGCGAGAGCCGACGCGAACCGAGCTTGCGGCGGCCGCAGGCGTGTGCGAGTCCAAGGTTCAGGATCTACTGCAAGCCTCACGGCTGCCTTACTCGCTGGAGATGACCCTGGGAGAGGAAGAGGATACCGAGCTAGGCGATTTCGTGGCCGACCGCGTGTCGCCTAGCCTTGACGAGGAATTGGACCGCTCGCTGCTGAAAGAACAAATAGCCAGATCGCTGCAGTTCCTGACGGCTCGACAGCGCCTCGTGATCGAGCTGCGGTTTGGGCTGAAGGACGCGCAGGCACGCACGCTGGAAGAGGTCGGACGGGAAATGGGCATAACGCGGGAGAGGGCGCGACAAATCGAGGCGGAGGCGATGGTCCGACTGCGCCAGGAGCACATCTGCCAGCCGCTGAAGGATTTTCTGGCCTAATTCCTGGATTCCATCAGGCCCTTAAATGTAGGGTTTTCCCAGAGAGGCTTGTACAGCAGCATACCTTCAGGCGGTTTTCTCAGTGGTCTAATACCAATATTCCCCCAAAATGGCCCTGGAAACAGGAAAAGCACCCTAACTTGGGTGCTTTTTCGGTCTATAGTGGAGCCGACGGGGGGATTCGAACCCTCGGCCTAGTGTTTACGAAAATACCGGTCACCGACTCTCTTGAACCACGCTTGCCCGTGCTGAATTTGCGGTTGTTAAGATACGAAACAATAGGCTATGGGTTAGTCTTCAGTCTTGGAAAGAAATCGTCTAGTTTTTCTTGTTTCTTTGGTCCAGGAAAGAAATCATTGAAAGTTTCTTTCTTTTTCAAGCCAGGATCAGGGCTTTCAATCGTGGACTGTCGCAGAGAAGCATTCATCTCAAGTTCATTGATTCGATGTTCTAGCCTGTCTATATCTTGCTGGGTAGCAAAAGGGAATCGATAACTTGGAATTATCGAAAAACGTTGCTGTGCATACCAAAGAGCCATTATCCCGATAATGATTAAGGTTGCTTCGATCAATTGTTCTTTGAGCGGTTTCTTCCTCATGCTATTAGCCTCAATGCTATCAGTCTGTTCTGCATCGCAGCCATCGACACAAGAAACTGCTGAGCCATTGCCCTTATATTGCCATGAAGTTTTTTGAACTGATCGCGCACCCAATCTTCAGGCATTAGAAAGTGAGCAGCAAACACGTCAGCCTCTCGCTCTAGAAGGTTAGCTGTGTTCCTATTCTTAAACTCACATAGGTTTACCGTCTTATGCTCGTGGAAATGATAGAACTCATGCCACAACGTAAAGTGACGACGCTCTAAGGAATGGTTTTTGTTCAAGCCAATATGGTTGATTGTGTGGCCTCGTACGAATACGCCTGAGATATCTGCATTCCAATCTTCAAGGGTTACGCGGATCGGGTAATCAACTATTACTAAACCGGCGTTGACAGGTGGATAGGTCAAGTTGTATTTGCGTCTCAGTTCCTCAGCTAATTGGAGAGGACGCGAGCGGTATCGTTCATTCACCCTGCCTCCCTTTCCCGCTTGGCTTTCCTGTCCTCCTCCCTAGCGAAGCGTATGTAACGCATGACTTGATCTACTGACGACGATGAAAGGTTGCCACTGCTGCGAAGCAGTGCTAGCGCTTGGCATTCAAAAAGAATCTCTTGTAGCTTGTAGAACGGTTCGCCAAGTCCTTTAGCGATTATCTGCAGAGCATCGTCTGACGGCAAGCGCTTGCCAAGCTCATAACGATCCAATGCGCCGTGGCTTAGCGGAATCTGGCTTGCAAACTCTCGTAAACTAAGCCCTTTAGCTTCTCGCATTTGCCGCAGTCGTTCACCGAATAATTTAGCTGTAAGCTGCTCTGTAACTTCTTGCATTCCATTCTCATAATCGTCAGTTTGCCTGAAAGCATTATACCTAAATATGAAAAAATTACGACTTAGGGTATTGACAATGACTCCGTTTTCGGATACACTATTCGCGGGAGGTCAAGGATGGCAACGGCAAACAGACTACGCGAATATCGAATGAAGGCTGTTATGACGCAGGGCGAGCTTGCAAAAATGCTCGGAATTGCACAGCCTGTGTTGTCTCGAATCGAGCGAGGGCGTGGCAACCCCAGTTTAGAACTGGCGGCAAGGATAGCCAGGGTCTTAGACAAGAGGATTGAGGATATTTTTTTGTTCCAAGAGTATCCGAAGATGGATACAGACAAGAGGGCATCTTAAATGCGCGGCTACAAAAACCTGATTTCGACAACTTACCTGGTAGGCTTCCGCGTCACCGACGAAGAAAAGACTTGGGTTAAAAAGATGCTGAAGCGCTTGCAAAAAGAGGGCGATTACTGCCAGAGCGACTTAGCCCGCGCCGCGCTCATTCATTTTATCAAGGCTTCCAAGAATCGGAAACGGTTCGTGAAAGATCAAATCGACTTTGCGAAAGGAGGAAGGGGGCAAGAAGACAAGGAAAGCCCGTTTTCTGGAATCGGAACCACGGAGGAAAACGCATGTTAGCAACCAAGTCAGTCGTCAACGAACCAGTCGTCAACGAATCCATCACGTCAACCTGTATCGGTGCGGTCAAGGGGTGTGCGCCTTGCTACGGCCAGGAGCACGAAAGCTGCAAGGCCAGAATCGAAATCGGTCAAGCCAAACTCAACGTTATTCGCCGCCATTTGGAGCCTGGTTTGATGGCTTGTTGGAAGTGTGGCCACATCGACCAGGCCAGGCAATTTAGTTTTCCGCTGAAGTGCTGGGCGCCAAGGTTCGGCGATCCCGTTTGCCCCTGGTGCGGTGTCGACTTACGAGACGGCGGCTATGTCGATGTGTGCGGTGAGTTACATCTAGGTAAATAAGCAAGAAAGGAGGAACCGTATGTTTGATCTGAGAAGTGCGATTTCGCACGTTCATGCTTGCGTACTTGGCATTGCCTATGATCTCGGCTACATCTCGGGAACCGACGCGAGGGATGCCGTTTCGGACGTGTACCTCGAACAACTCAAGCGACACATGGAAGAGCTGAATACGAAAGTCGACGCCGTCTTTACTATCGTCGGTCGATCAGCAAAAACAGAGGAACAGCAGGAGGAGGTAGAACTTGAAGTGGTAGAAAAGCTGAACGCTTAGTGCTAGAACACCAAGCGTTCGCGGTCAAAACGGATATGTAAGCACCTTTATTGTAAACCCTTCGCGGCTCCAGTGTCAAGGCTGGCATGGAGCGAACAGTATCCGTTTTGGCTTCCCTGTCCTTCGTTGGCAGTTCAACATTAAAGATTTGTAAGAAAGGAAGTCAAGGACATGAACAATGGTAATGTTAACCTCGGTCCCCAGCAGGAAGCCCCCGTTGATCCCTTCGCTGTCACGATGCAAGTCGTACAAGGCGGCCTCTCGCGTCTCCAGGGCTACGTGCAAAACGAACTGAGGCCAAAGATCGAGCGCCGTGCACTTGTTAACGATTTGGAAATCCCCGTGATATTCCAGCAACTAGATAACGTGATTGGCGACATTCGCAATAGGGTTAACCAAAAGCTGAAGCTAACCCAAGCGATCAACAACTACAAGCGCGCAATCGAGGAAGTCAAGGCGCTCAAGCTCGTCAACGGCGAGATCGAGGGCAAGAACGAAGCCGAGCGCAACGCTCGAATGCTGATCGTGCTTCAGTCCGACGCCGATTACCAGGCGATCCGCAAGGGCATGGACGACGCTGAGAACGACCTACAGGACGTAGAAGCGGACATATCGCAACTCTATTCGGTAGAAACGATGTTGCGCTACAAGCTGCGTCTGGCGGCGGCGCAGTTGGAGTATTTGAGCAAGGATTAGTTTGCAAACGAAAGCAGCGAAAAGGAGCAAAGAACAGTGATTACGACAGCATTAACCCCAGCAACCAGCAACTTACCCACCGTCTACAAGCCAATTGAAGACGTGGAAGGGCTCGAAGGCTTCGACCGTAGCGACGTTACAATACCTCGGCGTAGCATCATTCAGCCGACTTCCGACAAGAACCGCGGGGAGTTGGGCTCGTTTTTCGACAACCTCACGGGGGAAGCGATCCCCGAGATGGAGGTCATCATCCTGCGCATCTCCAAGAGTAGAGCGCTTTGGACGCCGGGCGAGAATCGCAGCAAGAACCCTGAATGCCGCAGCAATGATAGCATCCATGGTTGCACGGTGGGTGAGAACCCCGTCGAGCGCCTTTGCACCCAGTGCGAGTACAACCCCGACGTAAACCAATCACTTTGGGACAAGGCAACGTTCAACCCACGGGTACACCGGCGCTGTCCCGAGCAGCGAGACTTTCTCTGCATCGACTACGCTGATGGCTCGATGTTTCAACTAACCGCGAAGGGCATGTCCGTCAAGTCTATCAAGCCGATCATTTCACTCTTCGCCAACACGCGCAAGCCCGTTTACTCGGCGATCATCAAGCTATGGGCGCAACTGGACCCCGATGGGACTTATTGCATGCTAAAGGGCCAGAAGGTGCGCTGGCTGGAAGGCGAAGAACTCGGTGGCGCCAAAGAGATGTTCGACATGATGCGCGGCGTCGAGATCAAAGACATCGACGCTGACGATACGGGCAACGTCGATACGCACGCTGATAACGCACCGTTCTAAGT
>JAMCWX010000072.1 GCA_023480885.1 Chloroflexota bacterium | reverse complement strand
ACCCTCCCTCAAACTCCATCTCCACTCGCTTTGGCAAGAACTTGCTCATCTGGCACCTCCCGGACACTAATTATAGCAGGCGCCGAGGACCAAGAGACCGCCTCGGTCTCGGAGACCGAGGCGGTCTGAGGCTCATTATTCTGCCACAATATCGAAATCACGACGTCTCACCTGATGGGTGAACTGCTGAGCATGAATCCACGGATTGAGGAGGCAATTTGACGATCCGTTCCCCCAGCAGTTATGATTTGTTTAACTTTGAAGGGAGAATGGCCAATGCCAGCAGGGGAGACCGAGCTTCGAGACTTACTTCGGCGAATCGACGGAAAGGGATACAAGCAATATCAGTTGATCGAGGGCGAATATCAGTTCCCAGGATTTGTCCTGTTCGTCGATCACGCTCAGGGCGATCCCTTTGCTTCGCCCTCGCTGGCGCGCGCCAGAGTGCCGCAGCGGCTCGCGAACTTTCCTGGCCAACTGTTCGATTCTAAGATCAGGCGCATCGCCCTCCAGGATTTCATCACGCGGCAATTTGCCGCAGCTATTAAGAAGGTGGTCAAGGGACATCGCGGAACGGGCCACTCGGGCATGATAGCGGTGGATACGGGTGGCCAGGAGATTCTGGAGCGAACGTCGTGCCTCGTCGACGACGGTTTTGTGGAAATCAGATTCGTCGTGGGACTGCCTGCCTTCGGCCGCTCATGTTCAGGTCGAGAAGCGACAGCTATGCTGACGCAGGAAGTCCCTGCTCTCGTAGAGGCATCGATGTTTTACGCTGCGCTCGACGCGGCAGCTGTGCGCAAGCACGTCGAGGTAGCCGAAGATCAGGAAGCGCTACGGGCGCAGCTCAGCGAACTCGGCCTCGTCGCCTTTGTCGCAGATGGCTCGGTTCTGCCGCGCGCGAGCGGCGTCAGCGAGCAGCCTCTGACAGGCCCAAACGTCGTGCCGTTCGCCTCGCCTCCAGACCTGCGTGTGACGCTAGACACGCCGAATCGCGGCAAGATCACGGGAATGGGCATTTCAGAGGGCGTCACGCTCATCGTCGGCGGGGGCTATCACGGGAAATCGACTCTGCTGCTCGCCATCGGCCGGGGCGTTTACAATCACATTCCTGGCGACGGCCGCGAGTACGTCGTCGCGCGGGCCGACGCGGTTAAGATTCGCGCCGAGGACGGCCGGAGCGTCGAGAAAGTGGATATCAGCCCCTTCATTTCGAATTTGCCTTTCCAGAAAGACACCACTGCCTTCAGCACCCAGAATGCCAGCGGCAGCACTTCCCAGGCGGCCAGTATTATAGAGGCTCTGGAATACGGCACTGGTCTGTTGCTTATCGACGAGGATACCTCCGCAACCAACTTCATGATTCGCGACGGGCGAATGCAGAAGCTCGTACCGAAATCAAACGAGCCGATCACGCCATTCATCGATCAGGTACGCAATCTCGCGAGCCAGCACAAGGTCTCTACCATCCTCGTGATTGGAGGGTCTGGCGATTACTTCGACGTAGCCGACACTGTGATCGCAATGACTAACTATGTTCCATCAGTTGTCACTGAGAAGGCGAGACGCGTTTCCCAGGAAATGCCGACACGGCGCGCCAAAGAGGCGCCAGGCCTCTTTGGCGATGTAGTGCACCGCGCCATCCAACCAGACGGCTTGAATCCTTATCGCAACGAAAGGCTGAAGGTATCTGCTCGAGGCCTCAGAGCCATCGAGTTTGGGCGAGAAACCATCGATTTGCAGAGCGTCGAGCAACTGGTCGACGTGAGCCAGACGAGAGTGATCGGGGACTTGCTTGTTTACTGTCTGAAGAGAGAATACTTCGACGGCAAGAGCGACTTGCGGCGTGTCCTGCGGCAGGCGCTCGCCGACGTCGCTCAACACGGTCTGGACATTATCTCGCCACACAGAGATAAGCATCCGGGCGATTACGCGATGCCTCGATTGCAGGAGGTCGCGATGGCGGTGAACAGGTTGAGGACGTTGAAGGTAAGACAGCTGCGCGGATAACAGCGTTGTAATCGTCTTTGCCCCTGTGCATCTTTGCCCCTGTGCCTTGTTTACACTCATAACGCGTGGTACACTTAATGATGTAGATACGCCTCGGCCGGTCCGAATGAGGCTTGTATAAAGTGGGGTTGAGCGCCTGGCGCCCGAAAGCCCAAATCAAGGGTGAAGGGTGCATTTCGTTATGGAATTGCTCGTCGTGTTTTGGCCTCAGGAGGAACACGGATAGCAATGAAAAGAAACTCTCTGGCCTCACTGGCGATAGCCATCGCAGCTTTGATCGTCCTGGTGCCCGACGACCTGGTTATGAGCATAGGCCAGCAGTTCCAGAGGCAAACCACTGAACCCCTTGCGCCGTCGACGCAAGTTATCCTGCCTCTGCTGGCGCCGAATCCTGGGCAAGGCTATAATCCTGGAATCTACGCCTTTCAAGATTTCGGTTTCGAAGATCCTAACGCTTATCCCTTCCTAAAAGGTGCGACTTTCCATTTCAAATGGCTCTCCGCCGATTCCAATGGCTGGGATTACACAGACCCTTCCGTAACTCCACCGCCCTATTCTATCGAATGGCTCATTCGCCAGGTGGCAGGCGACCGCAACGGCAACGGAGGTCAAACCAGGCCCGACGGTAACAAGATGAAGGTGATGGTAAACATCACACTCCACGATGGCGAGGCAGAACGCGTCGACCCGATCTACGCCAAGATGGGTGACCAGACACCAGACTGGGTTTACAACAAGTTCATGGTGCCAAAGATCAGATTCGACGTAGGACTGGAGCGCTTCCAGTTCCCCAAATACACCGACGGCATCGACCCAGACGGCAGAATCGTCGGACGAATGCGGTATCTCGAGGCCATCGAGTCGATGGTGAGCAATCTTTCCGTATACGATGGCGATCCCCGCATCGAGCAGGTATGGGTTGCGGGCGGCGTCTGGGGGGAATCCGCCCCGTATCCCTGGTTCAAAGAGCCTCAGGCAGGCGACGCCTTTCTGCAAGCGGGAGTGACACCAGCGGCCTGGGAAACCTACATCAGCCAGCTCATCGCCGTCTACCGCAAGCACTTCACTCAAACCCCGCTCTATTTCAGTCCTGGATGGCACGATCGCGCTGTAGCCGAGCACAAGCGTGTCATCGCCGATGACGCGGTCAGGCAAGGTCTCCACATCGCCGCTCATTACCTTTCTGCCGAGCCCGACAAGCCTTACTTCGCGCTTGCCGGGTGGGACCCGGCTGGCTATCTGGAGCGTTGGAGTTGGATACGCGACTACGTCCAGGATGCCGTCGGCATTCCAGAGAGACGCAGGCTCTACGTGGAATCTGGGGCAAACGACGAGATCCTCAACCCGGACCCACACATTGCCGAGGCCTATTCCTATTGGGAAGCCCTAATGGCCCTGGACAAACGAGCGGACTATCTTGGACTGTATTCGGATCAGAGTCGCAACCCAAATCTGGCAGCGGTGTATTACTTCTTCAACGACTACGCTGGCAAGGCCCTGGTGGATACGCCAGGTGTGTGGATAGCCTTCCGCAAGGAAAGCCCGGGAAAATGGCAACCCCAAAAGGACGGCACGTACACAGTTACGGTTGACTCCCCCTCAGGGCTAGTTACAAGAGCCATCACGATTTACGCTAACTACGGCGAGTGGTTGACGCAATTAGATCCTGACAATACCACAGTGCCCCTCTGGAACGTCGGCGGCAAAGAAGGCATGTTCGCCCGCAGGACCGACCTGGCCAGTGGCAAGACAGCCTTTGCATTGCTCGTGGACGACGGCTACATGGCGCCATCCCCTAATGCTCGCTTCAACACCACGACGGCGGGCGTTCCCGCGCGAATTAGCGTGACATTCCTGGACAGCGGTGGGGGAACCTTTGGCGTTCGGTACGATGCTTTCAACGACGCGAATAAGCTGGCTGGCACAGTGGCCAAGAGCGACAGCGGCGCCTGGAAGACAGCAGCCTTCAGCGTGCCCGATGCCTTCTTTGGAGGTAGATCAAGCAACGCAGACCTGCGGATCGAGGCATTAACGAGCGACGTCATCCTGCATATGGTGGAAATAAGAGCTGGCCAGTAGTAGACCTACGAGAGATGTTCGCTCAAAACCGCCGACCGACGACGAACAGAACGAGCCCAACAGCGGCCGCGATGCCAGATTCGACGTACAATCGAGTTATGAAATCCAACACGATGGAGCTGGAAAGGCCTACGAAGGTAGCCGCTACCACGCCCTGGGTTTGGTGAAGACCACTTCCAACCGATTGCTCGACAAGACCGAGACCGATAAAGTGGGCCGACAGGAAGAACAGAAAATACAGCAGACCACTGACGAGCAAAGTCATCCCAACCCACTTGAAGGCTGGGCCAGCGGGGCCGTAGGCCAGCGCCCCGATGAGCAATAGCAGCACGGCCAGCGCAGCATAGACGACGATCGACGCCAGTTTGAAAGTACCGACGAACTGTTTCAGCGACGCTAGAGCTGGCTGAGCATTTCTGTCGCCATTAGTGGCCTTAGCAAAGACCTCGGCCAGGTTCACGTTATCGGGGAGCACGTTTGCCATTTCCTGCCCAACTCTTAGAATCTCTGGAGCCGCATAGACCTTTAGCGTTTCTACGTTCACTCCCACGGGGAGGCATTGAGGCATCTCATTCTCCCTTAGCCGTTGACCTGGAGCACAGGGCGGCAATTGCATCAGCTTACGCTCGATGGCCGCGGCAATTGCTCTCGGCATGCGCGCCTTGACCTCGCCAAGCGAAATGTTGACCCGCGGCGCTGGGTCAGACGACCCGAGCCAGGCGAAAAATCCATCGATGGCTGTTTCCGTCTGGCGCTGCATGAAATCCGCAGGAAGGACTTCTCTAAGCACCTGCTCCATTTCGGCGCTAGACAGTGGAATGTCGCGAGAGAACTGCTTTGATTCGCCCAAAGCAGACGATATGAAGGCATAGCTCTTAGCATACACGTTGTTCTTGACCAACTGGCTCTTGTAGAAGCCAGGATTCAGGAGCACCGTTTGGACACCCGTGGCAACCAGTCCGAACGGAAACACCAGGAAGAACACAATTGCCAGAAGCGCCGCCAGCGCTTTCCTCACCGCACCAAGTACCCCCAGTCGAAAAGATTTCAGGCATCGAGCCATCTCAGCAAGTGAGTCACGTCAGGTAAGATCACGTCGGGTTTCAGCCGACGGGGTATTTTAGCAATATCCTCCTCGCCAGTGCAACCACTCATAACCAGCGCCGTCTGCATCCCCGACAACTTTCCCATTTTCACATCCTGACACACGTTGTCGCCAACCACCAGACTCCTGTCACAGGGAAGCCCTAGCAGCTTCAAAGCGACCCTGCCCGCTCGCGCGGAAGGTTTGCCCACTACCAGAGGATTCTTGCCCGTTGCCCAGGCCACCGCCTTGACCATCGGGCCAGTTTCAGGAATGAAGCAGTCCTCCACTGGCAAGCGGCGATCGAGGTTGGTTGCGATGAATCTGGCGCCACCCCAGATCGCACGGCACACGATTCTGAGTCTCCTCTGGTCGAAATCAGGGTCACGTCCCATCACGACTACGTCAGCCTCATCGGCTCTGTCCCAGCCTACCAGCCTCAAGTTTCGCTCCGACAGGATCTCGGCCAGGGCCTGCGTTCCCACGGGCAGGACCGTAGCAGTTGGGAATCTGGCTCTGACATACTCAGCCGCGATCACGACCGACGTGATGATTTCGTGGCGATTCGCGTCGAAGCCAAGCCCCGCAAGCCTGTCGATCCATTGGTCAAGCGTCTCCATATTGCCGTTGGTGAAATAGGCAATCCTGACGCCACGCCGCCTTAGCTCTCTAACAACTTCGGGGGCGCCAGCTATCGCCGTTTCACCCCTAATCAGGCAGCCGTCGATGTCGAAGATAACGCCAGCGATCTGTTTAGCCATCAAGAACATCCTGTTCCCACGTTTGCAGAGCGCACACATCACCAATTCTAACGCCAGCTTGTATTATATATCGTCAAGTAGCAGTTAGCAATTAGCCGGGACAGGCGCAGCAACCCCCTTGTGTCGCGGGCCAGCGTTGACCCTGCTCAGGCGAGTGAGTATAATGACCGCAGCGCGCAAATCCTCTACGACAAATTCCTGCCGGGGAGGTGCTCATGGAGATCAATCTCGGGAACGAACGCATCGTCCAACTGCAGGCCACCTATTCGGCTGAACAGATTCAGGAGAGAGCCCTGGCCAAACGCGTCGACGTGTTCGGCCAGATGGCCAAACTGTTCCAGCGCCCCAAGCCCGAAGACATCGAGATAGCTATCGTCCAGAAGCGATTCGAGCCGTTCTGGTTTGCTGCCGCGACAGCGCGCTACGCTTACGACCGGCGACACACCTATCGCGTCGCCGTATCGCCCGAGGTGCAGGCAGTCACGCTTTACGGGAAAGAGCACGCCGTCGCGCAAGAGCGCAATCGCGCCTTCGAGATGGAGGCAGTCGAGCGCTGCGTAGAAGAGCTTCGCCTGGAATCGACCCTCGATGCGGTTCGCGGCAACGAGGTCGACATGCGCAAGTACCTGGAATATCCTAAGAACGAGGTGCAGGAGATAGCAGAGCTCGAAAAAGACGGGGCTCTTGTGGTGCCGCCCGAGATTCGTAGCTCGTTCGTGGTGCGGAAACTGGCCGCGGCATTGATGAAGACGTTTCATGCGGACAGGATTCACGAAGAGAGGATCGACGTTCAGGAAATCACACTCTTTTACAGACCCTTATACGCGGCCGAGTTCTACTGGAAAGCCAAGAACAAGAAACAGGTGGTAGAACTGGACGCATTGACTGGCGAAATGAAGGCCGAAGGCAGCGAGATCAAGAAACGCGTCACGAGGGTCTTGGAGAACGACGCGCTGTTCGACATTGGTGCGGATACCGTCGGCATGGTCGTTCCAGGCGCCAACATTGCGATCAAGTTGGGGCGCCACGCAGTACGAAAGGCAGTTCGCTAATGCAACCTCCCCGTGCTGGCGTCTCGCCACCACGAATCTCGTCCAGGCACTAAGCACATTATGCGCCTAAACCGCACGCTCGTCTCGGCCTTCGCTGCGGTCTCCGTTGTGGCGCTTGCTCTTCGCCTTTATAACCTGGACGTCCTGCCAGGCGAATGGTACGGCGACATTTCGATTGTAAACGACTACGTATCCAGCATCCAGTCCCTCCACTGGCCGGTAGGGTTTACCCTTTCGGCTGGACCTTTCTATCATTATCTGATCACCCCAGTCGTCGCCACTTTGGGGCACAGTTATCTTTCCTTCAAGCTTGCTTCCGTTATCGTGAGCCTGCTGGCCATAGTTGCGACGATGCTCCTCGCCTACGAAATCGGCGGCTCGCGCCTGAGCCTGCTGGCTGGACTAATCAGTGGAGCCTCCTCCTGGCTTCTCGTCTTCTCACGACTTGGCAATTCTCAGATCGCCATTCCAGCTCTCACAGGGTTCACCGGGTACTTCCTGGCCCGCTACGCCAGGACAGGACGCCAGAGGGATGCCGTTCTGGGCGCCGCGATTTCTGCGATAGGACTCTATTCATATCCGCAAACGTTCATTCTGCCAGCCGTTTCATTGCTAATCCTCGCCTTCTACAGCTTCCGGAGTAGGCGCCGGGCATACCGCGACTTCCTGGTGAGCTGCCTCGTCGTGCTGGCAGTTGCGGTGCCGTTCGTGTTTATCGTTACCGGCCAGTCGGACAACTTTCAAACCGGCTACGTTGGCGATAAGTTCTTCGGGACAGGACAGGAATCGATCGACGTCGCCGCCGTAACGCTAGCCAGGAACCTGTTGACGACAGCGCTTATGCTCCACGTTCGAGGTGACGTCGTGTTCCGCAGCAATCCGCCACAATCGCCTCAGCTCGATCTGGTAAGCGGCCTGTTCTTCATCCTGGGAATGCTCGATCTGATCTTCGGCAAGAAACGACGCTTCCTGCCGCTGATTCTCATTTCCCTGGCGATTCTCATAGTGCCAGGAGCCTGGCCATTTCTGCCCCCCTCGGAAATACCTTCGGCATCCCGCACTCTTGGCATCACGCCGTTCGTCTATCTCCTGGTTGCCGATGGGTTATTGTGGCTGTACTACACGGTTAAAGGGGAACTCGGAAAAGCGAGATACGTGGGAGCCAGAAGGATTGGCTCTTACGCTATAGTTGGCGCAGCGGTAGGTGTAATCCTGATCTTGAACGGAAATCGTTACTTCGTGACGTATGCGTGGGGCTTGCCCAATCATAACACTGCTTATGACAAGATCATCGCCTCGAAAATAAATGCCCTGCCAGCGGATGCTTCAGTATACCTGGGAGGCTGCTGCTGGGGCGACTGGGGACAACCAGAACCCGATGGGATTGTGCACGAGCTACAGGGTTCTCGTGACGTCACGTTTCTTCAGCCCGAGCAGTTTTCTTGCGGCGCAGTCCAGCGCGACCGTTCCCCGCAGTATTTCTTTTGGGATCCCAGAGACAAATCGAAGGGATTCGCCAGGCTAAAGGAATGTCTGCCAGGTGGGCAGGAAGCAGAGAGGCGTAGCCAATACGGCGACATCATCTATCTGGAATATCGCTGGACAAGACCTTGACCTTGCTTTTCGCTGCCTGGGCACCGTATTCCCAGCGGCCGCGGTTTCAGTCGCGCAACTGCCAGTAGTCCATCGCCACTTTGATGGCTGCGGCGATGGGGATGGCGAGCATCAGGCCGACGATGCCGGCGAGCAATCCGCCAGCCAGCACAGCGAAGATGGCCACCACGGGATGCAGCTCGACGGCCCTGCCCAGGACATTCGGCGAAACAACCTGATCTTCAACTTGCCGAACCACAATATAGTAGACGATTATCCAGATAGCCAGGGAGACTCCACCTTGCTCCAGACCGACGAGCGCCGCGATCGCCCCGGCCGCGACGGGGCCGAGGAGAGGTATGATTTCCAGGAATCCCGCGGCTATCGCTATCGGCAGCGCGTAGCTCAAGTGAAACAGGAAGTTCAGTCCGAGCCAGGTAACCACGGCCATCAGCACGATCAAGAACACCAACCCACGCAGATACCGGCCGAAAACGGCGTGAATCTTCCCCGCCGTTTCGCGCACTCCAGGCCTCGCGTGCTCGGGCAGGAGCAGGAGCAAATCCCTGCCAAATCGTTCGCGATCGACCAGAAAATAGAACAAGAGAACCAGGGAAAGAACGCCGTTTAGGACGGCTTCCAACACGCGGGTCGCGACATGAAGCGCTTCGGAAGGCTGTCCCAGGAAATCGAGCAACGCTCCCAGAATTTGATCGGTAATATCTTGCGCCGACACGACCTGGCCGAATACCTCAACCGTTTCCCCGCCAAACAACTGCACCAATATGGAGGTCAAGATATCGGGGGCCCGAACCAGAAGGCTTGCGGTCTCTCGAAGGAGCGACGGGGCAAAGATGATCGCTACCACCACCAGGGGTACCACTATGAACAAGAAGAACAGGCTTACCACGGCTACACGAGGCAGGGGAACGCGCTTCTCCATCCAGCCAATGGCGGGACTGACAATATAGGCCAGCACCGCGGCGATGACGAAGGGGGGCAGAATGGAGCGCACCAGAATAAGGAAGAGGACAATGGCCAGCAGTATCACGTAACGTGGCCAGTGCTCTCTCAATTCGTCGTGGGCAGCCGCTCCAAGCGCGATGTTCGCTCACCTCCCTCCCTCCATGGTGGCACTTAACCATCGGGAAGTCAAGCCTCGTGCTTGCTATTGGAAACGGCATCGGGGTGCTGTTGCCGCGATCTTCACCGCCAGGCGACAGGGATACTTATTTTTGACCTAACTGGGTATTCACTTCGCTCCCCTAACTATTTATAGTCGTAACTTTCCATATCAGAATCGTGGGAAGTATTCGCCAGGAGGATGTCAGAGCGGCATAACCAGGTAATTGCGAACCTGGTCAGAGAGTTCGAGTTAGCCGTTGCTGCTGAGCGTGCCGGGCTTGGTCGTTCCGGCATCGACAACGGTGTCCTCTTTGTGCTTGGTTGCCGCACGGAGGGTACGTGCTCTGTCTCGCAGTCTTTCGAGAATGATCAGTTTCTCTTCGATTGGAAGTTGCGCTTGGGTCTTTCGCCAAGCCTTCTTACCAGCGATGATACGCTGGATGTCAAGACTCACTGTTCACCTCTGGGTACTTACGCTCGAAGGCCCGCCATTTATCGAGCAGGCCATGCTTTCGACATATCTGCTCAAACCGCTCCATATTGATCGTCCCGGTCTCGATGAACTGGAGCAAACGAAGGTGATCCTTGATCCGACCTGTATCCAACGCAATAGTCGCCAGGTGTTCACCAGTTAACACGCGAACTGACACGTCTGCCACATCCATAGTGATAGCCTCGGCCAGAGCCTCATCCACGAGGGGGCCCGTGGATGGCAGCAACTGAACGGGCCACCCAGCAATAACGATGTGTTTGCCTTCCACCCGTCCGCCATGCGCTATGAGATAGTCGAATACCGGGCGAGGGTCAATCAGGCCCTGAGTCATCTGCCCCTTGAAGGCTACAAAGACATCTACATCTTGGGTGGCGACTGGTTCGAGGTAGAAGGTTGCCCCCACAGCCCCCCCGATGGCATAGCGATCTACTATCCCGTCGGCTTCCATCTGATTGAGGACGGCGATCACGCCAATGATCCCAGCGGGACGCTTCAATCCTGTCGTTTCTGAGTGGGTTCCGGGCCTTGTTGCCTTCCCCCGTCGCCCACGCATGCCTTTACCCATCAGCACACCTTCTTCCCTGAATAATACACCGTTCCGAGCACTATTGGCCAGTCAATGAGACGCATCATGGCCAATGGGATGGACTCCACTTCGTAAACAGTCCGTGGAGCTCTTTTCTTAGCTCGATTCCCTCTTTGATCCGCTCCACGCGGGTCCGTGTCCCGACTGAAGTATACCTCAGCTGGCGTTCGCTTGGCGAGAGCTGCGTGCGGTCTTTTGTGGTTGTAGTGCCCGAAGAACCGCGTACGTCCTTGGCGGGCTTCCCGCGGCGAAGCGTAAGATTCTATCTAACTGACGATTGCCTGCTAATACTGATTTAGAAAGTAAAGCCTGTAATTAGTTAGGGGAGCGAAGTGAATACTCACTTTGACCTAAAATGTGCGTGACGGCTATAATTCGTAGGAGTTGAAGTTCGCTTTTCTAGGGCAAGTAGACTGCACGGCGCTCAGTCCATCGAGACCCACCGAGCGGAACGGTGGGTTCTTTTTCGGCAGAACGAGATGCGCCAGTAGCAGCAAGGGGATGCAGAGGGGAAGAAGAAATGAGAAGTCCAGTGGTGGAAGAGACCTTGAACATGTGTCCACCGAGTGATGAGGAGTGCTTGCGTCGCCTGCGAGCAGTCAGCGAGGCCGCTCTCGCCATCACGTCGGAGCTGACGCTCGAACAGGTTTTGCAGAAGATAGTCGACGTTGCGCGCGAACTGGTCCAGGCCAGGTATGCTGCTGTCGGCGTGATCGGCGAGGAGCGGCTGCGCCTCGCATCGTTTGTGACTTCTGGTCTCACTCACGAGGAAATCGAAGCCATCGGCCCCTGGCCTCGAGGGCTGGGGCTGTTGGGGTTACTGCTGAACGAGCCTCGTTCAGTTCGAGTCAAGAATATCTCCAAAGATTCTCGCTCGGTGGGATTCCCGCCGAATCACCCGACGATGACCAGCTTCCTGGGCGTTCCCATCGTATCCAAAGGTAACGTGCTCGGCAACTTCTATATGACCGACAAGATCGGTAAGGAGGAGTTCAGCCAGCAGGACGAGGATACGCTGGCCATGTTTGCGGCCCACGCTGCTGTGGCGATCGAAAACGCTCGCCTTTACACAGACACGAGCTCGGAACTGCGGCAGAAGATCGCGAAACTGGAAAGGGCAGAGAGGCAAGCGCGGTTTCTGGCAGAGCTGGGAAGCCTGTTTCTCGCGGCGCCGTTCAGGGAAGAGCTATGGCTGCAGGATTTGGCCAAACGGTTGACGGAGCCATTCGGGGACGCCTCCGGCGTCTACCTGGTCGACGAGAACGATCCGACTGTCTTGAGGAAAGGCGTGATGTTCCACGCCAACTCGGCGAGAAAAAAGGTCGCCGAGGACGTTGTGAGGGCGGCCTGGGGCTGGCTGCGAGAACTCGTAGTCTCCTACAAACAGGCAATCCTCGTCCCGCTGACTGGCACCGAGGAGTACTGGACAGGCGATTCGACCCAGGCAGAGAAGGATCACCACCGGTTTGGCGGTATCCTCGCGGTGCCCATCGTCGTCGGAGAGAAAACGTATGGCCTGCTGGTGTCGCTGACAAGTCAGCCATTCAACTTGACGCAAGACGACCTCCGCTTCGCGTCGCTGGTGGCAGACCGGCTGGCCACGGCCATCGATAACATCCGCCTATACCGAGAACTGTGCAGCCAGAGGTCGCTCCTGGAAAGCATCCTCGATACTATGTCCGAGGCGGTATATGTGGCCGACCCGCAGTCGAACCTGCTCAGCGTTAATCGCGCGTTCGCTCAGACAATCGGCGCGAACAGTAAAGAAGAGGTAGTTGGCTCGATCGCCAAGTATACACACCTCGTCAACCCGCGCCGTGAGGATGGGAGAGCAATGCCCGACGAGGAACTGCCAATGGAGCGAGCCCTGAAGGGCGAAACCTTCAACAACGCCGTAATGGTGATAACTCCGTTGGCAGAGAAGCAGAATCGTTACGTGAGCGTGAGCGGCGCGCCGATTCTGGATGAAAAAGGAAACATCGTCGCGGCGGTTAACGTGAGCAGAGACATCACCGAACTCAAGCAGGCCGAGCAGTTCCGCGAGGAGTACATTCATACCATTTCTCACGATCTGCGAACTCCACTGACCATCATTCAAGGGCACGCTCAGTTGCTACAGCAGGCGCTGGACAAAGCTGGGTTGAGTTACTTCGCGCGGCGCAGTTCCGAGGCTATCGTCACGAGCACGCGGCAGATGAACGCTATGATTCAGGACCTCGTCGACTCGGCGCGGCTCGAAGCAGGGCAACTGGTGATGGAGAAGCAGCCAGTTGACGTGAGAGCTTTCGTATCAGAGTTGTTAAATCGCGCCGCCGGCGCTATGGACGTAGCGAGGGTCGAACTGGATGCGCTAGAAGATCTACCCCAGGTGTCGGCAGACCCCGATCGTCTGGAGCGCATTTTGATGAACCTGCTCACCAACGCGCTGAAGTACTCTCGGGAAGGAAACCGAGTAACGATAAGAATACGGGCGAGCGGCGACGAGGTAGTGATCTCGATGACAGATCGGGGCGAAGGGATTTCCCCGGAGGACAAAAAGCACATCTTCGAACGCTTCTATAGAGCAAAGGGGCAGCGGAAGGCCGAAGGGTTAGGGCTGGGCCTGTATATTACCAGAATGCTCGTGGAGGCGCATGGGGGACGCATCTGGGCCGAAAGCAAGTTAGGGAAGGGTAGCACCTTCTACTTCAGCCTTCCGCTGTGAGGTGAACATGCCTGAACGCAAATTGAAAACGGTTCTCGTGGTGGACGACGATAAGGATATTCTGACCCTGGCAAGCATAGTGCTGGGGGACGAGGGCTACGAGGTGCAGACGGCGGTAGACGGGCGCGAGGCGCTCGAGTCGCTCAAAGACCACCTGCCCGACCTGATCCTTCTCGATATGAAGATGCCAGTAATGGACGGCTGGGAGTTTGCCAGGAACTTCCGCGTCGAGCATGGTTCTGCGACACCGATCGTGGTTTTCACAGCCTCTGTCGACGCCAAGAAGGAGTCTCAGGAGATAGGCGCCGTGGGCTGGCTGGGCAAACCATTCGATCTGCACAGGCTGGTGGCCGTCGTGAATCGGCACATTCGGACGGAATAGGCAGGGCATAGTCTACATAGCATGCAATAGATCGTCTGGTAGGATGTTGACACAAGTTGTACACTTCTAGTGCAAGAGGACGTGAGGCGCCTGTAGACTTCGAGAGCAGGCTCGATTGGGACTTCGGCTCCTGGTCCTACAGTCCGATCGCGAAAGGAATGTCTGGCGTGACCGATTTTCGTGTAGATCCTTCTCACATAATTGCACGCAACACGCGCGGTAGTTCGACTTCTTCTCCTGCCAATCTGAGAACTTCCTCGCCGTACAGGGCAGGCAAGACTACCCCGAAGTTTGAGATCAAAGGCTTCGCAGCGCCGAGGGGACGCGCGGGGAAATCGATCCTATCGGCAGCAAACCGGTATCTCGGCACACCATACGAGATGGGTGGCGGCAGGAACGCTGGCCCAGTGCGCAGCATTGACTGTTCGGCTTTCGTCGCCAGAGCGTACGCGGATGCAACCAACGGGCGCGTAAAGCTCACGCCCTATACGGACGCGATGTACGACGAAACGGTTCCAATAAGCGCCTCTGAGGCGCAGCCTGGCGATCTGGTGTTCTACAAAGGACACGACCCCAGCCAGCAAAACACTCGGTTCCCTCACGTGGCGATCTACGCGGGAAACGGCCAGGTTGTCGACGCATCCTCTATGGTGGGGCGAGTAGCTTACCATCCAATCAGCATCGGCAACAAGTACAGCCGGGAGTTTCGCCGGGTTAAGATGCCCGAAGACCAGCCAGGGATGTAGGCAGAACCTCAAAAGCAGAGACGGTTGCACCAGCTTAGCACTACTTTGGCGCGATAATTGCTGGTCCTGGTTGGCAGGAGGCCAGCAATGCAAATTGTCATTGGCGAGATTGACAGCAACGTGATACGAGACTTCGTTGAGCAATTCAGACCAGTGTTCCCGCGTGCGCGGGGCGTGGACAACTGTACCCACTACCTGCTTGGGCTGATCTCGGACTTGCCGCGCAAGAATGCCGAGCGGATGGCCGAGGTCATTCCCGATGCAACCCTGGAGCAGATGCAGAACTTCTTGGTTGACTGCCCCTGGGACGCAAACAGTTTAAACCGTCAGCGCGTTGACTTGATGGTGAAACGCGGCTTCATCGATGCCCAGCTTGGCGTGCTCTGCTTTGATGATACCCGTATGCCCAAACAAGGAAAGCATTCGGTCGGAGTCCAGCGGCAGTATTGTGGCGAACTCGGCAAGACGGCTAACTGCCAGGTGGTAGTCACTGCTCACTACGCTGCCCCTCATTAACCACTGGCCAGTGGGCACCCGCTTGTATCTGCCGGAGTCGTGGACCAAGGACCCCGAGCGGTGTAAGGCGGCCCGCGTGCCAGAAGATGTCTCGTTTGCCACTAAGCCAACCTTGGCCCTGGCCCTGCTCGACCAAGCCCGTGTGGCCCAGGTCCTTCATGCCGTAGTCACGTTCGACGTATGGGGACGTGCCGGACTTCTTGGCTGGCTTGGAGGAGCGCCAAGAACCCTACATTGGTCAGGTGGGCAAGGCCTTTAGAGTTCAGCTGCCCAAAGAGGTAGCGGTCGCGTGCAGCCTATTCCTTCGGGAAAGTGGCCGGGACGGAAGCGTAAGGATGGTACGATGCAGGAGGGCCCGCCCCCTCGTTCTGGCCCACCGCGCCAACACCCGCATCCAATGCAGGTGGCTCCGTTGCACACCGCACAATCCATGACCAATGCCATCCCACTGAACCAATGGCAAGCAGTGACAGTCATTGATCGAGATGAGAATCCCATCCAGCGCCTGGCGTGTTGCATTCGGGTGCACCGAGCGGTTGGTGATATGACGGGGCCAGAGGGCTGGCTGATTGGTGAGCGACCGCTGTCGGGCGAGGAGGAGGATGCGAAGTGGTACTTTGCCTGGCACCTGGAGCAGTACGGACTGCCTGCTCAGCTGCAGTTTGCCCATCGCCGCTGGACGATTGAGCGCTTTCACGAAGATGCTAAGCAAGTGCTGGGGATGGGAGACTACCAGGGTCGTTTCTGGACCGGGCTGCATCGGCACCTGGCTCTCGTCTGTTTGACCTGGTCGTGCGCCCTGTTGGACGCCGTGCAGGCCGATCCTGCAGCGGCGGTTTTCCCCCTCACGATCAATCTGTTGCAAGCGCGTCGGGAATTGTTAGCCCGGTTAGTGATCACCGTTCACTGTCCATTCTGTCAATCAAGCGTGCCAGTACCTACAGTGGCCGCCATCCGAGATCGAGCTAGGGCGCCTGCATAAAGGCGCCAAAGTAGTATTAGAAGGAAACTCGCCGAAGGCGCTGCTTTTTGGGGGCAGCCCAGTATTGGCTGTGGCGCGTTCCTGTCTGGTGCGGGAGTATGCCGCAGTCACAGATAACGTACGATTGATTGGGGAAATTCTCGTCAACGTGGCAGCGGTGTCTTCAGACCCGTCCCTCCCCGCTGGGTCCAAAGACGCCAGCGCTACGATCCCCCATTTCCCCAATGGTAGGTATGTTTCCCAGTCACATTAGCGCTGGACGTCGAGAGAGGACAAGCGTATTCGCAACTCGTGAGGCCACACTGGCACCGTGGGCTTAGACCACCGCAGGAGTTGTTCGACTGCGCCCGTCTTGTAGGCGCCGACGACCAGTAAGGCATCGCTACCGAGACGGCGGTTATCCACAACCAGATCGTGCTTATCTACCACCGTTTCCCCAGCTTGCCAGAGAGTTGTTGAATGCTCGTTGCCCTGTGGCTCGCCGTCGTGCTGACCGATCAGCCTGTTCGAACCGTCTCTCAGGTGTGTGAAAACTGTGTAGCGCTGGTCGATCCTCCGCAGAGCTTTCCAGACGAGGGTCACGTGGAGGGCCTCCCTATCGGGTTGCAATGGCTGGACTTTAACGTCCACTTTGAGGAGTTCCATGCTCTCCCCAAGCACGCCTAATGCCGCTCCCTCTGCCGCATTCGTCGTCTCGGAGTACCTGCGAAACAAAGTCGCTCGGCGCCCCTCCCAGGTCCCCAAAGCGTAGACTGGCTTATACTCGCGCTGGAACCACGTTGAATTGGTTACCTCGTCAGGCAACATGTCCGCATAGGTCATTATCCACGGGGGACGAGCTTGGTAGAGAATGTTGTAGCTGTCGATTCCCACGACCTTTGGCGATACAAGCCCCCATAAGTCAAGAATCGGACCCGGGTAGCGGTAGGCGAAAGCGCCGATCTCGTAGGCCGCCACTGGCTCATCTTGCACGCCCATTTCGGCCATCTGACTGGCTAACTTGGCGTAAACCGTCTCTCTCCCGCCCACCGCTTTCCCCAACTCGGAATGTTGGTATCGCAGCACCGCGCCGTAGCCTATCAGAAGCACAGCTCCGACTGTGAATGCCGCGCCAACGTACAGCCAGCCCCTAGCCGCCCCAGCAAGTCGTGCGATGAACGAGACCACGTTTTCTAGTCCTGCCCCGATGCCCAATACAAATGGCGCTAACAGTGGCACGAAGTACCACTCGAAGGGAGTCAGTGGAAAGAGGAACTTGTTTGAGGCGATGAATGCCGCTGAATAGGCCAGAGCCCAGGCCATCAGCAACGCAGGAGCTCGCTCGCGCTTCAACTGTAGAATGCCCAGTATGAAAACGGGGCTGAGAGGCAGGAACCAGCGGTTGTCAACATCAGAGAAATACCATAAGAAGTTCCGCAGGCTTAGAGCGGAGTCAGGTGCGAAATCGACAGATGCCTTGGCGATCATAGACTGAGGAATCGGTGAGCCGAAATAGGTCGTCGCAAACGCTACCCAGGGAGCAAGCACTATCACGAATACTACCAGTGCATCCAGCAGTCCGTTGCGCTTATAGACTAGCGCGTGAAAGAAGAATACTGTGGGCAGGATAAGACCGTCCGGTCGCGTGAACACCAACAAGGCACACAGCAGTCCCGCGAACCTCATCTTCCCGCTTGCGTAAGCCAACACGGAAGAGAGTATGAGAAGCACATACAGGGAGGTTTCCATTCCGGAGACTGCGTATGAGACAATCGGAGACAATAGAGCGTAAAGCATCAGCACGAACACTACGGCGAGGGGTTTCAGGAACCTTGCAGCTATCAGGCTGAGGATAACCATTGCCCCGGCATCTGAGAGAATTCCAATGGCAATGGCAGCAAATGCAGGGTCGAGCCCCAGCCGTGCCAAGGCAGCTAGCAGGAGAGCAAATAGCGGGGTAGTGGTTCCCAGTACGCGTTCCCCCAGGTTAAACACAAACCCTTGCCCCGCAGCGATGTTCTCGGCGTACCGCAGCGTGATGAAGGCATCCTCGCGGACATGTGGGCCGAAGGCAACCCGCACCCCAATCGCCAAGCCAACGCAAGCTACAAGTGCCGCGCCAAATGCAAGCTTCGGCCAGGCAAGAGACCTGGGCATCGGCAACGGAATGGCGCAGTTGCGTTCAGCTACAGGAGCATCAGAGCCGACCGAATCTACAGGCATGAGCAAGGCACTCCGCGATCTCAAGTATCCTAATCGTAGTCAACCAATCGCATCCTGTCAAGCCTCCGCATTCACGGGCATTCGAAGTAGATCAAGGGCTTGAGAATCAACCCCAGCGAGAGGATAGAGGCTTGTAGGTGTCCTTGTTTTTGCTAGGGGAGGCTGCGCTGGCCCGAGGCTTGATGGAGAGCACAGAGGAGTAGTGGGGTGCTCGTCTGTCGTAAACGGGGGCTACAGCCTTTTGAAAACAAGTGAAACAAATGATAAGCTATGAGAGCAATCACGAGTTTGTCGGTGATCTATGAGAAAAGCCAGCGAACGCCAGTTTTGCGCCGTGGCCTCGCGGCTTTACGACTACTTGAAAGAAAAGGGCTTGACGAAGGTCGCCGTCTTTAACGATAGCAATGCTTATGGCGTGAGCGGCAAAGAGCAGTTAGAGGATCTGGCTCCAAGTGAGGGCATGACGATAGTTGCCAAGGAGTCGTATGGCAGCAAGGACACTGATATGTCCACTCAATTGACGAAGATCAAAGGTAGCGGTGCTCAGGCTCTGATCGTCTGGGGGTCAAATCCTGGACCGGCGATCATAACCAAGAATGCTCGGCAGTTGAATCTTGGTATCCCTATCCTGCAAAGCGCTGGGGTCGCGAATGAGGCATTTATCGAGCTTGCCGGCGATGCTGCCAATGGCGTAATACTACCGACAAGCAAGATGCTGATCGTCGATGAACTTCCAGCGAGCGATCCACAAAAGTCCGTCCTGACGCAATTCCGCGACACCTACAAAGCGAAATACGGGACCGCCCCAGATACCTTTGCAGGGAATGCCTTCGACGCGTTTCACCTCATCGCAAAGGCTATTGAGAGCAATGGCCCTACGCGCGCAAAAATCAGGGACGGAATTGAGAGCGTCAAGAACATGGTCGGTATCAACGGCATCTTCAACATGTCTCCCAGCGATCACAATGGACTAACCAAGGGAGGTTTTGTAATGATCGAAATTATAGACCGCAAGTGGAAGCTGGCAAAGTAGAACAAGTAGATACGAAGACAGGAGTAAAACGTGCGCGATCTCAGAGAATTCATTTCCGCCTTGGACGAGCAAGGGGAACTCAAACGCGTCACCGCAGAGGTGGATTGGAACAAGGAACTTGGATGTGTAGCTAAGCTCAGCGAGCAGAAGCGCGGCCCAGCCTTGCTCTTCGAGAACGTCAAGGGGTATAACACCCCAGTTCTGACCGGCGCTCTCACGACGCCCAGACGATTCGGCATCGCGATGAACGTGCCTGGCGCAAACTCCCTTATGGATATTATCTCGACCTGGCAGGAACGAATCAACAACAGAATTCCTCCCAAAGTGGTCTCCTCCGGTCCCTGCAAGGAGAATATCGATAAGGGCGAGAAAGTAAGCATCTTCAAGTTTCCCATACCACACTGGTACCCAATGGATGGGGGGCGCTACATTACTAATGGATGTATCATTACTAAGGACCCCGACAGCGGCTGGGTCAACATCGGCACGTATCGCGTCCTTTGCCACGAGGAGCGGACGCTGGGCATTTACGTGATACCAAGCAAGCACATAGCCCTTCATTATCAGAGATACGAGGCGATGAATGAGCCTATGCCGATTGCCATAGCAATCGGCGTAGATCCGACGACTTTCGTCGTCTCCACGACTCCAACACCTCCCTTCGAAAATGAGTATGACTACATTGGCGCGTTGAATGGCGTGCCCACGGAGGTGGTAAAGGCCGAGACGTGCGAACTGCCAGTGCCGGCGCACGCCGAAATGGTCATCGAGGGCGAAATTCCACCGGGCGAGCGCCGAATGGAGGGACCATTCGGCGAGTACACAGGCTACTATGGCTATCCCACGCCCAAGCCATTCATCAACATCAAGTGCATCACATACAGGGATAATCCCATTCTTTGGGGTTGCACTGTAGGCCGCCCAATCACCGACATCCATGCTATCCAGACGGTAAACCGCTCTGCGGCGATCTGGATGGAACTGAAACGAATGCAGATGCCCGGCGTGGTTGGAGTGTACTGCCCAGAAGCCGCCGCGAACTACTTCGTCACTGTCGTATCAGTCAAGCAACGATATCCCGGCCACGCGATGCAGGTAGGGCGCGCGGTCTACAGCACTCCGTCCGGCAACTACGCGAATAAGATTGTTATCGTGGTAGATGACGACATCGATCCATCGGATATGGATGCCGTCTGGTGGGCTGTGGGAACCAGATATCAGCCAAAGCGTGGCACAGAAATTCTGGAGATCGGCACTGGCTCGCCGCTGGACCCGTCCGTCGAACCACAACGAAAAGGCTTCACATCGCGCGTGATCATCGACGCCACGAGGCCCTACGAGTGGGACAGCTACGAAGAGGAAGTGAAGCTCTCTGACGAGATGGTAAGAGTAGTGAAGAGCAACTGGGCGAAGTACTTCGGAACAGGGTACGCGGGTTAGGAGATTGGCAGCGGGCATCGGTAACTCGCACACAGGGGGCAGGCTTTGAATCTGCCCCCTGTCTTGTTCGCACTGGCAGAGATCTCGCGCTACATTGTCACGGCTCGATCCTTCCGCAACCGATTTAAGAGGAAGCTGCTCGTTTACGCTCTTATCTCTTCGCGCAGGAACTTGGCGTACGATATGGCGAAGCAGATGCTCGTCAGGGCGATGAGTCCCACGATCTGGGGCCATATGACCAGCAGGCTCTGAGATACAGACAGAGGATTAGGGATCATTCCCACTACATCGCGAACCAGGACTGGTCCCAGCGTTCGCACGCCTGGAGTAAGTATCGTCACCGTAGCCTCCTGGAAAAGCGTGCTTGGGGAAATTCGACTCACCATCTGGTCGACCTGCTCGTGGGCGATCGCCGTGTTCGCGTCAGGGTCCTGCCCCAGTGGCACCAGGGTATTCGCCAGAATCCCGGAGATCATCGAAATGAAGAAAACGAAGAAAATCCACGCGGCAATGCCCGCCAGAGCCGAGGTAGCCGTCTGCCGGAACAACACCGAGAACAGGATAGAGAGCGCCATCCAGAAAGCCACGTAGACAATACAAACCACCAGGAAAACCAGGATGCGCGCCGCCTCGTCCACGCTGGGGGCAACACCGATGGTGCGCAGGCCCAGGCCAGCGACGATCAACACTATGCTGAGCAGCATAAGCGATATCGTTGCCAGACCCGCCAGGAACTTGCCGTTGATCACCGAGTCCCGGAATATCGGCTGAGAGAGCACCCGGCTCAACGTTCCATTGGATTTCTCGCTGTTGATCGCGTCGAACCCTAGAGCAATTCCCACCAACGGACCGAGGAAGCCGATGAAGCTGATGAACGGGGGAAGGACGCCGCTCGATGCGGTGAACAACTGGAGAAACACGAACTGCTGATCCGGCTTGTCCAGTAACTCCCCACGTATCGATTGGGCGGCAACGTAGGTAGCCGAAAGGCCTGCCAGGCAAATGAGCGTGAAGAGGATAACAAACCGCTTGCTGCTGAAATGGTCAGCGAACTCCTTCTGGAAAACGGCCATTAGCCCCTGCATAGCCTTATCCCTCCTTGAAATACTTCAAGTATATTTCCTCCAAGCCGTATCCCCTCATGCGCAGGTGAAGCAATGGCGCGCCGAGCTTTGCTGTCAGACCAGAGATGCCCTCCCTGATATCCTGGTCCGAATGGACCAGTAGAAGGTCCCCGCTTCGCTCTACACCCGCAACGCCTTCCAGGCGGCCCAGCGAGCCGACGAACTCGTCTGCCATCCTCGCCACCTGCACCTCTGTTGTCAGTTGCGCGCCTGCCAGCGCGCGGGTGCCGAGTTCCTCGATGCGCCCTTCGGCTACAATGCGTCCTTTGAAGAAGATGCAGATGCGATCGCATATCTGTTGTACCTGCTGGAGCTGGTGCGAAGAGAGCATCACGGTCATGTTCTGCTCCCGGCTCATCTTCACGATGAGTTCGAGCAGTTGATTCACGCCTTCGGGGTCGATACCCAGCGTCGGCTCGTCAAGGACCACCAGCCTTGGGGATTTGACGAGCACATCCGCTATGCCCAGGCGCTGGCGCATGCCTCGTGAGAACTGTCCCGCCTTCTTGTCGGCAACGTCCGATAGCCCAACTACCTCCAGAACCTCGTCTATTCTGGCGTCGCTTTCCCTGTCCGTCAGACCGTTCAGATGCGCCGTATATCGCAAGTTCTGCCTGGCAGTCAGGTCCCCGTAGAAACCCACGTTCTCTGGAAGGTAGCCAACGAGGCGCTTGACTTTGAGCGGCTCTCTAGTGGAGTTATGACCGCAGACCCGCACAGCGCCAGAGGTTGGCTCGGTCAGGCCAAGCAGCATCAGAATGCTGGTCGTCTTGCCAGCTCCGTTTGGGCCGAGCACTCCAAAAATCTCGCCTTCGCGAACTCGCAGGTTCAGGCGGTCCACCGCGGTGAACGCGCCATACATCTTGGTCAGATCGGCAGTCTCGACGATGAACGAGTCGCTTTGCCCTCCGGTGCTATTACTGCCTGCGACCGAATCGGTTCTCTCCTGTGCATACGTTTCGGCCATGGGTTACCTCCTACCTAGACGCAGGAAGAGCCCTCCCAGACCACCGATCACGATGACAACAAGGGCGATGCCAGTCCATCCCCAGAGCGTAGACGTCTCAACTGTCACTCGTAACTGCGCTTTATCTGAAGCTGAACCGCTCGAAGCCGTGAGCGACACAGCATAGTCTCCGGCGATCGCCTTGCCAGATGGCTTGACAGTGACGTTTACCTCCTGCGATTGACCTGCGGCGAGGGTATCGATTTTGTTAGGATTGAACGTCACCTCCCAGCCGTCAGCCTTGCTCGACGAGAACGTGATGTTACGAAGGTCTGCCGATCCCTTGTTGGTCACTACTACAGAAATTGGGGATGGCTGGCCGGCAGTGGCGTCCATGTTGAGTCTGCCAGTGGAAGTTTCCAGCGAGAGCTCGGTGGTTCCGATCAAGGCAACTTTCAGCCGTAAGGCGTCTTTTGCGTTGCCAGCGGTGGCCTGCAAATCGATATTGTACTCTCCTGGCTGTGCCTTGGCAGAGGGGGTTATCTGCACGTCTACGCTCTTGGTCTCCCCGCCCTTCAGGCGCATCGAAGATATCTGCTTCTGATCGTATGAAGGCTGCACGGTAACCTGCCAATCCTGCGGCTGCGCCGTGGCCAGGCCAACGGTCCGCTCATCATCGCCCTGGTTAGTCACATCCACCTGGAACTGGAACTTAGACGTCGAGGGGCCACGCAGCACAGGATAGATGGTGGCCAATTTCACTCCTCCCAAAGGCTTGGCCTCGAGTCCAACATTGAGCTCCAGGGTAGATTTGACCGAGCCATCGCTGCTAGCTGCTTGAAGCACTATCTTCTGATTGCCCACTGCCGCGTCTTCAGATGGCTTCACCTGTAAGGTAAAAGACTGCGTTTTCCCAGCCAAGAGATAGAGGCTGCGGACGCCGTATCCTCGGTCCTTGAGCGTTGTCTCCCATCCTTTGGGAGCTGACACAACTGAAAGGTCCAAACGCTCATCCGATTTGCCTCTGTTGATGACGTCGATGGGGAACGTGATGTCCTGACCTTTGCCAGCCGTGATACTGGGATACGTGGTCGAGAGCACGACATCAGGGTCGGCGGCCCACATCGACAGCGGTGTCAGGGCAGCCACAACCAACGACATGAGAAGGGATAGTACACAGATAAACGACAGTCTCTTCATCTTCCCAAGATCACCTCACGTTTGCAAATTTTGTCCTTCAGCAGTTGCCAGGCGCCTGCTGCTAACCAGCAGAAGTGTCTAAGGTTTCTGATTCTTAAGACGAACAAGAAGCAGAAAAACTTACAGAGATCGACACGCAGCCTTGAAGCAAGAAGAGGAACCGGCGAGCAGACTGAAAGACGCGACATCACCGGCCTTTGCCGCCACACAGTTAAACGGGGCGAGTGGTACGGGATTGGTTCACTGTTCACGCGACAGTGGCACCAGAGTGGAAGTCCTCCCCCGGTGCCACAGTCGTCTTCATAGAAGGAGAGTTACAGTTTCGCGGCTCAACCTGTCACGCGGCGGCAGATTTCATAGCCTTAACCGACTTGCTGGCAACTACAAGAGTTCCGGCGGCGCGGTCGCCCAGCCGCTGCTTCTTTTTCGAGGTGGCGATCAAAACCATGCCCAATATGTAGGCAAATGGTAGGAAATCGACGATACGCAGCAAGTTGCGAACGATTGCCGCGACGATGCCCGGCGCCTTGCCCCGATCGTTTACAATACGCATACCCAAGACCAGCTTGCCGACAGTGCCACCCACGAAGCCTTCCAGCAGGATGTAGTACAGGAGCCACACGGCGAATGTCAAGAAGGCAGGGGCCCCTGTCATCTCGAATCCGGCGCTGGTGGTATTGCCAGTCTGGGCCGCCACCACCCATGAAAAAATGAAGTAGATGATCGTATCGATTATGGTGGCCACGATACGGAGCCCGATGCCTTTGTATTCCACCGCAGGAGCGACGGCTGGCGGAATGGCCGGCGCGGGTGCAGGCTGATAGGTCGGCCGCGGCGTTGGTGGAGCCGACGCATCCACCGCTGGGCCATCAGACATTAGCGTTACTGGCTGAAGGTTCGGCTGAGGATTCGACACACTGGCTGCCGGTATACTGGATCCCTGTGGCGCTCCGCAATTGGCGCAAAACGAACTGCCTGACGGGACCTCAGAACCACAACTAGCGCAATAGCGCTTGGTAACCACAGGACTCCCGCAGCTAGCGCAGAATTTTTGTCCCGCGCCCACTTCTGCACCGCAACTGGCGCATTTCATCGTACACCTCCAACAAATTGATAATGGTTAGGGCTGAACTGAGAAGCCCATGTTACCGACCTCCTTGCCGTTCAAGAAGACCACGGCTTTGTACTGGCCCACAGGCCAGCCATTGGTCGGCTTGCTCAAACTGAATCCCACCCGAGCGTCGTCGTCGACAGTCTGCGTTGGCCCGTCGACGGAATCATTTTGAACGGAACCACCAACTGCGGCTATTGGCGCAACTGGAGCCCCGCACGATTCACAGAGCTTCTGCCCTTGGTTGACGTACTGTCCGCATTTGCTGCACGTTGCGGGCATTTCATGGTCAAGCCTATTGCCGCACGAGGGGCAGAACTTGCTGCCCTTGGGGACCGAGGCGTCGCAGGAGTTGCATTCGATCACTACTCTTCCTCCCTGCTTCCAACAAATGCAACTACCGTTGCACGTCTGGTAACGCGAATATTCCAAGATTCAAGTCCAACGGCGAACAGACGATGCTACTCGCCAAAATGCCGAGCACCAAAATGACTAGGAGGCAGCCACACGCTTAGTGCGGCAGATTATCTCATTACGAAGCCAGTTTGTCAACTAGGTTCGTTGTCGTTTTCTCCCCAACGAGGATTTTCAGTTGTGTGGCATGCAACTTGCGGACTCTCCTCGACACGCTTCAAACGTGTCTGAGCCTGTGTGAGGAGGACATAGAGACTATGACAATTCAGAAAGCGGAGGAACTGTTCCTGTACACCCTCAGCCACCTGCACAATTCCGAGAACCACTTGTTGCGGACGGTGCAGGAGATGAGCAAAGCAGCCCACGACAAGGACATCAAGGAGGCTCTCGAACTGAGAGTGTACCTTTCCAAGCAGGCAATTAGCAACATAGAAGAGTGCTTCAGGCTTCTGGGCAAACAGCCGATGAAAGTCAGCTCGCGCTTTCAAGACGTATGGATGGAGGACTTCCTCAAAGAACTGAACGAGATCCAGGCACCCGCGCTAAAAGCCCTCTATACCATTCATAAGGTCCGTCAGATCCAGGAAATGCACATCGCGGAGTACGCTGCGCTGGAGAATATGGCGCAGTTGATGGGCAATTTCCCAGTCGCCACGCTTCTGGAGCGCAACCTCGAGGACAAGGTGGCCTTCGTCGAGCAGACCGACGAAATCATTCGCGAGATTGGCAGGACGTTGATCGTCGGCAAGATGAAGAAGGCTGCGTAGCTCGGTAGAGTCAGCACTCAGCACATCGAGGTGACCCGAGTTCACATTTCGCTCATAGTCGCGCACGATGACTGATCCGCTGGAGTTGCGATTTTGGAATTTCAAGGGGAGGGTGCTCTGGCATTCTCCCCTTGCTTTGATTGCTTCGGGCCCTCTGAGATGTTGCCCCACTAATCAGAGAGACTATTGCAAGGGAATAGCTCCGTGATGGATCGAGAAAAGTGCCCCTCGTGCTGTGATTGCAGAGGGGCACCAGACACTAAGTTGTCTCGGTTGTTTACAGCTATGTAGGTGTGCCAGTAACCGTAGGTATTCGCGTGCCTTCGATGATCTGCAAGATGCCGCTAACTATGGCAAAAGCGCCGATAACTCTAACGACTATGTCTACCCCCAACACTGGATTCGCCAGCAGGATGAATCCAAGCATGATCGAAACTACGCCTGCGATTGCCAGAAGCCACTGGCCTTTGCCCAGGCCACCCACGATCTCAACGATACCTAAAGCAATTGCCCAGACCGCAATGATGAAAATCACTACCAACAACGTGATAAGAGGCCACGCGAAAACGGCTATTCCGGCAAAGACGCTTACTACCCCGATCAGCAGCGATGGCCACCAGGTAACATTCGCGCCAATTTCCCTGAACATGCCAACCAGTCGCACGATGCCATAGATGATCGCGTAGATTCCAAACACCCAGATTAGAACGATCAGACTGATTCCCGGCCAGAAGAGCAGAGCCAGGCCAAAAAGTATGGAAACGACCCCGCCAAAGGACAGGAGCCACCATTCCGTACCGGGAGTTGTGGTCGGATACTGCATATGTACACTCTCCTACAGCGTTTTCGTTTACGCGCGTTCGCGGGCTTCCAAGGTGAACTGCCAGGGCGGAACCGTAAACTGAAAAGGCGCTGGCCCTTCATTCGTCCTTCACCACCCGCGTCGACCTGCAAATTCCACTGCAAGAGTTGTTCCACTAACTGCGCAGAGCGGTCGACGCAGGGAGTGAGGGAGTTGGTACTGGCAAGGGAGCGCTAAGGCAGTGGTATAGATATTACTGCACTTTTGCTTCGTAGCCACAAGTTGGGCTCCTGGACTGGCAAGCCAACAAAGGAGGCAACCCAAATGATCAGCCGCGCTATCGTACACGTGATTTTTTCGGCGCTTCTCGCGTTGACCATAATTCTTCAGACTAGCACGACGTCGGACGCTCAGACCGTCATCGCTACCATAGGACTGGCCAAACCGCCAGTGTGACGTTCACTTTCTTCCTGCAACCGACAGGAACAGTGGTTCAGAACTACGCCGTCGTCCCAACCTCGCGCTTCAGCCTCTTCGCTAATCAAGCCCTGCCGAACCAGGCTTTCAGCACGCGCATCGACAGCAACGTCGCCGTCTTCGCCGAGCGCGCGATGTACGTGAGCTACGATGGCGACGTAGTAACTGGCATTCCAGCGACCAACAAGACGTGGCTCTTCGCCGAGGGCGCCACCACCCCACCTTTTCACACCTGGCTGCTACTCCAGAACCCTAACAACGTGCCGGCTACGACCACCATCACTTATCTGTTGGAAAGCGGACAGACCCCGACTCAAAGCTTGACTCTGCCACCCAACTCGCGCACCAGCATCTTCGTGAATCAGGTGTTGCCGAACGCTGCTTTCTCCAGCCGCGTGGACAGCAACCAGCCAATCATCGCCGAAAGAGCTATGTACCGCTTCCCCGGCAACGCCGCAACGGTTAACAGCGGCGTCAACGCGCCGTCTCAAGACTGGTTCTTCTCCGAAGGGCGCACCTCATTCAGAGGTCTACGAGCAGATACGTTCCTATTGCTGGAGAACACAAATACTTCCCAGGTAAACGCGACGATCACGCTCTTTGCCACCGACGGCAGGACGACTACGTTTAACGCCACCCTTGCGCCGACGAGTCCCAACCATCTGTGAACAATCCCTCCCGAGTACAATCCTTGAAATACAAAGCATTCGCCTCAATTAAATCACCTTTCATCCTCTCCCCCGCGGCCGATACTGCACCGCCTCGGCCACGTGAGCCGCGCCGATGACGTCGGCGCCGGCCAGGTCCGCTATCGTCCGTGCCAGCTTCAGGACGCGATGGAACCCACGCGCCGACAGGTGCAACTGGATCATCGCGGCCTTCATCAGCCCCTGGGCCACGGCATCGACCTGACAATACCCACGCACCTCGCCAGGTCCCATCTCCGCGTTGCACGTCAGCTTCGTTCCGACAAAGCGCCGCCGCTGGCGCTCCCGCGCTGCCTCCACCCTGGCGCGTATTTGCGCCGAGGTCTCGCCTACTCTGTCGTCAGACAACTTCTCGTACTGCACTCGCGGTACCTCGACGTGGATGTCGATGCGATCCAGCAGCGGACCTGAGATGCGCTTCTGGTAGCGGGAAATCATCACATCGGAGCAGGTGCATTCCTTTACACTGTCGCCATAATAGCCGCAGGGGCACGGATTCATCGCGGCGACCAGCGCGAACTTGGCTGGAAAGGTGACGGAGCCTTGCGCCCGGCTGATCGTGACTATGCCGTCCTCGATGGGCTGGCGCATCACTTCCAGCACGTGCTGGCCGAACTCTGGCAGCTCGTCCAGGAAGAGCACACCACGGTGCGCCAGCGTGATCTCGCCTGGCCGCGGCCAGCGTCCTCCGCCCACCAGCCCGGCGTGGCTGATCGTGTGGTGCGGCGCACGAAACGGCCGCTGAACTATCAGGGGAGTCTCACTCGGCAACATGCCGCTGACGCTGTAAATCTTCGTGACTTCGAGGGACTCCTCGTTCGTCATACGCGGTAGAATAGAGGGCATCGAACGAGCCATCAGCGTCTTGCCCGCGCCAGGGGGCCCGCTCATCAAAACGTTATGGCCCCCGGCCGCGGCCACCTCCAGCGCCCGCTTCACGTGCTCCTGGCCGCGCACGTGGACCATGTCGGGGCCTGACGGGTAATCCTGCACGTCGTAAAGGCCGTTTTTCGCGAAAACAGGTATCTGGCGATGCCCGCGCAAGTGGTTCACCAACTCCGCCAGCGAGCCGACGGGGATTATCTCCAGTCCTTCCACGATAGCCGCCTCAGGAGCGTCAAATGACGGGACGAAGACGACGCGCATATTCCTGTCCCTAGCAAGGGACACCATCGGCAGAATCCCATTCGTATGACGCAAGCTGCCATCCAGGGAAAGCTCGCCCAGAAAAAGGTGATCGGGATCGACCGGGGGAATCTGCTCGGAGGCCAGCAATGTGCCAACGGCTATCGGCAGGTCGTAGGCGGGTCCCTCTTTCTTGAGATCAGCCGGCGCGAGGTTGACGGTGATGCGCTTCTGCGGAAAGAAGCAGCCAGAGTTCTTGATCGCGGCCCTGACGCGCTCCCGCGCCTCCTGCACAGCTGTATCGGGAAGCCCGACGATGTTCATCGCGGGGAGTCCCAGGGAGATATCGACCTCAACCTCGACGATGGCGCCTTCCAGCCCGACCACGGCGCAGGTAAGAGTCTTGGCAAGCATCCCCACGTCCTCCACGAACAAGGCATTAAGATTAGCAGTCAGACGGCATCAAGTTTAGCATACTGGGAAGCGGCTTGCAACGAGAGCGCTTTTGTGCGGACTGAAAGAAGTGATGCTTGACCGAGCGCAGGCTTCCGTTGCCTGTCCGATGTTTCGACCCAAGAAGCATACCACGAACTTTCGTATTATACCCTTTCTCAACTCGCCCCTTCGTTTATCCATTAATATATCGTAGCACCAGAGGATAGAGCTGATACTACCGTCTCCGATGTCTTGTCGACGCCTCCAGGTCAAAAGAGAGACGAAATGATCCACAAGTGGTGTGTTTCTGTTTGGGAAGCCTGGAAAGATTGTCACCAGCAAGTTGGGGATTTGGTGCAAAGCGAGTTAGGAATTCAGGAAGGCGGCAACAGAACTGGTCAGCTAAAGGGGGTTTAGCGCACGCGCGACCGCTCCGCAACCGAGAGGCCTGCCGAGCGCGCATCGCACAGGCATGTTTGGCTTACACAGCGGCATCGTGATCAGCGTAGTAACAAATCCTCCAAGAGCACAACTTCCAACTCCGCCACTCGTCTGAGGACACGGTCATTCGTCAAGAACGCCGTGGCGCCGGCTTCAGGGCAAGCTGCTATCTGAAGGGCATCGGCTGGCCACAGTCGATAGTTGGCCCTGAGTTCAGCCGCGCTACGTACCGTATCCCTATTGAGATCGACGATTAACAGGTTGGGGAAGTTCACTAAGAGCACCTCATATTCGTCGGCCACGTCTGATCGCCCCATCTGCAGCGGTTTCACTGATAGCTCCATAAGCGTGAGAACCGATGTCACACCCCGAAACGAGCCGCAAGCCAACTCGTCGAACACTGAGCTGGTACACTCCGCGTATGGCGACGCGCCTTCAAGATGGTAAATGAACGCTGAAGTATCCAACCCGACCACCCGATGTCCCTTTAAGAGCGCTGCTATCCCTGCCAATCCTCACGCTCTTTGCGCACGTATTCTTGCGGCTCCACGTTCTCCCATATTTGTCGATGCAGACCACGCAGGTGCCGGCTATAATCCTGCGGTTCACGCATCAGCACAATGTAGCCATCGCGGACATCGACCAGCAGATGATCACCCTTTTCGATATGCAGCTTCTTCCTTGCTGCCGATGGAACCGACACTCGATACTTCTGGCTTACCTTGACCCTGGCAGCCACCGTTATGAATCCTCCAAAATGTGTTTGCTAAGTATTATAGCTCAGATGCTAAGCATATCCCAGTCCACGTTTGGCATGACCCCTTTCTATTCCTACGAAATCTACGTGCGGACTCACTACTCCCAGGCGATTGCTATATTGGCTATGGCTGACTCCTTGACCTCAGGAACACCGCTTTCTGAAAGTGGTCCGAGGAGCACCTCGTGAACGGTCCAAACCGTGTCTTTTTGAGGCAAGCCGACGACTACCCAACCATCGGAGCAGCCGTAGTTGATCCGCTCGCCATCAACACCGCCAGTCGCACCGGTAAGGAATCCGCAGACGGTACCGTCGGCAAGCTGGAGGAACCACGGGTGCGTTTCCGTGACTGGCGATGGGGCCGGCAGCGGCTTCGTCAGGTTTAGCGTGACGTAGGTGTTACTGTCAAGTGGATTGTCGACGCAGACCACCTCAGAGCTGCCCTGCGAGCCGAAGCACGGGTCGTAGATGCTGTTGCCGACCATGCAGCGCCAGGCATCGGAGCGCGTGGCGGCCGCAGACGAAGCGAAGCACTCGCCGGAGGCCTGCTTGGCCGTCGTTTGTGGCGGAACGAACTCGATAACCTGGGTTTTGTCGACGGTGGCGGCCTTCTCCCAGGCAAATCGCTGCGTGTTCAACCGCTCTTGCAGACCCAGTGGGCCATTGACCCAGGTCCGGTAGCCGTCGGTAAACGCGGTGTAGTTGTCTGCCTTACGCCAGACCATCAGGCCGTTAGTAGTTGTTTGAAGCGCGTCTCCGTTCGCCGCGTACTGCACGTCGGTGAGGCAATTGCCGACAACGTTCGGTATCAGGTCATGGAGCGTCTTGAAACCGAGCACGAACTGGCAGCTACCCTGCACATCCGGCGCCGCCGCCGCAGTCTGGAGCAGCCCGGCGAAGACTAACGCAAATCCGGCGATGGATAACCAGAGTCTCGACATTGCTGTACCCCCGTTTCTGTTATTACTACAACGGGATGAATCATGAATGACTGTCCATTTAATAATCCATCGTTGTAGAATCAGGCACGTCACCCTCCAAAGGATGATAACCTGTGTGTCTACCGAATAGCACAAATCGGGCCAAACGAGAGGTACTCACCTCTCGGGCCATCTTAAGCACGAACTGAATGGCTTGCGCATCGAAGAGCGGAAGTTGCTCTCCATCTATCGCCCAATGTCCTTGCGCGCAAAGCGCACTGAGGCGAGCGCCAGCGCCACCGCTGTGACGGCCAGTGTGCCTAGCGTGCTAAGCAGCGGTAAGCCATTCAGCAACGGCGTGCCATAGTAATAGAACGCGGAGAGTCGCAACGCCCCATCAGGCCAGTTCAACTCCGGTCCAATAAAGCTGATGAAGAACCAGATCAACAGCAAGAAGCTCAGGAGTCCCGTGTCCACGGCTGTGCGCAGCCACCCTGAGAAGAGATAGCCGAGAGCACCTACCAACAGCCCCAGCGGAATCATGCCCAGCGCCGCCGCCGCCAGGTTCCCCTGGTCGAGCTTTAGGCCGGTAACCGCTGAACTCAGCGCCGTGGCGGCCAGGGTCGTGGCGCCGACCACCACCATTGACGTGGCCAGCGCGCCAAAGCGGGCTAGAATCACGGTGGAGCGCGGCTGCGGGGTAGCCAGCACCAGCTCTTGCCGGCCATTCTCCTCATCGGCAGCCCACCGACTGGCCTGAGTGACGGCAAAGGCCATCAACAACAGCGGCAGAAAGACAAACAGGAAGCTCAGCAGGGAGGCATTGGTCGTCGCATCGCCCCCGCCAACTTTGGCGATCACTTCCGATAGGAGCGGCGAGCCTTCCCTAAGCACAGCCAGTTTCTCCTCAGTTTGCTTGACGATGATAACCATCCATCCGGCAAATCCGGCGATGATCAGCGTCCACCAGAACGTGGGCATCGCAATCGTTGCCAGACTGCGCGTGTAGATCGAGCGCAGCGACCAGGCGTTCACCGGCAATGCCTCCCCGGGCCTCACTGCTCGCTGGGGCAAACGCAGCCAGGCAGGGATCGCCGCTGTCCCACCGACGTCGCGCCGAACGAAGAGGACCAGCGCCCAGGCGCTCAATAGAATGCCGACGCCGAGGAGGACTAGCATGGCACCTGAATTGTAGCCGTAACTTGTCACCAAGGGTTTGCTCAGGTTGTAGTAGTAAACCGGTGATAGGCGTGACAGCCACTCGGTGTTGGAGACAACCCGATGGACCATGTCCACCACGATAGAGAGCAGCAACAAGCCGCCCGTCGCGCCTGCCGCTGCGCTAGCCTGGGTGAACTGCGAGAGCAGCAGGGCAACGGCCCCAAACATCCCGGCGATCAGCGCGAGATTCAGGCCGAAGAGCAATCCGCCGCCCAGGCCAAAGTCAGCGCCCGCGCTGCTGCCGCCCGCAAACGCCAGTAGTCCGATCAGCAGGCCCATCGCCAGCAGCGCCGTCCACATCGCCGCCAGCTTTTCCAGCGCCACCCGGGCCCGGCTACGGGGCAGCGAGAGCAGTGCATCCAGGGACCCGCTCTCCTCCTCGCCGCGCAGCATCCGGCTCCCGACTAGCAGCGGCCAGAGGACAATCACCAAGATCGTGAACCCGTACTTAAAGGTCGCGTAGCCGCCCGGCGTATCAATCGCTACTGGCTCGGCAATCCACGAGAAGGAGCCGGCCAGGCCGACGAGAGCGTCTCGGGCCTCCGGTGTCTCCACCAGAGAGGGGAAAGCGGACAGTACCGCGACCATCAGCAAGCCTACACCGAGGCCCCACCCCAAGATGCCGACGCGGAAATCACGCAGGGTTTTCAGATACACGCTAGTGAACCACATTGCCGTCCTCCCTGGGGACGAGGCCATCGCCCTCATAGTAGCGCAGGAAGATGTCTTCCAGACTTGGTTCGTGACTGGTCAGGGTAACGACCTGATGCTGTGCCGCTTCCTTGACAACCGCGTCCAGTCCACCAGACACGGCCAGACGCAACGTATGTCCGCCAGACAGCATTTCCACTTGCTCCACGCCAGCCAACGCTTGGAACGACTTGGCTGGCACGGTATCGGCAAAGGTGATGGTAACTTCGTGGCGCTTGATGTCCTTCAGCTCGGCCACGCCGCCGACGCGCACCATGCGCCCCTCGCGGATAATAGCGACACGGCCGCAGGTCTGCTCTATCTCAGTCAAGATGTGCGAGGAAAGAAACACCGTGCCCCCTTCGTCGCGCACCTCCTTTACCAGACGGCCGAACTCTTGCTGGTTGAGCGGGTCCAGGCCGTTGGTTGGCTCATCAAGAATCAGCAGGCGCGGGCGGTGCATAAACGCCTGAATGATACCGATCTTGCGCTTATTGCCACTGGAATACTGGCGGAATTTGCGGCTGGGGTCAAGATCCAGCCGCTTGATGAGCTGCTTAAGATAAGCTTGATCGACGCCTCCCCGCAGATGCCCAAAGTATTCCAGAATCTGCCCTCCGGTCAAGCCAGGATCCAACGACAGCTCGCCGGGCAGATATCCTGCCAGACGTTTGATGGCGACCGATTGCTCCCAGCAATCCAACCCGGCGATCCGCGTGAGCCCCGCGTCGGCGCGCAGTAGCGCCATCAGAACGCGGATCGTGGTCGTTTTACCGGCGCCATTGGGACCGAGGAAGCCAAACACCTCGCCTTCCTCAACCTGGAAAGCTACGTCGATAATCCCACGCTTGTTGCCGTAGCTCTTGGTCAGCCCTTCGACCTCGATAATAGCCGCCATGATCTACCTCACTCCTCTAGTGATGTTGTTTCTCTATTTCGTTGGTTGTCTTCAACCATTGGGCGAAAATGCGCTTCCCCACCGCACTATCACTGGGGAGATGTTCAGGCTCCAGCCAGCGGCGCATGAGGTCACTGAGCGCCTCCGTCAGTTGCTCCATCGATATCGCGTGTTCCTTGTCCAGAACGTCAGATGTGCTGATGATCCCTATTTTCAAGGCGCCCATCAAAAAGGCGATGATGGGAACCGGAAGATCGGCGCGAATCAGTCCGGCGGCCTGCAACTGGACGATGTGCTCTTCGGCATTGCCTATGAGTTGCTTGAGGGTCTCAGGAGGCAACGCATCAATCAGACCCTGAAAGATCTCTTGCTTGCCTTGTATGAGGGCTGACAAGAGCGGATCGGCGAGGATCGCGAGCATCCCGTGCGACCAAAGACGGTGAAATAGCCCTCCGTCTGGATCGGCGGCAAGCCGCCGCAACGTGTCTTCGGTGGCGTGCTGACTCGCCCGAAAGATGGTGTGCTCTTCCGATCTGTTCTTGTCCCTCCAATGGAGATAGATGGTGCCCTTGCCGACGCCCGCCTCGCGGGCCACGTCATCGATGGTAGTCTTGCGATAGCCCCAGCGGATCAGCAGTGTGGCAGCCGCATCGAGAATGTGCTCCTCGCGCTGCTGGCGGCTGTCGGGCCAAGCCTGGCGCTCACCCTGCTGCAAGGGCGAGCTTTTGCTCCCTTCCGTCTCACCGCTACCCAGTCGACTGTCTGGCATAAATTCCTTTCGCTGTCGTCCGATTGTGACAGGATGACTAGATGACCAGATTCGTTATTCTAGTCACATTCTAGTTCCAAACACGACAATCGTCAAGGTCTCAATCGGATTGCTTGCTTAATCGCAGGTATTGTGATAGTATCACTCTGCGGTAGAGCGCCTGGACCTCTGGCGGCACACTAAGGCCGTGAAGACAAACTTGGATGATGAGAATGGGTCTACTACGAAGAATCGGCTGCATCAGCCTACTGGTTGGTATTCTGCTGTCGCTGACTCTCTCGCCAATTGACACGAAGACGTCGCACGCCGCAGAAGCTCGCTACTACCCGGAGACGGGCTTCCGGATTCGGAACGCCGCCTTCCTCGACTTCTTCGATCATCGCGGCGGACTGCGCACGTTCGGCTACCCTGTCTCTAACGAGTTCACTCTATACGGCTTCAGGGTGCAATTCTTCCAGCGAGCGATTATGCAGCTCCGCCAGGACGGCTCGGTGGCGACCCTGAATTTCCTTGACGCCGGGTTGATGTCTTACGCCCAGATCAATCAATCGGTTTTCCCCGCTGCCGATCCAGCGGTATTGGCCAGGGCTCCGGCGGCGGGTTCACCAGGATATGACAGTGCCATCCTGTCCTACGTCAAAGCTACTGCGCCCGACTCGTGGCAGTCCATCCCGGTGGGCTTCTACCGCACTTTCTTGAATACCGTCACCGCCAGGGATGCATTCCGTGACGGCAATGGCAATCCAGCTTTGTTGCCGGGCTTCGATCTAGAGTTGTGGGGAGTCCCGACCAGCGCTCCGACCTTCGACCCGGGCAACCACAACTTCGTCTATCAGCGATTCCAGCGCGGGATTATGCATTACGACAAGACGAGTGGCACAACGCAGGGTCTGCTTCTAGCCGACTACCTCAAGGCCATTATGATCGGCGCCAACTTGCCGTCTGACCTCGAGTCCCAGGCCAGGAACAGTCCTCTGTACAAACAGTACGACCCCACCAAGCCAGGCTGGATCGCCAGGCCGAGCGACCTTCCCAACAGCGATCTCACCAGCGCCTTCGAGTCGGAGCGCGCCACTCTATCGAATCGAGGGGGCCGGCCTCCCACTGAAGCGGACAAGACTCAGTTTTTGGCCGCAGCTGTCCCCCTGGCCCAGGCCTCGCAGCGCGCTTATGGCGTGCCTGCTTCCTTGAAGCTTGCGCAGGCGATTCTCGAAACGGGCTGGGGCACCAGCGAATTAGCTATCAAGGGCAAGAACTACTTCGGCATCAAGGCTCACCGAGGTCCCGGTACAGCGGGCATCACGTGGATTAATACGCCGGAGTTCGTGAACGGCCGATGGAGCAGGATCAACGCAGCCTTCCGAGCCTACAACACAATGGCGGAGTCGTTCGACGATAGCAGCCGATATATCAAGGGAAGCGATCGCTATCGCCGCTGTTTCGAGACCAAGGACCCCAAAGAGTTCGCTCGTCGCCTTCAGGCCGCTGGCTGGGCCACCGACCCGACTTACGCCGACAAGCTGATACGGATTATGGATAACCTCAATCTGTACGCCTACGATTTGCCTTGAAGCGTGCAGCCCTGGCTTGATCCGGGCTGTCGTTACCAAACCACTTCCACGTCGTACCCGGCAATTGCCTGGTCGTCAGTCAGTAGCGCCATCTTCTCAGTCAATGCCTGAACAACGAGAAGTCGATCGAAAGGGGTCGCGGTGGAGCAGGGGCAATGTTGACACGTGCAGGGCGTGTTCACTTCGGAACGGTTATTCCTCGAAGGTGCCGAGGATGTCATTCGGCAGCGGGGAATCGAAATCATCGCCGATATGGACACGACCGTGGGCAAGGCCAGGCACGCGCTCGTCATAGATAGGCACCAGCCTCGCGACTGGCTTGCCAGATCGCATTATGACGACATCTTCGCCGTGCAGCGCCTCGGCTACGAGTCGTGACAAGTCAGTCTTGGCCTGGTGCATGTTGACTCGTGTTGCCATTTCGCACCTCCTGACAGAATTCTAGCTAAGGCGCTTAGCTAAGTCAACCTGATTCCCCAGCGAGAAGGCTCTCCCGATGGGATTTGAAACGCCAACGAAACGGCGCATCGATTTTCACGTTCAGACATATCGGATAGCAGACGGGCCCGTTCGCAATAACCTTGAAAACTGCGCCTCTGGTGCCAGCGTGAAAGCACGCGGTGAGATGGTATCGTCGGCGGGCCAGCGCCTGGTTACGGCTCAATTCGGCGGACACTGGGAATCTTGTCAAAGTGGAGATTGTAGCTTATTATCTCGGATTTCTGGTGCTGCTCGATCAGGGCCGCATGGTAGCAGTCAATGTAGTCAAGGGGAAGGCTCGTGTAAATCTCGAACACGCGGTTGAAGAGCCGCTTCCTTTCGATTCTAAGGCCAGGCAGGCCTATTAATGGCAGCAGAAGATCCCGGACCTCCTCGCGGCTCAGATTGTAGGTCTTCTTGTTGGAGAGGACAAAGACAGCTTCAGCGATCACCAGATGCGAGGTCCAAGCTTCGACTTTACCTTGCTCAATCGCCAGCATCAGGGCAAAACACGCGGGAGACCTGGCAGGATCGTCGTTCAGGAGATGGCGAAGGATCACGTTAGTGTCCAGAAATCGATTGACCACAGCTAGTCTTCATCTGCGGCCCTGGGGGCCGCGTCCTCCATCACTGCCTCCTCGGCTACGCTTTCTTCAAACATCCGTCTGAGCTCGTCAAAGTCCTCAGGACGCTTGCGGGGCGCCACCGAGCCAAAGGTCATCTCAGCGACCGATTGCACAGGCCTCAATGTCACTTGGATCTTGTCTTTGTCAGTTCTCCTAACCGACAGCCCAATCTTATCGCCCTGTTTCAACTTCAAAGTTCTGCGGATTTCCGCCGGAACGGTAATTTGTCCTTTACGTGTCATCACTATGAAGAATTCCTTCATAGTACATTACCTCTATTAGTACTACTAAGCCAGTTCATGTAGTACTATACTAGCAAAGGTACTACGCATTGTCAAGCGTCACGACTGTGTCGTCAGGGATCGACGGCTTATAACCCCAGGTACGTTCTACGCACAGCCTCCATCTCGCGCACCTGCCTGGCTTCGCCCTCGAACTCTATGCGCCCGTTGCTCAGCACGTAGGCATAGTCGCTCACGGCCAGCGCAAGCTGCACGTTCTGCTCGACCAGAAGCATGGTGATTTCTTGCTGCTTCAGCTTGAGGATAACTTCAAACAGGTTCGTCACCATCACCGGCGATAGGCCCAGAGATGGCTCATCGAACATCAACGCCTTTGGCTTGCTCATCAAGCCCCTGGCGATGGCCAGCATCTGCTGTTCGCCGCCGCTGAGTGTGCCGGCGATCTGATTCCTTCGCTCTGCCAATCGCGGAAGAAGGTCAAATACCCAGTCCAAGGTCTGCCGGTAATCGCCACGGGCACGGGCGGGCGTTGCCCCCATCTCCAGGTTCTCCAGCACGGTCATGTCCGTGAATAACTGACGCGCTTCAGGGATAAGCACGAGGCCCATCTGGGCCTTCTTGTGAGGGGAAAGACGCGTTATGTCACTGCCATCGAATGTAACGCTGCCCTTCCAGGTAGGAATAAGTCCCATAACGGTGCGCAGCAGCGTGGTCTTGCCGCTGCCATTAGAGCCCACGATCGTGGTCAGGCGTCCCTCTTCCAACCCCAGCGAGACTCCCCACAGGATCTGTACCTCTCCGTAGCCAGACTCGATCCCTTTCACATCCAGCGCGATCATGCCGATCCCTCCAGCAAACGCAGGGCCGCTTGGGGATCACCCAAATACGCTTCGACGACCTTGGGATGGCTCGAAACGACTTCCGGCGTGCCTTCGGCAATCTGAGCGCCGTGATCCAACACGAAGACTCGATCCGACAACTTCATCACCGCGTGCATCAAGTGCTCGATCATGATGATGCTCACCCCCTGATCGCGAATCCGGCGAATCGAAGATATCATTTCCGAGACCTCGTTCGGGTTCAGCCCGGCGAGCACTTCGTCGAGGAGGAGCAATGCCGGCCGCATGGCCAGGGCGCGGGCTAGCTCGAGCCTCTTCTTTTCGGCCACGTTGAGCTTACCGGCGAGCAGGTCGGTTTTGGCTGCCAGCCCGACGAACGCCAACACCTCGTCAGCCACGCGAGCGGCTGCCTTCAGCGACAGGTTCTCGCGTCCAAAGCACGCGCCCACGGTCACGTTCTCCTTCACCGAAAGCTCGCCCAAAGGACGCACGATCTGATGAGTGCGCGCGATGCCACGCCGCGCAACCTTGAAGGGGGGAAGCCCCGTGATGTTCTCACCCCGAAAGAGGATCAGTCCCTCTTGCGGCGCGTACACGCCGTTAATCACATTGAACAGGGTCGTCTTGCCCGCTCCGTTCGGTCCGATAACGCCGAGGATCTCGCCCTCTTGCACCTCAAGAGAAACACTGTCCAGGGCAACCAGCCCCCCAAATCGTTTGGAGACGTTCTGAACCTGGAGTATCACTCCAAATACCTCCGCAGTTGCGGCGTCCTTTGCCGCAGCCAGCCGACAAGGCCATTGGTGACGAAGAGAACGATGAGCAGCAACAAGAAGCCCGCGACGAAGAGATGCAGGCTGCTAAACGTAGGATTGGTTATGAGAAAAGCCCTCAGCTGTTCGTAAACTGCCGCCCCGACAATCGGTCCGGCGACGGTGCCATAACCGCCCAGCATGACCATTACGAGCGCCTCGATGGAGCGAAGCAAATCGAACGCGGGCCCAGGCTCGATAATGCCGTTCTTGAAGAAAAAGATGGCGCCCGCGAGCCCAGGGAAGAAGGCGGAGATGGTATAGACAACTACCTTGGAGCGCGACGGATCGATCCCAAGGACCTGCGACGCATCCTGGTCTTCGCGTATAGCCAACAGGCCAAGGCCAAACTTGGATTTCTTGATTAACAAGCTGGTAATGGTGCATAAGAGGGCGACGATGAGGATAGCATCATAGGCGAACCATAGCGCATTCTTAGCCCCGCCATAGCTATCGTAGACCTGGTAGTTGAAGAACATGCCAGTGGCGCCGCCGAAGGGATCGAAGTTGGTGACGAAGGAGCGCACGACTTCATTAATGCCGATCGTCGCCAGGGCAAAGTAAGCGCCGCGCAGCCGAAGCACAGGTATTCCCAGCAGGAAAGCGATTAGACTGGAGACGATGCCGCCGACCAGGGCGGCGGCGACGAAGTGAACCTGGTGGTTCAGCATCAGATAGAAGGCAACGTAGCCTCCCAAGCCGAAGAAAACGATGTGTCCGAAGCTAACGTATCCGGTGTAGCCCATGATGATGTTGATGCTTGACGCCAGGATCACCAGCATTAGGACGAGAAAGACGTCTTCCCGCGTCCCATCCGAGCCGGTTAGAATGGGGAGAAGACCAACGCCGCCGACGACGACCAGGAGGACCCAGAAGAAAGGGGCACGAAGTGCGCTCATATCAGCGAGCTCCAAACAGGCCCGTCGGACGGACCAGCAGTATCAGGACAAAGACGCCAAACTCGATGACTGGGACCCAACCAACAGGCAAAGGGGAGATCGTCGCTATGCCTTCCAGCAATCCGATTACAATCCCTCCCAGCAACGCTCCAAAAGGATTCCCCAACCCGCCAAGGACCACGATGATGAAGCTCTTCACCTCATAAACCGTGCCCGAGAGTATGGTGAACGAGAACATAGTTGCCAGCAGCGACCCGGAGCCCATAGCCAGCGCGATGCCGATCCCAAAGCTCAAGGCGAGGACCCAGGTGGAATCGATCCCCATTAGCTCGGCGGCGGAACGATTGTTTGCGACGGCGCGAATGGATTTCCCCGCACGGGTGCGGTAGAGGAAATAGTAGAGGCCAGCGGTGGCGACTATCGCGATCAAGACCGCCACCGCCTTTGTGCCGAGTACTGTAACCGCCCCCGCCTGAACGCTGCCCAGGTCCACACTCAGGGCGCGGGGGCTAGTCGTGAACAGCACCGTCCCGATGCCGACGATCATCAAGTTGACCGAGAATGTCGCCAGAAGAGTCGTCAACTCAGGGGCGTTGATCACGCGGTGGACGGCAATGAAATACATTGCGATCCCCGAGGCCAGACCAAGAAGCAAAACGATTGGCAACGCTATATAGGGATTTAGCCCCAGGTTCTGGCCCAGGAGCAGCACGGCGAACATCCCAACAGCAATGACCGGACCGTGGGCCAGGTTTATCACCCGCATCACGCCAAAAATCAGAGTCAGGCCCATTGCCGCCAGGCCGTAGATGAACCCGATCATCAGTCCATCAACGGCAGACGCGGATAAGGCATCGATATTCACTGCCGCCACCTCTGCAACTTCAAGGCTGCGTCTACACCGGTTTCTATGGCAACTAGATGGCCCCAGGCTGGATTCTTCAAGCCCCTACTTGCGAAGCTGAGGGCTTGCCGATTGTGCAGCCGGTGGCCACACGATCTTCGTACCCAGCTTGCCCGCCGAATCCTTTTGCCATTGAATGTAGATCATATCGTGAGCCACTTGCTTGCCATGGGTCTTGGCGTCCGTGCCGAACTGGACGTGTCCGTAGAAGGTCATAAGGTTCAACTTGTCGAGCGCCGCCACTACTTTCGCCCGATCGACACTATCGCTGTCCTCGATGGCCTTTTGTAGCATCAGGGCCGCGGCGTATCCGCCGGCAGAGTGATAAGAAGGCATGCTGTTGAACTTGGCCTTATACCCGTCTACGAAATCCTTGACGGTAATACCATACCAGGGCAGATTGGCTTTCTTGGCGGAATCGGGACTGTAGGTCGCGTCTGGCTCCCACTGGCTGGGACCCACAATATACTGGGCAGCGTCTCCGATTTCGCTAAAGGTCGGCTCGGGCGGAGCCACCAGGAGGGCTACGAACTTAGTCTGGATCTTCTTCTCGTAGAGTTGTTTGGCGAAGGTAGTGCCGTCCTGGAAGTGCCCTCCACCTAGAATGGCGTCGGGAGATGTGGCGATGATCTTATTGATGAAGGGCGCGAAATCCGTGGTACCGCTGTCGTAACCATCGTACACAGTCACTTCGTAGCCTTTAGATTTTGCGTATGGCTCAGCCGCTTTCGCCACGGCGGTCGAGAACGAGTCCTTCTCGTATACGATCGCGATTTTCTTAGCTGTTGGATCGAGTTCCTTAAACATGTCTATGGCGCCGATGAGGTAGCGACTGCCAGGAGTGTACATTTGATAGATGTTCTTGAAGCCCTGCTCCATAGTCGAATCGTCGGCGGCGCCAGTGGTGATCATGACCTTGCCGTTCTGCTCCGACACGACCGCAGCCGCTCGCGCCAGGCCGCTGCTGTAGGGGCTGATAAGGAAATCAACCTTGTCTTCGTTGATAAGCTTCGTATACAGGGCCTGTACCCGGTCGGTCTTGCTCTCGTCGTCGTAGTACTTGATCTCCGGCATTAGCACCGTGCCGTCTTTCAGCTTGATGCCACCCGCCTTGGTGACGTTGTCGAGCCACAACCGCAGCCCCTCGATCTGCTTCTTCGATGGCAGATTCATGGATCCAGTCGCGGACGTGGTGAAACCGATGACGATTTTCTTGGTGCCAGCGACAGGTTGCGAGGGCGCCTGGCCTGAGGGGACACTGGTCGCAGGCGCTGGGGAAGCGGGTGCTGCTGTCGGGGCAGTGGGCGCAGCAGCCTTCGGCGTGGCGGTTGGGGGAGCAGCCGCCGGCGCGCAACCGACGATCCCCATCACCAGGGCAAGGCAAACGCCAATCGACAGAAACCAAGGAGTCCTCCGAGTAACCATCTCTTCTCCTTTTCTCCCAGAATTTCGCGTATTCGCTGCATTGGGCACAGGTATCCCGGTCGAGGTGCGAGCGCCATTATATCAGATACCAAAGCGCGATTCAATCTGTTTTGCGGTAGACTTGTTGGCAGACTGCAGCCTGTGCGCAAGCGATCGCCGCTCGTTTCGCACGAGTGAGTTAATCAGTTTGTGGTGATCTATCTGTTCAAGCACAGCCCGGACTTGTCAAAGCGAAGGATGAGGACAGAGGGATAGGCCAACAGCGCACGCAAGAAACGTGACAAGCAGTTCTCCACGATAGGTCAGGCAAGACAGCAGCTAGCCGGGCGTAGGTCTTGAAGCAAACTGTCAGACTTGCGAGCCTGGCGGCCAACTTGTATAATGTGCAAAGACACTTGCGTCGGAAAATGTAGCGGCCAATTGGTGCGTAACTCTCGAACGCGCCTACCTTGGATCGCGCAGTAACTCAAATTGTATGGCAGAAAAGGAGAATGGAGAAGCGAGTGGATTTCTCTGGGTAGCAGGTGGGATCGTCGGCACTGGGGTGGTGGCTGGCGGGGCGCTGGTTGGGCTATCCCTAATGGAGACTCCGAAGCCATCGTGCGCTGATGGGGCCATCGCAATAACCAGAGCGCGTTGTAGTGGACTCAGTCCAGGTCGGGCAGGTTCCGGAGCAGATAACCACAGGGCTTGTGAACCGTCTAATCGAAGTGGCAAACATTGAGGTTCCTGCCAGCATCAAGGAAGCTACCTCGACGTCGACATCGGTCACGCTCAAAGGACAGTAGTAGCGGATTCCACGGTTTCGCCATCCCGAATTATTTGTCGAACACACGATGCGTTCAATTGACGCCGAAAACGATGGTGTGCTAGACTTTCTCGAACGCTGGCGAGACCAAAGGAGAAACAGGGCTTGAACCAGGACTCCCCCTATTCAGCACCCGCACCAGGCAGCACGTCTCTCGAGAGCAAATGGTGGCTGAGCTTACCGCGGAAATGGTGGATTCTAATAACGGTTGGCACTGGCACCTTCATGGCCGCCCTGGATGGCAGCATCGTCAACACGGTCTTGCCAGTCATTCGCCAATCCTTCGGAGCCGATCTCTCGACGATCGAATGGGTGGTCATTGCTTATCTCTTGACGCTCAGCATCCTTCTCCTCAGTTTCGGCCGCTTGGGTGACATTGTGGGCCACAAGCGCATCTATAATAGCGGCTTCATCGTTTTCACGGCTGGCTCAGTCCTCTGTGGCCTCTCCCCAACCGAGTGGCTCCTGGTTGCCTCCCGTATCTTCCAGGCATTGGGAGCGGCAATGCTGTCCTCCACCTCACCAGCCATTCTGACTGGGTCGTTTCCGGCCAGACAGCGTGGCCAGGTGCTCGGTATGCAGGGCACGATGACCTATCTCGGTTTGACCGTGGGTCCTTCCCTTGGTGGATTTCTCGCCGACCATCTCGGCTGGCGCTCTATTTTCTACGTCAATCTCCCTATCGGCGTCGTGGCGACGGCCCTGGCATTCCTGGTTATTCCTCGTTCGACATCTGGACGAAGGCGCGAGCCGTTCGATTTGGCCGGAGCCAGCGCGCTGATGATCGGCCTGGGAGCTCTGATGCTGGCGCTCTCCAAGGGCCAGGACATGACATGGACATCGCCGGTCATAATGAGCCTGTTCATCGGGGCTGTGGTTTTTCTCGCAGTGTTCCTGTGGCTCGAGCGCACGATGCCCCACCCGATGCTGGACCTGAGCCTCTTCCGCGATCAGCTTTTCTCTGCCGCCACGCTGAGCTCTTTTATCAACTATGTGTGTGTCTACTCCATCATCTTCCTGATGCCCTTCTATCTGGTGCAGGGCCGCGGCTTTCCCGCCGGCTTCGCCGGTTTGCTCTTGACTGCTCAACCAATTGTAATGGCCGTGGTGGCTCCCATCAGCGGGTATTTGTCAGATCGCGTTGGCTCTCGCCTGCCTTCGACCATAGGCATGGCCCTTCTGGCCGCCGGGTTGTTCAGCCTCCGCGACCTGAACGCTCAGACAAGCGCCAGAGACATCATCTTGCGCCTTGTGCTGATCGGGCTCGGGGTCGGCATCTTCGTTACGCCCAACAATAGCGCCATCCTGGGCTCCGCACCGCGCCAGCGGCAAGGCATTGCGTCAGGCGTTGTCGCAACCGCGCGGAATCTAGGCATGGTCTTCGGCGTCGCCGCCGCCGGGGCTATTTTCAGCGTCCAGGTCGCACAGCGCACTACCGCTCACATACCTCCACAATTGGCCTTCTTTGGCGCAATCCAGGATACCTTTCTCGTAATTACGGCCATCGCAGTGGCCGGCATTCTCTTGTCAGCAGTAAGGGGGGAGACAGGGAATAGCAAGCAGGGATTGGGGAATGAGGATTAGGGAATGGGGATTAGGGATCAGGGCGGAGGTCCTGACATGTGGTTCCTGGCCTCCGGTTTGACTATGCCACGGTTCAGTTCCTTTCCCCCTATTCCCTGTCCCTGTCCCCTAATCCCTATTCCCTATTCCTTCTTCCCTATTCCCCGTTCCCTCGTCACAAACTCCTCCGCCATCTTGCGTGCTGTTTCCTTGTCGTCAGGGGCAAGCTCACCGTCCAGCACTTTCGACAGCAGATACTCTTTCACCCCTTTGATCCAGGGACCAGGCGGGCGATTGAAAATCGCCATCAATTCGTTGCCGTCGAGCGGGCTCTTCAGCGCCTTGACCTCTTCCTGTTCGATCAGGCGATTTATGCGCTCCTCAAGCTCGGCTAGCTGCGAGAGGGCGTACTCGACTTTCCGCGGCCTTCGACTGGTGATATCTGCGCGAGATAGCGCCAGAAGAAAACCCAGTTCGTCGCCGGCATCGCGGATGAGGCGCCTAATCGCGCCCTCCGTCCACGAGCTCTCGTACAAATTCGTTCTCTGGTGCATCGAAACCAGCTTGTGCACCACATCGATGGTGCTTCTGTCGAGCCGCAGCCGTAGCATAATGCTCCGCGCCATCTCTGCCCCCACAATGTCGTGGCCATAGAAATGGACCTCACCATTGGCGATCACCTTGGTGACCGGCTTGGCAATGTCGTGAAGCAACGCCGCCCAGCGTAAACGCAAATCGGGAGCTACCCTGTCAAGCACGATCAGCGTGTGCTCGAAGACATCCTTGTGATGATACTCATCCTGCTCCGTCCCCCGCAATTCCAGGAACTCGGGCACGATGAACTCCATCATACCCAGGTCGCAGAGCCGGCGCACCCCTTGGCCGGGATTCGGAGACAAGAGAATCTTGTTCATCTCATCTGTGATGCGCTCCTGGCTGACCAGACGCAGCTCTCGATGATTGCGAAGAATCGCCTGAGCCGTTCCAGATTCGATGTCGAAGCCGAGTTGGGCCGCGAAACGCACGGCGCGCATCATGCGCAAAGGGTCTTCTGTAAACCGTTCGTCGGCATTTCCCACGGCGCGAATCACTCGCGCTTTGATGTCCTTCAGTCCATTGTACGGGTCGATCATCTCGCCTGTAAGCGGATTCTGCGCGATGGCGTTGATGGTGAAATCCCGGCGCGACAGGTCCCCCTCGAGCGAAGTGCCAAAGCTCACGTCAGGCTTGCGAGAGTACGGTTTGTAGCGCTCCGAGCGGAACGTGGTAATCTCCAATACGCGACCATCGACTATGGCGCCTATCGTGCCAAACCTCTCGCCGACAGTGTAGATCGCCTCTGGCTCAATCTCGGCCACGAGAGTCTTAACGAGCTCAGGGCGCGCGTCGGTGGCAAAGTCGATGTCGATATGCTCGCGCTGAAGTATCGTGTCGCGGACAGAGCCGCCGACGACATATATTTGCTTGCTACGCCGAGAAAAAGAGGCGATGAGCTTCTTCAGTTTTTCATGGGTAGCCAATAAATCAATCATTATCACGCCTTTGTGCAATTCATATTCCCTCGTCTAATCCCCAAGATCGATATCTCCATTCTCGACAAGTGTCTTGACGGTGAAGTCTGTAAGCGCCACGCGATAGGCCAAGAGGCCCCGTTTCGAGCCCAGCAGGATATCCCTGATAGGCCCCTGTAGCTCCCGCAGATTCACGAACGTGGCGCCTTCTATCTCATCGGTATCGATCGGCTCAAGATCGCCTCCCACGACGCGAGCGCTGAAGACGTGGCTGACCCACTTTTCGATCTCGTTACCATGAGTAAACGTAGCGTGAATCCGAACCAGGTACCTTTCCAGCTCGACCTCCAGCCCCGTCTCCTCGTGGGCCTCGCGCATTGCTCCTGCTTCCAGGGGCTCGCCGGGCTTGAGGCCACCGCTAGGCGCTCTGTACGCTCCTGGGGGGAAGCTGCGCTTCCTGATGACCGCGAGCCGAGCGTCCTTCGTCCGCACATTTCCATTTCCCCGACCATCAAGGAAGATGAACATAGTGATATCGTGCGAACGCTGGTTCTTCCTGCTGCCGCGAACAATGGCTAGCTCACGATCATCTATCTCGAACTGAAGGGATATATCTTTGGGAATGCCAAACCTGGCTTCCGCCTCTTTGATGATCTCGCCGTCGACGTACAATGTTGTATCTCCTTGGGATGAAACGCATTTCATCCCCGCTGAGCGCATTCCTCCAAAATCGCCTGTGTCGAGGACGTGCCGATTCTGTTTGCCCCCGCCTCGATCAGTTCCAAAGTCTGCTTGAGCGTGCGTATCCCGCCTGATGCTTTGACGCCCATCGCCGGCCCGACAACCTGGCGCATTAGCCTGATGTCATCTGGCTGCGCACCAGACGGGCCGTAGCCGGTCGTGCTCTTCACGAAGTCAGCGCCAGCAGCCTGCACCACTTCGCAGACGCGGACCTTCTCCTCGTTCGTCAGATAGCAGGCTTCGATGATAACCTTGACGATGGCCCGCTGCGGCCGCGCCACCGCCACGACGCCGGCGATATCCTGCTCGACGAAGCGCCAGTCGCCGGATTTCACCGCGCCGATGTTCGCCACCATATCCACCTCGACCGCGCCGTCCTTCAGAGCGGTTTCGGCCTCGAAAGCCTTCACTAGCGAGGCATTACAGCCGTGAGGGAAGCCAACCGTGGTGCCGACGGGAACTCCAGAGCCACGCATCAACTCCAGGGCCTTCGCCACGTGATACGGCTTGACGATCAGACAGGCAACGGAATATCTTCGAGCTATGTCACAGGCGAGCTGCAAATCGCTATCACTGGTATTCGCCTGTAACAGGGAATGGTCGATCAGCTTAGCCAGTTGACGACAATCCACTTTTCCATCTCCTACAAAAGCTGACTTAGCGGTCTGTACGGCATGCCTGCGCCACCGCTGGGTAAGTTATGTGCCCCGCGTTGGCGTTTACCCCTTTTTACCATCTATCCTCCTCCGCAACACAATACGTCGCCGTCTACATTCCTTTGCGCCTGGCGTACGCGAGCAACCCGATAATGCTCTTCGCGTCACAAATCTCGCCGCTGCCGACCATCTTCAATGCCTCAGGGAAAGGCACAGGCACTACCTCGATATCCTCATCGTCGTCGTGCTCGGCCACGCTCGGCTGCAATCCGGTGGCGACGTAGACGTGAATGAACTCGGTGCTGTAGCCTGGGCAGGGATAGAATCCAGTGAGAGGCTCGATTCTAGCCGCCTTGTGGCCAGTTTCTTCCTGCAGTTCCCGCTGCGCGCAATCGAGAGGGTTCTCGCCGAGTTCCAGCGTCCCCGCTGGAATCTCCAGCAGGTCTTTCCCGGCGGCCTTTCGATATTGCTTGACGAGAAGCACGTTGTCGTCCTGGCCAACCGCGACCAGCGCAACCGCTCCTCGATGCTCTACTATCTCTCGCTTGGTCAAGCCACCATCGGCGAGCCGCACTGTATCCACTCGCAGGTGGATGACACGCCCTTCGTAGACACGATCACTTGACAGAGTAATCTCGGTGCCCAACTCTTCGTCCCCCTTGTTAGTCTGAGCCAGCCTAGCCCTTCAACACCGCAACCAGCAACTCCGCCGCCCTAACCAGGTCATCTACGGCAATGTGCTCGCTGGTCGAATGAGGGTCCTCGTAGCCAACGCTGACGTTGACGCTCTGTATGCCGCGCTCGTTGAATATATTGGTATCACTCCCGCCTCCACCCGCCTCCATCCTGGCAGGCAGGCCCAGCTTTCGTGCTGCCTCGGACATCATACGAACGATCTCATCGTTTGGACCGAGATGAAACGCGCGGTAAACATGCTCGACATTCACGTGAACTGTCGCGCCATGACGATCCCCCGCCACCTGGAAGGCTCTGACCATACAATCGACCTGCGCCTCTAGCTTCTGCTCATCTCGGCTCCTCGCCTCGCCTGCCACAGTCGTCTTCTCGGGGATTATGTTTGTCGCCGTGCCTCCCTGAATCATGCCCACGTTCGCCGTCGTCTCCTCGTCGATGCGCCCCAGAGGCATCGATGAAATGGCCTCGGCGGCCACGACGATCGAACTGATCCCCTTCTCGGGTGACATCCCCGCATGTGCGGCCTTGCCCACGATGGTGACATCCAGACACACCTGAGAAGGTCCCTCCACGATAATGGTCCCTATCGGCCCCTTTGTGTCCAGACACAGGCCTCTCTTAGCCACGATCTGGCTGTAATCAAGCGTCTTGGCGCCGACCAGCCCTACTTCTTCCGCGACAGTGAGCACCACTTCGACAGGAAGATGTGGCACCTGCTGCTCCCGTAGACTTTCGACCGCCTCGAGGATAACCGCGATGCCGGACTTGTCATCGGCGCCGAGGATCGTCGTACCATCGCTGTAGAACACGCCATTGCGCTCGACTATCTTCAGCCCGGCAGTGGGCATAACAGTGTCCAGGTGCGAACAAACCAGAATCGGCTCGCCTGCGCCATCGATCTTGGCGATGACGTTCCCTCCAGAATCGACCGAGACACGCGCTCCGGCGCTTTCCAGCCTCGGCACCACGTAGGAGATCAGGTTCGCTTCCTGCCCGGTTGGACTTTGAATCTCGACCAGCGCTCGGAAAGTAGCTATTAGACGATCCTTGTTAACCAGCACGGTTGACATCCTCCGCAGAATCGGCGCTGTAGACCACAGCTACCTCATCGCAATTGGGGAACTTGACACAGCGAAAGCACTCCCCCCAGACTTTGTTCGGCAGCTCGCTAACTTGCACTCGACGGAAGCCCAGTTTCTCGAAGAACTCGGGCTTCGAGGTGAGGGCATAGACGGTCGTCAATCCTAGCTCTCTCGCTTCTTTCAAGCAAGCGTCGATCAACTGCTTGCCGAGACCTTTGCGTTGCCATTTGTCGGCAACCGCCAGCGCCTTTATTTCGACCAGGTCTTCCCAGTTGATGTGGAGAGCGCAGCTTGCCAGGAGGTTATCGCCTTCGACTGCGACGAAATAGTCGCGCAGATTTTCGTATATCTCGCTCAGCGGACGATGAAGCATCTCACCGTTATCGGCGAAATGATTCACCAACTGCTGTATGGCGCCAACGTCAGGGATTCTGGCTTTTCTAATCATCACACCTGGGCACGGAGCATCTACGGCAGCGGTTTTCCCGCCAGACTTCTCTAACACTCCGCTTCTAGCCGCGTGTTTGACACATTTGGCCCGCTCTTGTATTTCCACAGATCCGCCTCCAACAATATCTCCTCCGCATTGCGGCGAGCCACTTCGCTTCCAGAGACACTACCGAGCATAGCCATTATCTCTTCAACGCGATCCTCACGCGATAGCGTACGCACGGTCGTCGTGGTTCTCTCGTCGACGACGCGCTTGGCGACGCTGAAGTGTGAATCGCCAAAACAAGCAATCTGAGGCAGGTGTGTGACACAAATGACTTGATGCCTGCCAGTGAGGTTCCAGAGCTTTTTGCCGACGATCTGGCCGCTTCGGCCCCCAATGCCCTGATCTATCTCGTCGAAGATGAGGGTAGGAACTGGATCGGCCTTCGAGAGAATCGTTTTCAGCGCAAGCATAAGACGAGCAGTCTCGCCGCCTGAGGCAATCTTCGCCAACGGCTTGAGAGGCTCACCCGGGTTTGGTGAGATCAAGAACTCGACTTTGTCTACCCCCGACCCGTCGAAGGCGTAAGTCTTCCCATCCGACAGCGTCACGCCATCCACCGCCTCGGTACGCTCCATAGAGATCATGAATCGGGCCTTGGGCATGTTCAGGTCGGCGAGTTCCGCTTCCATTGCCTTAGCCAGCGCCTCACCTGCCTTTTTTCGGGCCGCTGATATCTCCTCGCCCAGGACAGCGATTTCGCGCAATAAGCTGCCTTCCTGATCCTGCAGCTCGGCGACCCTCTCTTCGCTATGCCCCAGCATCTCCAATTCGGCTGCCGCCTCTTCGCCGAACCTGAGCACTTCCTCGATCGTGCTGCCGTATTTCCGCTTCAGCGTGCGGATCAGGTCGATTCTTTCCTCGATTTCCAGGAGGCGCTCGGGATCGTACTCGATGCCATCACGGTAGGCTCGCAAAGAACGTGCCAGCTCTTCGATCTGGTACAAAGCGCCCTCGCAGACAGCAGCCTCGTCTTGCAGCGAGGGATCCAGCCTGACGATGTCGCCCAGCTTCAGGCTCACATCCCCAAGAAGATCAGAAACAGAGCGTTGATCCTCCAGCCCATCGTAGAGATGCTTGTAAGCCCCATCCGCCAGAGCGCTCAGCGTCTCGGCGTTGGCCAGAATCCTACGCTCAGCTTCCAGCTCGTCTTCTTCGCCGATCGTGAGGGAAGCAGCGTTGATCTCATTGGCCTGAAAGCGCAGCAAATCCGTGCGGCGGGCCAGTTCACGCTCATCTCGCAAGAGCGCTTGCAGCTCTCGCCTTATCTGGCGCAGGGCAGCAACTTTGGCGACGATCTGAGCACGAAGGTCGCCAAGGCCGGCATACTCGTCGAGCAAATCGACGTGCTGCGAGACGCGCAGCAACGAAAGGTGCTCGCTCTGGCCGTGAATGTCGATCAAGGAAGCGCCAATTTGCTGCAGCACTGCCACCGGCACTGCCCGGCCGTTCACGCGCGATACGCTGCGCCCGGAGGCATTGATTTCTCGGCTGAGAATCAGCGTTCCTTCGCCGTTGTCGAGGCCGTACTCTTCGAGCGTCGACAGCAGCGCCCCATAGGTCAGTTCCCTTTCCTGAGGCAGGGCGAAAATTCCCTCCACGCGGGCCTGGTCCGAGCCACTCCGCACGTATTCGGCGCCAAGCTTCTCGCCCAAGAGAGCGCCGACGGCGTCGATGACGATGGATTTGCCAGCGCCCGTCTCGCCGGTCAAGGCATTGAAGCCGTGAGAGAATGAAATCTGAAGGTGGTCGACAATGGCAAAATTGCCGATAGTGAGCTCAAGTAGCAAGGGCCGTTCTACCTCACCAAAAAATCCGAGGCCTATCTTCTCTTCGAGCGAGCCCTTCCCTTGGAAGGGCCAGTCGCCTTTGCCAGGACCTGCGCAGCATTTCGCCGTGAGTTGTCGCAGTTCCCTTCTGCAAGCTCGCAACTATCCACTCGCAAATCCCTTCGCAGCCTCTTGGCAAGTGAAAAGTAGAAATACGATGGCGACTGTGCCCGCAGGAATCGGGCCTTTTGAGGGGCTGCAAAAGCCTTGACCATATCGCCGTTATAGAGCGGCATATCGATCTGCCCGTCGACGGTGACTCCAGCCTGATGGCCGGTGCACACTTCGAGTTGAATGCTCGCACCTGGCGGGCATATCAGCGGGTAGGCATTGCTCAAATGCGGCAGAATAGGCGTGAGAAGCAGGTTCTCCAACTGCGGATGCAGCACAGGACCCCCGGCGGCGAGCGAGTATGCTGTCGAGCCAGTCGGCGTAGCGACGATGACACCGTCGGCGGTATACCTGCTTACGAATATGCCATCGATCCAAATACTTATATCTACGGCCCTGGCAAGACCAGCTCGGCCAGCCACGATGTCGTTTACGGCGAAGAGATGCTCGACTGCTGCGCGGGGAGCTACCCAGTCGCCCTGAGCAGGATGCGCCTGGCGCTCGATTTCAATCGAGAGCATCACTCGTTCCTCGACCCAGAAATGCTCGGCGACGAACTCCGGCAGCTTGCGCGCGGCCTCACCACGATCCATCTCTGTGAGGAATCCCAGCTTGCCAAGATTAACGCCCACGACAGGCACGTCGAGCGGGGCGACGATGCGCGTCGCCCGCAGGACAGTGCCATCCCCGCCCAATGTGACCGCGAACATCGCCCCGCTGACCATCTCTCTGGCAGCGGCTTCTTCCCACACAGAGACGATTGGAATGTCTAAACCAAGAGGCGAAAGATGCCCGGCCAAATCGTGGGCGAAAGGCTCTGCGTCCGGAAGTCTAGGATTGTACAAGAAAACTATCTTGCTCACTTACAACACTGCCTCTTTCACAGCCCTATCGACATCGATCTCCTTGCCGACCTTCGACAGGAGCAGGAGGAATTCCTTGTTTCCCGCAGGCCCCTTGATAGGCGAAGGCGTGAGGCCAAGAACTTTGATCTCGTTGATCTGCGCCCAATCGACCAGCTTCTCGAGCACCTGGCGATGGACTTCGGGATCTCTTACAACGCCACCTTTGCCAACCTGTTCGCGCCCCGCCTCGAACTGAGGTTTGACCAGAGCCACTATCCAGCCGTCAGGCTTGATAAGGCGGATGACAGCAGGCAGCACGACGGCAAGCGAAATGAATGATACGTCAACAGTGGCAGCGTCCGCAACCTCGGGCAGACTTTCCAGGTAGCGAATATTGGTACGCTCCATTACCACGACACGAGGATCATTTCTCAGACGCCAGTCGAGCTGGCCGTATCCCACATCTATAGCGTAGACTCGCCCGGCACCACGTTTGAGCAGGAGGTCCGTGAAGCCGCCGGTTGACGCCCCAACGTCAATCACAACAAGGCCGCTCACCACCAGATTGAAGTGGTCGAGCGCCCTCTGCAACTTGACGCCACCACGGCTCACATAGGGCGGCGCAGGCCGAACCTCGATTTGTGCATCGTCCTGCACCATCGTTCCTGATTTATCCGCGGGTTGCCCGTTCACGAGGACGCTGCCAGCCAGAATGAGCGCCTGGGCCTTCGATCGATTCTCGGCCAGTCCCTTCTCGACGAGCGCAACGTCCAAGCGCGCCTTGCCCATTGCCTGTATGCCTCTCCAAGACATAGGATAGTAATTAAGCCAGGAAAAGTCAAGGATGCAGATGCCGCGTCTTGGGTAACTCTAAGCGCCCAACCCTCTAGCATCCAGGCACGAAATAAGCTATACTATGGTCCAAGCGCGGCGCTCCTGGCGCCACCGGCGACTTACCGAGCGGCAATCGCAGGCTGTTGCGGAGGACAAAGATGGGTAACGGGAAGAGACAGCGAGCAAGGCAGGCTTCACGGCGTGCCGCCTCCCGGCGCAACCGGTCATTAGCCTTTATCAAGGATATCGTCCAGAAGAGTCCTGCCCATCGAGCCCTTGCCAAAAACGCGCTCAGCAGGCTTCACGACCTCAGCAACCGCGTCGGAAACTCCTTGAGACATAAGGCCGCCCAACAGATACGCCTGGTCGCATCGTTGGTCGTCGTCGGAATGCTGGCGCTCTTTACGGTGGCCTGCGACGACGTCGATAGCCAAACCGACTCATCTCCGCCGGACGGCGACCAAATCGTGGTCGACCAAACCCCTGAGCTAACGGCAGAGATATCCGAGGGGCTGCCCAAGGACAGCTCACAGAAGTATAAGGTCAAGCCAGAAAGCGTCACCCGCGACCACCGGGGCATTTACTCCTTCGACTGGTTCGATCCGCAAAGCAATAATTACCAAACGGCCTCAGTCACAGGGCTGCGACTCGTTCAGGCTACAGGCGATCAAACCGAGCTTTCGATCACGGATAAAGGCGAGCCGGTGCTGGCGCTGCCTCCTGACGTTCCAGTCTCGCTCGTCTGGCCTGGCGAGCAGACTACATCGGGCCAAACGTCGGGCACAGGAACGCCCACGCCAACGCCAGACTCCAGCAACCGCTACGTCTACCACAGCTATTATCCGGGGTACTTCGGCTATTATCACTCGCCATGGTACCCGATGGTAATCTGGACTAACTCCGCGCCCAGGACCGACCCCACGGCCTCTCGTCCTGCCTTTCGCGATCCGCCGAGCGGATCAGACATCGCCGCAAACCAGCCCTTACGCGGGAGCGTGCCCTCGGACTCGCCGAAGCCCTTCGGCGAGCGGACTATCAGCGCCGTTTCGGGGATGAATCGCGGCACCGGCTCAGGATCCGCGGTGTCTGGCAAATCGGGCCGCGCTACCTCTGGAATGAGCAGTGGCACAGGGTCTGGCTCGGCAGCAACCGGCAAGTCAGGCGGATCGTCTGGGGTCAAAGCCCCGAGTTCGAGTGGGTTCTCATCAGGGAAGGGTGGAAGCTCGAGCAAAAGCTCGTCGTAATCGGATATAATTGACCGCGTGAAGGCGTTGCCATGTCACAAGGAGCAAACCGAGACCAACTGGATACCAAGACCATCGCCGAGGCTGTTCGCAAGACTCGGTTTCTCGATCCAGTGCTGAAGAAGCGCTGGTTGACTCTGCTGCCCCACATGCGAGACGTGGAACGACGCGAGCTCTGGTCGATCTTGACCGAAAGCGAGAAGCAACTAGACCAGTTGGATTCCCGATCCGATGTCCCGCGCTGAGTTGAGGGCGTACCTCGCCTGGACGAGGGCCGCCGGTCCATTCTGGCAATACGTAGCCGCGATGCCCTTCCTCGTGCACACCTCACGCCACCGCGCTCCCCTGCCACTCGACGCAGCAAGAACAGCCATCGAGCGATCGATCCTGCCGTTCTTCGATTCGGCGCGAGGCAGGGTCGCTTTGTTGCTCGACCTTCCACCGGACCTGGGACTGGCTACTACGCTAGCATTCCACGAGGAACGCTGGCTGGTGGTCCCAGTTATGTCTCGTTGGCCAACGGAGCGGCCTGCTCTGCCAGTTGACTCTCTTCTGGCCCAACTCATCTGGTTATCCGCCGAACTCCGCCCGCCAGCCGAGCCTCGCGGCATAGTGTTCCTGCTCGACGCCGAGCGGCAGACTTTGCCACACCCCGACGCCGTCGAGCACAAGTTCGACAATCGTTATGTGTATTCGACGGATGATTTGCCATCGGCCAGGATGCTGCTGGAATGGGGAGTCGAAGCGGTAGGTGTCGCGGCTCACTACCATCATGCGCCAGAAGACGTGGAGTACATCACAGGAGAGCTATCGCGAGCAGGGTTGGCAGTTACACGCGTGTGGGTGCCGCCGATATAGGGGGACAGTGGGATCGCTTAATGAAAGTGCTGTTTGACCGGCCGAACGAGATATCGCCTTCTTTGTACCGACGCTTCTTTCGTCGCGCCCTTTTCCGCGGCTGTATGGCTGGCACAACAGTGAGCAGCGACGGGCCTTATCTGAGCTTGAACGCGTTGATTCTCAGCCAATCCGAGCTGGCCTCACTGGCAGAGCTTTCAACCCGTCTGGCCCGCGTCTTCGCCATCGCCGGCCAGCACGTCGCGGAAGATGTGGACACGCTGCTGGCTTTCGGCTTTCCGTGGAGCTTCGCCGAGCTACTGCACCAGGAACCACCAAGGCCAGTCGTCTTCGGGCGTTTCGATTTTCTGCTCGATAGCTCAAGCCGCTGGCAGCTCTTAGAGTACAATTGCGATACACCCGCGGGCTTTCGTGAAGCGACGGCGGTTGACGAGGTGGCGTTTGAACTGCTTCGGCCCTACTTCAAGGGGGCACGCGTCAACGGCGATCTAGCAGCACGGAGGCTAGCCGCTATCGGCGCCGCTTTGCAGTCCGACAGGCGCCCGGTCCGCCTCGGACTGCTCACCGATGCCTCTGACAAGGAAGACACTGGCCACATGGCTTACACCGAGCGGCTTATTCGCACCACATTGGCTGCCGATGGCGTCGAAACCGTTTTGGGAGACATCGACAACCTTCGTGAATCTCGTGGCGGAAGGGTATCGCTTGTCGGGCAACCCATCGACGCTCTCTACCGCTACGTTACTTACGAGGCGATGCTGGCGCTGCCACAGTTCTATACGATAGTTGAAGCCGTCACCTCTGGACGATTGACGCTCTTGAACGGGCTACGCGGAATGCTTCTCCAAAACAAAGGTCTGCTCGCCTGGATTTGGGCACGGCGAGACGAGCCGTTGTTCTCGCCTGAAGAGCAAGAGGCCATCAAGCGGCACTTGCCACCGACCTGGTGGGTTCGGGATTTGCCAGGAGACGTCGATCTCAACAAGACGGTCGTGAAGCAGGTGTTCGGCCGCGAAGGCGACGAGGTATACTTCGGCGACGCTATGTCTGATGCCGATTGGGAGCAGTGCAGGAAATGGGGCACTTTCATCGTCCAACAGTTTGTGGAGACCGCACCGCTCACCTCAGTCGGATGGGACTGGCAGGGACGCCCGGTGCAGAGGATGCGGCTGGCCACAGTGGGGGGCTACGTCGCAAGCGAGAAATGGGCGGGCTGTTATTCACGTCTCGGGAACCGCATCGTGAACTCGAGAGCCGAGTTTGTGCCGACGTTTGCTGAATCTAAGGTTGACTTGCGTTGGTGCAAAATAAATGAGCCCTAGCGCAGCAGGCATTGAGCTTTAGTCACTCGCCCGGGCTCTCGGGCGCGATAAATCGCGCCCCTACATTATTGGCGTCCTTCGTGTAGGGGCGCAATGAATTGCGCCCGCCAAGCGGCAGAATCGCCCTCGTTACCTCGCCTCTCCATCCCTATTTATTCTCACTTTGAGCGTGTGCGTCGAGCACGAAATGCAGGGATCGTAGTTGCGCACCTCCCACTCGCACCGGCGCGTCATCTCGTCTTGCGGGAGGTGCAAGAGCGTGGGCACGAACTCCCGCAAATCCTCCTCGATCTGGCGCTGGTTCTGCGCGGTTGGGGGCACGATCTTGGCCTCACGGATCAATCCTTGATCGTCGAATCGGTAGCGATGATAAAGAATGCCTCTGGGCGCCTCGGTGATGGCTGCGCCAATGCCCGCTCGGAGCTTGAAATCAGCTATGGATTTCTTGGGAGGCTTGTAGGACTCGATAATGGACAGCGCCTCGTCCACGCAGTGCAGAACCTCGATTGCCCTGCCGACGATGCTCGCGAAGGGATTCTTGTTAGGGAACTTAACCCCGCTCCTATGCGCAGCGTCCTGGGCCACTGGCGATAGCCGGTCGAAGTTAAGATTCACCCTGGCCAACGGACCGACAAAGTAAGCGCGGTTGCCCAAAGCTACCGACTGCAGCGAATTGGAATGCGGCACCTGGTATTCCTGGAAGTATTGCTCGAACTCCTCCTGCTCAACGTTCAAGCCCCGGCTCGACACTAGCCGACCCTCGTTCATAGGATATTCGTCAGGGTGCGACAGCGCGACAAACTCGATGTCGCGAGTGAAATCAGGGGCATCCAACGAACCCGCCCATAGAACGGTGTCCCAGGCGTCCTGCTTGGCCTGTCTCAGTTTCTCAGCTAATGGAGCGAGAGCCTCCTGCGAAGGTGTCTTATGAAACCCGCCGACGCACGCCGAAATGGGATGAATCTCTCTGCCTCCAAGCGTGGCGACGATTTCGTTGCCGACTCGCTTCAGCCGCAAGCCGCGCTTCACTTCTTCGGGGAAGTCCTTGGCCATCGAGATGATGCTGTCGTAGCCCAGGAAGTCCGGAGCCGCCAGCATATAGATGTGCAGCGTATGGCTTTCAATCCACTCACCACAGTAGAACAGCCGGCGCAATTGCCGCACTGAACCCCCAACTTTTACGCCAAATGCCTTTTCCGCGGCGTGCACCGCGCTCATCTGGTACGCGACCGGGCATATGCCGCAGATGCGCGCGGTCAGGTCGGGCAACTCGTCATAGGATCTGTCGACCAGAAACGCTTCGAACAATCGCGGCGGCTCGAAGATGGCCAGCTTGACATCCTCGACTTTGCCGTCCGATACCTTGATGTCTAGAGCGCCCTCTCCCTCCACTCTGGCCAGGTAATCAATCTTAATGCGCCGCTCGCTCATAAAGCTCTGCTCCCTTCCTGTAGCCATCAGCATAGCTGGTAATGCGCTTAAACTCCCTGACTATGTCTGGCCCGCGCATCCCCCGCACTTCTAGTTCCCTGGCAAATCGCTCAGGCTTCGGGTCGTCCATCGGGCCAAAGCAACCGTAGCATCCAGTGTTATACGTGGGACAAAGGGCGCCACAGCCGTCGTGCGTAACTGGTCCCATGCAGGGCATGTTCTGGGCAACGAGCACGCATATATTCCCCTTGCGCTTGCATTCGAGACACACGCTGTTCGTCGGCAAACGCGGCTGCTGCCCCAACAGTAACTTCCCCAAGAGGTCGACCAACTGGTGGCGATTGGGAGGACAGCCCTGAAGCTCATATTCAATCGGGACGTGAGCCCAGATGGGAGTCGAGGTAGGCAGCGCCTTCACGTGCTCAGCTTTGGGATAGACCATCGCTTTCATCTTCTCCGCATCGGACCAATTGCGCAGCGCCTGGATGCCTCCCCACGTGGCGCAGACGCCGAAAGGAATGAGGTACTTCGTCTGCTGGCGAACCATCTTGATCCGTTCGACTTCCTCGGGCGTGCTCACCGATCCCTCGACCAGTGAAACATCATACGGGCCGGGGTCGAAACCCCTCCTGGCCTCGAGGAAGTACGAAACCTCGTACGAGCCAACCAGGTCGAGCAGCTCTTCCTCACAGTCGAGAATCGACAACTGGCAGCCGTCGCAGGAGGAGAATTTCCATACCGCAAGCTTAGGTTTGGCTGACATCAGTTCATACCCCCTTTCCCATCAAGTCGTAGACTTCGGCGAACCGAAACACTGGCCCGTCACGGCAGACGAACTTTGGTCCAAAGAAGCAGTGGCCGCATTGTGCCGTGCCACAGCTCATCCGCCTTTCCATCGAAATGAACAACTGATTCATCGGAAAGCCGCGCTTGATCAGATCGACGAGACAAAAGCGCAGCATTATCTCGGGGCCGCAAAGCATAGCGACAGTGTTCTTGGCATCCAGCTTGATTTTTTCGAACAAGGTTGGTACCACGCCTATGTTGTGTTCCCATTTCTGCCCGTCAACCCGGTCGACTGTCAGCACGAGCTCGACGTTAGGCCTCGACCGCCACCGATCAAAGTCTCGCGTGAACAGGATGTCCTGCGGCGTCTTTGCACCGAAAAGCACGGTCAACTTGCCGTAGACGCTAGGATTGCCAATTATGTGTTCGATGACAGGTCGCAGTGGGGCAAAGCCTATGCCGCCAGCTACGATCAAGATGTCTCTTGCGGCGGCTTCCTCCAAAGGCCAGCAAGTTCCGTACGGGCCGCGCACGCCTATGATGTCGCCCTCCTTCAGACGGCCCATCGATCTAGTTATGTTCCCCAGCACCTTCACGGTGTGTTGGAAGTAACCGTGTTCCGCCGGGTCCGAGCTCATCGAGATAGGCGCTTCCCCCTCGCCCCAAAAGCCAACCATGTTGAACTGGCCAGCCTTGTAACGGTATTGCCTCTGAACTTCCTTGTCTTTGAAAGCGAGAGTGTAGGTCAGTGTGTCTTTTCCTTCTGTCTCAACGTCGATGATTTGCGCAGGCAAGGGCATTAGAGGGTTTGCCATTAGACACCTCCCCGAACGGTGGTAGCGACGTCGACGATGTCGATTCCCACTGGGCACCAGGTGATGCAGCGCCCACAGCCGACACAGCCAAAGACTCCGTACTGTTCAACCCAGTAACTGAGCTTGTGGCATACCCAGTGGCGATAGCGCTGCCTGAGGTTCTCGCGGAAGTTGCAGCCGTGAACCTCGGTGAATTGCCAGGAGAAACACGAATCCCAGTAACGCTCGCGTTTGAACGACTGCAGGCTAAGGTCTACCTTGTCGGCAATCGTATAGCAGAAGCACGTGGGGCAAACAATCGTGCAGTTGGTGCATCCCACACACCAATCCTTCATGATGTCCCAGTGCGGATGGTCCAGCTCGCGCAGCAGAATCTGTGGCAGGTCAGTCGTATTCAATGTCCGGCCCATATGAAGCAAGGCGTCTTCGATCCAGAATCCTGCCTGACTCAGTTCAGCCTGGGTAGCTGGCTTTGTTGGCAACTTGCTCATCATCGCCATTCCCTTCGGGCTGCCAGGCTCGATCAAAAACGCGTCCGCCAGCTCCGTCAGCGCGATGTCAAAGCCGCGATCTGCTTTGGGTCCGGTGCCCATCGACGCACAAAAGCACGTGGCTCCTGGTCGTGTACAGTTGACGACGGCAACAAACGCGTCTCCTCTCCGCCTCAGATAGTAAGGGTCAGGATGGTCCGTGATGTACGTCCGATCCAGCACCAGGATCGATTGCCGGTCGCAGGGACGTATGCCGAAAAAGGCGAGCTTTCTTTCCGGCTCATCTTCCTCGATTACGTCGAACAAGCCATCCTTCCTGGCGCCTTTGAACATGAGCAGTCGAGAGGGATGAATAAACTTCTTCGGCGATTCCTGGCCATTGGCGTACGTGAAGATCATCGGCTCGTCAGTCTTCTCCAGGACGTACCGCCCTGGCGACTGGACGTCTCGATATCCTCTGGCCAACTCGTTCGCGGACTTGATTTTCTCCAGAGCAATTGAGAAATCTCTCACAACGGGTGCAACTACATCGTACTCAGCGGTCAATCTTTCGATCATAACTGGCAAATCGTCCTTCCGAAGCGTGGCTGCACCCGGTTTGAAGACGAATTTTGCTGGTTTCGCCAGGACGGCTTTTCTTGTTTTCACGTGCTTACTCCCTCACGATTCAGTGCGCTCCCTGAGCTTGATTCCCCACCTGTAAACTCGACGCTGTATCCGCAATTTCAATAGCCATCGAATCCCTGAATTCATCAGTCGCCGCACGCCGAAGCGGCAACCGTACGGCAAAGACCGTGCCTTTGCCAGGCTCACTGTCCACGCGAATCGAGCCCCCGTGCGCGTCGACGATAGCCTTAACTATTGCAAGACCCAGGCCACTACCATCTTTGACCATCTCTCGAGCCTCTTTCGCACGAAAAAATTCATCGAAAATCCGCGCTTTACCCTCAGGGCTGATGCCTATGCCCGTATCGGAGACGGTCAGGTGCAGATGCTTGGCATCGGCGTCGGCACACACCAGCACCCTTCCATCGGCCCCGGTATATCGCACCGCGTTTGAGACGAGGTTCGACAACAGATTTCTTATGCCCTCGGGGTCGCCATAGAATTCAGACACTGAAGCATCAACGCTGCAACTGAGACCTATGCCCCTCTCTTTGACCTGCTCTGCGAATGAAGCAAGGACATCGCGGATTTCGCGCTCGACATCGATCGGCTCTCTCGCGTCGTATACAACTGGCCGCTGCGACCGCGAAAGCGTGAGCAGATCGTTGACGAGCGCTCTGAGTTCTCGCAACCTGGAAATCGCCCTCCGCAGGAGCTCGCGAGGCTTATCTGGCAGATCGCCAGCGAACCCTTCGACGATAACCGAAAGCTGGCTTTCGACAGTATCCAGTGGCGCCTTCAACTCGTGGCTTGCTTTCCGCATATACTGAGACTTGAGCTTCTCCACCTCCCTGAGGCGCTCGCAAGAGCGTTGTGTCTCCAACATCTCCCGTTCTAGCTTCTCCTTGAGCTGAAACGTCTCTCTTTCCCTTGCCCTCAATTTGCCGACGATCGAGGTGGCTAGCGCCGCGGCCAGAATCAAGGTGCTGGCAAGGGCAAGCACTACGATGCCAACGTAGCCAGGCTGGCGGTATTCCTGCCCATCGAAGGCATTTCGCAGCGGCACGTGAGGAATTGTCCCGGCTAGCTCTGCCAGCGCCATCGCCGTGAACAAAGCCACTGCTAACCCTGTTTGCAGGAACGTGGAGGTTGCCGACAAGAGGATGCTGGCCGTGATGATATGAAAAGTGTAGTAGAGATAGAACGGATTCGTCACGCCGCCAGTGAAATGCAAAACCACGGTAAGAGCGATGAGATCCAGCGCGATCTGCGCATTCGTGGCAGTTCCAACCACTCCGAGGCCCGCAGTTCCCAGGTGCAACTGCTTTGTCTTAGACGAACTTGGGGCGAGGCGACGGACAAGCAACCAGAGCGCCAGGTTGTAGCCGACAATAAAAGCGGCTATGGCAAGCAAAGGCAAAGGGTTCAAATCAATGCCGATGACGCGCGCAGGCAAGGCAGCAACGGCAATTCCCACCGCTGCCAACCAGCGCAACTTTATGAACCACCGCAGCCTCTCCACCGAGTCGGATAGCCCTAGCTCGGCTTCCATCCCTTGGAAATAACCTCGCCAACCCACTTAACAAGCTCGCTGGGCTCGACCGGCTTGTCGAGAAAACCTTGCACGGGAAGGAACTCGCCCGGTTCGTAAGCCGCGTCCGGCTGGTCGGGATGGAGGCGGATATCGGTAGTGCGATGGATGGAGGTAACAACGATGATGGGTATCTGGCGGAGCGCCGCCTGACGATGGTTTCGCAGCTTCCAAACGAAATGGAACCCTTCGGTGCCTTCCGGCATCATCACGTCCAGCAGAACAAGATCCGGCTTCTCGCGCTCGGTTTTCTGCATCCCCTCTTCGCTAGAGCCTGCGGAGACAACGCTGTAGGAACTGGCTTCGAGAACCAGCCGCCACGATTCGACGAGATCAGGATCGTCGTCGATCACCAGAATCTTCGGCATTTGAGCCATAGCCTTTCACCTCTGGCACTACTCCACGACCACCAAGACCCCTATACTTCGATTGTATGACACAACTGTTACTTTTGCAACCGACCGTATAGGTATATAATCGCCGTAACAGAGTCAGTCGCACAAGAGCGAACACAAGGTTCGCCATTGGAAACGCTGCCCTCTTCGGGGCGCCAAGACGGCCGAGCCTTGCCGGACACAAGGTCAAGATTGCGACGCGGGAGATGCATAGTGACATATAGTCAAAATGCCTGGTCTCCAACTGGAAAGGTATCGATCATTGGGCACAGGGGTGCGATGGGGCACGCACCTGAGAACACCATGGCCTCTTTCCGCAAAGGTCTGGAGTTGGGGGCTGACATCATAGAATTCGACGTGCACCTCAGCAAAGACGGCCACGTGATTGTGATGCACGACCACGCTGTGAATCGAACGACCAACGGCACAGGCCTCATAAGAGACAAAACGCTCAAAGAACTCAAGTCCCTCGACGCAGGCTCCTGGTTCGGAAGGGGCTTCGCCGGAGAGGTCATTCCCACGTTGAACGAGGTGCTGGAATGGGCGAAAGGCAAGACGAGGATAGCCATAGAGATCAAGAACGGGCCGATATATTACCCGGGGATAGAAGAGCGCGTCGTCGACGCGCTGCGTGGTTCCCAAATGATCGACACGGCAGTGGTGATATCTTTCGACCACTTTAGCGTGCGAAGGGTGAAGGAAATCGAGCCGACTGTAGCGACGGGCATTCTCCTGGCCGCGCGGCCTATCGACATCGTCGCGATGGCAGTGGCTGCTAACGCAAACGTTATCTTGCCGGCGTGGGCCTATGTGACCCCCGACATAGTGGCAAGAGCTCACCAGAGCAACCTCGCCGTGCACACGTGGGTTGTGAATGAAGTCACCGACATGCAATACGTCCTGAGCCTGGTCGTGGATGGCATCGGGACCAACTACCCAGAACGCCTGCGAGCGTTGATCGGCTAGAGTGTCGTTTCCCTTACGTCATCACTCGGCCATTGACAGCGGCTCTGCCCTAAGCTTATACTGCATTCACGATCTTCGATTATAACCCCATCTTCAGGCCGCTCCGGTTAAGCTTCATCGTATCTCGGCATTAAGGAGGTAGAACGCTCGGAAATGGCCAAGGATCTTAGCAGCTTCATCAACAGGCTCAAGGAGTCCTTTCCCGATGACGTAGTGGAAGTGAATCGCACGGTCAAACCTTCGAATTATGATGTGACCGCTATTCTCGAACATCTAACTCAGGCGAACCGATACCCTCTGGTAGTCTTCGACTCCGCCGAGAATCTGCTCGGCGACAAGTCGCAGTTCTCTATCGTTTCTAACGTTTTCGGCACCCGAGAGCGCTGCGCGACTATCCTCGACTTCCCGCGCGATCAGTATAAGATGCCGCTGAGCCTTGAGTTCGCGAAAAAAGAACGTCTGGCAATAGAGGGCAAGGCGGGGACCATTACTATTGCCAGGGAAAACGCGCCCGTCAAGGAAGTGGTCGATGTCGGAGATCGAGTCGACGTGCGCAAGCTGCCTATAGTTCGCCATTTTGAAATGGATCTCGAACCGGTGATGACGATGGTATGCGCCATGAAGGATCCCGACACGGGTGCCTACGACATTTCTTTCGTCAAGACGCCATACAAGGAGGCTCGCAAGCTAGGCGTAGCCATACACTCGCCGCATCTCGAGCGCATGCTGGCCAAGTACGAGAAGCGCGGGCAGCCCGCTCCCATCATCAATATACTTGGCCATCACCCCGCGTTCTATCTCGGCTCTCTCAGCCTAGCTCCGTGGGGTACGGATGATTACGCGGCCCTTAGTTCCTTTATGGGCGAGCCCCTGCGCTTAACACCTTCGGAAACGTGGGGCAGGGACTTTCTGGTGCCTGCCGACGCCGAGATCATCATCGAAGGAGAGATTCCCCCTGGAGTGCGCGAGATCTTGAATCCCTTTGGCGAGGTCACCCGCCATTATCAGGCCCAGTGTCTCAGACCCATAATGAACGTCACGGCGATGACGTATCGCCAGAAGGCAAAGATGCAAGATATCTTCTCGGGCCACCAGGGGCATTGGAATCTCGGCGGCATTCCCAAAGAGGGAAGCATCTACAACGCCATAGAGACGAAGTTTGGAAACGTCAAGGCGGTGCATTTGCCTCACTCAGGTTGCGGTCGCTTCGCCTGTTACATCTCGATCAAGAAGCAGCATGAAGGACAAGCGAAGATGGTTGCGATGGAAGCCCTAACGCACACCAAGCTTCTCCAGTGGGTCATAGTCGTCGACGACGATATCGACGTTTTCAACGAGGGCGATGTCGTCTGGGCTGTGCTCACCTCGACAAACCCGAGACGCGATGTCGATTTCATAGACAATGCTCACAACTTCTTTACAACGGCGATGGGACACGGGAAAGTGATCATCGACGCCACGCGTCCGCTGGACATTGCGTTCCCCGAGCGCCTGAGGGTGCCCGAAGAGGCGATGGCGAGAATTAAGCTGGAAGAATGGCTCAGCTAGCCCTTACTTTTCGATCAAGGAGACAGCAAGTTGGAAAGGATCTTTTGGGTCAAATGCCCTGACTGCAGCGGCAGATTCTACGCTGACTACGGTCTTCGCTTCACCGACGTCGAGTTGATTTGCCCGTTCTGCCAGCAATCCTTCAAAGTGGCAGACGCCAAAGAGATTGATGACCGCTGGTTCTAAAGCTCATCAGGCTTAATCTCTCGGAAAGCCTTCTGGTAGCGGGACGGTAATGCCTGGTACAGTTGGGTGCCCGCCCAGGAGGCTTTCGCCCGTTCTTCGCTCACATCCCCGACGACTTCGCCTGGCACGCCGACGACCACTTTTCTAGGTGGAATCTCCTTGCCGACAAGTATGACACAGCCAGCGCCGACGATTGCGTCATCGCCCACGCGGGCTCCGTCCTGGACGACAGCACCCATTCCTACAAGAACGTGGTTTCCTAGCAAAGCTTCGTGGACTATAGCGCCATGGCCGATGTGGCAATTGTCGCCGAGCACTGCCTCCCTGTCGGGAGCTGCGTGGATAACGCAGTTATCCTGAATGTTGCAGCGATTGCCGACTCGGATTCGGCACCAATCGCCTCTGAGAACGGCGCCGGCGGCGATATAACACCCCTCGCCAATCACAACATCCCCTATCATCACGGCTTCGGGATGGACGAACGACCTCGCGCCGATAGCTGGCCTCTTGCCTTCGAATTCATAAATGGGCATTCTCTTACCTCGCTCAAACGCTGTGATGAATACATTCTAGCACAGGCGTCAACCAATGGAAGTTCGCACGCAGGTCGGATCGCGCCGCTTCGCCCGCCCCCTTTCCCCTCCGGGATAGGCGGCCCCTTTTGCACGTGAGACGGGGCCGCCTGATGCACAATGAGATGGGCGCAGGTGATGCACATGGGATGGGGCGGGCGAAGCGGCGCGCGCGGATCCAATCGTATTTCCGCAGTCTTGCGTACAGTACCCCGATCCCCTGAACCTTGACTAATGTAGCGTTTCGTGCTAATCTGAGGCCACGTGGTCATCGTCGACCACTTGCCGCTGCCCTGATGACGTAAAGCCCAGAGACGGCAGCCAGTTGCCTGCCTACGTGGCCAGGTCTTCGCTCTGTTGTCCGCACCGCTGCTGAGTATACTTTCGCGATAACCATCCAGACTCCCCTACCCATTGCTGTAGCAGGGGGCTCAAACAACTCAGAATCGCCCTGATCAGAAATCGGTTTTCACCAGGTTTTCTCGTAACTAGGGTCTTGGCCAGTGAACTTCGGCCAAGACGCCCTTTAGCAGGAAGGAGTGAAGCAAGCGAAAATGACCCAGGCCAACGGAAAAACGAGCGAAGGCACCAAAGCAACGGCTGTGACCAGGGCACCAGCAAAGGTTCGTATCGAAGGGCTGTACAAGATTTTCGATGTCGGCCACGGCAAGGTGACCGCGCTGGACAATGTGAACATAACCATCCCCGATGGCGAGTTCCTCTGCATAGTGGGCCCCAGCGGCTGCGGCAAGACAACTCTGCTGCGTATCCTCGCCGGACTTGAGACAGCCAGCGAGGGCAATATCATTATGACACAGAGAGACAAGAGCAAGCCGATGAACTCCATGATTTTCCAGGAGCAGTCGGTATTCCCGTGGATGACAGTTCAGGACAACATCGCCTATGGGTTGCGAATGCGAGGCGTCGACAGGAAAGAGAGCGCAGAAAAGGTAGATTTTTACGTCAGAAAGATCGGATTGCTGAAGTTCGCCAAAGCATATCCGCATCAGTTATCAGGCGGGATGAAGCAAAGGGTGAGCGTGGCAAGGGCTTTCGCCAACGACCCAGAGGTTCTCTTGATGGACGAGCCATTTGCGGCTCTGGACGAGCAGAACAAGGTCCTGCTGCAGGAAGAACTCCTGCGCATTTGGGAAGAAACGCGCAAGACAGTTATCTTCATCACCCATAGTATCGACGAAGCGATCGTTCTCGGAGATCGTGTAATCGTTATGACAGCCCACCCCGGTAGGGTAAAGGCTGACGTTAGAGTCGATTTTCCACGTCCGAGAAAGGTGTACGAACTCAGAGCACAACCTAAGTACGGCGAGTTAGCTTATAAGATATGGGACCTTTTGCGAGACGAAGTTCTGAAGGCCAAGAGAGAGGAGGGGACAGAATGAGTATGCAGGGTTTGGCCGAGGGCGACGTTGTGGCAGTCCACCCAGGAGAAATCTCACTGGGCGCGCCCAAGCAGCAACGCGTCCACATCAGGGGAGATGTTGCCGAACGTTTGTTGTCGATCTTCTCGCCACTACTCCTTCTAGTGCTCTGGGAAGTTCTGGTTCGAACAAGCTTGCTCGACGCACGATTCTTCCCACCACCCACCGGCATTGTCAGTACATTCGGCTCCCTGGTCGCCTCTGGTGAGCTATGGAATCATCTGAGCGCAAGCATCGTGCGAATACTTTGGGGATTCGCCCTGGGATCGACACCGGCATTGATCCTTGGACTCATAATGGGTCTATCGCCAATAATCCGCGCAGCCATCAACCCGATGATCGCAGCCACGTATCCGATTCCGAAGATAGCCATTCTGCCTCTGATCATGCTCATTTTTGGCCTGGGCGAAATGTCGAAGTACGTAATCGTGGCCATCGGCGTGTTCTTCCTGGTGCTAATCAACACGATGGCAGGTGTGATGAATATCGAGCAAATCTATCTCGACGTGGGCAAGAACTTCGGCGCCAGCCGTAAGGATATGTATCTGACCATTGCCTTTCCAGGAGCCCTGCCACTCATCTTCGCGGGCTTGCGTCTGGGCTGGGGCGTGGCTCTGCTCCTTATAGTGGCCGCGGAGTTCGTCGGCGCCAAATCAGGGATTGGCTATCTGATCTGGCAGTCCTGGCAGACATTCTCTGTCGAGGCCATGTACGTTGGATTGATCATTATCTCTGTGCTCGGGTATATCTCATCCCTGGTTTTGGACGAACTCGAACGCATTCTGATTCCGTGGAAATCATTGCACCTTAAGTCGTAGATATATCGAACAAATAGCCTTTCCCCTTTCCCCCTTTTTGTGTTAGAATAACGCGACCGAATTGCAGGCTTGCTTCGAAGGGGAAGGGTAATGAAGTGGGAAAAGCAGGCCGTGACCTATGTCGACAGTTGGAGGCCGTTTGCCCTCCTAGGCGGTGCCTTGCTGGGCGGCCTAATCATAGGTCTCGTCATCACGTTATATAGTTGCAGTCCTTCTGGCGTTTTGCGAGGCAGTCGAGAAGATAGCTACCTTGTTCTAGCCGCCACGCTTTATGGCGAGGGAGAAAGCCTCGAAGCGATGAAGGTCTACCTCAACTCGTACGCTCCCCGCGATCCTGCCTCGGCGATGCTTCAACTGGCGGACAGGTACGAGAAGAGCAGCGACCGCAAGAAGCAGCAACAAGCCAAGGATCTCAGGCAACTGGGCGAGGCATTGAAGCTGGGACGAGAGCCCGCGGCCTCACGCCCCACGGTAGCGTCCAACATCGCACCCGGCGTGTCGCCGACAACAACCACCGCGACGCAACTGTCCGTCCCATCTCCCGCCGCTGGAGCGCCCGCTGCCAGTTCTGTGGTCACGCCCCCACCGCCAACTCCCACTACTGGACCCGGCCCAACATCACCCGCTCTATCGGGCAGGGCTGTGGCAAGGCCTAGCGGCAGCGGTGGCGCGATAATACGCCAGCAGCCGAATACGAAGTCCGCGTGGGTGGGCAGCCTGCCCAACGGTACCAAAGTGGAGATCATCAGGGTCGTTAAGGGCGAAGCGGTTGATCCCGCCGAGTCGCGGTGGTACGAGGTTAAGTTCGAGAACAAGACAGGGTACGTATATTTCAAGCTTATTGGTCCCGCGGAGTAGTCTTCGATGTATAGGCGAGCGAATCTGCCAGTATCCAAGCCGAGCGGACCAGTCCTGGGCCTCGCAGCCGTTCTGGTCGCGGGGCTATTCGCTGGCCTGGTCATAGGCGCGATATGGTCGAGGATCGGGCAGGAAGGCGTTCCTGAAGATGCTTATGTTGTGATGGTGAGCCTTCTGTACGATAGGGAACGAAGCGTCCCCAACGCGCTGGACAGGCTGGCGCTTCTGGAGAACGGCAATAGCGCCCACAGCATCACCGTCCTCGCCGACGCTTATCCTAAGGCTCATCCTGAGGCGCAGACGGAATCGCGAGCAATCAGGCAACTGGCAAGCGCTCTGAACAAAGACAGCGCCAGCAGCCAGCCTACGCGAACCCCATCAGGCGAAACGAAATCGGGTGGGGGCTTTGACGGCATGTGGCTCTGGCTCGGCATCGCGCTTCTGTTCGTTTCTTCGCTCGGGGTCGGCGGGCCCATGGTTCTACGGCTCGTCGATCCAACCAGGCGACGACTGTCACCATCGTTTGGGCGGAAATCACGCTACACTTTGTCCTTGGAAAGCAGGCCGCAGAGAAGACCAACAGCCTCGCCACCTTCAATCCGCACATTGAACTACGCTCGCCAGGAGATGGCAAGGGAAAGCGCTGACGACGATGCGCCGGAGCAGGTATCCGTGTTGTCTTCGCCTCGTGCGGAATTTCGTTTTCAGTCGCACTATCAATTTGGTGAAGACCCCTACGACGAGGTTCACCCCATTGTGGACAGAGCTTCTGGTTCCTTGATCGGCGCTTGCGGCTTCAGCTCCGAGCTCAAGATGTCTGAGGAGAATCCGGGACGCTTCTATGCCTTCTCGGTCTGGGCCCACGATTACGTTGGAGGCGATAGGTTCAAGCGCATTGGAATAGTCAGCAAGTGGGCCAAGTCAAAAGCGCCACCAGACCTCGTGCGTTGGGCAGGCAATGGTAAGATGAACGAGGTCGTGGTCGCCAATCCAGGAATGCGAATCGTCCTGGACACCGGCAACCTGCACGTCGACGTTAACATCTCCAGCTTTCGGTATGGAACCGAATCAGGCCTCCCCCAAGACGGTTATTTTGCCAGTCTGGCTACTGCCTTCGACGTCAGAATCAAGAGTGGCGAACAAGGCTAGCCAGGCAATTACCCGCGCTCGATTTCTGCGACCACTGCGAGCCGGCTCTGTTTCACAGCAGGATATTATCGATGAGCCTCGTGTTCCCTACCCTTACTGCCAGGGAGATCAGGGCCAGCTTGTCGAGAGTCTCGAGCTCCTCAAGCGTGCTGGCATCGGCGATGCTCACATAATCGATTTTCGCAAGGGGTTCGCTTTCGATGAGCTTCCGCATATCCTCGCGGATGCGTTCGGCATCCTTTTCACCACGAGACCACTTGTCGCGGGCGAGGGCTAGAGACCTCGACAGCACGAGCGCGGCCTCACGCTCTTTCGCCTTCAAATAGACGTTTCGACTGCTCATTGCCAGGCCATCTTCCTCACGCACGGTCGGCATCACGATCACTTCCAGGTTCATGTCCAGGTCGGCAACAATCTTCTTGATGACCAGAGCCTGCTGCGCATCCTTCTGGCCGAAGTACGCACGGGTCGGCTGAACGATGTTGAACAGCTTGGTCACGACGGTAGCCACGCCCTTGAAGTGTCCGGGGCGAGCCGCTCCTTCAAGCCTGGCAGTGAGCGGTCCCGTCACGTCGACGTGAGTCGCGAAACCCTGGGGATACATGTCTTCCACACCCGGAGCGAAAACCAGATCAGTCCCTTCTGCTCGCAGCATCGCCAGGTCGCGCTCAAGGTCGCGTGGATATCGACTGAGGTCTTCGTTCGGTCCGAACTGTGTCGGATTCACGAAGATGCTGGCAGACACGCAATCATTGCCCGCCCTAGCCGCCCGCACGAGGGACAGGTGTCCATCGTGCAGATATCCCATCGTCGGCACGAATCCCAATGAGCCGGCAACCTGCCGACGAGCTTCCCTAAAATCGGCAACAGTCTTGATGACGCGCACGGAAGAGCTACCTCGCACTCGATCCGAGTTGAGCGGTGAGTTCCTCGATCAGAGCCTCGTCCATCGTGAAGCTCTCTTTTGCGGTGGGGAATGCGCCCGCGACGACTTCGGCGACGTAATCGGCAGCCGCGCCTCTTATTGGTTCGCTGAGTTTCGCGTACTGCTTCGCGTGCTTCGGCACGAAATCGGAGAATAGCCCGAGCAAGTCATGGACTACCTGCACCTGGCCGTCACAATGAGCTCCAGCGCCAATGCCAATGGTCGGGATATTGACCTGCTCTGTAATAATCTTTGCGAGAGGCGCAGGTATCGTCTCCAGCACTATGGCGAAGGCTCCGGCCTGCTCCAACGCCTTCGCGTCCTCGATAAGCCTTAGAGCCGCCGACAGGCTGCGCCCCTGCACCTTGAACCCGCCCAGTTGGTTCACCGACTGAGGCGTCAGACCGATGTGTCCCATCACTGGAATGCCGCAGTCAACCACACGCTTCACTGTATCCGCGACAGTCACGCCACCTTCCAGCTTGATTGCCTGAGCGCCGGCTTCTTGAATGAATCTCGCGGCGTTCCTCAAGGCATCCTCGACGCTGGTGTGGTAAGTCATAAAAGGCATATCGCCAACCACCAATGCTCTCTTGGTTCCCCGCACCACAGCCTTGGTGTGGTGAATCATCTCGTCCATAGTCACGGACACGGTCGATTCGTAACCCAGCACGACCATCCCAAGGCTGTCCCCGACCAGCAGCATCGGCACTCCGGCCTCGTCGAGCAGCTTGGCCGTCGAATAGTCGTAGGCGGTGAGCATGGCGATCTTCTCGCCTTTCTGTTTCATCTGCTTCAATTCCGTAATGGACACTCTCATGGTCTTCCTCCTTTGACAAACCCGACAGAAGAACTATGCTAAAGCGTGCGCGACCTGGCGGTTTGCCGCGTTAACCTTGACGACTTTGGGCGTGATGGACCGCGCTTCTTCGTCGGCCGCGTGACAATAAGAAATGATAATAACCAGGTCTCCCTCGTGGATAAGCCTTGCCGCAGCGCCATTCACGCATATCGTCCCAGATCCAGGCTCGCCCTCGATGGCGTAGGTTTCAAGCCTCGCGCCATTGTCGATATCGACGACGTGAACCAGCTCGTAGGGCAGAATATCCGCGGCCTTCATCAGGTCGCTATCTATCGTAATGCTTCCTTCGTAATCAACGTTTGCTTCCGTGACGCGCGCGCGATGGATTTTCCCTTTCATCATGATGCGAAACATTATCCCATTCCCCCTTTATTCAAGTGGAATCCGCGAGGCATTGTTCGAGAGTAGCTGTCTTAGCTCACTCGCCCTGCTCTCGTCGATCTTGCCCTTGCCCAGGGCAACTGGAATAGTCTGCAGCCCAAGCTCGCAGTAGGTCGGCAGGATTGATGGGGCCTGTTCTTCAAGCGCCCGCAAGTGTTTCTCTATCGTCCCGATGTCGCCTCGTGCGATAGGGCCAGTCAAGCAATTGGGTAAGCCGACATTGGAAATGTTGTTAACCGTGCCTTGAAGTAGAGGCATCAACGCCCTGGTTGCCTCTGGCGTATCGACGCCAAAGACGCGCCACAGGTCTGTGGCCATCTTGGCCAGGGCGACGGTGTAGTTGGAGACGATGACCGCCGCGGCGTGGTACAGCACTTTGTCCCCTGGTCCCAGCACGACAGGAACGCCATTCAGCGCCAGAGCCAACTGCTTCAATAGACCGAGCAGAGGCTCCTCCCCCTCAAGCGCAAAGGTCGAGCCTGGGATATTCTCTATGGCTCGCTCGACGTTGGCGAAGCTCTGAAGCGGGTGAAAGGCCCCCACGCTCGCCCCCTGTTTCGCCGCACGCTCCAGGATATCCGTGGAAGCCGCTCCGCTGCAGTGAACGACCGACAGGCCTGGCCTCCACGTCACCTGAGCAACGGCTGTGGAGATAACATCGTCGGGGGTGGTAACGAAGATGAGTTCGGCGAAATTGGTCACTTCCTGCCCTGTGGCACATACGCGCGGGCCTCCGACGACACTGGCGAGTCGTTCTGCCGAAGCAACGCTCCTGCTCGCCACCGCGGTAATCGGATACCCCCTGTCTGCCAGCGTCACAGCCAGAGCGGTGCCAACCGTTCCTGCGCCAATGAACCCGATCTTGACCACTGTCTCTCCTCGACAAAGCCGGCTCTATTCGAGCCGCGCAGATAGCTGATGGGACCCCGAAAACGAAAAATGCCCTTCAGGAATGATCCGAAGGGCATTCGAAATCCCTCTTCTCCCGTCTCGGTCAAACCTGATCCAAGCGGTAGCTTTATCGCCAACCACGAGACAACTGACACCTGGCTCGCGTCGCTCAACGCGTACGCAACCTGCGTTTACTATAGCACCCCAAGTGGGTATTGTCAACAAAAACGAGGTGTCGATCTCATATGCCAATGCTGATGTTGGGTGCGCTTGCACCACGGAGGCACGGAGACACGGAGAGATATTGAGATGAGCAGGATGCATTTTTGCGGGCTCCGATGTCTTCGCGTGCCTGGCGGTTGAAACCGCGGCAACGGTCACGGAGTCCGCCTGCGGACTCCGTGACCGTCTCCAGGGCTTCCTCGATCGTCCAGCGTGTCACCTTCAACTGATGGTCCAACAGGCAGATGGCAGCGTTGGGCGCACGCACGTCTGAGCCCGAAATCGTTGGCATCGTGTAGAGCGGGCTTCAAGTCGGCAACTACGAAGCGAATAAACCTGGCCTAGTACTCGACTTTGATCTGGTGCGCCCTTTCGTGGTTGTATCGCAGGGTCAGGATGCTTGTTTGAGCGTCGTACCAGTAGGTGTTTCTGCCAGCGTGATGCACTTCTGAGAGCGTGAGCTGTCGACCGTCTATGAACACCGCCTTAGGCTCTGGAGCATGTAGGTTAATAAATCCTTGGATCGACCTCGGCCCCTTCACGGTGAGTTCTAGCGATGACGCGGTTTGCTTCAGGTCGTGCACGGAACTGTTCGTCCACATCACGCCTGGTGACTTCCTGATGACAAAGAGACGAAAACTTTCGCCATGCATCTGAGCCCTGATTCTACCGCTGCTTCGCGTGAATCGTCGGAGGCCCACATCGTAGACGGAGTATGGGCCGTCCCCGTCCAGCCCATAATCAGACAGGCGTAATTGCACCCTCTTCTCGTCTGGGCCCCGATTCAAGACGCCCAGATAGGTAATGTCCCCCACAGCGGTCGCAAAGGAATCGGGAAACAGTGAACCGCCGAAGCGGGTTTCGTCGGCGAACGCGTCGTAGTGCATCAGCAAGCTTCGATAGTCGCTTAGAAACTCGTTCGACATCGACGGCAGATCGAAGCTGAGAACCACCTGCGTTCCCAGGGCGAGGCCAGCTTCGAGCCACCACTGATTCACAATCGATAGGTTTGGGTCCCCATTCACCGCACCCATATTCGGACGCTGGCCCAGCGCCATCTTCTGCAACGCCGCGTAGTCGATGTGCTCCAACAAGCCAGGCTGAGGATACGGATTGCTAAAGGCATTGGTCTCATCCCCGTAGCGAAAAGTATGGGCATAGCTACTGGCAAAGATGGGGTTCTGCCAGCCGCTCTCGACGTATATGTCTTGCTTCAACTGGCTTCCGTTCTCATAAATGAACCTGTAGATGTCCATCGTTTGTCCGGCCAAACTGTTGACCAGCCCGAACGTGTCCAGTTTTTCCTTGCTCAAGGTAGCTCCCTCGGCGTTGCCCAGCCCATCCACCTTTATGCCGTCCACGTCATATTTCACGAAGTAGTCCTTCAGCACGTCGAGCATGTACTGGCGCAGCTCGGGATTTGAGAAATCGTAGACGAAGCTTTGGCGAGATTCGTCCTCGCCGAGCAAAATCAGCCAGTCGGGGTGCTTCGCGATAATGCTCCCAAGTCCCAGCCAGTCGCCTTCTCTCTTGCGGCTGTCGAGATAGGGGGCAGAGAAGTAAAGGACGATCTTGACGCCTTTGGCGTGGGCGTAATCCACCAGCGCACGCAGGCCGGAGGGGAATTTCGCCGCGTCCACGTTCCGCCAATCGCTTCCTTCCCTGCCCTCAGAGACGTACCAGCCCGCGTCGACAAGAACGCTCCATGATCCCAGATCCGACAAGTTCGCCGCGATATAATCGATCTGGCGCTTTATCTCGTCTTCGTTGATATCCATATAATAGACGTACCAGCTAAGCCATTGATACTTCACCCAGGACGGCATCGGCAGCGGCGGATATAGAGTTCCCATAATGCGCTTGTAGTTATCGAACGCACGCCGAGCATCAGAAGTGTCGGTCACTTCGAAGTAGAGCCGAGGCGAGGAGATGATGCCAGCGGCCTCTCCATACTTCGCATTGCTTGCCGTCAGACCTACCTTGCCCATAACCCTGCCAGGATCGATCACTGTTCTGAAGTAAGTTGGTCCTTCGCTTTCGTCGATAGCCGCGAGGAGGAAGGCTTGCGGCCTCGACTTTCCCCAGATGAGCAGGGGCTTGCCAAAGCCCGACACGTCCTTGCGCACAACGCCGTCATCTCGCACGATGCCCTTCCGCAAGCGGCTATGATCGGTAACGTACTCGACAGATTCGCCCAGGTTAAAGGTGTCACTGTCAAAGGAGAACAAGTCGAACTCTACAGGCTCGGCATATCCAGAAAACCTTTCCACGCTAATCTCGAAAACGAAGTACGGCGAGTTGTCGAAGAGCGTCAGATTGGCTGTAAGCTGCTCTTCACTTCCGGAGGCCAGGTACTTTGCCCTTACGCTCTGGCCAACGCCAAGTCCTGTCTGCGATTCGCTGGCGAACTGAAAGCCTCCGGGGCGCGTGTTGCCGGCCAGCCTGAAAGCCTTTCCCGAGGCAAGCTTCACCTCTGAAGTAGCCCGATACACGATGAGGCTTTGGGTTGGAAGATATAAGACGCTCAGCTCACCATTATGGTCACCACCATACCCAAGGCTGATGGCCAGGTAGTTGTTCTTCAGCCAAAGCCGACCGTTGCCTTCGTCGAATGCTCTGGTCGTCTGCTCAGGGGAAGAGGTCGCCGCGGGGAACGATGTCTTGCGAGACGCGGTTTCGAGGAAACGCATCTCGTTCTTCGCCAGCGCCTGCGCTAAGATGGCGTCCTGCGCTCGCGCCTCCTGGCGTACTCGAGCCCGGACGGTTGTGTCAGGCACGGCGACCGCCGCGCTGTCCGACCCGCCGCCGATAAGCGGACGCACAACCCTGGCATCGGCCCAATCCGCGTAGTTGACCGTGGCACCTTCTGTTATGTCCACTACTGCCAGACGCAGCTCTTGCACGCCTTCCACCCTCAGTTCCACACGGCGAACTGGATCCTCTCCGCGCACCTCGCCGCTGCGGTAGACTAAGACTTCGTCGGCGAAGACCAGAAACTCTACACCGCCGAGACCAGCAGGCACCTCGTCGTCCAGCCCCACGTCGCTCTCGAAAGTCAAGTACTCGCCATCGAGGCTGTAGACTATCTCCGAAACAGGATAAGTTCCGATGCCTTTGTCGTAGGTTGTCCCGCGCAAACTGATGGGCTTGCCAGAAAACGACGTGTCTTTGGCAGGAAGGCCATCGTTGGCGATGGCGAGCCAGCCTGTGGTAGCTAATGCCCAGGGGAGATCGCTTAGATACACTGTCTGGCCGATGGCAACTGGCGGCAGAATTCGAACAACGCTCACCCGTGACAGGCGGAATCCTGCCAGGAAGAGCACCCCGACGATTATCGCAATTAGCGCTATTCTGAGTCTCGTCGCGTGCAAAGAGCGGTTTCCAACTTTGCTGAAAGTCTATAGGGGTGAGGTCATCTCGCCCCTCATCTAGTTCAGCATAATCACAACCGCCGCAGACCTACGCGCGTGCCAACTCCTGCTTCAGGTAGCTGATAACGTCGACGGGAGTGGGATCCACTCGGTTGAGTATCGCCAGGTAGTAGCTTACGTAGTCCCCAACGTAGATGCTTGACATCATCTGCGCAAGAGGACTCGTGCCCTCTGCCTCAACTACCTCGAACGACACGCCACGCTTTGTCAGGATATCCTGTGTAATCCTGTAACGTAGACGTGTTCGTGGGTGAATCAGGTTGGAATCCAAGAAGATCACCACGAGCTTGCTCGCCAGGTCTTTGGGGAATTCGTAGCCGACTACCGCGTTATGGTTCAGTTCTGGCATCACCTCGAAATACGACCAGGCCTTGCTGTTCTCGTTCATCTGGCCCTTCCAGCGCCTGGCTACCTCGGACAGAAGACCGCCTCCGTAGACAATCGGCAACCTTCCGTGAATTCTCTGGGCCATCTGCTTGGCAGGATTGCTCGCGGCAGGTTGGGCAGGCTCCATTCTGGCGCGCGATCTCTCCATCACCTGAACAGCCTCGTCAAGTCCACGAACCTCGGATACCAAGCCAAGCTTCTGGAGCACTCCCAGAAGCAGGACAAAAGAGAACCCAAGCGCCGCCCGTGGCTGCGCCTTGTAGTCGAAAACGACCAGAGGAAAACTCATCCGCTGTGCCATATCCTTGATCTTGCCACCCGTTGTGATGGCGAGGACTTTGGATTTTCTGGCGATCGCTCCGTTGAAGGCCGTGATGGTTTCCTCGGTGCTCCCCGAATAGCTCGACGCAACGACGAGCGTATTGGGGCCAACGAATGCTGGCAGATCGTAATCTCTCACGACCTGCATCGGCACCTTGAGCTCGTCGGCTATCAAGGTCCGAACTAGATCACCGCCAATGGCAGAGCCCCCCATCCCCAACACGACAACGCCGTCCACTACGGAGTAATCCGCAGGCAGTGTGACTTTCTGGGCTATGTTCCACGCGTCAAGGCACTGCCTGGGCAACTCGGCGATGCGGTCAATCATCCCTTCCCGATCGATCTGGCGGAGTTGATCAGGGGCATCAAGCTGAATCATCGTTCCATCACCTATTCCTGGATAGTGCGCACGTGCGAGGTGCGCAAAACGTTACACTCCCACGAGCTGGCGGCCGGCTTCCAGTATGCGCTTCACGCGTAAGGGCGAGTGAGTCTCGGTGTAGACGCGCAGCACAGGCTCGGTCCCGCTGAAGCGAATCAACAACCAGCTACCATCGGCCGTATGATACTTGAACCCATCCTCCGTCTGGATCCTCACGACATCTTCGCCATCGATGACTCTTGGGGGGGTGTTTCGGACCCGCTGCAGTATCTCCTCCCTCTTCTCCGCGGGGAACTCAAGATCAATTCGATCGTAGTAGTGAGGGCCGACTTTCGAGAACAAGTAATCAACCAGTTGAGATGATGGTTTGCCTAGCTTGCCCATCATGTCCAGCAAGAAGAGACCGGCCAGGATTCCATCGCGCTCGGGAATGTGTCCACGGAAACCGAAACCGCCACTCTCCTCCCCGCCGATGAGGGCGTTAGCCTCCATCATCTTGGGTCCAATGTACTTGAATCCGACAGGGGTCTCGATAACAGGCACGCCATACAGCTTGCCCATCTTGTCGATCATCGACGTGGTCGAGATGGATTTCACCAAAGGCCCTCGCCAGCCGCGTATATCCAGCAGATACAGGGCGAGCAAGCCAAACACACGCAACTGATCGACATACTCACCTTTGTCGTCGACGACACCCAGCCGGTCCGAATCCCCATCTGTTGCCAGACCAATGGCCGCGCCGTTTTGCACGACCGCTGCCATTAAGTCCTTGAGATTGGTGCCGATAGGCTCTGGGCGGGCAAGGCCAGGGAATAGAGGGTTTCTCTCGCTGTGAACCTCGATGATCTGAGTGGCATCTCCTGACAGAAGTTTCTTGAAATAGCCTATGCCGGCACCGTACATCGCATCGTGCACTACTTTCAAGCCAGCTTTCCGGAGCGGGGGCACGTCAATCATCTTACCCAGTTGCTCGAAGTACGGCGCCGAGGGATCGATCTTCCGAACCAGGCCGCGACTCTGCGCCTCCGCAAGACTGATGCGCTTGACGGCGCCACCGGTCTGAATTCTGACGATGCGCTTCTCCAGCTCTGCGACAACCTCAGGTGAGGCGGAGCCAGCGTACTCGGGCTTATACTTGAAGCCGTTCCACTCAGCCGCGTTGTGGCTGGAGGTTATGACGACGCCGCCAGCCGCTTTTTGGACGAGAATAGAGTACGACACCACGGGGGTTGGCGCTGGCCTATCGCAGAGATAGCAGACCAGGCCGTTGCCGGCGATGACCTCCGCGACAGCAGCGGCAAAGTCCTCCGAGGCGAAGCGCGTATCGTATCCGACCACCACTCCAAGCTCCGCCGCACCCGTATCCCTCAAGTAATCCGCTACGCTCTGGGCACAGATGCGCACGTTGTCGAAAGTGAAGTCCTCGGCAATGATCGCTCTCCAGCCATCGGTGCCGAACTTGATAACCGTGTTTGTCATTGTTTTAGACCCTCTCCCGCCAGTAGTCTAACAGGTCTCTGAGAGTATCTTCAAATGGAATCTGCGGCGCCCAGCCTGTTTGCTCCTTGAACTTGTCGCAATCGGCCAGCAGTATCTTCACATCTGAGGGGCGCATTCGAGAAGGATCTTGCTGCACCTCCACCTTGACCGAAGTCAAATTGAGAAGAACGTCCAGCATCTCTCCTACGCTGCGAGCTACGCCGGAACCGATGTTGTAAACCTCACCTGGTATCCCTTTCTCGAGCGACAGCCAGTAACCGCGGACAATGTCTCGCACGTCAGTCCAGTCCCGTTTGCTGTCGAGATCGCCCACGCAAAGCACCGGAGACCTGCGTCCTTTCTCAATCTCGGCGATTTGCCTGGCGAAGCTGGAGGTGACGAATACGTGACCGCGACGCGGGCCGGTATGGTTGAAACCTCGCGTAACCACGGTCTTGAGACCGTAGCTGCGATGATACTGCCAGGCCAGCATCTCCTGGGCAACTTTACTGACAGCATACGGGCTGAGAGGACGCAACGGATTCGTCTCCCTTATTGGGACCTCGTCAGGATACACAAGCCCGTACTCCTCGCTGCTGCCGGCGATGTGGATGAACGGATCGATGCCAGCATCGCGAACGGCCTCGAAGATATTGACCTGTCCAAGGATATTGAGGCTCAACGTTTCGCCAGGCGCATTCCATGAGGCAGGCACGTAGCTTTGGGCCGCGAGATGGAAAATGCGATCTGGTTTGACGGCGCCAATGAGTTTCTTCATCGAACTGGCGTCGGCCATATCCGCCTCGATAATGTTGACTTTCGATGCTTCAGCTTGCTCCTCTAGCAAACAAGCAAGAGTATGACAACTGCTTATATTACCGCCTTCGGCGATGAACTTGAGTTTGCCCTGGCTCGTGAGGCTCTGCAAGTTCTCCATTTTGCTTCTCCAGCGGTAAGTTCCGTAAACCTCGACCCCTTCAAAGCCGAGAAGCAATTCGGCCAAGTGGCTTCCAGCCATACCTGTTATGCCGGTAATGAGTGCTCTCAATCCCGTCCTCCTAGAAAGTGATTGCGCTTGGCTCAACTCTTTTGCTCGGCCAAATCTTGATGCCTCGCTCCAGCTTGTTACCCGAGCCTATGTCACAGCTATCGGCCACAATTGCGCCGTTTGTGATCCACGTGTTGTCGTGGATGACGCTATTCTTGGCAACCACGCAAGTCTTCATCATCGCCTGGCTACCGATAACAGTCCCCTCCCAGATCACAGCGTCCTCGATAACCGTCTCTCGCCCAACGTGACAACGATCGCCAATTACAACGGGGCCGGTTATGACGACATTTCGGTCGATTGTAACCTCATTCCCCAGAACGACGGGGCCAGTTAGCTTTGCCGACGAGGCAATGTCGCAGTCTTTGCCAGCCCACACACCATCGTGCAGACATCGGCCCGGCAGGTTCTTGGCAACTTTCCCCATCAGAACGTCTCGATGGACGTTAATGTACTTTTCAGGAGTGCCTATATCTATCCAGTAGGCGTTGGAAGGGAATCCAAACATCGGGGCGCTCGTCTGAAGCAACACGGGGAAAAGCCCGTGTTCGAACATATAGTAATGGTTGGGTGGCACGTAGCGCAGAACTTTCTTTTCGATCACGTAAGTGCCCGCGTTGATCAAATTCGTCGTTACGCGGTCCCAACTCGGCTTCTCGATGAAACGCTGCACGTGCAGGTCGCTATCGGTTTCCACCAGCCCGTACGCGGTGGGGTCTTCCACTGGCGTCAGAGAGATAGTGACTGCTGCTCCCCTCTCCCTGTGCGCCCGCAACATCGCCCCCAGGTCCAGGTCCGTCATAATGTCGCCGTTGAAAACAAAACAGGTGCCGTCGAGATACGGCTCCACGTTCTTCACGCCGCCGGCCGTTCCTAGGGGCGATTGTTCCACAACGTAAGTCAGATGCACACCGAAGTCGCTGCCGTCGCCGAAATGCTGCTGGATCACGTCCGGCTTGTAACACATGCTCAGGATAATGTCTGAGATATCGTGCCCCTTCAAATACTCGACGACGTGTTCCAAGAAGGGCTTGTTGACGACCGGAATCATCGGTTTTGGCATATTGCAGGTGAGGGGACGTAACCTGGTTCCTTCCCCTCCCACGAGAATCACAGCCTGCACCGGTCACCTCCCAAAAAAATCGACTGAATGTTTATCCATCCCGAACCTCAGCAAGCCTCAGCGATCTTGCCCCGCCAGTAGTCCAGGACTTCCGAAAGCGTCTCTTCGAGTGGGAAGCGAGGCTGCCACTCAGTCTGCGACCGAAACTTCGAGTAGTCACAGACGAGTAAGGGCACATCTGAAGGCCGCAGCCTCGATGGGTCCTGCTCGACTCGGATCGACAGGTGGCTTTGCCCCAGCAGGGCGTGAAGAACTTCGGCAACGCTGGGCGCCACGCCGCTTCCAAGGTTGTACACTTCACCTGGCTCGCCTCGTGTCACGGCCAGCCAGTACCCACGGACGATATCTCGCACATCGGTGAAATCGCGTCTTGCCTCCAGATTTCCTACCAGGACGACGGCCTCACGAAGCCCACGCTCGGCCTCGGCGATCTGCTTCGCGAAGCTGCTCACCACGAAGACTTCGCTCTGCCGAGGGCCGATGTGGTTGAAGGGGCGAACGCGCACGACTTCCAGTTTATGGCTGGCGAAGTATTGAAAGCCCAGCATGTCTTGCGCTATCTTGCTCACGGCGTAAGGGTTGTTAGGACGAAGCGGGTTCGTCTCTCTAACCGGCACTTCTGACGGTAAGACAACGCCGTATTCGTCCGCGGACCCCACGATAAGCACTCTGGAGCGGACGCTGCTCTGGATAATCGCTTCGAAAAGATTGATCTCGCCGAGGACGTTGTTGGTGAACGTAGGGCCTGGATGTTTCCACGAAACGTGGGCGGATGCTTGAGCCGCCAAGTGAAAGATGTGGTCTGGCTGGACGCGGTCGACCACGGATTTCACAAATTCGAAGTCGCCAATGTCGCCCGAGAACAACTGGAGCCGAGAACGCAAGTGCGCAATGTTTGGCGCACGATTGTCGTCACGAACTGTGCCGTAGACTTCCACCTGGTCCAGCCCAAGTAGATACTCAGCCAGATGGCTGCCGGCGAACCCAGCAATACCAGTAAGCAATGCCCTCAGCAGGATCACCTCGTCTTTGCATCGACAGTCTAAGCTGGAAGGTGCCTGATGTGGGGACGCGATGGATCGCGTCCCCACTGCCCGACTAAACAGTCGAAGGTCACGAGGCACCAATACGAGAGCTAGAGGCTTGCTGCCGTCACGACTTTCCCGGCACAATCCCCTAGCTCTCACCGCTCATTAGAGATTATAAACCAGCCTCCCTGCGAAGTAAAGCCGCCTTGTCGGTTACTTCCCAGGGGGCATCGATATCGTCCCGACCAAAGTGGCCATAGGCAGCCGTGGCCTTGTAGATTGGCCGGCGAAGCCTGAGGGTCTCGATTATGGCGGCAGGGCGCAGGTCAAAATGCTTGTGGATCAGTTCGAGAATCTTCTCTTCCTGGATTGCGGCCGTGCCGAAGGTCTCGATGGTGATGGATACAGGCCGCGCCACGCCGATCGCATAGGCAATCTGAATCTCGAAGCGCTCGGCCAGTCCAGCGGCGACGACGTTCTTTGCGACATAGCGAGCTGCATATGCTCCCGACCTGTCCACCTTGGTGGGATCTTTGCCTGAGAAAGCGCCGCCACCATGCCTTGCCATTCCACCGTAGGTGTCGACGATGATCTTTCGCCCCGTCAGACCCGCGTCTCCCATCGGGCCACCGATGACAAATCGGCCTGTCGGATTCACAAAGAACCTCGTTTTCGCATCCAGCATGCCGTCGGGAACAACTTCGCGGACTACCAGATCGATGATATCCCGTTCCACCTTATCGTGAGACATCTCGGCATCGTGCTGCGCGGCAACTACAACCGTGTCGACTCGAACAGGCTTGCCATAGCTGTACTCCACCGTCACCTGTGACTTGCCGTCAGGCCTGAGATAGGCGAGTCGACCGTCTTTTCGAACTTGCGATAGGCGCCTGCAGATGCGGTGAGCGAGGGCGATGGGGAGGGGCATGTACTCTGGGGTTTCGTTGCAGGCGAAACCGATCATCATGCCTTGATCGCCTGCCCCCGTCGACTCGAAGTGATCTTCGTCGGCCTGGCCACTTCTCACCTCGAGGGCCTTGTCCACACCCTGGCAAATATCAGGCGATTGCTCTTTGACGGAGACGATCACCCCACAGGTTTCGAAGTCGAAACCGAATTTCGCGCGCGTATAGCCGACGTCACGCACCGTGTCTCGCACGATCTTTGCGATATCGACGTAGCAATCGGTTGTGATCTCTCCCATCACCACTACGAGGCCAGTTGTGGCCGAGCATTCGCAGGCCACGCGAGCCATCGGATCCTGCCCGATGATAGCATCGAGCACGGAGTCGGAAATCTGATCACATAGCTTGTCCGGATGTCCCTCGGTCACCGATTCCGAGGTAAACAGAACTTTGGGCGACTTCATAAATGTAATATTGCTCATCGGTGCTCCTTTCGCTCACCTTTCCGCAAGTATCAGAACATTACGTCCCCATTTCCCACGAGACGAGATATTGCGCCTGCTCCTCAGTCAGCTCATCGATTTGGATGCCCATAGCGGTGAGTTTGAGACGCGCGATCTCCTTGTCGATTTGCTCAGGCACATTGTAGACTTTCTTCTGGAGCCTCTTGCCCTCCTTGACGATAAACTCGGCGCAAAGCGCCTGGTTGGCAAAACTCATGTCCATCACCGCCGCAGGATGTCCTTCGGCGGCGGCCAGATTGATCAGCCGCCCTTCTCCCAGGAGATAGACGCGGCGACCGTCCGCGAACGTGTACTCGTCGACGAACTCGCGAATGCGACGTTTCTTGGCCGACATCCCCGCGTTAGAGGGGATGTTGATCTCGTCGTTGAAGTGCCCCGAATTGGCCAGAATCGCCCCGTCCTTCAACACTTTCAAATGCGGCTCATCGACTATATTGATGTTCCCGGTCGTAGTGACGATGATATCGGCGATTTTGGCCGCTTCCACCATCGGCATGACCCTGTAGCCATCCATAACGGCTTCGATAGCCCGCACAGGGTTTACCTCTGTGACAATCACGTTGGCGCCCATGCCCTTGGCTCGCATGGCAACGCCACGTCCACACCAACCGTATCCAGAAGCCACCAGCGTCTTTCCAGCCAAGAGCACGTTGGTAGCCCGCAAAATGCCGTCGATAGTGCTCTGGCCGGTGCCGTAGCGGTTGTCGAAGAAGTGCTTCGTCTCCGCCTCGTTGACGGCGACGATGGGGAACTTCAGCACGCCATTGGCCTCCATGCTTCGCAGCCTGATCACGCCAGTCGTCGTTTCTTCCGTCCCGCCGACGACATACTCGATTAGCCCGGTAGTATCTTTGTGGAGCGAGCTCACCAAATCCGCACCGTCGTCCATAGTCACGTTTGGCTTGTGTGCTAGCGCCGCCTCGATGTGCTTGTAGTACGTGACTTCGTCCTCCCACTTTATCGCGTAGGTCGGTATGCCGTAATCCACAACCAGCGAGGCAGCGACGTCGTCTTGCGTGGACAGAGGATTGCTGGCGCAAAGCGTCAGGTCCGCTCCTCCGCTCTTGAGGGTCAGCATCAGATTTGCGGTCTCGGTGGTGACGTGCAGGCAAGCCGAGAGACGAACTCCCTTCAAAGGCTTCTCCTGTTCGAAACGCTTCCTGATCAACGACAGGACAGGCATTTGAGACTGGGCCCACTCAATCCTGAGCTTGCCCATCGACGCTAGACTGGCGTCCTTTATGTCGTAACCATGCCTGGCATCCGTTGGCATCTCTTCATCTCCTTACGAATAAGATCTCGATGGCATTTCATCGAAGGATGTGAACTCCTGGAACTCGCGATAGCGACAAGCTATCTCTGCCTGGCTAACGCAACGCAGCCGCTCCACGCTGAAATCCTCGACGGTGAAAGAAGCGACAACGCATCCGTGCACGATCGCCCTTTTGATCGCAACTGGCGTCACTTCGCCCACACGGGCAAGATAGCCGATGAATCCGCCGGCAAAGCTGTCTCCCGCGCCTGTCGGGTCTTTCACTTGATCGAGAGGATAAGCCGGAGCGACGAAATACTCGGAACCTGAGAACATGACGCAGCCGTACTCACCTTGCTTGACTACCACTGCTTTCGGGCCAAGGCCGAGTATCTTGCGCGCCCCAGCCACGAGATTATAGGTATCCGTGTATTGACGCACCTCGGCCTCGTTCATGAGCACGATGTCCACCGCAGAAATCGTCCTCGTGAGGGACTCACGCTTGCCCTCGATCCAGAAGTTCATCGTGTCCATAACTTTGAGTTTGGCACCGGCAACCTGTTGAAGGACCTCAAACTGCAGGTCTGGGTCGATATTGGCCAGGAAGACGAACTGGGCGTCCCTATAGCTTTCTGGCAGTGAGGGGTGAAACGTTGCAAACACGTTCAATTGCGTATCCAGAGTATGGGCTGTGTTGAGATCGAAGTCGTATCTACCAGCCCAACGGAAGGTCTTGCCTTCACGTATTTGTAGCCCCTTGAGATCCACGTCCGCGCGTTCGAGCAGGCCGATGTGCTCAGACGGGAAATCAGAGCCGACAACCGCGACGAGACTAACCTTCGTAAACAAACTCGCCGCGATAGAAAAGTAAGTGGCAGAACCCCCCAGAGCTTCGACCACGCTGCCAAAGGGTGTCTGCACCGTATCGAGGGCTACGGAGCCCACGACGAGGACACTCATTGTTCGCCTCCGTTAAAGAATCTCGCTCTCATTTCCCTCGATACTCCCGCCAGCAGACCCAGAGCCCGCTCTGCCGCTGGAATCGGCAAGCTCCCCAGGCCGCAAGAGGGTGTGATCAGGCATTGATTCAAGAGCATCTCGCGAGATACGCCCTTGCCGGCGAGCAACTGCATCGCGTCCAACAGCTTCGCCGTCAGACTTGGCACGTTCTCATTTTGCAGCAATAGAGCATCCGCGGGCACTATGCCCCAGGCCAGGATGCCGCCACGCTGAAGGAAGCGTTTGAGATCGCCAGGGTACAGCGCCAGGGTCTCCGCGTAGCGATACGCATCAAAGCTGAGGATATCTAGCGACGTCGAAAGCACGACCGGCCAATCGGTGTTGCCGCAACAATGTATTCCTTTCAGACAGCTTACACCACCAAAAACCTCTTCGAGGCCGCCGACAACCTGATCCCTGCTTATGGAGAACAGGGCGGAGCCTAAGGCGTGCAGGTATGGCTCGTCGAGAAAGATTACGCTCATACGGCCTACCTGGCCTAGAGCCTTTTCCATCGCCCTCGCCACCAGGCGCAGATACTTGGAAACGGCATCGAAGGCAATATCGTCGTAGAGCAGCGGCTTGAGGTTTCCGTCGGTAACTTGCAGTCCCAGGCTGATCGGTCCTGTGATCTGCCCCTTTGCGGCCAGTGGCTGGCGGCCCGAGGTTTTGAGCAGGTCCAGCGTAGCGTGCAGACCCGCCGCCCTTTCGGGACTGGGCAGGTACCTGTCGACGTTTCCCTCCACATAGTCGAAATAGAGCCTTTCCAGATCGCGCTGGAATGCTTCTCCCAGGTCTACTTGAACCTTGCCTGCCACTACCTCGGCGCCCGGCAGCAGTTCGGTGTATTGAGCATACATGTTCTCAAGCGGCGTTCTCTCCGGCAGTTGTGGCCAGGCAGGGATTTCGGGCGTGAATCGCAATAGCAGATCGCACGCCTCGCGCGCCGAGGTGTGTGGCATACTGCCTATAGTTGTTGGAAGGCAATGTCCGATGGTTTTCATTACTGGCTCTATTCTGAGACCCCTTTCGTTACGAACTGGTACGGAGACCTCACCACGCCCTGCTCGGTTACGATCGCCGTCACGTAGCGATTGGGCGTCACGTCGAACGCGGGATGCGCAGCGGAGATGCCCTCTGGCGCTATCCGCTTGCCATTTATGTAAAGCACTTCACTTTCGCTGCGCTCCTCGATGGGTATCTCCTGGCCTGACTTCAGCGAAAGATCGACGGTCGATGTCGGTGCGGCCACGTAGAATGGAATGCCGTTCTCTCTGGCAAGCACCGCGACGGAATAGGTGCCGATCTTGTTGGCCACGTCGCCGTTGGCCGCGATGCGATCGGCGCCAACAACCACCACGTCGATCCTGCCCCGGCTCATGAAGTGCCCGGCCATGTTGTCGGTGATCAGGGTTGCCGGGATGCCGGCTTGTTCCATTTCCCAGGCGGTCAGGCGCGCCCCCTGGAGGAAGGGCCTGGTTTCGTCGACCAGCACGTGAATGCGCTTCCCTTGCTCGTGAGCCGCGCGAACGACGCCCAGCGCAGTGCCATAGTCGACGGTAGCCAGCGCGCCAGCGTTGCAATGGGTCAGGATTGTATCGCCGTCGCGCACCAATTCCGCACCAAACGCGCCAATACACCTGTTGCGCTCCTCATCCTCCCTGGCCATTTCGTGCGCTTCTGATAGTATGGCACGCCGCATTTCTGCCAGATCCCCATCAGCCGATTGAGCAACCGCGTTCATCCTTTGAAGCGCCCAGAACAGGTTCACTGCCGTTGGCCGCGTCTGTCGCAGAGTCTCCGTGACTCCTGACAGTTCGGCCAGCAATTCGCCTCTGTCCCTGGCCTTGCTTTGCAAGGCACCCAGCGCGAAGCCAAATGCCGCGGCAACGCCAATTGCTGGCGCGCCCCTGACAATCATCACCCTGATAGCGTCGGCGACCTCCTGGTACGTCCGGCACTCCACGACGGCGAACTCCAGGGGCAGTCTGGTCTGATCTATCAGCTTGAGCGCACCATCTTCCCATCGCAGCGTTTTCAACGGGTCTCGCCTCTCTTCAGGGTCTCACAGCACAAAAAAACTTCTCTCGGAGAGAGAAGTCACGCAAACGAGCTTCGTCTCTCATCTCTCAGAATGCTAAGCACTCTGTCGGAGTTGGCACCGTAACTGGAATGCTGGGCTCACTGCGCCGCTCGTGGCGCTACGTGAACCCAAGCTCCCAGATCGGTTGCCGGGCTTCACAGGGCCAGTCCCTCCACCTCTCTGGATAAGAGCGTGCCTGTTATTCACTTGTGACCGATTATAGCATATGGCAGAACGGCTTGCAATCCAATCCGCACAAAAGTACCATTCAGCGTGTTAGTAGCGTATGAGGCTGATAACCTCTCGGTCTCGCAGCCTATCCCGGCCGTTAAGGGCTGTCAACTCGATAAGGAAGGCTACGGCGACGACCTGGCCACCGAGACGCTCCACCAGGTCGATGGTGGCCGAGACAGTGCCGCCCGTCGCCAGGAGGTCATCGATCACGAGCACCCTCTGTCCGCGCTGAATAGCGTCCTCGTGAATCTCCAGGGCAGCCGTGCCGTACTCAAGGTCGTATTCTGCGCGGATCGCCGAGGCAGGCAGTTTGCCCATCTTGCGGACAGGCACGAAGCCAGCGCCAAGGTTATAGGCTAGCGGCGCTCCAAAGATGAAGCCGCGCGATTCCATGCCGACGACCACGTCGATGGGCATTCCATTGAATGGCTGCGTTAGCTTATCGATAGCTACCTTGAACGCCACAGCATCCTTCAGAAGTGTCGTAATATCCCTGAACAAAACGCCTTTTTGTGGGAAATCAGGAATGTCTCGAATCTTCTCCGCCAGGCTCCTGATCGCCAGGTCCATCTAACGCCTCCTGTTAGCTACTTCCATATTCCTGACCAGGCCCGTGGGCAGACGCCTGATCAAACTTGTGGCAATGCAATTAAAGTATAAGCTAGCCAGGCGAGGGGTGTCAATCTTCTCAATGTGTCACTTATGCCCCATATGCTATA
>JAMCWX010000021.1 GCA_023480885.1 Chloroflexota bacterium | reverse complement strand
AATTCCTTCTCGTGTTCTTTAACACCTTTCAGGGTGGGCGAAGCATCGAAAGGTATTACGTAGACTCCTGTCGGATACTGGGAGCATCGGACCTGCAATTGATGAAGACGCTGATCATCCCGAACGCGCTGGCCTGGGCCTTCGCCTCGTTGCCCAACGCGGTGAGCTTCGCGCTGATATCCGCGGTTCTGGCCGAGTACATCGGCGGCAACGTGGGCATTGGCTACATGATCATCATCGCGCTCTCTTCGCTAGATGCCACGAACCTTATGGTAACTATGGTCGTGCTGGGTGTTTGCGGCGTTGCGCTGTCGCAGGCCGCGCGCTTTGTCGAGCGTCGGCTGCTGGCCTGGCGGCCGGAAAACAGAACAATGGCGTAAAGGAGAAATGCAGGAAATGGACGAACAACTGGCCGGAGGTGCCCGAATCATCCTCAACTCGTGCATGGGTGTAAAGACCGGGGAGCGTCTCGCGGTTGTATGTGATCCCGAAAAAGGCGAGACGGCTCGCGCGCTGGCGAGCGTCGCACAGAAGCAGGGTGTCGAGACCATTCTTCTCGAGGGCTACTACGCTTTCGACAAGCTGGAAGATGCGCACCCTGCCACGGTCGAGGCTGTCGCGACCAGCGACGTCATTCTTTACCTCGTATCCTATGCGCGGACGCAGTTCCTGGGCCACACCGACCTCAGAAGGAACGCTTCTGCACGCGGGGCACGGCAGGCGTTCATTACCACAGATATCCGCGGCCTCAGCGAGGGCGCGTTGGAGGAGAGCCGCAGGAATACCATAAGGGTTGGTGATCTGCTCACTCGGACGAAAGTGGCTCGTGTGACCTCGGACATCGGGACGGACGTCACGATGCGTCTGAGCGGCAGGCAGGCGTTATGCCTCACGCACGTATTGCGGGAGCCCGGAGCCTGGGGCGCTCTGCCGACGTTCGCGGAGGCGGCCATCGGTGTCGCGGAAGGAACGGCCGAGGGCGTCGCCGTCATCGACGGGATGATAACCCATCTGGGGCGGGTATCCCGACCGATCAAGATAACGATGTCCGGCGGGATCGTGACGGATATATCCGGCGGACGCGACGCCGACGAGCTGCGCCGCGTCCTGGACGAGGCAGGGGAGAACGCCTTCAACGTCGCCGAGCTGGGCCTGGGAACGAATCCAACCATCAAAGAACGGGTGGGGGGGTTCGAGGATAAGAAGATCTTCGGCACGGCGCATTTCGGTCTGGGCGATGGCGCTACCTTCGGCAGTCCCATCCGCAGCCACATACACCTCGACGTGCTAATGGAGAGGCCGACCCTGGAGCTGGACGGGAAACTGCTGTTAAGAGATGGACAACCAGTGGCCTAGTTTCAAGCCAGCGGCGCGAAAACGAACAGGAGAAGGAATTGGGAAGATAAAGTGGACAAGAAGCGGCTTCGCCACGCTTTAGTCGCCATCGTGGGGGATGACTTCGTGCTGGACGATCCCGCGTCGATGTGGGTTTACGGTAAGGACGCCAGCCCGCTGCCTCCCGCGACGCCCGATCTCGCGGTCGTGCCTGAGACGACAGAGCAGGTCGCCGCGATCCTGGCTCTGGCCAACGAAACTCACACCCCTGTCTATCCACGTAGCTCTGGCTCGAACCTCTGGGGCGGATGCATTCCTTGCGGTGGGGGCATCGTCGTCGATCTGCGTCGCATGAACCGCGTCATCAGCATCGACGAAGAGCTTTTCTCCTGCACCGTGCAGCCGGCGGTAACCTTCGTGCAACTGAACGAGGCCCTGGCGAAGCACAAGGAAGGGTACTACAATCTGGTCTCGCCAGAAGGGGCGCTCACCGCCTGCGTCGCGGGGAGCTTCCTGGCGCACGGCGATGGCATCGGCTCGGCGCTGTGGGGCACTCAAGGCGATGCGATCGTTGGCTGCAAAGTGGTGATTCCGTCGGGCGAGGTCATCATCACGGGATCGGCGGCGAATCCGAGCGCGCAAAAGGTCGCCGGAGGAAGTGGGCAGTTCTTCCGCTACGCGTACGCCAACGATTTGACAGGCTTGTTCTGCGGCTCGGAGGGCACCCTTGGGATCCTGGTCGAGGCCACCACACGCATCGAGCGCATTCCCGCGCGCTACGGCTTCGCTGCCCTGGATTTCGCCTCGGTGGACGACGCCTGCCAGGTGCTATATAGGGCTCGCCAGGAGAGAATTCAGGCCAACTTCGCCGCGCTGCGGGAGAAAAAGTCGATGGAGGCGCTTCGCCCTGGCGAGTATCCCGACGCGCAACTGGTCTATATAATCGAAGGAGACGACGTCATCGTCGAGCATCAGTTGGAGCGCCTGAGACAACTGGCCAGGGAACATGGCGGGGTGGAATCCGACAATGGAAAGGCCCGTGCCTACTGGGAAAAGCGCTATTCGCTTATACCAGGCGGCATGTACAAGCTGGGCGCCCGTGCGCTGCTGCCCCTCCATTATCCGTTAGGCAAGATGGCGTGGTACTATCATCAGATCAGGGACATATGTGACACCATAATCGCGGGGAAGTACCGCCTTGCGTACTTCATCGGCGGCTTTCAGATCGGCACTGCCTTCGTCTGCTACCCGACGATCATGTTCCTGGAGCAGTATCCGAAGCAATATCAGACCGTTATGGCGTGCGCGCGGGAGGCTCAGGAGAGCCTCCTGGGTCTGGGAGGCGCGCCGATCCAGATGGGAACGCTGTGGGGATGGTGCATGCCGCGCCTGGGGACCCACTTCGAGCTGCTCAAACGCATCAAGCAAGCCATCGACCCGAACAACATTATGTCGCCTGGCATGGTGGGCTTCTCCATCGACGAATAAGGTCGATGCGAGTGGAGAATGCATTTCTTGACGAGGAGAGGCTTCGATGACCGTTGCAGGTTTGTTTGTCGACTGGATGTTGAGTTTTCCACCAGATGAAGTCTCGCCATTGCCCTACGTTCCTCCCTCGCGGCTTCCGCTTCCCCACTGGTTCGACCCGGCGAAATGGCCGCACCTGGCCGCCCCTGAGCTGATCAATGCCGTTTATCGCTGTCAGCGCTGCGGGATGTGTCGGGAGACGAAGAGCTGCGCCGTGCTGCGGAAGAACCTGCCCCTGGAAATTTACACTCCCAGAGCCATCATCGCCACCGCCAGAGCGCTCCTGGAAGAGCGTATGTCTACCCAGGCTCTGCCAGCCTGGTTTACGAAAGCGTTGCAAGACTGCAACTGCTGTGGACGCTGTGGCGACGCGTGCATAGTCAACGTCGCCTACCGCGAAGGTGCCAGCCCCGAGCCGAACATAGATCACGCCAGGCTGTTCAAGGCGATAAAGGAGACGATATTCGGCGCGTCGCGATAGGCGAGCATCTGGCGGCCCGCCGAGCATCACATATGTGGACTTGTATGGTCATTACGAATTCCTGGGCGCTCTTGGACATCACCGCAATCCGTATGCACCCCAATTAGCCCGCACCCGTTCAACCAAGTCAGGAGAAAACTCCACTTTGTCATAATCCTGGCCATACGGTATCGTCGCGTCAATAGCCATCTTGCATCCTAGACCGGAGGGGTGAGCGGGTTGGGACGGGTCAAGATGTTGACTGGCCATGCCCGGCAAGATAAGCACATCCCGATCAGCCTGCACCCGTGTTGCCAGAACCCACTCCATCTGTAGCGGATCACGCACATCGATATCATCATCAACCACGATCACGTGTTTGACCAAGTGGCTCTTTAATAACTCGAGAGCCACATTCTTTGCCTGACCTGCCGCCTGTTGGTGGATAGAAACCCACACGTGATAGCAGGCCGCGCCACCCAGCGTGACGTAAACATCCTTTACCGTTGGGCAGACGTAATCACGGATTTGGGTGAAGTATCTCGGCTCACGAGCAATGGCCTGGAGCACGTGAGTGTTGGTCGGCGGTCGCCCCTCATAGGTAGCCAAGTAGATCGGATCACGACGATGAGTGATGGCAGTAAACTCGACAACTTGGCGCATAGAAGCTCCGCTGTAATATCCTTGGAATTCCCCGAATGGCCCCTCCGCCTCACGCACGCCTGGTAGCACTCGTCCCTCCAAGACGATTTCGGCCCCTGCAGGGACCTCTAGGTCGACGGTCTCGCATTTGACCAGCTCGACGGGCGCACCACGCAGGCGACCTGCCAGGCCCAGCTCATCGACGCCAAAACCGGTGACTGCCTGGGAGGCGATGTACAACGCAGGGTCGCCACCAATGGCAATCGCAATCTGCAATGGTTCTCCACGTGCCTCGGCCTTGGCATAGCAGACGCCGCCGTGTTGAGGCGGCTGGAGCTTCATTCCTACCTTGTTGCCGCCCTTCATGTGGATGCGGTAGATAGCCATGTTGCGCCGGCCAGTATCAGGGTCTTTGCAGATGCACAAGCCAAAAGGCAGGTAAGGGCCTCCGTCTCCCTCGTGCCAGACGATCTGGGGAATGATCTGTGTGAGATCAGCGCTGTCGCGAATAACCTCTTTGCAGGCTGCCCGATCGACCATTACAGGCTCTAGCGGGGCCCGCATTGCCTCTATCCAGCGGTCCCGCATATCGTCCACACCGACCCCCAGAGCCATAGCGGCTCGCTCGCGATTGGGGAAGAGATTGGTGACCACGGGCAAGGGCGAACCCTGTACGTTTGTGAACAGCACAGCCGGACCTTGCCTATCGTTCAGTTCTTTGGTGATGAGTGATAACTCAAGGTGCGGAGATACACTGCGGTCAACCTGGACCAGTTGGCCCCGTTCGCGAAGATCGGTGAGAAACTCGCGCAAATCCTCGTATGGCATTCGGTACCCCCTAAAGCAATTGTTTCAGCAGGCCGCCGCCCAAGCCGTTCGCTTACGCTAGCAAGCCCGTGGCAGACCGCTGTGCGTGGCGTCGTGCTCTTCGGTTATTTCTTGTATTTGCCCAGCTTGTTCAGCGCGTACTCAAGGTATGTGTTATCGACGACCTTATCGATCGCGACGGGCTCCTTCATATCGCCGTGCTTCACGTACCAGGCTACCTGATCCTTGAGACTCGCCACATCGACGAAACCATCAGGATTGAGTCCGATCCAGCGGACCTTGTCGTACAGAGCGGGATCCTTCATAGTCGTGTATTTAGTAAGGATTCGCACCACCTCGGCCCGATTGGGACCATGGCGCATCGCATCGTAGTAGTCACGAGCCCCTTTGAGAAAGGCCACCATAAACTGGTTGGCAAGCTCGTGGTTCTTCTTGGCCCAGTCGGCGTTGAAGAACACTACGCCGGTCTCCATTGGGCCAGTCTCCTTGCTCACCTCAAACCACGCCTTGGCGAAGCCCGCTTCCTCAATGTGGGCCACGAATGGTTCGACCTCTATGGCTACATCAATAGCCTTATTCTTGAACGCAGCAACCATGTCTGGGAACGGCAGGACGACAATGTTGATATCTTGCAAGCGCATGCCATTCTTATCCAGGGCCTTGCCAATCATATATACCAGTGGCGAGCTGGCAGCATTGATTGCCACCTTGCGACCCTTTAAGTCCCGTATGCTCTTGATCTGGTCGGCTAGGTCGGATCGCACCATCCAGATATCGCCATCGAAGCCATGCGTCAGGTAAGCGCGGTCGGCTACCACCAAAACTGGCAAGTTACGAGCAACGGCGTTGAATGTTCCGATGTTAATACCACCACCGACGACATCAAGTTGACCGGCCGAAAGCGATGCCATTACGTCTCCAGCCGAGGCAAAGCTTACCAAGTCGATGTCGATGCCAGCTTCTTTGAAATAGCCTTTCTCCATGCCAATGTAGAAAGGAGCGTCCGAAATGAGGCCAGTCCCGCCCAAATGGACGATCTGCTCGCCCTTTGCGGCCGGCGCAGTTGCTGCTCGGGTTGGAGATGCCAAAGGTTTTTCTGCCATTTTCTGAGTAGGTACAGGCTGACCCGACGTGCTCGTCGGAGCTTTGGGTGCAACAGGGCTGCCGCATGCGGTAAGTACGGAAAGTAATACAGCTACGGCTACTACCAGTGCTGATGTGAGAAACCTCATCGCTCATTCCTCCTAAAGGGCGGATACAACGCCGCCTTCATACTCAAAGGGCTGATCGACCCATAGGACTGGCAATACCGACTACCATGCCAAAGGTATATGCTTGGCACGCGCCGCTGACACAATCACAGCTTCCTCTCGGCAATCCTTTTGGCATAGATAGCACGTCATGCAGTCGCTCTGATACGCGATCCGGGCTAGCTTAGCCTGTTTGTCCAGACGAATGACATCCATGGGACAGGAACGGACACAAATCCCGCAGCCGGTGCACTTCTCCTCTACGATGCCGATAATCGCCATTGTTCCACCTCCCGACTAAACGTCACTGGAATAAAAGATAGGCCGATCATCTTGCTCGGCGGTAGTGGCTTTATCCAATCGGATATCCGCGCGAGCAAAGATTGGATGCAAATATCGCTCGCTAGGTGGCCGAAATCGGAACCGTTCTATCGGCAATGGACGGCTACTGATCTCTAGGCCATCACCCTTTGAACGTACCATAGTCCATCGCAGCCAGTTCACATTGTCCGTCTCAGGGAAATCCTCCCTGAGGTTCGCGCCGCGACTCTCCTCACGATGGAGCGAGGAGCGCAATGTAAACTGGGCGCACAAAAGCATATTACGCAGTTCGTTCGCCTTCACCAACTGGTGGCCGTCTGCCGCCACAATTCGGGGCATTTCTTCATCCTGAATGCGGACCACCTCTCTGACAGCACGCTCGAGCCTATCACGATGGCGAATCACGGTAACGGTGTAGGGGAAGATGGTCATCTGGAGCTGTAGTAGGACATCATCTGGCGTCGGGCCTTCACGGCGGTTCAGCGGGGCAAAAGAGATTTCACGCAATTCTGATACTTGGCGCGCATTTGCTGCCGGCATTCGAACGGTGCCAGCCTCGCTTGCAGCAGCTTCGGCTGCAATACCACCCGAAACCATGCACCACAGCAGATTCTGTGCCCCTGAATCGCCTACGCCGTTATACGTGGTAGTGCAGGCAGCATCGCCGACGGCGAACAGGCCGGGCACAGTAGTGCGACAATCACGATCGATTACAGCTCCTCCTCCCCCCGATGCGATGGAAAAAGCGCCGGGACGGATCGTCCATTCAATCCGATCGCGCTGGAGGTCGACGCCGGCGTCATCGAAAATTTGCATGGCGATAGGGATGACTCTGCGCAAGCGAGCTATTCCGTCGCCTGAGAGGTCAGTCATGTCGAGGAAGATCGGGCCGCGGCCACGGTGGACCTCCATCGCCATCGAGCCACACAAATGTGGCAAGATCTCCTGCTCCTTGTACTCGGGGAAGTAGCGGAGCATAAACCGGTCGCCATTATTGTTGGTCAGCTTGCCTCCCAAGCCCACTAGCATATTCAAGCCGGTCATATCGAAGTTCCTTGCACAAGTCTGCTGCGTGCAAAAGTCGAAGCAGGCCTGCTCGGCTCCCACCCTGAATGACATTCCGTGAGAGTCTCCTGTAATGTTCTTATGGCCGATATTGATGGACTTGTAAGCGTTGGCGCCGGCGGCCATTATGACCGCTTTCGAATAGAACGTGTAGGTATCGCCCTCACGAGGATTGAACCCGATTGCCCCCACTACCCGACTACCCTCAGTCAGTAGGTCAGTAATCGTTACCCCCTCCACGAGTCGCAAATGCCGTTTGATAAGCTGCTTGCGCATCATCTCCATAAACTGTGGCCCGTGAAACATAATATTGCGTAGCGCCTTATGTGGCAGCTGACCGCGTCCGCATACACGGGCAATTCGGCCCTGAGCATCCTTTTCAAGTTCGACGCCCCAACCCTCTAACTGACAGATCCATTCGTACCCCCTCAGGTAAAGGGTTTCAACCCATTCCTGGTCGCTCATGTACTGACCGCGTTCTGCGGTCTCGCGCACCCAATCATCGATGTTATCCTCAGGAAACCACGCAGTTATGACACCAGCGGCGAAGGTGCTGCACCCGCTACGGCTTACTCTGGCCTTATCCACCAGGCAAACGCGCTCCACCCCGAGGTCGTGTAAGCGCACGCCAGCGGAGGCGCCGGCCAACCCGCCGCCAATTATGAGGACATCGCTCTCAACAGTGTGTTCCATATCAATTACTCCTCCCGATACATGGTTCCAGGGTCGAGCAGATGGCAAAAAACTACCAAGGTGCCAGAGGGAAACGCCTCCTCTATTTCCGCTCTAGCTTTCCGAATAACTGTCTTCAGTTAGCAGCGCGCTCTGCACCTATCACCTGCGCAACGTCGGCCACCGCATCTATGATCTGCTTATAGCCAGTGCAGCGACACAGGTTGCCAGAGATGGCAACGGCGATCTGCTCTCTTGTAGGCTTCGGATTCCTATCCAACAACGTCTTGGCCGACAGCAGCACGCCCGGTGTGCAGTAGCCACATTGAACCGCGCCGTTGCGAAGAAATGCCTCTTGCAAAGGATGCAGTTCATCAGGGCTGCCCAGTCCCTCTACCGTCGTAACTTCCTTCTTGTCTGCCTGGACCGCCAGCACGAGGCACGAATTAACTGCAATGCCATCGAGAAGAACCGTGCAAGCGCCGCAATCGCCCTTGCCACACCCCTCTTTAGTGCCCGTCAGGCCCAGATCGTCCCGCAACACGTCGATCAGTCGGGTCGTCGGCTTGACCTCCAGGGACATGTGGCGTCCATTAACTTCTAGTTCGATAACCGATTTCTTCAAGCTACTTCGTCCCCTCACCATATGGTTGTCAAACTAAAAAATGACGAAGGCAGACACAGCGGTCGGCCACTACATTGTGAGTTCGCCGCAGGCGGACGACTCTGTCCGCCTATCATTCTGGCGTCTCATTAACCTGCGAACGCGGACAAACTTACGCTGGTCCTACTTATATTTGCCCAGCTGCTGCACGGCATAGTCAGCGAATTGCGGATCGACTATGTCCTTTATCTCCAACTTGCCGGTGTAGTAGCCCATCTTCTTCAAGTAATCCAGGACCATCTTTGCGCTAGTGACATCCACGTGTCCATTGGGATCGATATAGGTCATCCGCACCTTGTCGTACATGGCGGGGTCTTTCATGTTCGTATCTTTGACCAGGATAGAGACTATTCCCGCCTTGTTCTTGCCTTTGGCAAAGGCATCCATATAGTCTCGGACCCCCCTCAGGTAGGCGACCATAAACTTGCGGCCCAAATCGACATTCTTAGCGAACTTATCAGAGTACACCATAGACGCCCCAGGAGCCACACCACCGGTATACTTCTGCACGAAGCCTGGCTCCCATAGCGATGCTACGCCCTTTTCTATTGCCGTTGTCTGGGCAGGCTCGATGAGCCAAGCTGCATCGATGGCTTTATTCCCCAGCGCAGCCACTGCGTCCGGATAGCTCAGGTTAACCAAGTCAACATCCTTGATAGTGAGTCCACCCTTCTCAAGGACGAAGTCGACCAGGGCCTCCACACCACTCTGAAGCGAGGAAACACCGATCTTCCTCCCCTTCAGGTCCTTTATCTGTTTCACAGCCCCACTATCGATCAGATCCTTGCGGACCACTACACTGCCATACATAAACTTGTCGTTTTGGATGGATGATTTATCGGCTACCAACTTCAGGTTTACCCCACGGTCAACGGCGTTGAAAGTCGAGGCAGCTATGATCCCAGCTCCAACGTCTAGCTCACCGGTGGACAACGGCGGCGTCATTTGAGGAATGCCCGAGAAAGGAATGAGCTCTACGGTGAGGCCCTCCTGCTTGAAGTATCCCTTTCCCAGCGCGATGTAAATGGGCGCGTCGCTGGCTGCTGCTAAGGTACCGACCTTAACAGTTGCCGCCTGGCCAGCGGTAGCCTCCTGTTTTGTGGTAGAAGTCTCCGGCTTCGGTATCGAAGCCGCTGGTTTCGGCGTGGGAACCTCAGATTTTGGAGTTGGAGCCGCTGGTATTGGGGTAGGGGTCGACGCACAGCCATTAATAAGCGGTAACGCTGCCAGTAACACCACAAACAGTATAGATCCAAGCAACTTTTTCATAGTCCACTCCTTTTAACAGCTTTTCTTCGGTCAAATGGCACGCCTACGGTAGAATCATATGCCAGGACGCCGTGTAGTCCCAAAGCAACTCAGTTGATGAAACCATGATACCTAGCTTAGATAGTCTTCGAGATTCATGGATTCCCAAAGATCTTTAGGGGGGACAATTCTTTTCGCAAATGGTAGACCGACTGGCATAGTGGCATCGATTATCATTTTTGTCGTCATTGGGCCTCTCTTCAGCCCGGTCTCATCGTACGCAGTAGGATGAAGGTGCGGACCTGTTATCGCAGGAATGACGAGGATATCTTTATCTGGCACCATTCGAGTATAAACGGCCCACAGCACTTCCTCTTCGTTAAAAACGTCAACGTCCTCGTCGACCACCACAACCGCGTTTCCGTTAGTCGGAAAGGCTAGGGCAGCCAAACCGGCGCGCTTTCCCTCACCTGGAACGCGCTTGGCTATAGATACGTAGAAGGTGAAAACGTTTGCTCCCGAAGGTGGAGAATACACCTCTTTCACTGTCGGAACTGCACTCTTCACGGCGTCGTAAACTGCTGACTCGTAGGCCAGCGCGCCACTCAGGTTATGCTCCCGATGCGAAGGGTCGAGGTCGTGATAAATGGCATCCTTACGCATGGTTATGGCCGTCATATTCATCAAGTAGCAAGGTTTTGCCCCTTCGCCATAGTACCCAGGATATTCGGAGAAAGGACCGTCGGTGACCATTTCGAGGGGGTCGATGATCCCCTCAATCACGATCTCGGCCAGAGCGGGCACTTGAAGGTCCACCGTCAGCGCCTGCGTTACCAAGAATGACTCATCAAGGAAGCCGCCCATCACTTCATATTCGTTCACATCTTGAGGACCAGTATATTGCGAACCCAGGATTGCGGCAGGATGATGGCCAATAAAAATGGCCACCTCCATCGGTTTGCCAAGCTCGGCGTAGCGTCGAGCGATGTAGGCAGCGTGATGGCCGGGGTTCAACATTGCGCCAAGCTTGTCTTTGCCTTTCAACTCATGTCGATATATCCCGATGTTCGGAATCCCTGTGTCCGGGTCGTTGCAGACCATGCAGCCAACCGATACGTACTTTCCAGAATTGAGCGGCGCGTGATGGATGATAGGCAAAAGCCCGAGATCCACCTGGTCACCTTTAAGAACCACCTCGTGGACGGGAGCTTGTGAGGATGCAACGGTCTGAACAGGTCTGGTGGTTCCATTTCTCCTTCTAAACTCGTGGAAGATATCCTGTTTGGTCGCCTTTCGAGGATCCATTCCCATTGCCAGGCCCATCATCTCGCGGCTGCCAAACAGGTCTGTCACGAGTGGGAGGTCGCTCCCTTCGATTTTCGGGCAATAGATCACTGGGAAGCGCCCCTCTCGCGCCAGTTTTTGCTGGATAACGCACACCTCGAGTTTAGGGCTGAGCGGTTTCTTAACCTCCACGTAATAATCGGGACCAACTTCCTTTGCCACTTGCAGAAACTGCCTAAGATCCTTGGCCATCGAATCCCCCTCAATCCAATTCTGCCTATGCTCTAATCTGAGAGAATCGCCTGTTCCAAAGCCTTTTGAACCAAGGCCCCTGCCACCGCCTTGCGGTATTCCGGCGAAGATCGAATCGATGATGACCGAGGATGTACTTGCCGCTTGGCCGCCTCTGCCACTTCCTTTATTAACGGTGCGCTCGCGCGTTCGCCGCGAAGCATATCCTCCAATGTCTTAATACGTATCGGCGTGGGCGCCAAGGCTCCCAACGATATTCTCGCTTCCTGAACTATGCTGGTGGACGGATCGATCTCCAAATAAACTGCTACAGACCCGACCGATATGGCCATGGCGTTACGCAGGCCGAGCTTGATGAATGCTCCTCTGCCAGCCTTGCCGATAGGGAATGACACTTCCGTCAGTAACTCATCAGCCCGACAGATGGTGCGTCTGGGCCCAACAAAGAACTCCTCGATAGGAACTTGTCGTTCTCCCTTAAGGCTGACAAGACGAAGCGTCGCTCCCAGTGCCAACAGGGGTGGTGCCATATCTGCCCCAGGAGAGGCGTAGAGCAAATTCCCTCCGATGGTTGCGCGATTTCGGATCTGGGGACCACCTACGGAGGAGGCAGCGGCGACGAGAAACGAAGCTTCTTTTTGCAGCAAAGGCGACTCTTCGATCTCCATGAGCGTAGTCGCCGCCCCAACCCGCATGATTTCCCCATCAACTTTGATGAATCTCAAAACATCCAACTCGCCGATATCCACAAGTAGCTCGGGGCTTACGTGTCCATCACGCACATCCACTAGCAGCGCTGTTCCTCCAGCAAGCAACCGGCACCGTTCTCCCAGCTCCCCCAGCGGCTGCAACGCCTCTTTCAAATTCCTTGGCTTCAGATACTCGAAGTCTGGAAACAACGTTTTCTCCTGGTTACGCATTCCGTTGGATAGCGTCGAGCACTTCCTGCGGATGGATCGGCAGTCGTGTCAGCCGCGCCCCAACGGCGTCGCATACGGCATTCAGAATGGCAGGTGGAACGCTGCCCATTACGTGCTCGCCCAGACCTTTAGCCCCAAATGGGCCCGTGGGGGAGGCCTCCTCCACGATTACGGCTGTCAGCTCCGGCGGAATGTCTAGCGAAGTGGGAACGAGGTATTCAGTCAGGGAGGCAGTTCTTACTTCTCCGTCTTCACAGAGCAGGTTCTCCGTCAACGCGTACCCCTGCGACTGCACGGCACCGCCGTACAACTGGCCAATGACGCCAAGTGGATTTATGGCCTTACCGGTGTCGTGGGAACACACCAGCTTTTTGACTGTCACCGTGCCCGTCAACACATCCACTGCCACATCGGCGAGAGAGGCCATAAAGGTATGGCCCTGAAGTGCTCCGTGGCTCGCCTTAAACCATCCCTCCTCCCGCAGACTGATGCCATCCTGAAAACACAGCGCAGCCACCTGCGCTAATTCCACTCCTGGCTTAGAACCATCCACAGGAAAGATGCGGCCACCTTCGATAACCAGGTCCCTGGCATCGATCTCCAACTCCTTTCCAGCCCTCTCCAAGATACGTTCTCGCAGGTTGCCGGCGGCCATGCGCACGGCGTTGCCTGAAACGTAGGTCTGCCGTGAGGCGGACGTCGGACCTGCTTTAGGCGCGGCATTGGTATCTCCAAGAACGACCTCAACGTCGCGCACATCCACCCCTAGCACCTCGGCTACGACCTGAGTGAGAACCGTAGCCACACCCTGGCCCATTTCGATGGCCGTCGAATACACGGTGACTGAGCCATCCTGTAACATCTCCACCGTGGCACCGGCGCCGGAGAGGCCGATTCCGGGAAATACCCCTATGTCGAACGTCGGCATATCGAAGGCAACGCCGCGTCCCACCAACTCTCGCGGCCCAGCAGCCACTGGCTTAAGTCCCGCAGCCTCCGTTAGCTTATTTGCCACTTGTGGAAGGCTGATCGGGCTGTCAAGCATAACGAACTTGTTTGCAACTTTCTGCCCATCCCTGACGCAGTTGCTCAAGCGAAATTGGACGGGGTCCATCCCGATTTCCCTGGCCAGCAGGTCTATCGCCGCCTCTCTGGCCAGGACCGCCTGCGGCGCACCGTATCCACGGAACGCTCCCGACACCGGGTTGTTCGTGAACACGGCTCGACTGTCTACGTGGATGTTGGGAATATCGTAAGGGCCAGGCAAAGCCATTTGATTGACGCGCAGAACCGTCGGGGAGCGACCAGTGTAGGCTCCGCCGTCGCTGATCACCTTTGCCTGCAAAGCCACCATCTTGCCGTCACGACTCGCACCTAATTTGATGCTGATGCGCATGGGATGCCGCTTCGGGTGCAAGCGGAACGATTCCTCTCTCGTCAGCATCATTTTCACAGGCCGGCGGGTTTTCATAGCCAGCAGGGCCAGCCAGTGCTGGATAGTTATGTCCAGTTTTGCGCCGAAGCCACCGCCTACCGCGGGACTAGCTACCCTGACCCTGTTCATCGAAATGCCCAAGGCGCGCGAAATATCTCTTGCGAAATGGTAGGGGTCCTGGACACAGGAATGAACGTTCAATAGTCCCTGACCGTCCACAAAGGCCAGTGCCGCCTCAGTCTCGATGCTGGCGTGCTCCTGCCGTGAGGTGTTGTAAGTCTCTTCCACCACCACATCAGCTTCACGCAAAGCCAATTCAGGTTCGCCGATGCGCATCTCGGCCGCCAGGCATACGTTTCCGGGCTTGTCGGAATGTAGGAAGCGAGCCCCATCACGCAGCGCATCGTCGATGGTGTACAGACCAGGAAGCTCCTCATACTCGACTTCGATAAATCGTACAGCTCGCTCGGCCACCTGTTGAGACTCCGCCGCAACCAGCGCGAGAGCATCGCCAGTAAAGCGAACCTCCTCCCCTTCCCCAACCAGAACGGGCTGATCCTGGGCGATCACTCCAAACCGACCCAATCCAGGTACGTCTTTGGCGGTGAGCACGGCTACCACGCCTTCCATAGACGTGGTCCTGCTTACGTCGACTCGGTCTATCCTGGCCGAAGCGCGTTCGCTGAGCAGCGCTTTAGCGTACAACATCCCGGGCATGCTCAGATCCCCGGCATACTTCGTTCTTCCCAGAACCTTGTCCAGTCCGTCAACTCTCGGGATGCTCTTGCCTACGACGCTATGTTGGGTCATACCGGTCAGTTCCCTCTCAACCCCGCAACTCTGCCGTCGCGGCCTCATCGATAGTGAAATCGGATCGGAACACCACCAGGTAATCATTGCGCGCTGATTCCAAGCTGACCTTTCCGTTTATCACGTCCTGCTGCAAGGCTTCCAGGTCCCGCTCCAGGGGATTCCCGTATCCGCCACTTCCCGGAAGCCTGATGCTCAGCGTATCGCCACTCTTGAGCGGCTCGACCCCTTTGGATTTCAGCCGCTCCTCGTCTGGAGCGCCTGGATTCAGGACCAGCCGTCCCCTGGCGCCTTCTTTTCCGCCGAATAGCCCCTGGGGCGAGAACTCCTGCCTATCAGTGTACCGCGTGAACGTGACATCCGCTAAGAAGCGAATATCCTTCTTAAGGGCTAATCCCCCACGGAACTTGCCGGCACCGCCAGTATCCGGCAGGAACTCGTACCTCTCGATCATAATGGGAAACTCGAGCTCAGCCGCCTCCACCGGCGTGTTCATGAAGCGGCCCAGGTGAATATCCTGTCCGTCGGGACCGTCCTTGTCCGCTCGTGCCCCAGAGCCACCACCCTGAATCTCGACATAGGCAAAGCCCTTACCCGTCTCAGGATCGGTGCCAATGAATGCGCAGGTGGATGCCTGACCGTGACTCCCAGCACACACTCGATCTGGAGCTACCGGCGCGATGGCTTTGAGCACTGCTTCCACTATCTTGGTCGCCGTCTGGCTGCGCGCCGTCACGGCGCTGGGAGGAAGCGGGTTGGTGAGCAAGCCGGGTTCGGCCGATATCGAAATAGGCCGGTACGATCCAGCGTTTACTGGCATATGGGGATCGACCACACCGATCAGGGCATAGTATGCAGCTCCGAGGGTGCAGGCTATTGGAGAGTTGATGTTGCCACGTACCTGCTTGCTCGTCCCATCGAAGTCGATATTGATGGAATCCCCCTTCTTATGCAGGTTTACCTGAATTCTGACGGGCTCATCGGAGTGTCCATCGTTGTCGACGTAATCAATGCCCATGTATGATCCATCCGGCAGATCTCTCAGCCCTTGCCGCATTCGGCTCTCGCTGTAGTCCATCAACTTCTGCACAGCGGCTGTGACAGTATCCGCACCGTACCTGGCCAGGATCTCTTTCACTCGTCGCACGCCGACAAACGTCGCCGCCGCCTGCGCCTTGAAGTCGCCCAGTGTCCTCTCCGGCAGGCGTATGTTATTCGCGATCACCGTGAATAGCTGTCGATCCTCTTCGCCCCTGTCGTACAGCTTCAGCAGTGATAGCCGCAGGCCTTCCTGGTAGATCTCCGTCAGACCCCCGGCCACCCCACCGGGCACAGATCCGCCCATGTCAAGCTGATGTGCTATGTCGGCAACGAATCCGAAGAGCTTACCGTCGTGTATCACTGGCGAAAAGAATTGAACGTCCATAATGTGTTGTCCACCGAGATATGGATCGTTACTGACTATCACGTCCCCGTCGTGGAAATAATCCTCGGGGTACATCTCCATCATCTTGCGGGCCGTCATCTCCAGGCTATACAACATCATCGGCTGGCATTGCGCTTGAGCGACGGTGTTACCATCCCGATCGAGAATGGCGCAGGCGAAATCCATTATCTCCTTAACTATCGTGCTTCGCGACATGCGCATGAGACTGTAGCCCATCTCGTCGGCTATCTGCTCCATAGCATATCGGATAACCTGCATTGTGACAGAATCAACTTTATACATCTTCTAGCTCACCTCAACATCAACGGTCACGACGATGTTCCCGTATCGGTCGATTGTCGCCTGAGAACCACGGACAAGCAACGTGCTGCTTATCTTCTCCTCGATGATGCACGGACCGGCCACGACGCTGCCAGGCGTAAGGAATTCGCGCTCATAGATCGTAGTATCGACGAATCCCTCGCCCTCGAGATAGACCGGTCTCGTGCCCTTCAAAGCTCCGCCGCCACTGGCCTGCACGTTGGCGCTGCCGACCAGGTCAATCGGTCGGGTCTTCCCAATTGCTCGAACTCGGAGGTTGATGAACTCTACAGTGTCGTGGGGCTCGCTGTACGCATACAGCTTTTGATGCAGCTCGTGGAACTGTCGAACGATCTCACTCACGTCGCCATCGGTGAAGTCTGCGCCTGATGGAACCGGCGTATTAATCTCGTACGATTGCCCCTGATAACGAAGATCGGCAGACCGCAGGAGCACGATATCCTCGCGCGGCACCTTTTCTCCGAGCAATTGCTCCATACCCCTGGCTTCCAGCGACTTGAAAACGTTATCCAGTTCGGCAGGATCAACCTGGTCCTGCTTCTTGGCCACCGTTCGCACGTAGTCGTGCTGTGTATTGGCCACAAGCAGGCCAAGAGCAGAGAGATTACCTGACAACGGGGGCACGATAACCGTGCCAACATTGAGGTCGCGAGCAAGTTGGACGGCGTGGAGGGCGCCGGCGCCGCCAAAGGCGACGATAGCGAAATCGCGCACATCGTACCCCTTCTCCACCGAGTTCACGCTTATGCCTTTGACCATATTGGCGTTGACGATTCGAATTATAGCGCTAGCGGCTTCTTCTATGGATAGCTCCATCTTGTCGGCTACCGCGTCCTTCACGGCCTGGCGAGCTTTCTCTGGGTAAAGATTCAAATCGCCGCCGAGGAAGTACGTCGGGCTGAGGCGACCGAGAACAAGGTTCGCATCTGTTACCGTCGGCAGAGTACCCCCCCGTCCATAACAGGCAGGACCGGGGAAAGCACCGGCGCTCTCTGGACCGACGTTGAGCGCGCCACCCTTGTCGACCCACGCGATGCTTCCACCGCCGGCGCCAATGGTATCGATATCGATGATCGGAATCTTTATGGGCAATCCCGCGATCTTGCCATCGGAAGTAGTCCTGGGCGTCGCGTTATCGATCGTGCAAATGTCGAAGCTGGTGCCGCCCATATCGACGCCGACCACCAGATTGTTGCCAGTTATCTTCCCGATGAAGGCGCCAGCGGTGGCCCCGCCAGCCGGTCCCGAGTTGACCATTTGAACGGCGTGCTCTTGCGCCACCTCGGCGGTCATGCATCCACCGCTGGCCTGCATAATTCGCAGGTCAACCTCGCCAAATCGCTCTCCCAGGCGGCGGGCCAGATTTCGCACGTATCGCTCGCTTACTGGCCGCAGATAGGCGTTGATAACCGTCGTGGAAGTGCGCTCGTATTCCCGAAACTCAGGACAAACCCGGCTGGATATCGAGACTGGAAGGCTCGGAAGCCTCCTCGCACACAGTTCGGCAATCCTCTCCTCGTGAGACGAGTTCAGGAACGAGAACAACAGCGAGACAGCTATAGCCTCTATCCCCTGGCTCTCGAAGTAGTCTAGCGCCTTTTCCACCGAGTTCTCATCCAACGGAACGACGACTTCACCCTTGCGGTTTATGCGCTCGACGATGCCCCTGCGCAGATGTCTCGGCACAAGGGGAGGCGGATTATCGACACGGAAATCGTAATTGCTTCCCTTGGGTCTCTGCAGGCGGCCGATCTCGAGGTTGTCGACGAACCCCTCGGTGGTGAGGAGTCCTACTTTGGCGCCCTTTCTCTCCAGAAGCGCGTTAGTGCCGATGGTTGTGCCGTGCACTATACACTCGACATCGGCCATCGAGGCGTTCGCGGTCTCAAGGATCTTCTCCAAGCCATTCAACACGCCCTCAGCCGGATCCCAGGGAGTGGTAGGTGTCTTGGCATAGTTGAACTTACCTGTGCGGTCATCCACGAGAACGACGTCCGTGAATGTACCTCCAACGTCGATACCTATCCTCATCGCTCCACACCTACATCGCTGTACTCAATCTTTATCGCGTGCCTGGGACACACTTGAACACACGTTCCACAGTCCAGACAGCGGTCGTTATCGATGATGATCGCGTCGTCTGACGCCGTTATGGCCACACAGATGCCTGGGGTCAGGCAGAGCCTGCACATATTGCAGATGGATCTATCGACAGACAGGTCGAACTTGCGAAAGGTCACGGCGTCGATGGACACCACGTGATCCAGCGCGGCGCCAACGAAGTCGCTTGTGGTCGAGTAGCCTTTTTCAGCCATGAAATTGTCGATACCGGCGTTGATCTTCTCCACGACCTCAAATCCGTTAACGATTATCGAGGTGCACATCTCGACGGCGCTGGCACCCCACATCATCATCTCCACCGCTTCCTGCCAGGTGGAAACGCCACCGCAGCCGATAACCGGCAAGTTCACCGTTCGAACGATTTCAGCCACAACTCTGCAGGCGATTGAAAACAGCGGCGTCCCTGTCAGCGTGCCGAGATTGTGTCTTTCCATCGTAGAGTACTTTGGTCGCCCACCGTTCCATATATCGATGGGCGGCGCAGCACGCAGGCCGTTGATGGCTACAATTCCGTCCGCACCACCTCTCTCGCACGCCCTGGCAATCTCGGCTATGTCCGTCACTTGAGCGGTTAGCTTGCACAAGACTGGGATGTCGACCACGCTCTTGACCGCCCTCGTGACCCGTTCGGTGGCGTCGGGGAATTGGGCGACGCAAGTCCCAATTGGAATGCTGGGGACATAATCGACATCCTTCGGGATGTGCGGGCAGGAGATATCCAACTCAAGGGCATCGGCTCCAGCTCGCCGCAGCTCAACCGCCATCATTTGCCACGCTTCCAGGTCTTCAGCAGGAGCAAGCAGATTGGCGATTACAGCCATGGAGGTCTCGCTCTTAGCCTGCTTCACGAGCGAGCAGGCGTCGTCGATGATTAGCCTCTTATCCCCAGGCGAGACTATCCCGCTTCTCTTGGGCCGTAAGATGATGTCTGGCTGAGATTTCGGGGGAGTGGTGGGCATTGCCATTTTGGTGCTGATGCCACCAGCACCGAAACGCTCGGCCAAGCGAATTCTCTCCATATCCCCTGTCAATACGCTGGAGGCCACAATGCACGGACTTCGAAGATCTAATCCTAAGAGCTGCGAGTGTAGACGGTCGCGATTAATCTTCATGATCATCCATTCTCTAATTCATAGTCAGTTGACACTGTCGAGGGAGTAACAATGGATCGATTGCGCGTCGCTTCATATAACATATTGGCCGCGATCCACTTCGGGAGGTCCACATTATTTGCGTGGACGTCGGCAGAACAACGGACGGCCACTTACATTGAGGATGAATAGAACAACGACTGAGCTCAACGCAATTCCATCAGTTGAATGCTATTCATTCAGCGGAACCAATATATACGAAATTGGCAGCCTTGTCAAGATCCCGGCTGGCATTTTGCCGTTCTCACCACGAAGCAATGTTCCTGGTTCAAACGGCAGGCCCTTGCCAGGCTCCGCCCAAGGTGTTAGTCATCCGCTGCGCTGTGCTCAGTACCTTGCTACCGAATTCCTCGATCTGCTCCGCTGGGAGAGCCGATACGAGGCCAAGCGCCGCTACTGTGAGGCTCACACCCCCAGAAGCGTCGAAGATAGGGGATGCCACTACATTGACACCGCGCACGTACTCCTCAAGGCTCTTGGCAAAGCCGACGCGTCGCACCTCAGCCAGCTCCAGAAGAAAGACGTCGATGTCGGTGATAGCATTTTGAGTGACAGATGGAAGCCCGTAGCGAGCCAGGTAAGACTCGATATCTTTACTGCTGAGATAGGCCATCAAGACCTTGCCGAGGGCGCCGGCCGCAAGTGGATAAAGCTGGCCGACGGTGGCAGTTACCCGAATGTCATTCGAGCTTTCCACCTTATCCAGGATGAGCAATTGGTCGCCTGCGCGCTGCGCCAACACACACGTTAGGCTGGTTTCGCGGCCAAGAGTACGCAGATAGGGGCGAACGACCTCCACGTAGTTCATCTGCTCAGACGCTTTTGTCCCGAGCTCCACCATCGCCCAACCCAGGCTGTAGCGCTTGCTATCGTTGTCGAACTTGACGAAGCCGTGCTTCTCCAGCGTCTTCATAATGTTGAAACCGCTGCTGCGAGGGATGCCGAGAGCGTCGCACACCTCGGCAAGGGACTTCTGACTGTGGGCGTTTGCCTTCAAGTAGTTGAGCAACTTGATCGCGGTTTCTACGGCGGGCACAGAATAGGCCATTTCGTTCAGTCCTCAATGCGCGCTTATGGAATAGCATTCCGGATATGGAATAACTATACGCGTTGAGGTGCTGGGTGTCAAGCGGGGCAATCCGCAAGCTGGCAAAGCTCCACTGTCACGTTATGGAAGCCGTCCGCGTGGACGAAGGCTATCCTGGCGTTATTGGCTCCCGTGATAGGAACCTCGTGGATCAGCCTGAAGCCGAGCCCCTTCAGTCGGGCCAGTTCGCCTTCCAGTTCGCTTGTCTCGAAACAAATATGTTCGAACCCTCCGCCGGTTCGCCGCAGAAATGCGGCCTGGTCGCTTTCCGCATCCAGAGGCTCGATCAGCTCGATCTGGGTGTCTCCCACCGGTAGAAATACGACCCTCAGTTTGTGCTGCTCGAGCAACTGGACTTCCCCAGCCTCCAGGCCCAGAGCTTCGACATACGGCTTGAGCGCCTCTTCGATGCTCGGCACGATGATGCCTATGTGGTTGATCTTCTTTACCGACATTATGCCCTCGCCGATTCCTTGCGAATATCAAAGCCCGTTGGCTACCCCAGATCAGCCTCGGCGTGCCACCTGAGGAGCTGCCGGCGTGCGATTAGAAACAGACGGTCAATAATAAAGCCCAGCACCGAGATGAGCACGATGGCGACAAACATGTCGACGCTATGGAACAGTCGGGCAGCGTGCATCATTATCCAGCCCAGCCCGTCGCCTCCCGCGATCATCTCCGAAAGGAAGACGACGATGAGCGCCACGATAATGCCCAGTCTGAGACCGGTCAAGATCGACGGCAACGTGGCTGGCAAGATAACCTTGCGGAGGATCTTGCCCTCGCTGGTACCCATACCTCGTGCCGACCAGATAAGTCGCGTATCCACGTGTTGCGCTCCGTGGTAGGTGGCCATTACGATGGGGAAGAAGGAGTCGATGAACACCCAGGATATCTTCGACGCGTGGGCCATGCCCAATAAAATGATTATGGCCGGGTAGATGCCCACCTTGGGGATCGGGAAGGTAAGGCCAATTAGGGGCTCGAAGAAATCTCGGGCAGGGCGGAAACGTGCCATCCATATGCCCAGGGGAACGCCGACGACGACCGCCGCCGACAGGCCCGCAAACATGCGGAACAGGGTCGTCGAGGTGTGGAACAGCAGGTCCTCGTGCAGGAACAGTTCCCACGTGCGGCCCACTACTGTGCTAAAAGCGGGCAGCAGGAAGGGGCGCACCACGCCAAATCTGGAGACAAGCTCCCAGACAATTAAGACGAGAAAGACCGAGTAGTATCGCCAGAAAAGTGCGCCCAACCGGGCGAGCAGCTTCTTAGCCATCGCTTCCCTCTTCACGCTCCATCCATACTAGAGAACGTCCCATTAAAGCGACGAAGCCCCAATCGAAGGCGAACCCCATTATCGCGATGACCAGCATGGTGGCGTAGCTTAGGTCGTAGGCTTTCACGTCGAGCGAACTGAAAAGAAGATAGCCAAGACCCGACTGCCGCGCAATCATCTCCGAGCCAAGCAGGGCGATGAGAGAGACCGATAGCGCCATTCTCACGCCGGAAAGAATGTCCGGCAGGGCTGCCGGCAGGATGACCTTGAAAAGCGCCAGCCGCCGGTCAGTGCCCATCGCCAGCGCGCTCCACACCAGCTTCTTCTCCACCCCTTGCGCGCCGTGGAAGGCGCTGATCACCAATGGGATGCTGGTACCGAGGATGATAACCAGGATCTTCGAAAGGTCACCAGCGCCGAGCCAGAGCATTATTATGGGTATCAGCGCCGCTTTGGGCACCGGATATGTGGCCGTCAGAATCGGATCGAGAAAGTTACGCACGGCGGACAGCCGCGCCATCGCTATGCCCGCGGGGATGCCGAAAGCCAGGCTGATGACGAACGCCACAGCCCAGCGGTACATGGACGAGAACAGGTGCGGCCACATCTCACCAGTCAGGAACAGTTGCGAGGTAGTGGCAACCACTGTGCTAAAGGGAGGAAACGTTTCGGCGGGAAGAATACCTGCTCGAGGCAGGGCCTCCCAAAGAGCAAAGACTAGCGCTATGGAGAGGAAACGCGGCACGCGAATCGGAGCACCTCGTCGCCTCGCTCCTGATACAGCAGGTGTTGCCGCCGCTGAAGACGGAGCGACTGTGCCTTGGCCAGCACCGCTCACGGCGCAACCCCTGTCGCTGCTCGCAACTCCATTGATTTCTTGACTTCCTCTTCCACGGCGCGCCAGATGCGCGAAGTCAGCTCCGCGTAGCGCCGATCGAAGAGCTCAACTTCCCGTGAGCGTGGGCGCGGCAAGTCGACAGGTACTATCTCCTTTATGCGCCCCGGTCGGGCCGTGAAGATAACCACGCGATCCGCCAGATGGATCGCCTCCTCGACGCTATGAGTGACGAACAGCACGGTTTTCTGAGTGCCCTGCCAGACGCGCAGTAGCTCGTCCTGCATAATCACCCGCGTCTGAGCGTCGAGAGCGCCAAAGGGCTCATCCATTAGCAGGACTTTGGGATCGTAGGCAAGGGTGCGCGCAATAGCCACGCGCTGTTTCATCCCGCCAGAGAGCTCCTTGGGATAGACCCGCTCGAATGCCTGCAGATTGGTCATCTCCAGATACCTACGCGCCGTCGCCTCAGCTTCCTTGCGACGCAAGCCCTTCTCTTGGAGGCCATACATAACGTTGTCCAGAACTGTCTTCCAGGGGAAGAGGGCGAATTCCTGAAAGACGATGCCACGGTCGGTGCCCGGAGCTGTTACCGCGCGCCCATCGACCAGGATGCGCCCTGAACTGGGAGAGATGAAGCCGCCGACCATGTACAGGAAGGTGCTCTTGCCACAGCCGCTGGGGCCGACGAGGGCGACGAACTCGCCCTCGTCAACCTCCAGGTCAATGCCATCCACAGCCAAGACCTGTCGCCGTTTGCCGGCCGTTTCGTAAAGCTTGCTAACTCCTTCGGCCTTGATCCCCACTGCGTATCCTCACTTGATTGCCGAAGGCAGGAACTTTGGATCGTAGTAGTTCTTCACTTCCATCTTCTTCTTGATCTGCCCGGACTCGTACATCCAGTCCCAGTTCTTCTGCAGCGTATCAAGGTCAGGCTCGCCGATGGGATCGTGGTAATAGTCGTCCTTGGTGAGCAGATACTCGTTGATCACGTTCAAGGGTATCTTGGTTATCTCGGCGACCACCTTCTTGGTCTCCTCTGGATTCTTCTGCATGTACTCCGAGGCGATCTTCCAATCCTCCTGGAAAGCCTTCACCGCGTCTGGGTGATCCTGAACGAACTTCTTGTTAAACACGTTAATGAGTTGCACGTACTTGGGCTGGACGTCAGTCAGCTTAAAGATCGGCTTAACGCCGCCCTTTTTCATTGCGCTCAAGAAGAAGGGCTGGGGGAATGGACCAGCGTCGATATTGCCCTTGCGCAGGTTATCCTCCATCAGGCCGAAGGGGACTTCCACTACCTTGAAGTCCTTGCCAGCCTCGAGGCCGTTCTGCTTAAGCAAATCACGCTGGATGTATTCCAGGCTGGAGCCGAAGGCATTGGTCGCCACCGTTTTGCCTTTGAGGTCCTTCAGGTCCTTGATGCCCGAATCGTCTTTCACCAGCCAGGTGGTCCCGTAGGACTTGCCCTGGTATTCGGCGATCATCGCGCCTGTGATCAAGAAGTCGACCGCATTCTGAGCGGCGAGTTGAGCCGAGCTGGAGCCAGCCAGCGTGCCAGCATCCACACCACCGGCTGCCAGAGCCTGTCCCTGCGGCGCTGAGCCCTGGAACTGGAACCACTCCACAGTGTAAGCTTTGCCGTAATTCTTCAGAATCTCCGGCTTCTTCTGCATAATGTACTTCTGTTCCTCACCCGGGATGCCCCAGGCGACGCGAATTTTCACTGGCTCGCCCGCCTTCTTCGCTGGCGCTTCTGCCTTCTTTTCTGCTGCCTGCGGCGCTTGCCCACTCGATCCTTGCTGCGGAGTTGCTGGACCGCTGCAACTGAGGGCAAGTGGTGCGATGCCCAGCGCTAAAATGAACACCAGTAGGGAAACAGCACGGCCCGCCTTGTGGAACATTAACCTGTCCTCCTAACACATGTTGTTGGGGTTAGCTATCCTTTGAGCCGGGATTGCGGAACACCCTAACCCGGCCGGTTCCCTTGGCTACTGCCTCACAGAGGCGCTGTTCGGTCGTCCGGGAAGATATGCGAAGCCCCTTCGGCTTCTACGACTTGACATCCCTCCTTTCCGGAGTTCCTTGTGCCCTGGTTGGTCTCAACCCCGAACGACTCTTCACTGAGGCGTCGGCAGAAACTCGGACATCGCACCATCTGCTGAAAGAGCTTGCTGAAAGGGTCGACGTCGGCCCTACCGCGTGCTGATTGTGGAAGACAAACTAAGTGGCAACGAACGTTTGGTGAGCGTGAGTTTAGCACAGGGCAGGAAGCTTGTCAACACAGGTACGGCCACTCGTACGGTCCACTCATTAAGTCAGGATTGCCATCGGCACAATCCCCTCGCGTTCTCCCGTCGTTGCGAATCCACTCTTAATTACTCAAACACGTCGCTACACACAGCAGCTAGGCGTACCAGCAACAGAATTCGGAACCGCGTCTCGGCGCGGTGGGTTAGATAACCTTGTCGTTGCGCAGAGCCTCGATATCGTCGTCCGAATATCCTAGGGAGAGCAGGACTTCTCGGGTGTGCTCGCCTAGCAGAGGAGGCGCTGTGCGGATGGAGCCGGGCGTCCTCGAGAGCTTGATGGGCACGGCAAGCGTCTTTATCCGTCCGGCCTGAGGATGTTCCATCTCCACCACCATCTCCCGGTGGAGCACCTGAGGATCTTCGAAGAGCTGGTCGAATCTGTAGATGGGGCCGCAGGGCAGGCCCGCCTCGTCCAGCCGGCTCAGCCACGCCTCGGAGACATCGGCCGCGAAGAACTCCTCGATAATGGCCACCAGTTCCGCACGATTCTTGAGACGGTCCTCGCCTGTCACGAAGCGAGTGTCGCCGAGGAGATGCTCGGCATTCAGGACACGGCAGAGGGTCTCCCACAGTGCCTGCGTGGCAGCGGCAACGTTGATGTAGCCGTCCTTCGTCTTGAACGCCTGATAGGGCACGGCCACGGAATGCGCGGATCCGAGCCGCGTTGGCACCTGGCCGGTCATGAAGTAAGCGGAGGCCATAAAGGAGTGCCACGAGACAGCGCATTCCAGCAGCGAGGTATCGATGTGCTGTCCCAGGCCCGTGCGCTGGCGATACGCATACGCGGTCAAGATGGCGAATGCGCCCAGAAGCCCCGCGCCCACGTCGGTCACCGACACGCCGGCCTTGACCGGTGGGCCGTCCTCCTGGCCCGTGATGCCCATTATGCCGCCGACGCCCTGCAGGATCAGGTCGAAGCCGCCCTTGAGAGCCGAGGGCCCCGTCTGCCCATAAGCAGAGATCGAGCAGTAGATGATCGCGGGGTTCACTTCGCTGACCACGTCATAGTCCAGACCGAGCTTCTCCATCGTGCCGGGCCGGAAGTTCTCGAGCAGAACGTCGGCATCGGCAAGGAGCTTCAGCAGCATCTCGCGTCCACGCGGCTTCTTCAGGTCGATGGTAACGCTTTTCTTGTTGCGGTTCACGCTGAGGAAGCAGGCGCTGACACCGTTCTTAAACGGAGGCCCGGCCCTGCGGTAGCCATCGCCAACCCCCGGCATCTCCACCTTGACTACCTCGGCCCCGAAGTCGGCGAGGAACATCGAGCAATAGGGTCCAGCCAGGAATTGCGAGAGATCCACGACCTTCATCCCGGCAAGTGGCAACTCTTGGCTCATGGCGCTTACCTCCACTGAAGCTTAACTGCTGCGCTATTATATCAGCGAAATAGGCTGCTGTCAATAAACTATATATATCATTTATTGTGCCACGAGATACCTTGACACTAAATCTTTTGTGTGTTACATTACCAGTACCCACAGCCGGCAGGCAGTCCGCTGCATCAGGAGACAAGAGACTATGACTATTGCCAACGAGGTCGCCAGGATCAGCCTGACAGGGGTACACGTCCCGAAGGCATCGGACCTTCTGGCCAAGCAGATCAAAGAGAACATAATTCTGGGCAATATCCCCGACGGCGCGCAGCTTCCGACCGAGAAAGAGCTGGTGGAGCAAATTGGCCTCAGCAGGCCAACCGTCAGGGAAGCGCTGCGGATTCTCGAGACCGAGGGGCTTATAGCCATCAAGACCGGCCGCGGTGGGGGCGCCGTCGTCCGCCACCCCTCCTCTGAAAGCGTGACCAGGCCCCTCGCCCTGCTCCTTCAGTTTCAAAAGTCGCGTCTCTCTGACTTGCTTGAGGCACGGCGACTGGTCGAGCCTCTCATCGCCCGTCTTGCCGCTGCCCATCGTACGGAAGAGGACCTCGCTCGCATCGAGAATAGCCTCAAGTTGATGGGTGCCGATTTGACCGATACAAGAGCGTTTCTCGACGCCAACGTGAGCTTCCATATTCAGGTCGCCGCCGCGAGCGGTAACGCCGTCCTCAATACGCTGATGAGTTCCCTGCGCGATCTCATATACCAGTTCAGCTCCGAGATAACGATCGATATCCCTACGCGGCGCTTGACGCTGCTGGAGCACACCGCTACCTACGAAGGCATCAAGGCTGGCGACCCTGATCTCGCCGCGAATGCAATGCTGGAGCACCACGTCTCTTTCGACAACTATATGGCGGAACACTATGGCGACCTTTCATCGATTATGATGACGGTAAACCCCCGGCAGTTTCAACCGTTGAATCGCAGGTAAGAGCCATCCAAAACAAGCGAACAAGAGGGCTGAGATGACTGACACCCACGTCGACTTTGCTGGCATTCGATTGAAGCACCCAATTGGGGTCGCCCCTCAAGCACCATTCGCGCCGGTCACGCCTCGCCGGCTTGCCGATCACTTGCTCCGATACATAGACGAGGGCGCCAGTTTCGTCAACACCACCTCCATACGTCCAGAGTTGCAGCATCCTGCCGATAAGCAGCCTACTGGCCGATTTCTGCGTGTGGACAAAGGTGTCGGCAGCAAGGTGAGTGGCGCCATCGTATTCACCCCGGCGGAACGGGACCGCATTCAGCACCGCCTGGAGTGGGGGCTGGAGTTAATCGCCATTCTGCGCAAGGAGCTTCCTCGGGGAATTCCGCTAATTGCCAATGTCGTACATTCGCGTCCTGACATCGAAACGTGGGTGCGCCACGCGAGGACCATCGAAGAGGCCGGAGCCGATTTGATCGAACTAAACCCATCCTGCCCCCTCGACCCACCGATGCAATCCGATGGCGAGGAAGCGGAGGAGATCGTGGCGGAGGGGCTGGGCGATAGCCCTTCGGCGCTCTCGCAGATTGTGAGCGCCGTTGCCGCCGCGGTGGAAGTTCCCGTGGGCATCAAGTTCTCGCCCGAGTCAGGCTATCCGAGGCTCGTCAACGCCGCGTACCGCTACCACAAGGCAGGGGCCCGCTACGTCGCTTGCGTCAACGCGCCGATGTCCATCGCCCCGCCGGACATCAGGCGTGGTGGCAGAGGGCGCTACCCGGGCTTCGAAGAGAATCCCTTCGCTCCCATCGTCGGGCCGTGGGTGAGATACCTGGCCTACCGCAACACCGCGGCTATCGCCAGGTTCGTGCCGGACCTCGATATCGCCGCTGTGGGAGGCATCGTCGAGGGCGAGCACGTGATCGAGGCGCTGATGCTCGGGGCAAAAACGGTGGAACTTTCGTCGGGCATCCTGCTCAAAGGGGTCCCATTTATCCGACAGGCAGTCCGATTTCTGGAGAGCTATATGGACGAGATGGGCTACCAATCGCTGGATCAGATACGGGGCCTGGGCCTTCAATATGTCAAGGCTCCATCTGCCATCGATTGGGGCATGGGCAAGCTGCACGCCTCGATCGATCCTCACAGGTGCAATGGCTGCGGCATTTGCGCCAACAACCTCTGTTTTGCCATCAGGATGAATGGAGACAGGCCAGACGTCGACGTATCCACTTGCAGCGCCTGCAGCCTCTGCATCGCCTCCTGCCCTAGCGGCGCGATTTCGCTGGTGAAAGGCAGAGTATGAGCGGAAAGATCGACCCTGTTTTGGTCTCGGTGCTGCAACGGCGCTTCAAGTCCATCACGGAGGAGATGGGCCTCACTCTGCTGCGCACTACCCGCTCGCCCATCCTCAACGAGGCCAGGGACTTCGTGACTGGCCTTTATGACGCCAGGGGCAGGATGCTCGAGCAAACCGAGTATATTCCTGTCTTAGCCTTCGCGCTTGAGCCGGTCTGTCGTCACATCGTGGATTTCTTTGGCGACGACGTGCATCCTGGGGACGTGATCCTGCACAACGACGTCTTCTCTCACGGCAATCAACTGGCCGACGTGGCTGTTTTCAAGCCGATCTTCCACGAGGAGAAGCTGGTGGCCTGGGCAGCGTGCAAGGGACACCAGGCAGATATTGGCGGGGCGGTGGCTGGTGGCTACAATCCCAACGCCAGGGAGGTATGGCAGGAGGGCCTCCGCATAACCCCGGTGAAGATCTACGAGCGGGGCAAGCTGCGCAAGGATGTCTGGAAGCTGATCTTCTCGAACATTCGCTTCAGCATCGTCGAGGAGGACATTAGGGCGCAGATGGGGGGGTGCGTGGTCGGCGAGCGCGCGGTCCTGGAGTTGTTCCAGCGCTACGGCTCGGAAACCGTCCTGAGCCACGTCGAGCACCTTTTCGATGCTACCGAGAAGATGATGCGGGCAGAGATTCAGGCCATTCCTGACGGCACCTATGCGGGGGAGAGCTATGTCTTCTACGATGGCATACGTGAAGGGAGTCGCTGCAAGATCCAGGTTTCCATCACCGTGGCAGGCAGCGACATCACCTTCGACTACACTGGAACCGATCCTCAGACGCCGGGTTTTGTCAATGCCCCCTGCAGCACGACATGCTCGGCTTTGCGGCTCACCTTTCTGATGCTAGTGCATCCGGACATCCCTCACAATGACGGCATGGCTCGGCCGATCCGTGTCCACATTCCCGAGGGCTGCTTCTTGAATCCGCGCTTTCCGGCGGCGACGACTTTCGGCAATAGCATTACGGGCCCGCACTCAGACGCTATCTTCAAAGCGCTGTCGCAGGCCATACCTGAGCGGGTGACTGCCGGCTGGAACCGTATGCTTTCGGCGACGACGGTTGGCCGTGATCCGCGCTATCGTCGGCGCTACGTCGATATCCTGTTCATCTCCCAGAAGGGGGGCTCCGGAGGTACGTATGGCGCAGACGGCTACGACCACATTGGCCTCATCAATTGCGCGGGAGGCATCCTGGCTCAGGATTACGAGATGATGGAGTTGCAAGTGCCACACTTCCTACTCAAGCACGAGTATCTGCCGAATTCGGCCGGCGCAGGCCGCTGGCGTGGCGGGCTCGGAACCGAGACCATTATGCGCCTCGACGGTGAGGATGTGTCGGGCGTTGTCTTTGGCGATGGCGTCGAGGAGGAGTCGCGTGCCTTTGGGCTCTTCGGCGGAAAACCAGGGTCGCTCAATCGCCTGAAGCTGCAGTTCCCCGACGGCTCGACACACGAGCCCCGGGCAAAAGACATCATCCCAAGCATTCCTCGCGGCGCTGTTCTAAACCAGATCGCCGGAGGCGGCGGAGGCTATGGTGACCCATTCACACGTCCCGTCGAGTTAGTCCACGAAGAGGTTCTAAACGGGCTGCTCTCCCTTGAGAAGGCGAGAAACGATTATGGCGTGGCGATCGACCCCAAGACGCTGATGGTCGACGTCGTGCAAACCACAGAGCTGAGGGGGCGGTCGGCGAAATGAGATGGCGGCTGGGAGTCGACGTGGGCGGGACTTTCACTGATTTTCTTCTGGCTGATGAGGATGGCAACGCGCAGATACACAAGACTTCGAGCACTCCTCAGGACCCGTCAATTGGATTGATGAATGGTCTGGCCGAGCTAGCCGACCTTAAGGGTCTCGGCTTGCTCGACTTCGTCAGTCAGATCGAGCTTATCGTGCACGGCACCACAGTAGCAACTAACGCCGTGCTCACCGAGACGGGTGCAACCACGGGCCTGCTAACGACTGAGGGCTTTCGCGATGCGCTGGAGATGCGCCGGGGCATCCGTGAGGAACTGTACAACAACAAGTATACTGCTCCTCGGCCGCTGGTTCCCAGGCGTCTTCGGCTTCCTGTGCGCGAGCGTATTGACTACGCGGGGCAGGCCGTCGTGCCTTTGCACAAAGACAGCGTGTACGAGGCCGCGAGAGCCTTTCGCAAGCAGGGCGTGCAGGCGGTAGCTATTTGTTTCATGCACGCCTACGCGAATAGTGAGCACGAGCAAGTGGCGGCAGAGATCCTCACTCAAGAG
>JAMCWX010000023.1 GCA_023480885.1 Chloroflexota bacterium | reverse complement strand
TGCACGCGCCAAAGAGTCTGCAGGACATCCGCACCATGAAGGACGTTCGCACTTCCGGCGATATCCGCCGCTCTACAGGAAGCAATGGAGGCGCAAATGAGAGATGTCACTAGCGCCAGGGGGCTGAGCAATCTGAGAACAGCCACAACCAATCGAGTTCACGCTAAGCCCCCGCAAAAGGGGACCGAGTTTCTAAACTTGTATCTCTTGGATATGGAGGCTCAACGGCTAGAGAGGGAGCTTCAACTGTTGGAGGAGCGCCGGGTAAGAGTGCGATTGCATCTTGCCGAGATCCGCCAGTCCATACAGAAGCTCAGGGATGAGGCCCAGCAGAAGAAACAGCAGGCGGCCCCCAGTGTCGTCACGGAGCTGACAGAGGACAGCTCTTCTACCCAGGATGGCGACTTGCATCGGTGGAAAAGGATGGACGTTCAATACTAGACTGGCGGGTGAAGGAGAATTCTTGGGAGGTTGAAAGATGATGGCAACGAAAGCACCCACGAGACTGAAGGACATAACGTGTGCGTTTTGTCAAGGAACAGGGCGGGATCCTTTTGGGATTATGTCTCCTCTGTCCACTTGCTGCGTTTGCGGCGGGGTAGGCACAGTGGCGATTGAGAGCCCATACGTTCAGTGCGCCTTTTGCAACGGAACAGGAGTTTATCCTCACAGTCGGCTGACGTGTACTGCCTGCGAGGGCACAGGAGCAACTCCTGTCGATGAGCCGAACGAGCCATGTCCCAACTGTCTGGGTCTCGGCGTGGACCCTCACAGCGAGGCTGAATTTTACTGTGCGGTATGTCACGGTGCCGGAGTTGTGGCCAAGGCGGGCAGCAGACCGGGCGGCCACGCGGTTGAGCGCGGGCATAAAGCTACTGCCAGCTAGTTCTCGGTGCGAAATGCATCCCGTAGTGGCGGCCGTCTCTGGTATTTGCCTCATTGCGGCGGAGCCGCACTCTTGGGGCAAATGCTGGCCGCCAGGGGCGGGGTGGGAGGCGACGCGCATTTCACACCAGAAACTAGCTAGTCTTCACAGACGGGGGCCCACAGAGTCGACTCGCGCGAAGGCGGACAGGGTTCAAGCGTATGAGCTCTAAGGTCACGAGACCAAGACGGAAAAAACAAAAGTATTTGTATGGCATCGTCAAGACGGACCGTGGGCTACAACTGGGAGCCGTCGGGCTGGGCGGTTCAACTGTGCACGCCATCACGTATCACGGGCTGGCTTGCGTCGCCAGCGATTTCTTCGGCGATGGGTTCGCCAACCTGAGCAAGGATGAGCTGATTCGCCAGTTATTTGTTCATCAGGCTGTCCTCGAACAAGTTATGAACCTGCAGTCGGTGCTTCCTGTGAGATTTGGCACTGTGCTTGCCGACGAAAAGGAGGCTCGTGACCTCCTCTCCCAGGCATATAGCCGACTGGCAGAAGCGGTGGCTAACACTGAAGGTAAAGTCGAAGTAGAGGTGGCTGCAACCTGGGAGGTGAGCAAGGTCCTGCAGGAAGTAGCGCACGAGCCAGAGATCGTACATGCACGAGAGGCTGTGGCGGGGCTGCCAGGACGTGAAGGAGTGGAACGACAGGTTCGTCTGGGACGGATGGTTAAAGAGGCGCTGGATCGACGTCGCGACAGCTACCGCCAGCGAATGATAGATTTCCTAATGCCTTTGGCGTTGGCCGCGCAATCCAATGTCCTCGTCTCCGATCAGATGGTGATGAACGTGGCCTTCATCGTAGACAGGGAGCGGCAAAAGGAGTTTGACCGCCAGGTCCAGCAACTAAACGGTCTTTTCTGTGAGGAAATCAACTTTCGCATCGTCGGACCGCTGCCCCTTTATAGCTTCAGCACTGCGGAGATTGCCAGGCCGGATTGGAGCGAGATCGAAGAGGCAAAGCGGACGCTCAGCCTGGGCGACACCATTTCGGAGGCGATAGTAAGAAATGCGTACAGAGATCTCGCAGCCACGAACCATCCTGATTTCAATCGCGGAGATGCAGGTGCTGAAAGTCGCTTCGCGAAATTGAGAAGCGCGGCCAATATATTGTTGGCATATTGTCAGGGAATCAACGGCCCTGGAGATGTTGAAAAGACTTGTCCCCTAACAAAGAGCGCTGTCGAGAGCGCCTTCGTCGTCAACGTCCAGCGTTCAGCCAGCGATGAGGTGGAGTCTTCCCGCTTCGGCGGACTTGGCAGAAAAACGTAGCCAGAAAGGTCGGTGGCTCAGTTGCGAAAGTACCTGTATTGCATTATCCCTTGCCAGCAAGAGATCACGTTTGACGCGAAAGGGATTAGCGACGAGGGAAGCGCCGTGCATACAGTGTGTTACGAGAATCTGGCGGCTGTGGTCAGCGACTCGCACACGGACAAGTATGAGACGACCCGCAAGCATATGATCGCTCACGAGACGGTGTTGGAAAAAGTTATGCAAGGCTTTACGTTGCTTCCTGTTAGATTTGGAACTGTCACTGGACCGGACGAACCTGCGCAAGACATTCGGTTGCTCTTGCAGGAAAGATATCAAGAGTTCACGGATTTGCTGAATGAGATGGATGGCAAGAGCGAGCTTGGCTTGAAGGCATTCTGGCGGGATGAAAAGGCCGTATATGCTGAGATACTGGCTGAGAACGCCGATATAAGGAGGCTTAGCAACTCGCTTTCGCGCCTGCCTGCCGAAGCGGCCCGTTTTGAAGGCATAGCCCTGGGGCGAAGGGTAAGAGAGGCGCTTGACGACAAGCGAGAACAGGAGGCAGCCAGGATTCTTGCGCCGCTCCGTCGTCTGGCTGCGCGCGTGCGCGTAAACGATGTGCTGCTGGACCGGATGATCCTCAATGTGGCCTTCCTGGTAGAAAAAGCCAAGGGGCCGCTTTTCGACCAGGCCGTAAGCGAGCTGGATAAACGATACGGTGAGCGCGTGGCCCTTAAGTATGTGGGACCGGTGCCATCTTATAACTTTGTGAATATTGTGGTGAACTGGCCAGGAGCGAAATAGATCGAGCGCTTCGCAGGCGCCAAGCGACACGCCATTGGCGTCGTTTCTGGCGAAGAAGTAAGCAGCAAGGAAGATTGAGAGGATGGGGATTTTAAGCGTGCTGGCCTTCCCCGTTCTGGGACCTGTAAAAGGGCTCGCGTGGCTAGCCGAGAAGATTGCCGAGGAAGCAGACCGCGAAATGTTCGATGAAACGCGCGTGCGATCTGCCTTGCTGGAGTTGCAGACGAGATACGATCTGGGTGAGACAACAGAAGATGCCTACGCTGAGCAGGAAGCGGCTTTGCTCCGGCGGCTGAACGCCATTCGTGAAGCCAACCGCGAATAAGCGCGTGACCGAATCAGCGTCACCGTGGGGGAAGGCCAATATCAGGAGGTGCCGACTTGAATCTGAACGAGCTTGCAGAATCTGCCAAAAGCCAGTTGTCACAAGTCACGGGCTTGAAGCCTGTGACCGTCACTGGAACCACTAAGGATGAGCAAGGATGGCATGTATCCCTGGACATGCTGGAGATGTCTCGTATCCCTCCTGCCGCCGATGTGCTGGGGTCGTACGATGTATTGCTAGATGATAACGGTCACATCGTCCAGTTCGAGCGCAAGCGAACGCGACTTCGGGGGGAAACAGTCGAAGAAAAGGGGAGGGATTAGGTCGGGGATGACCCACAGACAGCGATTACCTGTGGAACTGACAGCAGCCATCATCCGCCAGTGAAGAAAGAGGTGAAATATGGTATTGCAAGCAGAGCGGGATAACGTCGGCACCTTAGCTGATGTGATCGACAGGCTCCTGGACAAAGGGCTGGTGATCAATGCTGATATTACTGTGACTGTCGTAGGCGTCGAGCTTCTCGGCATCAAGATAAGAGCAGCGCTGGCGTCCTTCGAGACCGCCGCGCGATATGGTTTGGAGTTCCCTTCTGGGACCACGCTGGAAACGTCAGCCTGGCGGGAGTCAGTGGTCGAGAAGGAGGCTTGTCCAGAGTGTCGGAAGCGAGTGTCAGTGGCGGAGTTGATGGACCAGGGTTGTCCCTGGTGTGGATGGGTTAGTGCGAAAGCCAAGATGCCCAGCATCATCTCAGGCAATGGGCACCAACGGGAGGAGATTCCTCCAATAACGGCCAAATAGGAGGGAGTTATGGTTACAAAGAAAGGTGAGAAAAAGGAAGAGGCGAAACCCGAAAAGGAAATTGAGATTTCGAGTATAGTCGGGGGCACGCTCGACCTCTTTGGTCTAAAGATAGACCTGGCGAAGCTCATCTCTTCGCCTGAGGATGTGGAGGCCCAGCTCGAAGGGCTGCGAGAGCGGCTGAAGCGGGTAGGCGGCAAGGAAATACTGACGGACGAGGAGTGGAAGCGAAAAGGCGCGACCGTCAGCGGATACGTTAGAACTCACGGCATCCTGGGCGAGCACGAATATCACGTCGGCACAAGCGCCGCAGGCAGGCCTGAAGTAAAGGGTGAAAGAGTAGCCAGGCCAGAGATAATCGAGCCGCCAGTGGACGTTATTGACGAGCCTCAGCAGATGACAATCGTGGCTGAAGTGCCAGGCGTTGGGCTCGATGACCTCGACATAAAGATCGAAGCCAAAGAGCTTTCGATAGCTACTAAGCCAGGTGCCAGGAGGGCCTACAAGAAGGTTGTCCAGGTGGCCCCAGGTGTTGATCCGGCGACTATGCGCTCCACTTGTCGCAACGGCGTCCTGGAAATCCGAATCAAGAAAAAGGCAGAGGGTGGGCATCGCACGTCGGTAGGCATGAAATGATCCTATCGAAGCATCTCGGCTCAACAGAGCACCCTGACCAATAGCAATGGCTATTAGCATTGATGAGAGAAACGTAAAACACGGCGTGCTGGGCCTGGTCATTGCTCTGGTCGAAATCATCCAGGATGCGCTTAAGCTTCAGGCCATCAAGCGCATGGAAGGTGGCAGCTTGACCGAAGATGAGGTGGAAAGGCTTGGAATGGCGTTGATGGAGCTTGATGCCGCTATAGAGGAGATAAAGGAAGCGCAAGGGATAGGGGAGTCTGTGAAGGCGGTTAGAGACGGCCTGGATGACATCGTGGATGACGTTCTCGATAGATTTGTGAATCCCGAGAGGTGGATTGACGCGTCGAAACAATAGCCGAAACTGAGATACCGGGGACGTGAAATGAGCTTAAGCATGAAGGCGACCTCCAAGGGGCAGGGAACGTACCTCTACTGTGTTGCCGATAGTGGCGAGGTCGTGAACCTTGGAGGAATCGGCCTCGAACATTGCGAAGTCTACACGATTGTCTACAGAGACATATGCGCAGTGGTCCATAGCTGCAACGCAGAGCCTTATCTGTCTTCTAATGACGAGACTTTGAAGACCTGGATAATAGCGCACCAGACGGTGATCGACACTGCCTGGAAAAGGTGGGGCAATGTCCTCCCCTCAGGGTTCGACACAATAATCAAGGGAGAGGCAGAAAGAGGAAGCGACGAAAACGTTCGCCTTTGGCTTGAGGAAGAATACAATCGCCTCAAGAGTTGCCTGGAGAAGCTTAGAGGCAAGGCGGAATACGGGGTTCAAATCTTCTGGGATTCCAAGGCCATTGCTCGAGAAATCGCCGAAACGAGCGAGGAGATCCTGAAAATCGAAGCTGAGATCCGGGCTAAACCGAAGGGCCTTGCCTATATGCATCGGCAGAAACTAGAGCTTCTCCTGCGAAAGGAATTGGAAGCCAGGGCCGAGCTTTGCTTCAAAGAATACTACGATCGGATCACAAAGCACGTCGACGACGCTCGTGTCGAGAAGACAAAGAAAGCTGAACATGGCACCCAGATGTTGATGAACCTGTCGTGTCTGGCCTCTGAAGACGATTGCACGGAGCTGGGAAAGGAACTGGAAAGAATTAACGCGTTGGAAGCATTCTCCGTTCGTTTCACTGGGCCGTGGCCGCCCTACAGCTTTGTCGGGCGTGCGTGACTGACATGAGCCTGCCTGTGAAGCCTATCGAGACATCTCGCGCCACTTTGGTCGATCTCCTGGACAGGGTCCTGGACAAAGGGCTGGTTATCAACGCCGACATCATCATCTCCGTGGCTGGCGTCCCTCTTATTGGGGTCAACCTAAGGGCTGCGCTGGCTGGAATGGAGACGATGGTGCGATATGGATTGATGAAAGATGACTGTAGAACTCGGCATCGACCTGGGAACAACTTATACGGTGGCAGCGGTGATCAAAGACGGCCGACCCCAGATTATCACCAATGCCGAGGGCCAGCGGCTAACGCCTTCCGCGGTCGCGTTCACTCCTGAAGGGGAACCGCTGGTTGGGCAAGCAGCCAAATCACAAGCCGCAGCCAATGCCAATCGGACCATACTCTCGATTAAGAGGTACATGGGCTCGGACCACCGCGTGAAGGTTGGGAAGAAGGAATATACCCCCCAGGAGATATCAAGTTTCATCCTGAGGAAAGTCAAGGCCGACGTAGAGCGATACCTTGGCGAAAGGGCCGACCGAGCTGTGATTACGGTGCCTGCCTATTTCAACGATCTCCAGCGCAGCGCGACCAAGGAGGCAGGAGCTCTGGCGGGACTGGATGTTATCAGGATCATCAACGAGCCAACCGCCGCGGCTCTGGCGTACGGCGTCGATCGAGAAGACGTGCACAACGTTCTAGTTTGGGATCTTGGCGGAGGCACGTTCGACGTCTCTATCTTGTCACTGGGGCAGGGCATCTTCGAGGTCAGGGCTGTCAGCGGCGATTCGTGGCTCGGTGGAGATGACTACGATCGGCGGCTGATGGATTATCTGGCGCGGGAATATCGCAGACAGCGGGGGATTGAAGTTGCGCCAGTCGACTACAATGCCTGGCAGGCGCTGAGAGAAGTGGCGGAAAAGGCCAAGATAGAGCTCTCGCAGGATGTCACGACAAAGGTGATTCTGTCTCTCGGAAACAGTGAAGACGGCCTCCGTAATCTGGAGCTAACCCTGACCAGGGACAAGTTTCAGGAGTTGACCGCCGATCTGCTGAAGACGATGGTCGCTCCGACCCGTGAAGCGTTGTCTGACGCTGGGCTCGATCCCAATCAGATCGATCGCGTTGTCCTGGTCGGTGGCGCTACGAGAATGCCCGCTGTTCAAGCTTTGGCCAGGGATTTGCTTGGCAAAGAGCCCTACCGGTACATTAATCCGGACGAAGTCGTAGCTATGGGCGCTGCGATCCAGGCTGGCATATTACAGGGTGTAGTCAAGAAGGCCGTGCTGTTAGACGTAACCCCTCTTTCCCTGGGGGTCGAGGCCCAGGGAGGGCTTTTTGCCAGGGTGATTCCAAGAAACACCCCGGTGCCAGCGTCGGAGGGGCGCATTTTCACCACTGCTGTCGACAATCAGACATCTGTCGACGTGCACGTGCTTCAGGGCGAGCGCGAACTCGCTCTGTACAATATATCGCTGGGAGAGTTTCATCTCGATGGTATACCCCCGCTGCCCAAGGGCGTCCCTAAGATCGAGGTTGTCTTCGACATCGACGTCGACGGAATAGTGCACGTCTCCGCCACGAGTCTCCTTGGCGAGAACACGCAAGCTATAGAAGTAGTATCTTCCAAAACGCTTTCCCACGAAGAGATAGAGCGTCTGGTAGCTGAGGCCAACTCCAGTACCGACGAGGATGGCGATAATCGGGAGCGACGATAGTTCCGAACGCCCTCACCTGTCCATCGCACGCCCCAATTGGCCTTGCTGCCACGGTCTACGTGCGAGCAGGCGTACCTTCACTTCATTTACAAGTCCGCACAAATATGCTAATATCTGCTCGTGGTAATGCTGACCAACCTAATTCCATAGCAAGCCAAGGGAGGCTAGTATGTGGACACCGATCAAGACTACCCGTAGTCTATTGATCGCGGAGGCGTGGAAGGAGCTCTTCGAAGAAGAGGGTATTCCTTGCAGGCTCCATTGGCCTAATCCTCTATTGCGCGCTGACGACGATGCCACGTGCTACGTTCTGGTCCCCAACGATCGTCTGCATGTTGCGGAGCGTACGTTGCGCGATGCATAATCGGGCGCTGAGTCGGAGACAGGGTAGTCTGCGCCAGGGTTTGCCACGATGACGCGGCGGAGCGAGCGCCGCGTCGAAATCCCCGATACAATAACGATGAAAAGAGTGTCGGAGCAGGAGGACAGGAGATGATTTCGGTTTACGTCTGTTCTAGCGAGACCTCTGCCGGCAAGACATCGATCTCCGTCGGCCTGGGCAGGCGAATCGCCAGGGATATTGGCAAGGCGGGGTATATAAAGCCTGTTAGCAGTTCTGGTGAAGTCATCAACGGCTCTCCAATGGACCAAGATGCACTCCTTGCCAAGCAAGCCCTCGGACTTGACGAAGGCCCAGACGTGCTTGCGCCGGTGAAGCTGTCGTCCGATCAAATGGGCGACGTTGTAGGGCCGCTTCAGCCTGAGCTTGCTCAACGTGTGAAGGATTCCCTCGCCTGCATTGCCAGGGATAAAGCGGTGGTTATCGCGGAGGGACCGCGGGCCATAACGGACGGGGCGCAAGTAGGGCTGCCGGCGCACAAGGTTGTGGAGATGCTCGGAGCCAGGGCGTTGATGGTGATTCGATACCGCGGAGACGCTACTGTAAGCAACGTGGAAGAGGCGGCTGCCGTGCTACCAGGCAAGCCTGCGGGAGCGATCGTCAACATCGTGCCCCCCGAACAGCTTGCATACGTCAGGGATTCCATCGTGCCAGCCCTGGAAAGCAAGGGTATTCCCGTGATGGGTATTCTGCCGTTGGATCGAACTCTACTGGGGGCGTCGGTGGCAGAGCTGGTGGATTATCTGGGCGGCTCGGTCCTGGGGTCTTATCGTAACCTGGATAACGTGATCGAGAACGTTATGATTGGTGCTCGCAGCTTCAGCACAGGACTTCCTTACTTCCAGAGAAGAAGCAACAAGGCGGTGGTGACCGGTGCAGACAAGCCAGATATCCAACTTGCCGCGCTTGAGACCCCGACCGCCTGCATCATCGTCACAGGAAACAAGGACCCAAATCCTCTGGTAGTTCGACGAGCCCAGGAGGTGAAGGTTCCGCTGGTTAAGGTAACAGAAGGAACTCTGCCGACGGTCGAGCGCATCGAGCAGTTCCTAAGCAACGTCAGGTTCCGACAGGCGCAGAAGATTCGAGGGATGGAAAGACTGATCGAAGACAATCTAGACTTGGGTAAACTGTACGCTGCCTTCGGGATCAGCGGTCGCTAACAATGGTGTTACTTGAGGAGGTAAAAGATGGCGGCCCACTCGGGTGATTCGACGACGAAATCGCCGGACCTTTTTAAGGAAATCCTCAACAAATATGTGGACGAAGAAGGGGCGGTGCTCCCTATCTTGAAGGAGATGCAAGAAGAGTATGGCTACATTCCACCTGACACACTAACTCCTATCGCCGATTTCTTGCGCCTGTCTCCTTCGCAAGTGTACGCGGTGCTCAGCTTCTACAACGAGTTCACTACCGAGCCGCCGGGCCAGACCGTCGTGCACGTGTGCAATGGTCCCGCGTGCCGCATCCGCGGCGGGCTCAAGGTGGAAAGGGCGGTGCGTCGGGCACTGGGGATTCAGCCTGGAGAGACGACCAGCGATGGCCAGTTTTCTTTGAAGACTTCTGCCTGCCTGGGGCTTTGCGCTCACGCGCCAGCGATTCAGGTCAACCACGACCTGTTAGGCGAAGTGACGCTGGCGAAGGTTCAGAAGGTGCTCCAAGGGCAGGACATCGAAGATATTCGCGCCGATGGCTCGCATTAGCGAAGAAGCATCATTGCGAGGTGAGATGTGAGGGAAGATTTCGAAATCATCAAGCGGCGCGCACAGGCCGCGTGGCTTGGTAAGCAGAGTAGTTACGCGACCCGCGTAGTTGTCGGTATGGGCGGCTGCGGCGTGGCTATGGGAGCAAACGCCGTGAAAGCTGCTCTTGAACGAGAGATCCAGCGGCGCGGCGTCAATGCCGTCGTAGAGAAGACCGGGTGCATTGGCATGTGCCATCACGAGGTCCTGGTGGATATCGTCAAGCCAGGGAAGCCGCGAATCACTTACGGGCACGTTACCGCAGCCAAGGTTCCTGCGCTAGTCGAGGAATGCGTCGTCGGCGATAACATAAACAAGGAAATGGCCATAGCTGTCGTCGGAGACAAGCCAGTTGATGGGCTGCCGTGTTACGCCGATTTGCCGTTCTTCAAGCATCAGCAGCGCATCGTCATGCGGAATTGTGGCGTGATCGATCCGGACAGCATTGACGATTACATTGCCAATGGTGGCTACAGCGCCTTCGTGAAGGCGCTTTTCGAAATGAAGCCCGAGCAGGTGATCGAAGAGGTAAAGACCTCGAATCTCCTTGGTCGCGGCGGCGCAGCATTCCCAGCGGGCATGAAATGGGAGCAGTGTCGCAGAGCCTCAGGCTCCCCCAAGTACGTTCTCTGTAACGCGGAAGAGGGTGAGCCGGCGATCTTCAAAGACAGGCGCCTGTTAGAAGCAGATCCGCACGCGGTAATAGAGGGAATGCTGATCGCGGCATTTGCTGTCGGCTCCGATCGCGGCTACATATACATTGGCGGGGAACACCTGCTGGCGATCGAGCGGACCGAGCATGCCCTTCAGGAGGCCATGGAGTATGGGCTGCTTGGCAACAATATTCTTGGTTCGGAAATGTCTCTTAAGCTGACCATACGCAAAGGTGCTGGTTCTTACGCGTGTGGCGAATCTTCGGCTCAGATGTCCTCTATCGAGGGACGACGTGCCATGCCGCGCGTCAAGCTGGTTCGCTCAGTCGAGCGCGGTCTTTGGATGAAGCCAACATCTATGAACAATGTAGAGTCCTACGCCAATATCCCCCAGATTATCGAGAACGGGGGCGCGTGGTACGCGAACATTGGCACCGAAGAGGGAAAGGGCACGAAGATATTCACGTTATCTGGAAACATCCTCAATACCGGTGTGGTGGAAGTACCTGTCGGCACGACGCTGCGCCAGCTTCTGTACGATATCGGGGGTGGGATCCCTAATGGCAAGGCATTCAAGGCAGCCCAGCCTGGAGGACCATCGGGTGGATGCGTTCCTGCTTCGTTAGTGGACACGCCTTTGGATTTCAAGTCGCTGAAGAAGGTTGGCTCGACGATGGGCTCTGGCGGAATCGTAGTTATGGACGAAGACGTCTGCATGATCGATATGGCCAAGCGGTTCCTCGACTTCGATCAGGAGGAATCGTGTGGCCGCTGCACGAGTTGCCGCATCGGCAGCCAGCGTCTCTACGACATTCTTCACGCCATTAGCATCGGCGAGGGCCGGCCTGACGATATAGAGACGCTGGAGATCCTGGGGGAGACGACGAAAGAGGCGAGCCTTTGCGGTCTGGGCCAGGCCGCTGCCCTCTTTGTGCTCAGCACCATCAAGCATTTCCCTGATGAGTACAGGGCCCATATCGTGGAGAAGCGTTGTCCGACAAATGTGTGTCCAGAATTATCGGCAGAGGCGGCGCTGGCATAGCTCCGCGCGCCGCTGAAGCGAGCGCGCTAACTTATAGGACTTACGCAGTCGGATCCGAATGAACCGCAAAGGGCGCCAAGGACGCAAAGCCTTCAACGCTTTCCCTTGCGCTCTTTGCGATCTTTGCGGTGAATTATGGCTCCTCAAAGGCCACCGCGTATCTCCTGTAACTTAACGAAGCCCCCTTTAGGTTACACTGAGTTGTCAAGGTATTACACTAGCTTGCTGGTTGGCGGCGGCTTCATCCCGGCGCAGGACTCCCCGATGGAGAGTTCAGGGGCGGGCAGGGCTCCACGGGCGCGATTTACCGCGCCCCTACACAAGGCATCGTCGTACCAGGCGGCTTATTTGTTCTTGCACCTGTTATCGTATCTGTAGGGGCGCAATTCATTGCGCCCAGGGTATCGCAACTACCGACAACGGTCTTATTGATGCTGGCTGTCCGCCCCTGAACCGGGGGTGAGGAGACAAGATTCGAAGAAAAAGGCGCTCGGTGGATAACATCCACCGAGCGCCTGCTGTTATATCCAGTTGGTCGGGACCGAGCTTACTTCGGCATGTCCTTGAGTGCCGTGTAGATCAGCCTCGGGCTCCAGTCTGGATTCAGGATACCGAAGATGGCCTGTTCTTTCTTGTGAGGATCATCGAAGATACGGAAGTTGAGGTTCCAGATGAAGACGGCGCCGACCCACGGCCTTTGAGCTTTGATGCTCTGGATGCTGCGGACGAAGAAATCGGCGACCTGTTGCTCCGATAGTTGTGTCGTCCAGTCGTAGGATTTCAGCGCGTCGGGCAACCAATCGACGCTACCCCACTCATACTCGGTTAACCACAGTTGTTTGTTATCGCCGTACTTGGCCATAACGTCGTGAAGCTGGTCGATGCGGCGGAAGTAGAAGCTAGGATGTCCCTTATAACCGGGTGTATTGACTGTATTCACGTCGACCCAGTCCTCGGGGGCGTTGTTGTAGCCCGACATATGAGCGCCAACCGCGTCGCAGACATCCTTTAGTCCGGCCTGGTACATCTGGTCCAAGAAGACGACGTCGTCGATAGCGTCGACGCCGTTGTTGACGCCCGTCGGCGTCAAGGCGCCTGAGATGACGATAGCGTTGGGATCGGCCGCTTTGATGGCGTTCCTGGCGCGGCGAAGCATATCGACGTAGTTTGCCGCGTTCATCTTCCCCTGACCGCCCCACTCGTACCAGAGGTTTTCCTCGTTCCACACCTCATAGGCCTGTACTTTGCCTGCGTACCGTGCGGCCATCGCGCCCATGAAGCTAGCCAGGTCGTCGTAGTTGTTCGGGGGACCAGATATCGGATTGTTTCCGGTTGCCCAGCCTGGCGCTGCCACTACGCTGAACATCAGACTCACGCCTTTAGCCTGGGCGTTCGCCACGAGGCCATCGGCCGATCCCCAGTCATACTGACCTTTGGATTTCTCGATCGTGTCCCATCGGACTTGCTGCTTCAGCCAGTTGAAGCCCGCGCCTGTGAGCATATCGAGAGTTCGAGGTTGATCGTTGCCAAACATGTGAGCCTGCATGCCGTACCGCAAGCCTGACGTTGCCGTTGGTGGGCTGGATGGTGCAGGCGCTGGCGTTGGGGCTGCACCTCCGCCGTTCGGGGAATCGGCCTCGAAAGCATCTTTCATGTTCGTCGCCGGCAGTTGGTCTGGGCGATTCAAGCCGTTCGGGGCAGCATTGTTGTACTGCTTGTAGAACGGGCTTGTCTTGGCTGCCGCGTCGAGGTCTCCTGGCAAATTGGCTCCAGTGATGATCGACTTGAAGTAGTCTGCCAGAAGAAGACCTTGAGTGAGGCCCGTCGTCTTGTCGTAATGCAGAATACCACGCTGGAATCTTTGATAGACGAAGTTGCTGTTTTGGGGGTCGACGGCAGGTGCACTGGTAGGGGCCCCCCACATTTCGAAGTCGATACCCTGCATCCAGTTCGGGTCGCCCTTTCCGTCGGGATACGCTTCCGAGAACTGCACCGTATCCATATACGTGCGGTAGAAGTTGACGTTCATCCCTTGCCAACTGTTCGGGGTGTTGTCGCTAATGAACTTCTGGGCATCAGCCGCGTAGGTTGGTGACCCCGTTGCGGGGACGACCTTAACCAGTCCTGCATCTACACCTGGAAACGTGGCGTTGTTCATTCCTGTGTATGGCATAAGCCCTGGGTCCAGGATATTCAGCAACGCGACGCTGCCGTTGGGCTGCAACTGCATAACCCTTCGCTGGAAGATCTGAACATCGAAGCCCATCAGTGTGAACTTGCGAGAAACGGGATAGCCAAACGTGCGCAGTCCACCCCGCTTGTTAAAATAGTCCCAGAAGCGGTCGTCGCTGACCCTAAATCCTGTCTGGGCAAAGTAGCGAGGGTCGCTTGGGGCTTCCTGCGCAGTTTGTTGGGGTGCATCGCCAGGCAACGCCTGTGCCGACGCGGTTCCAGCTAGGGAGCTCAAAGGCGCGAATAGCGCTAGCATCACGATCAGACGACAGATAACGTCGTAAACCCTTTTCAAAATCGTCTCACTCCTTTCCTCTCATCCCTAGAAAGACTCGCCGCGAGAAGAGCATTAAGTGCGTTTCTAACACCACCTCCCTCACGCGGTAATAGGATGTTTCTACTTGGGCATAGCTTTCAGTGCGTTGTAAGCAGGTCGCGTCTTGCCGTCAGGATCGGTGATGCTCCAGTAGTATTGTTCCTGATCCTTGGTCCAGTTTGGATCGGAAATATAGATCACTGACATGACGCCGATCCAGGGTGTCCAGTTCTGTTTGGCGTACTTGAAGGCACGAACGAGGTAATCGGCTTTCTCCTGCTCGCTGACGGCGTGCCAGGCATAGGGGGAGTTAGGGCGATTATCGCTAGTCCAGCCGAATTCCAGAACCGCAACCTGCTTGTTCTCATCGCCATTGGCGACCATCACGGCTCTCAAGTCCTCCACGTGGCGGAAGCAGTAGATTCGTCCTGCTCCAGGCTCGCCGTGGTTGTACCTGGGGTCCTTTGCGACGTCGTCAGGGCTCATCTCAGGCGGCGCCTTATAGCCTGCGCCGTGTACTCCCAGCATGTCGAAGTAGTCCTTTGCGCCGGCCGCGTACATCTTTTTCAGGTAGTCCACGTCTGGGGTGGCGACAGCTCCAGAGGCAGTCGTCGGCGAAAGGCCAGCGCTGATGACTATCGCATTGGGATCCGCCTTCTTGATCGCCTTGTACGATTCCTTCAACATATTAACGTACTCAGCGGCATTTGGTTCCTTGTTTCCCCATTCTCTCGCCAGATTTGGCTCGTTCCAGATTTCATAGGCCTGGATTCGTCCTTTGTAGCGAGCCGCCAGCGCCGATAAGAAGTCGGTAAAATCTTGAAGTTTATCAGGTGGCGCGGTTGCCGGGAAGATGTTGTCAGCTCTGGCCCACTTGGGCTGGTTGTCGATGCGGGCTATCACCTTGAGTCCCGTCTTATTGATGGCTTGAACCAGACGATCTGGCTCGTTCCATTCGAACGATCCCTTAGCTTTGCCTTCAATGTAGCGCCACTCGAAGCGCTGCTTGACCCAGTTGAAGCCCGCGTCTTTCGCGAGTTTGAGGTCTCGCTCGGCGGCGCCGCTGCCCCAGAGGAAAACGTGTACCGCGTAGTCTGGGCTTGGCGTCTTTGCCGCAATCGTCGAGCCAGACGTCTTCGACAGCGCGGCGGCCGGGGTGCTCGCGGATGTAACTGGAGTCGCCTTCTGGGGTGCAGGGGTTTGCTGACCCGAGCAGCCGATCAGATAGGTGCTCAAGAGGGCAAGCACGGCCAGTAGATAAAAGGCGCGTAGGGCAAAGCGCGGCTTGAGCTTTTGCATTGAACTGTTCTCCATTTCCTTATGAAAGTATATTCGGGGGGTAGGTGGTGTGGAAGGACAGCCGATTCTCTGCGCGGTTCCTTTTGGGGGCGATTATAGCACATAGTTTCAAAGAGTGACAACAGCAAATCCTTTAGCCTGCGCCAAAGCGATGTCCCCAACTCGAACCGCTCATCATTTTTCTATGCCTCCGTTCGCAACGAATGGGTGGAAGTGCCCAGTTTGGGCATGCGCAGCGGGTGAGAGGAGAAATATCAACCCAATAAAGAAATAGGGATCAACCCAGGCACGGAAGCTGCAGGGCCTACGTGTTCGTGACACAGAAAAAGGAGAATCTCCTTATCGAGGGAGCTTTGACTCCCCAGAAAGGAGGTTTCCAATTGGCCACACCTAATTCTACCACGTGTGCTCTGCCCAGAAAAGCTAGCGTCTCGACTCAACAAATTCACACTACGGCCATCCTTTGGTTAGCCCATCCGGCACACTCCTTAGCCTTACGTCGGCTGCTAGAGCGCAACCGTCGCTCTGACTACCAGGAAGCGCTTACTCGCCATCGTAAGGTCATTCGGCGCAAGGACGCCAGTCGTGCGCGGAGCCCCGATAGTTACACAAGCAGAGACGTAACGGGGCGGAGGGCCAGCCGATGAGCATCCTTCTTGAAAAGACCAATACTGTTTGCTCACAAAAGCCCACTCTCTAAGAATACGGATCCGATGTTTTCGTTCGCGCCGGCGAAAACCAGGCTGGCGCCCAAGGATATTTACAAACTACGTGTCTGTGATTTATAATACTCACAGCGTACAGCGAACTGAGAGCCTAGGGCTCTCAGTTCTTTTGGTAAGGGTTTACCTAGTCGCCGTATGTTGGGTTGACAGGAGAGGTGCAGTATGTACGACAAACCAGTATTCTTGACGCGAGAGGGTCGACAGAAGCTTGAGGCCGAGTTGAAGTTCCTGCGCGATGTGCGTCGACCGGAGGTGGCTGAGCGGATCAAGACGGCGAAGGAGTTCAGCGACAGCACCGATAATGCCGAGTTCGAGGAGGCAAAAAACGAGCAAGCTTTCGTCGAGGGGCGGATCCTGACGCTGGAAAAGATGATTGGCAACGCCGTCATTATCGAAAGCGATCACGGCCACGACATAGTTCGCCTTGGGTCGAGCGTCACGGTCGTCGATCAGGAAGGCGAGCGACAGGAATACACGATTGTCGGATCCCCTGAGGTTAACCCTCGCCAGGGCAAGATTTCTAACGAGTCGCCGGTTGGGCGTGCGCTGCTCGGTCGGAAGATCGGCGATCAAGTGGAGGTTGTGGTCCCCGCTGGCATTCTACAGCTTAGCGTGCTAGCTATCGATTGAGGGAAGGCGGTTTCTATGGCCTGATGCGCCCTCTAGTATCCCCATCGAGGGTGCAGTGTGTCGGGCCTGTGGAGGTGGTATGGCTGAAGGAGATGACCTGCGTCAGCAAAGGGTGGCGAAGCTCGAAAGTCTGCGTGCTGTTGGAATAGATCCTTATCCCCGACGTTACGAGCGCACGCATATGGCTGCTGAGGCGGTCGGCCAGTTTGAACAATTGACTGGCCAGGAGGTTCGTGTAGCGGGACGCATCGTCGGGATGCGAATACTGGGCAAAGCAACCTTTGCCCACCTTGCCGACGCCAGTGGCAGAATTCAGATTTATGCGCGACAGGATGTCCTTGGCGAAGACAAATATGGTTTGTTCAAGATGCTCGACCTTGGCGATTTCATCGGCGCTACAGGTACGATGTTCCGTACCAAGACGGGTGAGGTAACTGTAGAGGTTAGAGACTACGAGTTCCTCGCCAAGTCTTTGCTTCCTCTCCCCGAGAAATGGCACGGCCTTGTAGACGTGGAAAAGCGATACAGGCAGCGCTATCTCGACCTTATCGCGAATCCCAGCACACGTCGCGTTTTCGAGATTCGCAGCGGCGTGATCGACGCTATGCGTAGATTCCTACGTGAGCGGGGATTTGTCGAGGTGGAGACGCCCATCCTTCAGCCTATTTATGGCGGAGCGGCAGCGCGGCCGTTCGAGACCTATCATCAGGCCCTGGATCGCACTCTCTTCCTGCGCATTGCCACCGAGCTTTATCTCAAGCGCCTGATAGTTGGCGGATTCGAGAAGGTATTCGAGATTGGCAAAAACTTCAGGAACGAGGGTATCTCGATTAAACACAATCCCGAGTTCACGGTAATGGAGTCCTATGAGGCATATGCCGACTACAACGACGTGATGGCAATGGTCGAGCAGATGATTCCTTACATCGCGCGCGAGGTTCTAGGCACCGAGGAGATCACGTTCCAGGGCAACACTATCAACCTGTCTCCTCCGTGGCGGCGTATTACCGTGAGCGGGGCCATTCTTGAGGCTACTGGCATTGATTTGCGCGAATACCCGACCCAGCGCGCTCTCTACGAGAAGATGGCTGATTTGCATATGAAAGTAGGGCCTGAGCTTACGCGGGCGAAGCTGATCGACCATATTCTTAGCACTTATATCGAGCCCGAACTCATTCACCCGACCTTTGTAATGGACTTTCCTGTCGAGGTTTCTCCATTGGCCAAGCGCAAGCCGGATGAGCCTGATCTGGTGGAGAGATTCGAGGGATATATCGGGGGAATGGAGCTTGCTAACGCTTTTTCGGAGCTTAATGACCCGATCGATCAGCGCGAGCGGTTTGTCAAACAGTTGGAGGATAGGGCGGCGGGCGACGACGAGGCACACGTCATGGACGAGGATTTCATCATCGCGCTCGAACACGGGATGCCACCTACGGGTGGCCTCGGGATTGGTGTCGATCGTCTGGTTATGATCCTGGCTGACCAATACTCTATCCGTGAAGTTATCCTCTTTCCGCAACTCAGGACGAAGGTGTAGGAGAGCAACTGTGCTGAGCCTGAAACTAATTCGCGAAAATACCCAGTTGGTTCGGGATGCGCTGGCCAAGCGCGGAGATACAGCGCCCGTGGATGAGATACTCCAGTTGGACGAGGAGAGACGCAAGCTTCTGAGCGAGGTCGAGGGCTTGCGTTCTCGTCGCAACGCAGTGTCGCAACAAATCTCTCGGATGAAGCAGAAGCCACCAGAGCTAATCGCCGAGATGCGGCAGGTCGGGGATCAAATAAAGGACCTCGATGCCAGAGTAGCCGAGGTTGAAAGCAAGCTGAATTACCTGCTGCTCCTGGTGCCCAATATTCCAGACGCGAGCGTGCCCGTGGGCAAGGATGAGAGCGAGAATGTGGTCGTGCGAACGTGGGGTGAGCCGCGCAAGCTTGATTTCACTCCGCTGCCTCACTGGGATATCGGCGAGCGATTAGGAATGATCGATTTCGCACGGGGAGTGAAGATATCGGGAGCGAGATTCTACGTTCTTAAGGGCGATCTTGCCAGGATGGAGCGTGCACTGATCGGCTGGATGATCGATCTGCATACCACGGAGCATGGCTACACGGAGATAGCGCCTCCATATCTCGTCAAGCGCGAGTCGATGGTCGGGACTGGCCAATTGCCCAAGTTCGAGGAAGACGCCTACAAGATATCTGACGAGGACCTTTTCCTTGTCCCAACCGCCGAGGTTCCTGTCACCAACCTCTACAGTGGGGAGATTCTCGAGCCTGGCACGCTGCCGATATTCCACGTTTCCTACACAGCTTGCTTTAGGAAGGAAGCTGGAGCAGCCGGGCGCGATACTCGCGGTATGATCAGGGTTCACCAGTTCGACAAGGTTGAGATGGTGAAGTTTGTCGAACCGAGCACGTCGTACGATGAACTGGAGAAGCTCGTCAATAACGCGGAAGAAGTGCTCAAGCGCCTGGGTATCCCATACCAGGTCAAGCTGATGTGCACCGCGGATCTTGGGTTTACCGCGGCGAAGAAGTACGATCCCGAGGCCTGGTTTCCGGGCCAGGACAAGTATATCGAAATCTCGTCGTGCAGCAATTTCGAGGACTTTCAAGCGCGGAGGGCAAACATTCGCTATCGGCCTGCGGCGGGCGAGAAGCCAGAGTTCGTTCACACGCTGAATGGCTCGGGGCTGGCTGTAGGCCGAACGATGGCCGCCATTCTTGAAAATTACCAGCAGGCAGATGGAAGCGTGAGCGTTCCCGCTGTGCTGCGGCCATACATGGGTGGGCTTGAGGTGATCAAGCCTGCCTAGCCCACAGGTATCTTCAATAGTCGTGACTGTTCGAAATGTCTTTGGAAGCTTGAACAGTTACCGAATCTTCCCCGTGCCAGCTCGCATGACATGACCATTACGTGGCAGGCGTTCGAGGCAATTGGTGGTGGTGAGGGGGTGGACGGATGTAGTGGTTGGCTGGCTATTGGCACATATTTTGCGGTACGAATTCTGTCGAACAGAAGTATTTTCCCTCATGCCAAAAGACAGAATTCGAGGTGAAGTGTGGCCAACCAGAAGACCAGCACAAACAAGCATCCGTTGGAATTGCCGGTTGAGAAATTGCGACACGTTATGGACCCAGCGCTGCTAGACTTCGATACCACCGAGGAGGTCGAGCCGCTGGTAGGAACCACTGGACAGAAAAGAGCCCTGGACGCAATCGAGTTTGGGCTTAACATAAAGGCTTATGGATACAATCTCTTCGTGTCAGGGCAATCTGGCACTGGAAGAAACACCACCATAAGTGCTTTTGTCGAGAAGCTAGCGAAAACCGAGAAGGTACCTCCCGACTGGTGTTACGTTCAGAACTTTGCCGATCCATATCGCCCGTCTGCTATCAGTCTTCCGCCAGGAAGAGGAACTGAGCTCGCCAAGGATATGGACGAGCTTATCGAGGATGCCAAGCGAGAGATCCCTAAGGCATTTGAAAATGAGAACTACGAGCAGAGAAAGCGCGATATTCTCAAAGACCTGCAGGCCAGGCGCGAGGCTATCTCGAATGAGCTCCAGGAACGGGCTCGCAAAGAAGGCCTCGCAATAGAGGCTACTCCGGTTGGAATCATCACTGTCCCCATAATAGACGGGAAGCCCATGGGTCGGGAGGAATTCGAAGCTTTGCCGGAAGCGGTGAAGCGCGACATCGTCGAGCGAAGCGAGAAGCTTGAGGAGGAGTTGCGGGAGGCTTTGGCGCTGGCTCGGAAACTGGAGAAGGATGTCAACGAGCGTATCCGAGAGCTCGATAAAGAGGTAGCCCTTTTCGCGGTAGGCCACCTTCTCGAAGCTTTGAGAGACAAGTATAAACCCTTCCCCAAGGTCCTGGGCTACCTCGCTGGGGTTCAGCAGGATATTATCGAGCAAATCGACGACTTCCGAGGCGTCGAAAAGGAAGCCGCAACAATTCCCGGCCTGGAGCGAATTGGGCGGGAACCGATTTTCGATCGCTACAAGGTCAACGTAATTGTAAATAATCGGGACACTCAGGGGGCTCCTGTCATCTTCGAGAACAGCCCGACGTACTACAACTTATTTGGCCGAATCGATTACAAGGCCAGGCTTGGCGCCGTTTACACGGATTTCAATATGATAAAGTCTGGCGATATTCACCGAGCAAACGGTGGGTATCTGATCCTGCAGGCGCGGGATATCCTTCTTGGTCTGCTTACCTGGGACACGTTGAAGCGCGCGTTGAGGAACCGAGAAGCCCGGATCGAGAACATTGGCGAGCAATTCAGCGCCCTGCCATCGGCTACTTTGCGGCCGGAGCCCATTCCGATAGACGTGAAGGTTGTGATGGTTGGCCAGCCTATCATCTACCAACTTCTGTACGCATACGAGGAAGACTTTCGCAGGCTGTTCAAGATCAAAGTTGATTTCGACACGGAAATGGATCGCAGCCCTGAGAATATCCATAACTACGGCGCATTCATCAGCGCGCGGTGCAGGGAGACAGGGCTCATGCACTTCGATAGAAGCGGGGTCGCAAAGGTAATCGAGTATGGATCCCGAGTTCTGGAGCATCAAGATAAGCTATCCACGAGGTTCCTGGAGATAGCCGACGTCGTGACCGAAGCCAGCTACATAGCAACTCGTGATCACAACAAGCACGTCGCAGCAAAGCACGTCCAGGAGGCGATTGAGCGCAAAGAATACCGCTCGAAATTGATAGAAGATAAGATCGACGATCTTATCGCCGAAGGCACTTTGCTGCTTTCGACCGAAGGGTCAGTTGTCGGGCAGGCGAACGGGCTATATGTCATTAGTCTGGGTGACTACTACTTTGGCAAGCCAACCAGGATTACTGCTAGAACTTCGCTGGGTACCGCGGGAGTAGTCAACATCGAACGCGAGACCAAATTGAGTGGCCGAATCCACAGCAAAGGTTTTCTGATTCTTGGCTCGTTTCTTGCCCAAAGATTCGCTCAGGATAAGCCCCTGGCACTGGCGGCGACGTTGACCTTCGAGCAGACCTATGATGAGGTGGAAGGCGATAGCGCGTCGAGCACAGAGCTATACTGCTTGCTTTCGAGCCTGTCAGGGCTGCCGCTGAAGCAGAATCTGGCCGTTACCGGGTCCGTGAACCAGCGTGGAGAAATCCAGCCTGTTGGAGGAGTTACCAAGAAAATAGAGGGTTTCTTCGAAACCTGCAAGATCAAAGGTCTGACGGGTGACCAGGGCGTCGTCTTTCCTGAGACGAACATCAAGAATCTGATGCTCAAAGAGGAAGTCGTTCAGGCTGTGAAAGACGGCAAGTTTCACGTATATGCTGTCAAAACCATCGACGAAGGGATCGAACTACTCACCGGCGTACCGGCTGGGAATCTCAGGCCTGATGGGACGTGGGAGCCTGGCACAGTAAACTATCTGGTGGACAAGAGGCTGAGGGAGTACGCCGCAAAGATTAAGGAGTATGGCAGAGTGCGCGGGAACTCGAAGAAAACGAACGACAACGCTGGCAAAGAGGAGCAATGAGGGTCAGCGATACACTCCCTCATCTGCGCCTGCGTGGCCTCAGGCGCAGAGTGGCCAACGCCGTCGTGCCGGCAATGCTTGCCGTGGCTGTGGCGACGTTGGCAGGACAGGGGAGTCCGCCTCCACGTGAAGTGACCTCTGTTTCACTTCTGCGGCAGGATTTTGTCTTGCAGCCTTCCATTGCGCCAGAGCTTGGTGCGCAGGCAGAGTCGCCCGTTCCGTCCCCGGAGCCTGCAATCGCGCCAGAGACGGCGACGGATTCTCGCCAGAAGCTCAGCGCTCGCTCTGGCCGAACTGACGAGGAACCGAAACCCACCGCTACGCCGCGAAGTCTCGAAGAGCAATTCATCAGCAAGATCGTCGAACCAGCCAAACTATCCAAACAAGAGACGGGGGTGCCTGCGTCAGTAACTATGGCTCAGGCGATTCTGGAGTCTGACTGGGGGAGAAGCCGCCTCGCAAAGGAGGCCAACAACTATTTCGGCCTTAAGGCCAGGTCAAAGCCAGGATCAGCAGGCATCGTGTATGTGGACACCTGGGAAGTGATAAACGGGCAATCGATGATTCTGAAGGAGCCTTTCAGAGCTTATGTAACTCTGGTCGATTCGTTTATCGACCACGGACGTTATTTTCTCGAAAACAACAGATATGCCCTCGCCATGCTGAGCATCGACAACGCGAGGGAGTTTGCCAGGCAAATTCATAAAGCAGGGTACGCTACTGACCCGGATTACTCAAACAAGCTGATACGCCTGATGGACAGGTTCAACCTGTATTCCTACGATGAACAGCAGAGATCGCCAAATGGATGAAGGCGGCCGATTCAGCTTCAAGGGCGAACGTAGGATTCGCCTCTACGTGTCTTTCGAAGCCTCTTGCATCAATACGTAGAGACGCAGCGTGCTGCGTCTCTACGTATTGATGCGCGTCAACAACTAGTCTTATCTCATCGCGGATGGCAGGTACACTCGTTGTACGTTGCCGACGAAAAGCTGCACGGTTATCGTCCTGGCGCCGGCGCTGGAGTTGATAGTCACGGTGCCGGTGTGCCATCCAAGGGATAACCCAGCCTTGTTCACTGTGATGGTCAGCGTAGCTGGTGTCTGGGTAGAGGAAAGGCTGGTGGTAAGCCAGGATGGATCGGACGACGTTGCCGTCAAGGAAGTGATGGAACCTCCCCCATCGTTGCCCAGCGAAATTTGCTGCGTCACGATGTCACCGTCGGTTGGCGCTAGCATAAAGGTGGCTTGTGTTGCCGACAGCGAGAAAACCGGCGTCAGGTTCAGATTGTTTTTCAGGCTAGTGTATGCCTGGCGTGGCGATCCGTCTGGCCTGAGAATCGCGAAAAACCTGATTTCATCGCACTGCTGGCGGAAGGGATCCATGTTGGTGTCGAGGCTCATGATGAACATTGGCCCCATCCAGGGCCAGTTGGCCTTGGCGTACTGAAAGGCGCGAACGAGATAATCAGCCTGCTGCTGTTCGCTGACCTTCATCTGGTTGAAGTGGCTGCCGAAATCGCAACTCAGGCCGTCTACTGCTGGATCCAAGAGCCAACCGAACTCAGTTGCCCAGATTTGCACATCCTCCAATCCCCATTCTTGCGCCATCTGATGATGCTGCCAGGCCCGTCGGAAATAGGTGCCCATATTGGGTGGCGACCAGGGGTCTTGCTCAGGGGGATACGGTCCGCCATATGGATGGGAGCCTATGGCATCGAAATAGCCTTTGAACCCATCGCTGGGATTCCTATCCATGTTCGGGTCGTAGAGGCGCGCGATGTACTCGATATCTGAGTAAGCCCCGGGGCTACTAACGTCGCCCGTCGTGGAGACGCCTCCTGTAACGACGATGGCGCTTGGATCAGCCTGTTTCACCCGTGGATAAAGCGCTTTCAGCATCCTGCCGAATTTTATTGGGTCTGGAGGCTGGTTCCCCCATTCGATGCTGAGATTGGGCTCGTTCCAGATTTCGTATGCCTGGACCTTGCCCTTGAAGTGTTGAGCAACCAGATACATGAAGTTGGCAAGATCGTTGTCGTCGATGGGAGGGGCATTGCTGGCGGTGCTGCCACTGGCCCATTGTGGAGAATCGTCTACTCTCATTAGAATCGAGAACCCGTTCGAGCGCGCGGTATCCACGGCCGCGTCGTAGCTTGACCAGGAGCCGATGATTCCTTTGGTGCCCTCCACGCTCTTCCAGCTCAGGTTTATCTTTATCCAGTTGAACCCCATGGCCTTTACCAGGTTGTACCTGCTCTCGTTAGCGATGATACCGTAACCTATTGTTGTCTGAGGCGCGGGGGCTGCCTGGACCTGTCGGACTGAGGTTGTGGGTGGCAGCGTCGAGAGGAAGGCTGCCAGCAGCGAAAGGGTAGCGATGGCGAGTATCTTCGCTCTAATCCTACCAGCGAACTGCATTGCTTGACCTCGTGCTTTGAGTCGGCAGGGCGTCAAATACTGGTTCCTTGATTTGCATTATAGGAACCGTTTCCTGCCTCTTCAAGGTGCGAGGGTAGGAATTATATGTTCCCCCGATAGGGGCATTGGAGGACGAACGTATGGCTGCGCTCACAGGTATGAGACATCTTGCTGAGCGCGACCCTACTTGACGGTGACTGTGAGAACGCAGTTGGCGAGGGCGCAACCTTCAGGCGCGAATCCCGAGCAATTTGGATCGCAGCCGCCATCGCCGTTGACGAACAGCTTGTATCTATAAGTGCCGGGGGACACGTTGAGCGTTCCCTGCCACAGGCTGCCGCCATCCGAAGCCAGAGGAAGTGGCGCTATCTTTCGCCGCTGATCTGAACTCCCCGAAGGATTCCTTGCTTTGGCAGGTTGAAGATTCACCACAATCTCGCGTTTAGGGCTGGGTTTGGCTCGCCTGGCTGGCTCGGTTCGTTCTGGAAGCCGGCTGGCGGCGACGTCGATGAAATTCCTGTACACCTGTTGTAGTTCCAGCGGTATCTTCGATGCCCCCAGGTTCCACCAGTAACCTGGCGTAAAATAGGATGAAACTTCCGCTTCTGACGAGTCATTGCTGCCCAACCATTGCAGAAGATGAAGGTTGTCGGACTGGCACAGCCAGAGTGAAATGTCGATTAATCTCGAATCCCCAGTGAGGCGGGCCACATTATAAGCGTGATTCATTAGAAGGAATATCTCGAACTGGGCGGGATTGCCGAAGAAGAAATGCGGGTCGCCGTTGAGTCCAGCCCAGGTCGTTGGCTGCACGGGGAGATCGATGTCAAAGGAGACGCCACGGAATTTGTCGACTGCCTGGCTAATCGTCAGCGTTTCCACGCCGCGCCAATGGAGCTCTCCCCTCAGCCATTTGAGGAACTCGAAGATGCCCGTATCTTTGCTGTGGTGCTCGCCGAAGGTTTCGAAATCCCATCCCACGAAGACGAAATCACCTTTCGTTCCCTTTATCCAGTCGACGTAGGTTTGAGCTGTCAATGGATACCCTGGCCACGTCTGCTGCGAGAATCTATAGCCTACGTCATCACTCAGTTCTTTGTGGCGGAATAGCAGCGCCAGGTCTTTGTCGCAGTGTCGGTAGAGATAAGTCGGAGAGCGCCAATCAAGTGTCTGCGAACGTCCCTCGGCCAGCGTTGCCTTGTACCCTAGGCGAGCGAGAGAGTGATAAATCTCGCGAGACATGAACATCTCGGTAGTCTCAGCCACCTCTGGCCGCTTGCCGAAAACCTGCTCCAGCCTTCTTCGTGCCCAGTCCAGCCTGTCCTGGAACTTGATGATGTCGATATAGAAGATGAAGCTATGATAGGGCTCGACGCACACCAGTTCCACGTTCTGGTGGCTCACCAGGCGCTTGAGTTTCTCCATTAATAACGTATCCCATCTCATCGCTTGATCGACAAAAGATATAGAGAGGCCAATGGAGAAACGCATTCCTTGCTCCACAAGTTCGGTGAACAGGTCGAACGCAGGATGATAGCAGTATCGGGCAACTTTGTGGAAGTAGAACTTGTTCAGAGCATCGTCGAAGATGAGCTGCTCCAATTCGTCGGCTGAAACATCGTGCGGAATCGGATAGGCTGGAAGCCTCAGCCTGCGCGGCTGATGGACAATCGTGTAAATTACTATGTTATTAGCCATTACACACTTATTTGCCTTTCAGGGATGTGGGACGACCATTCCAGTCGACAATCATTGCATTTAAGCGAGCCAAAGACATCGTAATACGATGTGTATCCCGTGCACGTGTCGCTCTTCGTAATGGTCATGCGATCGTGGATATGAGCGTGTTTGTGGCATAACGCCCGTCCGCAGGCTGCACAGATGCCTCTGGATTCCTCTTCACAAAACCAGCATTTCACGGCGCTCTCCTCCCGTTTATAGTGTTTTGGTATATTCGTTCGCTTTTTCGCGCGATTGCGGTCCAGGATAGTTCAAGGTCTACCTTTTGCCAAACGTGCTTCCCAATTTCGCGTGAATGATCGCGGTTTGTCACGCAGTGCTGAAGCTGTTCGGCGAGCGAAAGGACATCAGGTGATGATACGAAACCATCGGCAAAGGGTTCGAAGAACTCCGGAAGCACCTGCTGGGTCACAATGGTGGGCTTGCCCGCGCACCATGCCTCGAGCACTGTCTGACTGACGTTGCCTGCTCTTGCGGGTATGCAGACGACGTCGCAGGCGTTATATAGCTCGATTATGCGATCCTCGCTCGTTAGGCCCAGAAACCTTGCGCTAGGGTAGATGCCGAGAACCTTCGCTCGTTCGTGAAGGTATGGCGACAGAGGTCCATCACCCGCGAAAACGAGCTTGAGACCGGGGAATCGCTGCATCGCCTCGAAAGATGCTTCCAGCAAAAGGTCCGGCCCGAGGTGGCGGACCAACTCTCCGACGAAGAGGATCATAGGCTCGTCGAGCGCTATCCACAACTGCTCCTTGATCTTGCGTTGGTCTACCCATCGACTGTGTTTCTTCTGATCTACACCTGGGTAGGCTACCTCGACGATAGTTCGCGGAATGTCAAGCCGATCGACTAGCTTGTCGCACAACAACTTCGATGTGGCCATTACGCCATCGAGTGTCTTAACGTGGTTCCAGCCATTGTCTACCGAGTGCCCGTTAAGGGGGGATAGCCCGGCGTCCGAGTGGAGCGTCAGGCAGGTGCTGGCATTGTTTCGCGGCTTGATCGCGTCCAGCGCTGGCAGGAGAGCCCTGTGATGGGCGTGAACCACATCAAATCGCCCCGCGACACTTTCAGTGGCGCCGATATAGTAAATCATTGCCTGAGTCAACGTGCCACTGCTCCAGGATCTACAGTCCGCAGCGATGATGTGATGGTCCACTCCATTGACGCGCTGATACGAGGAAGTGCGAGCGCTATCCGTGGCTTTGAAGATGTGGACTTCGTGGCCAAGGTCTCTTAACGCCGCTGCCAGCGATGCAATGTAAGCAAGTGTCCCTCTTATCGCGCCGTCGTCGATAGTTCTAGTGCCGCTCAACAAGGCGATGCGCATAACGTCACCATCACACGAATTGCCTGGCCTTGCCCAGAAGTTCCCAGGCGTGCCAGGTTACCTCATAGATACGGTTAACCCAAGCATCTCCCCAGAACAGATAGCAGCTTGTCTCCGCCTGCAAAACGTAGCGGTAAGCGTCGTCTAAGAGGCGGGCCGCGGTTTCGTCAGGGGAAGCTATAGCGCTCCTGCTGGATCGAGCGCCTTTTGTATCAGCTACTTGCGGAGCAGCAGCACCACTTGCTCCGGGGGTGGTTGGAGGTTTGTCGCCAAGGCCGGCTCTAAGCTCGTGGTATTCCCTGCTGACGCGAAAGATCTCGTCGATAGCTTTTCTTTGCGTTTCAGAGCCGGCCCACTGGGAGAAATCGTAGCCTGACGTGGAGCCAACATTCCACGCGCCGGTTCGCACGGTCGCGCGCTCGGTGGGCGGATTCTGCCGGATGTATTCGCTAAGCAGCACTGGCCGAACTTGCGTCTGTCCGTTGCGCACGCGGTCCATATATGGTGCGAAGTAATAGCCCCAGAAGCCCGATGGTTCGTGGGTCTGGCGGAACCATCCCCCGTTTTCCCCGTCGGACCACGTTGTAATAAGTCGGGGAGACGGGCAATCCGCAACTTTGTGTTCTACCTGATCCTCAAACCACGCTGGTTCCAGTCCGCTCTCCTGCGCGTTGCTGATATCCCGATCTCGTGGAACAATTGCTATCTGGTCGCCGTCGTGCTCCGCAAGATAGGGCTTGTATGGAGCACATTGGTCGCCAGGTCGACCCAGGGGCTTTACGTGTACCGAGTCGACCAGAACGTATTCGTACCCTGCCCGCTTCAGGTAAGGGATCAGTTCCATCGTGAAGGCCATCTCGGGCGGCCAGAACCCTTTGGGCTCTCTGCCGAATACCTTCATCGTGATGTCTTTGTTGCGCGCAAGTTGCTCGTCCCAGTCATCTGAGGGGATGAGTGGGAAAATGGGATGATAGTATCCCATCCCAATGATCTCCATATTCGGAGCATTGGCATAATCTCGCAACATCGCGGGAATGTCGACAACGGACTTGTACTTCATCACGATGTCTCCGTCGAGGAACTGCTCGAGCAACACCCCCGAGAATCCAATATGCGCTCGCGCAACTTCAGGAAACTTCTTTAGGTACTTTAGAGGGCGCTGATAGGCGAGCATTATCTGCCGCGCCTCCCAGTCCTCGTGTTCGATGAGAAGCTTCAGGTTGCCCGGCGGCTGATGCATGTGCAGGCCGAGGGCGTGATAGGTATCAGCCAAAGCTATGTCTCCCCTCACGCTCCCATCTCGTGGTAGACATCAAGCGCTCTATCGGCAATGCCGTCCCACGAGAAGGCGGATTCGGCTGCGCACCTGCCATTGCGGCCCATCCACCGAGCGTGCTCGAAGTTACCCATTATCGTTCTTAAGCCCCAGGCAATCGACTCAGGTGCGGCGTAAACCTTCAGACCCGTCACGTTGTGCCACACAAACTCCGAAGGGCCGCCATTGACCGTGGCGACGACTGGCTTGCCCGCGCTCCAGGCTTCGAGGATTACGATGCCGAATGGTTCGTTTCGACTAGGAACGACGACCGCGTCGCAGGCACGGTAGAGGTCTCGCAGGGTCTCACGACTCGCCTGTCCCAGGAACCTGGTTGCGTGGCCAATGCCAAGATGGCGGCAACGCTGCTCCAATCCCCACCTCATATCGCCATCGCCGGCGAAGATGAATTTGGCTCGGTTGTAGGCGTTCAGCGCTGAAGGGATTGCTTCGACGAGCAAGTCGGGACCTTTTTGATAGACCATTCTTCCTACGAACAGGAAGGTGGGGTCCAAAGGCCCAGCGCCGTAGCGAGCTTTCACGGGGGCGGGATCTATCCAGCCATTATAGTCGTGGACGGGAACACCGTTGTAGATCGTTCTTATCTTCCAGTCAGGGACGTGATAGATGTTGACTATTTCTTGCTTGAGGGTGTTGGAAACGGCAATGACGCGGTCAGCTCTAAACAAGCCTTCCCACTCGATGGCCCTTATTCGCTCCGATTGGCCATTATGGTGGTGGTTACCGCACCTGCCATACTCTGTTGAATGAAGTGTGAAAACCGTCCTTCTCCTTCGACCGTCCTGGGCCCAAACGAGACCCTTGGCGGAAAGCCAGTCGTGGGCGTGCACGATATCGAATGGCCCGATGTAATCTTCGGTTTGCCACAAGTGGTGAACAAGAGAACGGTTCAAGTTCTCGATTTCTGTGATGAAATTAGGATGTAAATCAAACGAGCAGCGGTGATAATGAACGCCATCTATTCGTTGATAATGGGCCTGATTGTGCCCCATTCTGGTGAAAACGTGAACTTCGTGCCCTTTCCGCTCGAGAGCGGCAGCTAGCTCAGTGACGTGGATCGCTCCCCCACCTACAGCTATAGAATGGAGCGATTCCCAGGATAGGAATGCAAGTCTCACGGTCAACACTTCCTCTCACGATCAGAGGTATCTCTGGGTCACGGTTTGAATGAAATGCTCGTACAAACTGTGCAAACTGGACACCGTACCATCTATACCTAGATAGTTCCAGGCGGCAGTGGTGAGATAGTGCGGCTCTTTGGCGTTGCCATTGGAAACTACAATTTGATGAATCAGTTCGAGAACGTCCCACTGCGCCATTTCCAAGGCTAAGTCCGTCAGTTCTGCTTGCCCACTCAATCTGGCTACTGAGATAGCCTGGCGCATCGAATTGAAGAGTGATTTTTGAGTTGGATGTCCAAAGAAGGAAAAGACGTTGCCGTACTCTACCGACGTGGTTGGGATGGCTGGCAGCGGCAAAGGTAGGCAAGCTGTCTGATCGTCTGAGAGGATGCCGGAGATTTCAGGGAAAACGACACCATTTCTGAGCAAATTGTAGGTGATATCTTCGAAAAGGGTCAGTTCCCTCGATTTGCTTGTCTCCCCATTGAGCAAACCGACCTGCCATCCTAGCACTACCATATCTTCGTTGGCTTCGATAATGCGCCTGGCAATCATCGACGAGTCCAGTGGATAAGCAGAATGAGTTGGTGCCGAAAGAGTAGCGGCGAGCTGCAAGCTCAGTGCGCCATCGCGTATGAGCACATGTGGGCCAGCCCCGTTGCGGCGAACGTATCCGGGGCTGCTTCCTCTGAGTAGATCCCAGCATCCATCGGCAATGATCCCAGAGAATCCCAGTTGGTGGAAGATGTGATAGGTCTCGTTGTTAATGCCCAGGTGCGGCGCGACCGCCAGAATGGGGATATTGCCGATTGCTGCCGTGATTGCCTCTCTAGCCTCTCTCATCTCCCGACGGAAAAGCTCTATGTCTAGATAAAGGGAGATGCTGTGCCTGGCCTCAGAACAAACTGGCGAAACGTTAGGGTGTCGAAGAAGCTGGAGGAAATCCGCCGCAATGTCGTTCTGAGTCTGTGTTAGCGAATGAAAGAGCGGCCCCGAGACATTGACGAGGAACTTGGCGCCATTTGCTACAAGGCCCTGCAATAGACGCGTGTACGGCTCGCAAATGTCCTCGATCCAGCGCTGAAGGAAGAACTGTGTAGCTTCCTCGTCGAACAGGCATGCCCGAATCCGGTCTGGCTCAGCGACAAACGGTATCGGCTGGAGTGGTAGTCTGAGCCGTTGTGGTTCGTGAAATGAAAGGTAAATGAGCGCGTGTTTGGCCATAGTATCCTATTCTTGTTTCTTCGTCTCCGATGATTTGCAGCCTTTCTCACGTCCCCCTCACACGAAACCCCAGGCAGCGACACCTGCGTGCTGGACAAAAAAAACCCGACAAACTTGTGGCCTGTCGCGCGAAACACATAGCTTCGCGGCACTTCGTCCGTTCTGCAGAGTGAAGTCGATGGAATGATGGGCAGCCCACCGCTTCCAGCCCCACGGCTGACCTCAACCCCACTCAATAACAGCC
>JAMCWX010000047.1 GCA_023480885.1 Chloroflexota bacterium | reverse complement strand
GCTAAGGTCTTCGTTAGTATCATGGAACTCCTCAATAATGGCATCATGGCCAATATAAACCAGACTATCGACTTCGAGACAGCCGCCATTGTCGCCCAGGACCTGGGATTCGAGACCAAGGAGGCGGAGATCGTCGAGGAAGTGCTGGCCGGGGTATCCGCGGGAGCCGAGGACAGGCTAGTCGAGGACGCAGCATCCCTCGTACCCCGTCCTCCTGTCGTAACCATCATGGGGCACGTGGATCACGGCAAGACCAGTCTGCTAGACGCCATTCGCGAAGCCAACGTCACCGCGCGTGAAGCTGGAGGGATCACCCAGCACATTGGAGCTTACCAGGTGGAGATTCGTGGACAGAAGATAACCTTCCTGGACACCCCTGGCCACGAAGCCTTCACGGCGATGCGGGCTCGCGGAGCGCAGGCCACAGACGTAGCCATTCTCGTCGTCGCCGCTGACGACGGCGTCATGCCGCAGACACAGGAAGCCATCGACCACGCACGCGCGGCGAAGGTGCCGATAATCGTGGCGTTGAACAAAATAGACAAGGCCAACGCCAATCCCGACCGCGTGAAGCAGCAGCTTGCCGATGCAGGACTGCTCATCGAGGACTGGGGAGGGAATATCGTTTGCGTGCCCGTGTCCGCCAAGAAGCGGCAGGGTATCGAAACCTTGCTGGAAATGATTCTGCTCGTCGCCGAGATGGCCGAGCTCAAGGCTAACCCGACAGGACCGGCACGAGGTGTTGTCATCGAAGCAGAGCTCGACAAGACCCGAGGCCCCGTGGCAACAATGCTGGTTCAGCGCGGCACTTTGCAAGTCGGAGACAATCTTGTAATCGGACAGGTAAGCGGCAAGGTCAGAGCGATGTTCAACGATCGGGGCAAGGGCGTAAAGCGGGCTGAGCCTTCCACACCTGCCAAGATCCTCGGTCTGGCCGACGTGCCTCAGGCAGGAGACACGTTCGAAGTGGTATCGGACGAGAAAACCGCTCGTCTGATCGCCGCCAGTCGAGCCAAGCAGAAGCAGGCCGAGGCTGCCACCGCGCAGCGAGCGGTGACGCTGGACGACCTCTTTGCGCAGATTCAGGCTGGGCAGATGAAGGAACTGAACATCATCCTGAAGACAGATGTTCAGGGCTCCATCGAGCCCATCCGCACTTCTTTGGAGCGCCTCTCTGACGAAAACGTAAAGGTCAGCGTCATTCACCAGGGAACTGGCAATGTGACCGAATCTGATGTGCTCCTGGGCCAGGCTTCAAAGGCTATTATCGTAGGATTCAACGTCCGCGCTGAGCCTGGCGCTCGCAAGGCCGCAGAAACGGGCGGGGTTGACGTCAGACACTACGACGTGATCTACAATCTCGTCGACGACGTCAAGAAAGCTCTTCAGGGAATGCTGGAGCCGAAGTACGTGGAGGTCATAGACGGGCGTGCAGAGGTCCGCCAGCTCTTCAAGATCGGCAAGGGCGAATTCATCGCTGGTTCCGCGGTTACGGACGGCAAGATCACGAGGGGTGATTTTGCGCGCATTTACCGCGACGACAAGATAATCCACGACGGCAAGGTCGCTAGCCTACGGCGCTTCAAAGACGATGTCAAGGAAGTAGCAACTGGCTACGAATGCGGCATCAGCATCGAGGGTTTTGGCGAGATTCAGCCAGGAGACATCATCGAGGCATACAGGAAAGAGCGCGCCTCGTAAGGGCGAACCCTCGGCTCATCCTAGAAACGCAGAGCGGGGGCCAACGCCCCCGCATTCGGCCTTGGTAAAGCAGCCTCCCATTGACGTCACCGTGGAGCAATCGCGATGCCCTCAAGAAGAATCGAGCGAATAAACGACCTGATCAGGTCTGAGATCAGCGACCTGATAGCAAAAGAGATCAAGGACCCCCGCATCACGGGTATGATCAGCGTGACCGAGGTAGACACCTCGCCGGACATGCGCCACGCTAAGGTCTTCGTTAGTATCATGGGCTCTGAAGAAGAACGCAAGACGGTGATGAACACGCTGAAACACGCCGCTGGCTTCTTCCGCAGAGAACTTGGCGAGCGTATGACCACGCGGCGAACGCCTGAGCTTGCCTTCGAGCTCGATACGTCGATTGAGCGAGGAGACAGGATCATGCGACTGCTGCGCGACATCCAGCAGGATCAGAACGCGTAGCAGAGCGGAGGAGAATCGAGCAGGAAGTGGAAGCCAAGCAGTTGATCCTTAAGGCACGGCACGTCACAGTCGCTGGGCATATATCGCCCGACGGCGACGTCATCGGTTCGATGCTTGGGCTGGGATTTGCCCTGGCCAGTATGGGCAAAGAGTACGTTCTAGTGCTGCCTGACAACGTGCCCGCATCGCTGAAGTTCGTGCCAGGCGTGGAGCAGATCGTCGAGAAGCCCAAAAAGCTGGCCGCAACGGACCTGATCGTGGCGCTCGATACCAGCGACCCCAAGCGGTTGGGATCCGTCTACCACGACAACCTGGACCTGTTTCAGTCTGTCCCGGTTGTCAATATCGACCACCACATAACTAACAACTTCGTCGCGACCAGCGTGATTCTAGATAGCTCGGCCGCTGCCACAGCCGAGCAGATCGTAGACTTGTTGCACGAAATGTCGGTGCCCATCGATCCTACCACCGCGTTGTGCCTCTTAGTCGGCATCGTCTCCGATACGCAGTGCTTCCGCACCGCCAACACGACGTCGCGAACGCTAGAAATCGCCGTCAGCCTCATAGAACGTGGCGCGCCGCTTTCGTGGATAGTCGATTGCCTCTACAAAGCTCTACCCGTCTCGAAACTGAGCCTGTGGGGGAATGCGCTGAGCGATATTCGGCTGTCAGGAGGAATCGTGTGGACGTGCATCACTCAGGAAGCGCTTCACCGCTGCAACGCTTCTGGTGAAGAGACAGAAGGGCTGGTCGACGTCCTGGCTGGCGTTAAGGAGGCAGAAGTGGCGGCCTTGTTCAAGGAGGTGCCAGGAGGATCGGTGAAGGTCAGCTTGCGTTCTTCTGGGAAAGCCGATGTAGCCAGGCTAGCCTCCGACTTCAAAGGTGGCGGGCACCCCAGGGCAGCAGGCTTCTCTCTCGAATGTTCCCTCGACGAGGCGCAGGAGCTGGTTATTCGCTCCGTCAATCGTCTGTTAGCGGAGAGCTAATCCACCATTGGACGGCATTTTCAACGTTAACAAGCCCAAAGGGATGACGTCGCACGACGTGGTCAACGTCGTGCGACGCGCATCGTCTATCAGGAGAGTTGGCCACGCCGGAGCCCTGGACCCGGCTGCCGAGGGCGTGCTTCTGATCTGCGTGGGCAAGGCCACCAGGGTAGTCGAGTACCTGATGGAATCACGCAAGACCTATTGCGCTGAAGTGACCCTCGGGATTGAGACTGATACTTATGATTCTGAAGGACGGATCGTCTTCACCGCACCTGCATCGCAACTGAACAAAATCGCACTGGACGACGTGAAGGACGCTCTGAGTACGATGACGGGAACGATCGAGCAGGTGCCGCCCAGGTTTTCGGCGATAAAGAGGCAGGGCCAGCCACTGTACAAGCTGGCGCGCGCTGGCATTCAGGTCGAGCTTCAGTCTCGAACGGTAGAAATCTACCGAGCCGAGGTTCTTAACTGGCAGCCGCCAGTCGTGAGGATCGAGATCGAATGCAGCAAAGGAACGTATATTCGCTCGTTCGCTCACGATCTCGGCCAACAGTTGAAGTGTGGCGCGTACCTGAGTCGGCTCGTGCGTCTCGCCAGCGGCAGGTTCTCAATAAATGACGCGCTGCCGGTTTCAATTGTCGAGGACATCATCCGCCGGGGCTGCTGGGAGAGCGTGATCTATCCGCTTGATCGAGCTCTGTTGGATTTCGGCGCGGCCATCCTTGGCGAAGAGAGCCAAAGGGCCATAGTGAGCGGCCAGACGTGGGCGCCACGCGAGCGAGAGCTAACAGACGAGATGGCGGCGAGGATTCACGGACTTTGCCGTGCCTACTCACTTGAAGGGGAAATTGTGGGTCTGCTAAAATTGGACAGGCAAACTCGCCGCTGGCAACCCGAAAAAGTATTCGTATGAGGTCGTCGTTTCGATGAAACCATCTGCAGTGGAAGCGCGCAGGATCGAGGATCTGTCCGTAACCTGCGACGCGGTGCTGACCATAGGCGTCCTGGACGGGGTGCACGTTGGACACCAGCACCTGCTCAAGACGCTGGTTCGCAGAGCGAAGGAGATCGACGGTTGTTCATCTGTCATTACCTTCGATCCTCATCCCCTGGCGGTAGTCGCCCCCGATACGGAGCTTTGTTATCTCACGACGCTTGAGGACCGGCTTCGGTTGATCGAGGAACAGGGGGTGGACATCGTGGCTGTGTTGCATTTCACCCCGGAAGTATCCAGGATGTCGCCGGAGGAGTTTATAGGTTTCCTCCTCAGCCACATCAAGATGGTCGAGCTCTGGGTCGGGCCAGATTTCGCCCTGGGCTGCCGCCGCGCAGGCACGGTGCCAGCGCTGGCAGAGATTGGCAAGAACAAAGGCTTCTCGGTGCACACCATCCCTCCTGTGAAAGTAGGGGGCAAGATGGTCAGCTCCACCGAGATTCGGGGATTGATGGCGCAGGGCAAAGTCAAAGAAGCGGCAAAGCTGTTAGGGCGAAAGCCCTTCCTCGTCGCCAAGGTCGTGAACGGTTTCGGTCGGGGTCGCGAAATTGGCGTCCCAACCGCAAACCTTGAAGTCAATCCGAAGCTGATAATTCCAGCCGACGGAGTATACGCGGTCTACGTGTACTTCGACAACGAGCGGCGCCAGGGCGCCTTGAGCATTGGCTCGCGCCCTACTTTCGACGACGGGGCCGTGAGGTCGATCGAAGTGCACATACTGGACTTCACTGGCGAGCTTCGCGGGAAGACGCTGAAGGTCGAGTTCGTCGAAAGGCTGCGTGACGAGATGCACTTCCCCGGCGTCGACGCGCTGGTCGCTCAGATTCACGCCGACGTGCAAAGCGCACGGCAAATACTGGCGTGAACGCAGGGTCGATAGCAGCGACGGCGTGGCTGGCTAGTCGCTCTGTGTTAATTCGCTAAGACGATAACGACGGTCTCAACAATTGCATTGGAAGGTGAGAAGGTGGGAATGGAATTGCATAAAATCCTGGAGCGTGGCGTGGCCGAGGTCATCGTCAAGGAAGAGCTTATCAAGAAGCTTCAGGAAGGGCGTCCTTTGCGGCTCAAGATGGGCTTCGATCCCAGCGCGCCTGACATCCATCTCGGCCATGTGGTAGGGCTGCGCAAGCTGCGCCAGCTTCAGGAACTTGGACACCTGGTCGTCCTCATCGTGGCTGACTGGACCGCCCAGATCGGCGATCCCAGCGGGCAATCGGCCACGCGGCGGATGCTCACGCGGGAAGAGGTTCTCGCCAACGCCCAGACCTATCTGCAGCAGTTCTTCGAGGTCGTCGACAAAGAGCGCACAGAGATAAGATGGCAAAGCGAGTGGTTTGGCAAGTTTGGCTTGGATGATGTCATTCGGCTGACGAGCAAGTTCACTGTAGCGCAGTTTCTTGCTCGGGAGGATTTTGCCAAGCGCTTCGCGGCGCAGAGTCCGATTGCCATCACCGAACTGCTGTACCCGCTGCTTCAGGGCTACGATTCCGTCGCCGTGAAGGCTGACGTCGAGTTTGGCGGCACGGATCAGAAGTTCAACATCCTCGTCGGGCGCGAGCTGCAAAGGATGATGGGCCAGGAGCCACAACAGGTCTTCCTCGTGCCCATCCTGACAGGCACGGACGGCGTTAAGAAAATGAGCAAGAGTCTCGGCAACTACATCGGCGTCGCCGAGCCGCCCGAAGAGATGTACGGCAAGGTGATGTCGCTGGCCGATTCCGTGATGATGGACTACTTTGTGCTGCTGACCGATGTGCCCGACGAGGAAATCGAGAAGATGCGGCGCGACATTGCCGAGAATAAGATCAACCCGAGAGACGTCAAGATGAAGCTGGCGAAGATAATCGTCACTCAGTTCCACGGCGCAGCGGCAGCCGAGGTGGCTGAGGCTGAGTTCGTCCGCGTCTTCCAGCAACGCGAGCTTCCGGCGGAGATTCCAACAGTCGCCCTCGATCCGGCTACCTATGCTGGCAAGCCAGTCCACATTGCCGACCTGATGCTCCAGGCAGGCATGGTCAGCAGCCGCATGGAGGCCAAGCGTATGATCGCGCAGGGCGCAGTAAGTATCGACGGCAACAGGGTGACCGAAGAGCAGCCACTGGTCACAATCGGCGAGGGGCAGGTGCTGCGCGTCGGTAAGCGCAGATTCGCCAGATTGGAGTTTGCGAAGTAATGGCACAACAAGCTGGGGGGCACCGCGTCTGGCCCTGGATACTGGTTGCCCTGGGCATACTCGTCGTCGGAGGACTGTGCACGTTTACCACGATTATCGCTGTCTTGATCAGCCGCCCCGAAGGCGGATTCGGTGGAGGAGACGCGGTAGCCGTTGTTAGAATCGAAGGCACGCTGAGCGAAGGCGAAGAGGGAACCGACCTGTTTGGCGGCGGTAGCGCCTTCTCCCGTCCTATTATCGATCAGATCAAACGCGGGAGACATGATTCCTCGGTCAAAGCGATCGTGCTGCGCATCAACAGTCCAGGCGGCGGCGTTGTAGCGTCGGACGACATTTACAGAGAGGTGCTTCGCGCGCGACAGGACGGCAAGAAAGTCGTTGTGTCTATGGGCACGCTCGCCGCGTCCGGGGGCTACTACATTTCAGCCGGCGCTGACCGCATCGTCGCCAGTCCGGCCACACAGACAGGAAGCATCGGCGTGATATCTATGATTCCCAACGCACAGGAGCTGATGAACAAGATCGGCGTGCAAATGACGGTGATCAAAAGTGGGACACTTAAAGACGAAGGCTCCCCCTTCCGCCCAATGACAGAGGAAGAGAAAGCCAACTTCCAGTCCATGGTAAACCAGTTGTACGATCAATTCGTCGAGATCGTTGCTAAAGGGAGGAACATGGATGTCCAGGAGGTTAGGAATCTGGCAGATGGGCGAACCTACCTTGGCACACGGGCGATGGAGCTCGGCCTGGTCGACGAGCTTGGCGATTTGCCGTACGCAATCGATCTGGCGGCAAAGATGGGCGGCATATCGGGCAAGCCAAGGATCGTCGAATACCGGCGGCCGAGTTTCATCGAGTCATTGTTCGGCTCACTTGCCAGGGGCTTGCCTCAGTTCTCCTTCTCTCCGGTGAAGACGCTGGGAGTAGAGGCCAGGCCTTCGCTCCAGTATCTTTATGTTCAGTAGCAGGCACATCGAGGTTGTCCGCTCCAGCAGCAAGAACGATTGCGGACCGTGCGCGGTTGCTATGGTGCTCGGCGCTTTCGAGGGCAAGCGGGTCACCGCCCGGGAAGCGGCGAGAGAGATGCGGTTCTGGCGCGTGCCAGGGATAGGCGCCACTCTGCCGCGCGGAATAACCTCGACCCTGCGACGGCACGGATTGAAAACCGCCGGAGGCTGGTTCGGACGAATCCAGGACATCAAGGCGCACGTGGATGCCGATCATCCCGTTATCGTCCTCACCAGGCCCACAGACCTGCCGCACGCTCCTTTCTTCTCTTTGCATTACAGGGTCGT
>JAMCWX010000034.1:430-31946 GCA_023480885.1 Chloroflexota bacterium | reverse complement strand
TCAAAGATGTTCGCGCCCTGCAGCTCGCCAAAGGCGCTATGTACGCCGGGGCCAAGCTGATGATGCAGCGTTTGGGCATAAAAAAGCTCGATCGCGTCGTCCTCGCTGGCGCGTTCGGAAGCTACATCGACAGGGAGCGCTCGATGCTTCTGGGCATGTTCCCGGATTGCGAGCTGCAGAACGTATACGCGGTCGGCAACGCCGCCGGCGATGGCGCGCGCATCGCGCTGCTCAATGCCAGCAAGCGCGCGGAAGCGGACCGCATCGCGCGCCAGGTCGAGTACGTCGAGCTGACGACCGAAAAGGAATTCCAGAGCGAGTTTATGTACGCGATGCATTTTCCACATATGCGCGATCCATTCCCCAACGTCGAAGAATGGCTGGCCAGGGAGGGATGCTCGCCCGCCGTACTGGCGGGAATGCCAAAGGCCGCGAAGGAGGAATCGTGATGTTTCGCTTCAAGAAGCCGCAAGAAGTGTGTCGCATCGGGGAATTCGCGTTCGGTGGGCAGCCGGGGGAGAGGCCACCTCTGCTCGTGGCCAACATGTTCCAGCGCGGCGATAAGCTGCTGCACGACCGCAAGGCGGCCGATTTTGACCGCGCGGCCGCGACGGCACGCATCCGCGTTCTCGAACAAATGGTGGCCGAAACCGGAATCCCGGCGCTTGTCGGACTCGTCGCCCCTGGGCTGCACGAGATACAGGCTTACACTGACTTCTATCTTAGCACGACGGACTTGCCTTTTGGGATCGACACGTGGACGCAGCAGGCGCGCTTGCAGGCGGCGCAGCAGATCGCCGAACTGGGTGTACAGGATAGATTCCTCTACAACAGCATCACTGCCTGGGATAAGGACATTCCCGGGCAGGTGGCGCAACTGAAAGACTTAGGGATCAAACACGTCGTGATTCAAGCGTTCGATATGGAAGATAAGCACGCCAGCGGCCGCGTGAAGTCGCTGCGCGCGCTGCTCGCCGAGGTCGAAAAGGGCGGCTTCGATTCGATTATCGTGGACACGACCGTGATGAACCTGCCAGCGACTTCGATCAGTCTGACTGCCAATCGGCTGATAAAAGAGGAGTTCGGTCTGCCAGCGGGCTTGGCGCCGGCGAACGCGTCGTATATGTGGAAGGACGCGCTCACGAAGTTCGGCAAGGATTTTTTCCGTGGCGCCGACGCGGCGGTGCACGCCATCGCCACTGTCCTCTGGAGCGACTGGCTGATCTACGGGCCGATGAGCGGCACCGAGCGCGTCTTCGCGGCGGTTGCCGCGGCGTCGACGCTCCTGGCGGTCCTGGCGAGCGAAGAGGGCGCCCCCCTGCCGACAGGGGCACAGCACCCCTTCAATCGCTTGTTCTCGAAAGAAGCGCAACAACTACTGGAAGAAGAGGGGAGAAGATAATCGTGGCTACCAATGGGAAGACCTCGCGCGATCGTGTGTTGGATTTGTTCAATGGTGAAAGACAGCACCCCACGCCAGTTTTCAGCGGAATGGGCAATGTGACGGTTCACGGCATCTATCCCCAAGGCTGGCGCTTCGCCGAAATCCACACCGACGCCGAGAAAATGGCGCGCGCCGCGGCGTCTACGTCGCAATTGTTCGGTTTCGAGTGCGCAGTCGCGCCGTTCGATATGGGCGTCGAGGCAGGAGCGCTCGGGTGCGAAATCAACTACTACACTCATTCAACCCAGGAGATCCTCTACCCGACGGTTCAGCGAAAGCTTGCCGCTACTGTCGATGAGTTCAAAGTCGAGATTCCAATGGACCTGGAAACAAGCGGCCGGGTGCCACTCGTCCTCGACGCGATTCGCCAACTGAAGGCGGAGGTGGGCGATACGGTCGCGATCGGCGGCTGGGTGCTCGGCCCGTTCACGCTCGCCGGGCAGCTCATCGAGCTCGATAATCTGCTCAAGATGTCGTTCAAGAAAACGGCTGTCGTCAGCGCGATTCTGGACCAACTGAGCGGCTTCCTGGTGCAGCTTGCGAAGTTGTACCGCGCTGCCGGCGTCGATTACATAACCGTGCGCGAGATGGGCGCGAGCTCAAGTGTGATCAGCCCGCGACTGTTCAAGACGCTCATCCTGCCGGTGCTGCAAAGCTTCTTTGCCGCGCTCGAACCGCCCCGGGTGCTCCACATTTGTGGCACCGTTGTGGACATTTTGGAGTTGATGCCCGAGGCTGGCGCGGAGGCGATCAGCATCGACCATAAGAACGACGCCGCGGACGCAGTCAGACGCGTGGGCGATAAGGTGCTCGTTTTTGGCAACCTCGATGCTTATAACGTGCTCGTCAACGGCACGCCAGACCTCATTCGCGAGAATGTGACTGCCATTCTCGACGCTGGCGTCGACGCGATCTGGCCAGGCTGCGACATCTGGCCGACTGTCTCGCAGGAGAACATGAAGGTGTTGATGGAGACGGTGCGGACGTACAGGTAAGGGCGAAACTCGTTTTCGCCCCGGAGGCGGGGTTGGGCCACCATTAATAGATAACGCTACAAGGGGGGAACCAGATGGCGACGACGGAACAGCGCGACGCGATCATCGAGGAATTGAAGCAGGGTGTGATCGAGTTTGACGAAGATCAGGTAAAAGCGGCCGCGCAGCGTGTACTGGCTGACGGCATGGATGCTTACGATGCGATCATGAATGGCCTGTCGGCTGGCATGTCGCGCGTCGGCGAGCTATTCGCGGCCAACGAGTATTTCGTGCCCGAAGTTCTAATGTGCGCTGACGCGCTATACGCCGGCCTCGACATCCTGCGTCCGCACGTCAAACCGGGCACGACGGCGGGTATTAAGGGCGAAGTCGTCATCGGAACTGTGGAGGGCGATATCCACGACATCGGCAAGAACCTGGTGAAGCTGATGTTCGAGATCGCGGGATTCACCGTCCACGACCTGGGCCGCGACGTGCCGCTCGAGAAGTTCGTCGAGGAATCGATCCGCACCGAATCAGACATGGTGTGTCTCTCGGCGATGATGACGACCACGATGATCAGCATGCCCAAGATCATCGAGCTGTTGCGGAAGAAGAACCCGAATATCAAGGTCATGGTCGGCGGCGCGCCGGTGTCGGACGACCTGGCGAAGAGATGGGGCGCGGACGGCTACGCGGCGGATGCGGCCAACGCGCTGTCAGAAGCCATCAACATGATCGATACCTTGCGGGATCTGAAACCGATCGGATAGGAGCGCGCGTAGACACGAATAGGCCCCTGAGATCACGTAAGATGTATCTGTAACTGTGTCAGAAAGGGAGGCAGCAGGATGGTTCTGCTCGATACGCTTAAGGGGCGAGTGGCCAGTTCGATACCTGTCATCTTCACTGGCGCGGGTCTGGCCAGAGAGCTAGCTGACGTTCCGTGGGAAGCGCTTAGGAGCGACGCTTCCGTTCTTGCCGAGGCACAGCTCAACTTTCAGCGGCAGACAGGCATGGATTGGGTTACCGTCTACAGCGATGCGCTGCCAATCCCTGAGGTGTTGGGCTGCACCATCAGGTTTTCGCCCGTTAGCGGCCCATTGATCGACCGGCAGATGTCTCTGCAAGACTTCAAGCCTCCGTCGGAGATCGATTATTATGCGACGCGAAGCGCCGCGGCGATGCTCGGGGCGATAGAAATATGTGCGCGAGCGGTTCGGGACGTCCCTGTCGGGGTGCTTTTCGAGGCGCCCTTCACGACGGCCCTGAGGTCTTTCGACGCCACGGCGGCCATCAAGCTGATGTTCAAGAATCCTGGCCTCTTGAGATCGGCTTTGGATTTCATTACCGGCGTCCTGGAGGGTTTCTCCGCCGAGGCGATCAGGAAAGGGGCATCGGTCGTTCACATCCCGGATCCTTTCTCGTCTCTCGACTTCATCTCCGCGCGCCACTTCGAGGAGTTTTCGCACCCGTACCTAACGCGCTTGATCGGGTCCATTCACAGGATGGGGGGACACGCGATCCTCCACATGTGCGGCAACACGGAGAGCATCTGGCCCAAGATGGCCGAGACCGGGGCACTGGGGCTCAGCCTCGATCAAAAGATGGTGTTGGGAAACGCGCGGGCCGTGCTTGGGAAGTCGGTGGTTCTGGTAGGAAACGTCGACCCGATTCACGTCCTGATGATGGGAGACGCCACGGCGGTTCGTAGGGCTGCCGTCAGTTGCATCGAAACCGCTGGCCCTGACCGATTCGTGTTGATGCCTGGCTGTGGCACTCCCCCTGGCACGCCGATAGAAAACCTGCGGGCAATGGTGAGCACGGCGAAAGAGTACGTCGTCTAAAGCCGTGCCATTCCCTCGACTCGTGTTCGCGTGGTAGTGAGAGCTGTCGATCTGAGCAACTCAGTTCCAAGCGCTCAGGCTGACCACGTGGTCATCTGCGCTGAGCCTGGCAAGAAGCTTATTGTCCGCCGTCACGAGTGTTGATCTGAGAGCCTTCGCCAGCTCTACCAGGTAAGCATCATAGATGCTGATGTTCGTGTCGAAGCTTCTTTGAACCCTGACGCCAAAGCGTCAAAACTAAAGGGATACACCGTAATTTCCAAATCGAGAATGCTGTTGAGGGACTCGCGGATTTCATCGGCAGTGTAGTCGCCTGAATAGCGCAAGGCGTTCGCGACCGCGTACAACGTCAGTTCGCTAATGCCTAGATCCAGGTCACCGCTTAGAAACGCCTGCTGAATAGCCAACGCCTTGTCGTAGGTGGATTCGCTCCTGAACCACTTGACGACGACAGAGCTATCGAGCAGCAGCAAATGGAATTTGCTCACAACTCGTGCTCTCTGTGGGTTTCGCGCCACTCGCGAATGAACTGCGTGCTGTCGAATGAAGGGTTTCTGGTCTTGCTCCGGGCAGCTTCCTGGATTCTTAGCGCGCGTCGAATAGCCTCACGTCGGCTCGCGGTTTTCTCTCTTGAGCCTGCAATATACTGACGCACAGCTTCGCGAATTAACTCGCTGCGGTTGCGATGCTCTCGCTCGGCAACCTCATCCACTTCGGCTAGGAAATCTTCAGGGACGGTGATCATTACCTTTCGCATCTCAATTCTCCTGATGGAAGTATATACGTCAATATATACGAGGTCAATATCGATTTTCGCGTGGTAGTTCTCTTGACATGTAACCTACGTCGGGACTATAATCGGCCTGGCTTGCAAGAAAGCGGTTCTTGCGTCTTGTGAGCCAGGTTCTTCGCCTGCGCAACGCAGTGTTCCGGTGTCGAGCACAAGATAGGGCCAGAACTGGACAAGTTTAATGCCGAAGCCGCCCTGGGTGGCACGGGGATACCGTAGATTTTGGGGTGAATTCCCCTTCGGGGGATAGGGCAGCAGCCTTTCAGCCCGAACCCGTCAGCGCTTACTCCGCAGGCATAGAAGAGGGGCCTCTCCGAGCGCATCTCGCGCCCGGGGGGTCCTTTTTGTTTTGTCTTATGTGTAAGGAGGAACTATGGCTGACATAGAGCCTTATTTATTCTTGGCGCCGGTGGCAGTTTATGCGCTGGGAGCATTGCTTGCCCTGGTCGATCGGCACGCCCCAGGCAGGTCGCCACACGCGGCAGCCCTCGCTGGGAGCCTGATTGGCCTTTTCGTCGCCGTGCGTGCCCTGCTGGCTGGCACGACTCAACAGGTCGCCACGTTTTCTATCGTGCCATTTGCCAGCATCAGCTTTCGTTTAGATCCTCTCTCTGCCTTCTTTCTCCTGGTAATCTCGCTCGTGGCGGCTGCCGCGTCGCTTTACGCGATCGGCTATCTGCGCGCCGAGACCGGTTCGGTCGCTGGGCTCAGCGCTGCCTACAATGGCTTTCTGGCGGCGATGGCGCTGGTGATCCTGGCCGACAGCGTGTTCGCCTTTCTGTTCGCCTGGGAAGCGATGTCGCTCGTCTCGTTTTTCCTGGTCATCCACAATCATCGCCAGGATGAGGTGCGGCGCGCTGGGTTCATCTACCTGGTCATGACGCACGCGAGCTCGGCGTTCTTACTGGGAGGCTTTCTCGTGTTGTTTGCCAACGCTGGCAGCCTGGACTTCGCCGCCATCCGCAGCGCGGCTGCGAATCTGCCTCCGCTCAGCCGTGACCTCGCGTTCTTGGGGGCGTTGATCGCCTTCGGCACGAAGGCTGGCGTTATTCCGCTCCATGTCTGGCTTCCGCGTGCCCACCCGGCTGCGCCGAGCCACGTTTCCGCGCTGATGAGCGGCGTGATGATCAAGACGGCAGTTTACGGGCTGGTGCGCATCGGCTTTGATCTCGCCGGTCCGGGGCCGGCCTGGTGGGGTGGGCTCATTCTGGCGCTGGGCGTGATCTCGGCTGTTCTCGGAGTGCTTTACGCGCTGATGGAGCACGACTTAAAACGTCTGCTCGCCTATCACAGCGTCGAGAACATTGGGATCATCCTCATGGGGCTCGGCGCGGCATTACTGCTGGCGTCGTTTGGGCAGCCGGCTGGGGCCGCCCTGGCGCTCGTCGCCTGTCTCTTTCACGTGCTCAACCACGCCGTGTTCAAAGCGCTGCTTTTCCTCGGCGTTGGGGCGGTTCAGCATTCGACTCACACGCGCGACCTCGAGGCGCTCGGCGGTCTCATTCGGAGAATGCCGTGGACAGCCGCGGCCTTCCTGGTTGGATCAGCCGCCATATCGGCGTTGCCTCCACTCAATGGCTTTGTGAGCGAGTGGATAACCTTTCAGTCACTGTTGCTGCTTGGGACGTCCGGTAGCGGGCCTACCGTGGCGATTGGTGCGGCTGGCGCAGCGGGATTGCTCGCTCTGACAGGTGGGCTCGCGGCGTTCTGCTTCGTCAAAGCGTTTGGCATCGCCTTCCTCGGCCTGCCGCGCAGCGCTGCGGCCGATGAAGCCCACGAAGTCGGTAAGCCAATGCTCCTTGGTATGGGCTTGCTGGCGTTGCTGTGCTTCGGTCTCGGCCTTCTCCCAACGTTCATCGTCAGACTGCTGGCCCCGGTGACGAACGCGTTGACAGGTGCCGTGGCTCAGCCGTCGCTGAGTCTGGTGCCCTTGACGGCGCCATCGCGCGGCGGGAATCTCGCGCCGCTTTCGGTCCTTGGCTTGCTGATAGCGCTCGGGGTCCTGGCGCTCCTGCTCGGCCGGCTGATTGGAGGCCCGGGGCGAAGCCGAGTGTCGCCCCCCTGGGTTTGTGGAATCGAGCTTGAGCCGTCGATGCAGTACAGTGCGACGGCGCTGGCGAAGCCGGTGCGGATCATTTTTCGTGGGCTGATTCGCCCGTACCGCGAGATAGAGCGACAGCATAAGTCCGGGGTCGCATACTTTGTCTCGGGGGTGAGCTACGAAGCCGGCGTCCACCCGATCTACGAGCGCTATTTCTACAACCCGGCGGTCCGGATGCTGCTTATGCTTGCCAATCAGGTCCGTTTGCTGCAAACTGGCAGCCTTCGGATGTATCTGTCGTACATGTTCGCGACACTCGTCATCGTGTTGCTGCTGACCCGATAAGGAGGCGCAAAGTGAACCTTACCTTGCTTCTGGCCAACCTTGTGCTGGCGCTAGCCGTCGCGCCGCTACTGAACGGCGTCATCAAGAAGTCCAAGGCTGGCTGGCAGAACCGCTGCGGCCCGGGAGTGCTTCAGCCGTGGTTTGATATATGGAAGTACCTTGGTCGGGAGAGCGTCGTCTCCGAGCACGCCTCGTGGCTCTTTCGATTGGCGCCGTACGTCTACTTCGGCGCGCACCTCGCCGCGGCCGGGATGGTGCCGATGGTGCTGGTGGGCTCACCTCTGGCTGGAATGGGAGACGTCATCGTACTGGTGGGACTGTTGGCGCTGGCTCGGTTTGCCCTGGCGCTGGCCGCGCTGGACACGGCCAGCAACTTCGGTGGGATGGGCACGAGTCGAGAGCTGGCTTTCGCCTCTCTGGTGGAACCGGCGCTGTTCCTTGCCCTGTTCTCGCTGGCTATTCCAGTCGGCTCCACGGCGCTAGGCGCCTTGGTGGGAGATGGAGGCGTGACCGTTGCCCGCCTGCTGGCGCTAGGGGTGTTCTTCATCGTCGCGGTTGCCGAAACTGGCCGGATTCCAGTCGACAACCCTGATACCCATCTGGAGCTGACGATGGCTCACGAGGGCATGCTTCTAGAATACTCTGGTCGCCCCCTCGGGTTGCTTCTGTGGGGCACGCACATCAAACAACTGGTAATACTTTCCTTGCTGGCTGCGCTCTTTTTCCCCTGGGGTATTGCCAGCGACCCATCGGCAGCGTCGTTGGCCGTTGGGATGCTCACTTATCTGGCCAAGCTAGGGCTACTTGGTCTGGCGCTAGCCCTGGTCGAAACGACCAATGTCAAGATGCGCATCTTCCGCGTGCCAGATCTGTTAGGTGCGGCGAGCTTGCTCGGACTGCTGGCCATAACATCAATCTACGTAGTGGGAGGTTAGGATGGTATTGTTTGACGTCGAGACCGCTCGCGGTTTGTTAAACAGCATTTCGCTGCTCTTGTTGGTGACAGCGCTTGGGTCCGTGCTTATCCTTCGACTGGAAAGCTCAATCCGACTGCTCGCCGTGCAGGGGCTGTTGCTGGCTGCCGCCGCGGCCGTAGTTGCTTTGACAACCGGCGCCAGCCACGCCTACGTGGCCGCAGCGATAACCGTAATTGTCAAGGTTCTGATAGTTCCGGGCATACTCCTGCGCGTGCTTTGCGAGATTCGGCTCAAAAAGGAAGTTGAAGCGGTCATCCCTTCGCGAATCGCTCTGTTATTGGCCATCGGACTGACGCTTGTGGCTTACTACGTCGTGAGCCCGATTGCGTCGCGCGACGCGTTTCTCACGGGCAACGCTCTCCCCACCGCCGTGTCGCTGCTGCTGATCGGCCTTCTGACCATGCTGGCGCGCAAGAAGGCCATTAGCCAGATCGTTGGCATTATCGCGATGGAGAATGGCCTTTATCTTATGGCTGTGGCGGCTACGCGGGGGTTGCCGCTGGCGGTCGAGCTAGGTGTGGGCGTCGACCTCGTGGTCGGGGTGATGGTCATGGGCCTCGTCACCCGCCAGATCCACCGGACTTTCGACACCATCAACACCGACCATCTGCGAAGTCTGCGAGGCTAGGTGATGGATTTGCTTGTTCTCCTCACAGTGCCATTGATCACAGGACTGCTTTGTCGCTTGGTCCCACGCCAGTCGTGGGCCGAGTCGCTAAATGCCGTTGGAGCCACAGTTACGCTGGGCGCAGGATTGGCGCTAGCCCTGCGGGTTTTTCGTGTTGGACAGGCAAGTGCGTTCGGAGAGCTTCTTTACGTCGACGCGCTCAGCGCGCTCCTGATCGTCGTGATCGTCGTGGTGGGCTTCCTCGCGGCGCTGTATTCCATTGGATACATGAGGCGCGACGTTGATCACGGGAAGGTGCGATCCGATCAGATTGGCTGGTATTACCTGTGCTACCACGCGTTCGTGTGGACGATGCTCGCCGGCGTGGTCGTGAACAATCTGGGGCTCCTTTGGGTTGCGATCGAGGCGACGACAATTGTCTCGGCGCTGCTGGTCGGGTTCTACGGATCGAAAGCGGCTCTCGAGGCCGCCTGGAAATATCTCATACTTTGTACCGTGGGGATCACCTTCGCACTTTTTGGCGTGCTGCTTACTTATTATGCCTCTGAGCGAGCGCTTGGCGAGGAAGCGGGGCTCAGTTGGACTGCGCTGGCCGCTCACGCTGGCCAGCTCGATCCCGGTCTGATGAAGCTTGCCTTCGTGTTCGTTCTGATCGGCTTCGGCACCAAGGCTGGCTTTGCCCCGCTCCATAACTGGCTGCCTGATGCCCACAGCCAGGCGCCCTCGCCAGTGAGCGCGGTGCTCTCGGGCGTGTTGCTGAAATGCGGACTCTATGGCGTCCTGCGCTTCCATCTCATAACGGTTGGGGCCGTAGGTCCCGAATTTTCGTCCAACTTGCTGCTCGGCTTCGGCCTGTTATCGGTGGTCGTCGCCGTGCCGTTTATCCTCGTCCAGCGCGACCTGAAGCGGCTGCTGGCGTATCACAGCGTCGAGCACCTGGGCTTGATCGCCGTGGCGATTGGGCTTGGCGGACCTATCGGCCTGTACGCTGGACTTCTTCATTTGTTCAATCACGCGATGGCAAAAGGACTGCTCTTTTTCGTGGCGGGCAACCTTTCGCAGCGCTACGGAACGACGCAGATGGCCCGCATCCGCTCTGCAATCCAGGTGATGCCGTCGACAGGCGTACTGCTGCTGCTGGGCACGTTTGCGATCACCGGGGTGCCGCCATTCGCCGTCTTCGTGACCGAGTTCGGCATCGTGGGCGCCGGCTTTGCATCGGGGAAGGTTATCGTGGCAGTCGTACTGATCGTCGCGTTGGCCATTGTGTTTGCCGGCGCCTTTGGCCACGCCCTAGACATGGCCTTTGGACGGCCGCGGCTGCGTCTCGCGCCCGTGATGATTGGCCCCTTTGGCGCGATAGCGCTAGCCGTGCCAACCGCATTCATGGTGCTTTTCGGCGTGTACGTTCCAGGTCCTGTGAGCCAGGCTGTCCAACAGGCGGTGGCGATGTTTGGAGGTGGGCTGCAATGATCGTGGTGGAAGAAGTGCGGAATGAACTGTTCGCTGGCCTGCGGCACGCAGTCGGCGAGGCAGCGCTGAGGCGCGAATCTGGCCGTGAGGTCAGCATCACTGTGCCGGTGGATCGTCTTGCGGACGCTTGTGCGTTCGTGAAGGGCAATTTGGCTGCTCCGCTGGCGACGATGGTTGGCCTTGACGATCGAGAACAGGCTGGCGTATTCCGGTTGGTTTACGTCTTCTCGGTTGATGGCAAGTGGGTGAGCGTAGAAACTGAGATCGATCCTGCTCGGCCCAGATTCCCATCGGCGACGCCGCGCGTTCCGGCGGCGCACTGGTATGAGCGTGAGGTTCAGGATATGCTAGGGCTGATCCCAGACGGCCATCCAGACCCGCGTCGGCTGGTGTTGCACGACGATTGGCCCGAGGGCGTGTATCCGCTGCGCAAGGATTTCGATCCGACCGTGCCCGTTCCTCGCGTCGATGGCCCCAGGCATCGCTTCCATCACCTTCACGGCGAGGGCATCGTGGAGATTCCGGTCGGGCCCATCCACGCGGGTGTGATCGAGCCTGGTCACTTCCGCTTCGCGGCGGTCGGCGAGGTCGTGCTCCACCTGGAGACTCGCCTGTTCTACACGCACCGTGGCATCGAGAAACTGGCGGAAGGCAAGCGTTTCGATCGCGTGCTCCAGATCGCCGAGCGCGTCTGCGGCGCGTGTTCGCTTTCCCACGCGGTGGCATATTGCCAGGCCGTGGAAGCTATCGCGGGAGTCGTCGTTCCGCCACGAGCCGCGGCGCTGCGCAGCTTCTTCCTCGAGCTCGAGAGGCTCTACAATCATGTCGGCGACCTGGGGAACATATGCGCTGGCGTTGGCTTCGCGGTCGGAACGAGCCAGGGCGGACGTCTGAAGGAGGAGATCCAGCGTCTTAACGAGCGATTGACCGGACATCGTTTTCTGCGCGGCGTCTGCCGGGTTGGTGGAGTTCGGCGCGACCTCGATGCCGTGCACTTGCGAGACGCTGCACAGACGCTCCAGAAAGTCGAGGCCGAGTTTCGGCGCTTTGTAGATCTGCTGCTGGCAACCGACTCTCTTATGGATCGCATGATTGGCACGGGTGCGGTGCCTTTCGAAGCTGCTCGCGACCTGGGTGCGGTCGGCGTGGCTGCGAGGGCCAGTGGCCTAGATCGGGATGCGCGGCGGGATCATCCGTATGCCGGTTACGACCAGCTTCACATAAACGTGCCAGTGCGGACTGAAGGCGACGTTCGAGCCCGGGCGCAAGTGCGGATGGATGAATCGTTTGCATCGTTTGCGCTGGCTTCCGAGGTTCTTCGGAGCTTGCCTTCTGGTCCGCTGTTCACGGAAGTCGGGGATTTGCCTCCCTATCGGATTGGAATAGGCGTTACCGAGTCGCCACGGGGCGAGAATGTTCACTGGGTGCGGACTGGTCCGGCTGGTTCGATCGATCGCTATCGCATTCGTTCCGCCTCGTATTGCAACTGGCCGATCGTCGCGCTGGCGGTGCCCGGTAACATGGTTCCCGACTTCCCTCTTATCAATAAGAGCTTCGAGCTCTGCTATTCCTGTCTCGATCGATAGACGTGGAGGAAAGCAAATGCTGAACATCATTCGCACGAGCTTGCGCACAGGGCGGGTCACGGTGCCCTACCCGGAACAGTCTGAGACAGGCGCTTGTCGTGGGCGACCGCACATTGACCCTGACCGCTGTGACGGCTCATCTACGTGTGCTGAAGTCTGCCCATCCGGCGCGATAGCCGTAACTCGAACCGCGTCAGGGGCGCGGCGCTGGCAGCTCGACCTCGCTCGCTGCGTTTTCTGCGGCCTTTGCGAGGAAGCCTGCCCGCTCGGAGCCATCAGGATGAGCGCGGACTTCGAGCTTGCAACACGGTCGCGCGACGATTTGATCGTCGGCGTAACCCATGTGCCTCGGGACACGTCGGATGCTCGTGAGGAGAATCCGCCTGCCGTGGCCGTTGGGTCTGCTACGTCCGCCGGAAGAGAAGACCTGGCGGCCAGTGGCAATTATCTTGGGAGCCGAATCCGAAGCCTGCTGAAGCGCTCGCTTCACATCCGCCACATGGCCGCAGGCTCTGACAATAGCTGCGATTGGGAGATCGCCCATCTCCTAAACCCGGTGTACGACGTGCAGCGTTTCGGCATCGATTTCGTGGCATCGCCGCGCCACGCCGACCTGCTGCTAGTCACTGGCGCCGTGACGCGCCACCTGGAACCCGCGCTACGGGCCACATATGCAGCTATGCCATTTCCTCGGCTCGTGGTAGCCGTTGGAGATGAAGCTTGCGGGGGCGGAGTGCTTCAGGGGAGTTACGCGGTGGCTGGCAGTGTGGATCGCTGCCTGCCGGTGGATGTGTATATTCCCGGCGACCCACCTCGTCCACAGGCGATCATTCAGGGGTTGCTGATTGCGCTGGATCGATTGGAGCCAAAGATGAAGCGCGTCGAATTGAGGGTTGACGCGTAGAAGCATTTATGTCAGGCATATAACTTGCGAGCGTAGAAGCGGAGAAGGTGGTTGAAGGCGGACTTCGATGCAGCGCAAGAGATTGCTAACTGGCGATAGGCCGACGGGCAAGCTCCACCTCGGCCATTATGTTGGCACGCTGGAGAACAGGCTGCGGCTTCAGGAAGAGTACGAGTGTTTCTTCGTGATCGCCGATTATCACATACTGACGACGCGCCTCGAAGACCTGGACGAGATCGAGGGCAATATCCGCGATGTCGTCCTCGACTATCTCAGCGTGGGCATCGACCCCAACAAGAGCGCTATTTACCTTCAGTCCCTCGTCCCTGAAGTCTCGGTGCTGCACCTGCTCTTCTCTATGCTGATATCCATCAGCAGGCTTGAGCGAGTGCCGACGCTGAAGGAGATGATCAGAGGCTTGAAGATCGAATCCCCTTCTTACGGCCTGCTGGGCTATCCTGTCCTTCAGACCGCCGACATACTGATGGTGCGGGCCAACGCGGTGCCAGTGGGCAAAGACCAGTTTCCGCACGTCGAGGTCGCGCGCGAGATCGCACGGCGCTTTAACACGCTTTTCGGCCCCGTCTTTCCCGAGCCGGAATCCATCGGCGGCGAGGTACCGCTGCTCGTCGGCCTCGACGGGCGCACCAAGATGAGCAAGAGCCTGGGCAACGTCATCTATCTTTCCGAGCCTCCCGAATCGGTGGCGCGAAAGGTGATGGGCATGTATACCGACCCACGACGCGTTAGAGCGGATATCCCCGGCACTGTCGAAGGCAATCCCGTCTTCATCTACCACGACCTGTTCAACAAGGATAAGAAGGAGGTCGAAGCCCTCAAGCAGCGCTATCGCACAGGCAAGGTGGGCGACGTGGAAGTCAAGCAGCGTCTGGCCGCGGCCCTCAACGAGTTCATCGATCCGATCCGGCAGCGCCGCGCCTACTTCGAGCGTCAGCCCGGCCTGGTCGATCAGATCATCAGGAAGGGCAGCGAGAAGGCGCAACGCGAGGCGAGGGCGACTCTCCACGCGGTCTTGAAGGCAATGAAGCTCGATTCTTTCAGGCGCTAGCCCACGACGATAGCTGATTTTGACATATGGCCGGCCTTTGCGTAGAATCGTTTCGATAGCAGGGCGATGAACCCGTAGCTATCGAAGGTCAAAGTGTTGAGACAGGGGGAGGACGCGGATTTGAGCGAAGGACTTACTTTGCTGGCGGTACACGCCCATCCAGATGACGAAAGCATTGGAACTGGCGGAGTGTTGGCGCGCTATTCCGCTGAGGGGGTAAACACCGTCGTGGTTTGCGCCACGGACGGGCAGGCTGGGGAGATTCACGATCCTGCTCTTGACCCGGTCGAGGCCCGTGGCCGGCTCGGGGCCATTCGCCGTGAGGAACTGCGCTGCGCCGCCCGCGAGCTCGGCGTGCGCGATCTGAGGTTTCTCGGCTACCGCGACTCAGGAATGGCTGGCACGCCGGAGAACCTCGATCCCCAGGCATTCATCAACACCGATTTCACCGAAATAGTTGGGCGCATCGTGGACGTCACGCGTGAAGTGCGTCCTCAGGTCGTGGTCACCTACAACGAGCGTGGTGTTTACGGACATCCCGATCACATAATGGTCCACCGCGCGACCGTAGCCGCCTTCGAGACGGCGGGCGATAGTAAGCAATACCCTTCCAGCGCATTTGCTCCCTGGCAGCCCTTGAAGCTATATTATACGGCGGTTCCCAGGTCTCAGCTCGATCGCATGATCGACGTCTTGCGCCAAATGGGAGTGCCATCTCCGTTCGATGGCAAAGAGTTCGGCCCCGAGGACCTTGCCACTCCAGACGATCAAATCACCACCCACATAGACGTTCGCGCCTACCTGGACCGCAAGCGGCAGGCGCTGCGTTGCCACCGTACACAAATCACGGATGTGAGCATGTTCCTGTCGCTGCCCGAATCGGTCGCCGCCGACGCTTATGGACGGGAAAGCTTCGTGCTGGCGCGAACGCTGGTCGACGTGGCCCTGCCTGAAGATGAGCTCTTCGATGGCCTGAGGTAGCCGAGGAATACTTAGCGCCGCCGAAGGCGTTTCCGTTGGGTGAGACGAACGAGAGCAGCAGCCAGGCTCATCGCGGGCGGCGTGTCCTTGCCAAGAGACTTGATTCGCCGTTCTGCTTCGGCGTAACACTCGGAGTCTGCACGGTCCCCGATTACCAATGCGGTCGCCACCGAGTGCGTCTCGTTCAACTGAAAGACGATTCGCCAATCTCGATCCCCCACTTCAGGGGAATGCACCACGGAGACACAGAGACACGGAGAAGATCAGAAGGTTCCCCTCCGTGCCTCCGTGGTGAACATCGTACCCCTTTCAGGGGAAGGCACCACGGAGACACAGAGACACGGAGACACGGAGAAGAGCCAGAGGGAGAGGGGATCGGGGACAAGCGCCCGCGCTACCTTGCCGCCATACTTGTTCGACTGCCACAGCGCAACATCGAGAGGGCTCGGATGGACGGCATAAGCGTGTTCCCAAACCCCCGTCGACGTGCTACAATACGTGCTATGCAAAGGATAGATAAGACGCCGAAGGAAATGGAGAAAGAGACCCGCGTTCACAGCATGTTCGCGGATATCTCCGGGAAATACGATCTTCTGAACGCCTTGCTGAGCGCCCAGCGGGACCGCGCCTGGCGGAGGTTCGCCGTGGACAAGTGCCTCCTGCGACCGGGCGACTGCGCCGTCGATGTTTGCGCGGGCACGGGCGACATCTCTATCGAGTTGGCTCGGCGGGTGGGCACAGGTGGCAAGGTCATCGGTGTGGACTTCACTTACGAGATGATGGAGATCGGCCAGGAGAAGGTGGCCCGTAAGGGCCTGGAGGCGCAAATCGAGTTCGTGCAGGCCAACGCCGAGGGCATGCCTTTCGACGACGACACTTTCGTCGCCGCTACCAACGGCTTCGCGATGCGCAATGTCGCCAGCATCGAGCGCGCGCTGCGCGAGATGCGACGGGTAGTGAGGCCCGGAGGCCGCGTGGTCGTGCTGGAGCTGGCCAAGCCGCAGATTCCTGTAATTCGGTCTCTTTACGACCCTTACTTTTATCACGTGGTCCCAATGATCGGCAGGGTCGTCGGCGGGAACGGCGGCGCCTATAAATACCTGCCCAACTCTCTGACGCACTTCCCCCCGCGTCGAGAGATTCTCGACATCTTTGCCGCGGTTGGACTTCGATCTGCGAAGTGCTATGACTTGACCCTGGGTGTGGCCACGGTTTTCGTCGGTGTAAAGTGAGCATTCGGGCGAACACAAGGTTCGCCCCTACGGGAACACAGGGGTCGCCCTATGAGAAAACGAGGTTTGCCTTTACGGGAACACGAGGTTTGCCCCCTACGAGTTCGTAGAAGCTCCGCCAGGAATTGAGGTAGCTCCATCCTCCAACGGCGGCAGTTGATCGAGGCTCTCCAGCCCAAAATACTGCAGGAACTCAAACGTGGTGCCGAAGAGGATCGGCCGACCTGCAGTCTCCAGGCGGCCAACTTCGCGGATGAGTCCCCTCGCCTGCAGGGCGCTCAGGGCGCGGTCGCAGTTGACGCCGCGCACGGTCTCGATCGCCGGGCGCGTTATCGGCTGATGGTAGGCTACGATAGCCAGCGTTTCCAGGGCAGCGCGAGATAGCCTGACGCTTTGCTGCACGCCGAGAAGCTTCTCCAGGTACGGCGTGGTCTCGGGAGCGCTGACCATCTGTAGAGAATCGCCGTGCCGCTGCAGGCGGATTCCCCTTTCCGCGTACTCCTCGGCCAGCGCTGCGATGGCTTGTTCCAGTTCATCGCGCTCTATCTCCAGTATTCGTTGAAGCCTTGATAGTTCCAGCGGCCCATCGCTGGCGAAGACAAGGCTTTCTACTGCATTGCGAAGGTTCTTGGGCTCCAACTAAAGCTCCTGCTTAGAGACTACCTCAAGACCGGCATTTCGGCCGAAACCGCTGTTTCCCCGCCTTTGCCCGGCGGGGGACAAGCCCCCGCGCTACGATTTGAGATGGCGTATTATCCTTTGAGCACGGCGAGGGGCAAGACCTTGACTATTTTCTTTACCAGGCCGATTTCGGCCAGACTATCGACCACTTCTACGTTATTCTTGTATGCAGCCGGCGCTTCGTCGAGCATATTCTCGCCGCTGCCAGACATGTAGGCGATGCCTCTCATGCTCTCGCGGAATTGTTGTTCTGTGATCAGGCCTGGCCTGCCTTTTCTTGGCTCGCCTACCGCCGCCGCGCGACTCATCACCCTGCCAGCGCCGTGGTTGACGCTGCCCCAGGTCTCCTTCATCGTCGCCGGGGTGCCGACGACGATGAAGGACGCCGTCCCCATGCTCCCCGGGATAATGGCGGGCTGGCCGGTGGCCCTGTATCTCTCGGGAACGTCCGGATGCCCGGCCGGGAAGGCGCGGGTAGCTCCCTTGCGATGCACCAGCACCTTGCGGCTGTCGTACATCTCGAACTTGGCGATGTTGTGGGCGACGTCGTAGATAAGATCGAGCTTGTCGACGCCAAGCTCCCGCTTGAACACACCGCGCACCTCGTGCAAGATTACCTGCCGATTTACCCAGGCGAAGTTGGCGGCGCAGGCCATCGCGCTGAGGTAGGCCCGGCCTTCTGGCGAGCTTATCGGCACCGACGCAAGGTTCCTGGATGGCGGATGGATGCCGTACCGCTCCATTGTCTTGCCCATGGCCTGGATGTGGTCCCGACAGATTTGCTCGCCAAAGCCGCGGCTGCCACAGTGGATCATCAGGCTGACGCCGTCGAGCTCGAGACCGAAAGCCTTTGCCGTCTCCGCGTCGTAGACTTCGCTCACTCGCTGTATCTCGAGGAAGTGGTTGCCAGACCCAAGGGTGCCGATCTGCCCTTCACCTCGCTCCACGGCGCGCCTGCTCACGTTGTCGAGGCTCGCCGGAGTAAGGTGTCCTCGCTCTTCAGTGCACTCCACGTCCGCTGGCGTCGCATAGCCCAACTCCATTAGAGCCGGCACGCCACCCTCTACTAGCCTGCGAAACTGCTGATTCGTCACCTTGCCGATCTCGCTTCTGGTCTTGCCGCCCACGCCTGTGGCAACCACAGCCGCTATCTTTCTCAACAGCCTTTCCGCGTGGGGTTGAACTTCGGCGTAGCGCAGCGGCACGCTGGCGGCCCGCACCCCGCAGTTGATGTCGACGCCCACGGCGCCCGGGCTCACCACGCCGGTCTGGGCGTCGACGACCATAACGCCGCCGATGGGCAGGCCGTAGCCAGAATGAATGTCAGGCAAACCACAGCAGGCGATGACGCCGGGCAGGCAGGCCCCGTTCTTGAGCTGTTCCAGGGCTTCTTCTTCGACGTTCCGAAGTATGTGCGAGCTGCCGAAGATGGTGACGTCCACACGCATGCAGCCCTGCTTTGAAATAACCACACGATTCTTCACGGCGAGCTTACCTCTGCCTTCTATTATACACTGTTCCCATTTGGTTCCGTAAGACTTGACCGCAGCCTGCCAAATGAGTATTATTATGGGCAAAAACTGGGGAGGTTTTTGGATGGGCATCATCATCGACGCGAATGTGTGCCAGGGAGTTGGCGATTGCGTAGACGCGTGTCCGGTGGGGGTCATCGAGAAGCAAGGCGACAAGTGTGTGGCTGTGAATAACGATGAGTGCATCGAGTGCGAGGCCTGCATTTCAGCCTGTCCTCACGGCGCTATCTCGATGCAGTAGCAATCGGAACAGCTAACGCGGAAAGAATCGGCGGGGCAAGGCGCCCCGCCTTTCTTCTTGCATATTAGAAATGCTATGATTCTGATCTACGTTGTCTGCGCCAACCTGGACGAAGCCAGGGAGATATCGCGCCATTTGCTGGAGCAGCGTCTGGCCGCTTGCACCAACTGCTTCCCCATCGAATCGGCATACTGGTGGGAAGGAAAGATCGTCGAGGACGACGAGGTGGTCCTCATCGCCAAGACGGTGCCCGGAAACTTCGAGGCCGTCGCGGAGGCTGTGCTCAAGCTGCATAGCTACCAGGTGCCCTGCATCATCTCCATCCCCGTGGACAAGGTTGAGAGCAGATATCTGCGATGGCTGCGGGGCGAAATAAGGTGACGCGCGATCAACTGATCGGCAGCGTGAAGCTAAACTTGCTCCCCTTGCCGAGCTCGCTTTCCGCCCATATGCGTCCCCCGTGAGCCTCCACCAGACCCTTCGTGATGTAGAGCCCCAGCCCCAGCCCTTCCCGTGGACGCGCCAGCCTCGCTCGATAGTAGCGGTCGAAGATGTGGGGCAGGTCTTCGGGGGCGATGCCGTAGCCGCGGTCGATCACCGATACCACGACGTCTTGCTGGCGTAGCTCGATGTCTACGAGGATTTCTGTCCCCTCAGGGGAGTACTTGGCAGCATTTGTGAGGAGGTTGGTCAATATCTGCTCCACGCGACTCGGGTCCGCTTGCAAAGGCGGCACGGGGTCACGAGCTGCGACACGCAGGGGATGGTTCCCCAGCATCTCTCTCAGCCGTTCCACCACATCATCCACCAAGTCGGGCAGATGAATCTCCTCCTTGGCCAGGATGAGCCTTTTGGTCTCGATGCGTGAAGCGTCGAGCAGGTCTGAAACCATCGTGGCCAGCCTGCGTGCGCCAGTCTTGATATTCTGAAGGCTCCTCGTTGCCTGCTCGGGCAAGCGCAGGTCCTGGCGCAGGAGCAGATCGGCGTAACCTGAAATGACGGTGATCGGCGCGCGAAGGTCGTGGGCCACCACGGAAATGAACTCTTCGCGCAACTGCTCTCGCTGCTTTGTGGCGGTGATGTCGCGATCCACGACGGCGGCAGCGATGATGTTTCCCCGTCTGTCGCGCACCGGGGCGCCACTCTCACTGACGATAATGTCACGACCATCTAGCGTGCGCGCGATCGTTTCGATGTTGATGAAAGTCTCCCCTGCCAATGCCCTTGTCAATGCACATTCCTCGATCGTGAGGCGTCTGCCGCTCGGGTCGCGGAGTTGGAGCAACTCCCAGAGTTCCCGAATGGGCCGAAGCGCTTCCTCTTTGCTCTCGAAGCCCATCATACTGAGCGCAGCCGGGTTGACGTCGACGACGTTACCTCGAACGTCGGCGACGAAGAGAGCATCCTGCATGCTCGCCGAGAGAGTGCGCAGAAAACTGACTTCGGCCACAGCCTGGCGCCTCTGCTCTTCGACAACGCCACGACGCTGTACGCTACGCAACAACGACGCAGCCACGTACCCAGCCGCCACGAGGCCGAGAATAGCAAGGGAAACGCCTCCGGTCGCTTCCAGCCAGTAAAATGTCCCAATTCCACTTCTGCGATTGCCTATGATCTCTGAAACTCTAGTATGGAGCGCAGTGGCGCGACTGTGGAGCTCGCTGAAGAGGCTATCCTCCTCGCTTGTGGATATACTCACCTGGGCTCGTTCTCTTTGCCCAGCCTCGATCTCTGTCATGATCTCCTCGACGAACAGGTCCCACTGCGCGGCAGCTCGGTCCAGGTCGTTTAGCATCGCGACTATTTCTGTCCCCAGCAGTGGCGCCAGGTCTCTGGCGCGCAGCGCTGGAGGGCGCATCTCGTCCTTGTGCGTGCGGTACTGAACGAGAAACACGCGGTCGCCGCTGGCGGCGTAACCGTACAACCCCGCGCGGATGCTCGTGCAGTGTCCTTCGAAATCGACGACTTGCTCGTCGAATTCCTCAAGCGCTTGGAGTCTTTGCTGCTGTGAAGAATGTATGCTGTGCGCCACGACGGGAGCTGCCATCAGTGCGAGCAAGGTGGATAGCATGAATACGATGCCGACGATTGTACCCCACTCGGGGCCATTTCGGCCGGGGCTTCCCATTGCCGATCTCAACGAGGGCATTCGCGCAATCCTTCCGAGATATCACCAGCCATACGCCTTTGTGCTTAACACATTATAACACAAGAGGTCGCCTGATCGGGAGCAAAATAACCCCGGAATAATGGCAAACACAGGTCCTGGGGAAAAGGGGGAGACAACCCCCTCTGGGTCTAGTATAATTACGGGGCCATGATTTCAACGTCCGGAGAAGAAACACTAAATCGTTTTCACTGGAAAATCCAGGCCCTTGGCGGATTGCCTTTGCTTCTCCTGGCCGTGGATTTCAGCGTCGTGACCTTTGCCCTGGCGCAACTGGTCGGCGTCTGGAACCTGAGCCCTTTTCAAACCAGCACAATCGCCGTCGCGGCGGCTGTAGGGAGCTTGTTCGGCGGGGTGTTCTTTGGCAATATCGCCGACCGCATCGGTCGGCGCTTGACGATTCAAATCACTTTGTTGACGATGACGGTGGGAACGGGTCTGGGGGCCATTTCGTGGGATTTCATTTCGCTGTCGGCGTTTCAGTTCATTGTCGGTCTCGGCATGGGAGGCACGACTCCGATCGCAAGCACTTTTGTGGGCGAATTCGCCCCAGCGAAGTATCGGGGTATGCTCTCCAGCGGGGTGGATGTGTTCTGGACAGCGGGTTTGCTGCTCGCGGCGATCGTCTCCTCGCAAATCCTGCCAGGGTTTGGCTGGCGGATGGCCTTTGTTTTTGGAGCCGTGCCTGGGCTCTTGATTCTGGTCCAGAGGAGGTTGATGCCCGAGTCGCCGCGTTGTCTGATCGCCCAGGGAAAGCACGAAGAGGCGCAGCGGTTCTTGCTCCAGGTCAAAGAGAAGTATGGCCTCAACTACGATCACCTGGCCACCCAACCTACTCACAAGAACAGGGGGCTCCTGGCCAGTTTACGTGAGCTCTGGTCCGGGCCGTTGATCAGGCGCACCGCCTGCACCTGTCTTCTCTGGTTCGTTATGGTCTACACTTATAATGGTATCTTCGTTTTTCTGCCTACGCTTCTGACTGCCGGTGGCCTGGGAATATCGGACACCATGCAGTATATGTTCATTCTCTTAGCGCCACAGCTTCCTGCCGCTCTTGGCGCTTCGTTGTTGGTAGACGTCATCGGCCGCAAGAGGTTGCTGGTGCCCGTCATGTTGACTTGCGGCGTCGCGTCGTATATGTTTAGCGGAGCGACCTCCTCCGCCACGGTCCTCTTCTGGGGCTGCCTTATATCAGCTTCACTTGGCGCTGGATACGCGATTATGCTGTGTTACACTTCGGAACTGTTTCCCACGAGGCTGCGTGGAACTGGGGCAGGATCGGCTTCGGCATTTGGCAGGGTGGGCGCTATTGTCGTGCCCGGTGCCATAGCGTTTTTGGTTGGCTCGTGGAGCGCTGGCCACGAGTCGGTTTTCCTGATGTTTGCGGCCGTTATGCTCGTCGGCGCGCTGGGGGTCGCCATCCTGGGCGAGGAGACGATGGGTCGCACGCTGGAACAGATCTCCAGCTGATGAACATCGCGTCTCCGAAGCTGTAAAACCTGTAATCTCCGGCGATGGCCTCGTCGTAAGCCCTATCTATTAGCTCCTTGCCAGCGAACGCCGACACGAGCATCATCAGGGTTGACCTGGGTAGGTGGAAATTGGTGATGAGGGCGTCGACGGCGCGAAACGCGTAGCCGGGGTAGATGAAAATATCTGTCCAACCGCTGAAGGGCACGACGACGTCAGGCGAACCTTTGCTGGCAGCAGATTGCGCCGCGGATTCGAGCACGCGAACGCTGGTCGTGCCCACCGAGATAATCCTCCGTCCTTGCCGTCGGGCTGCGTTTAGCTTGCTGGATACCTCTTCCCTCAGCTCGCAGAACTCGGAGTGCATCTTGTGCTCGGAGATGTGCTCCGCCTGCACTGGCCGGAACGTGTCCAGGCCGATGTGCAGCGTGACGAAGGCGAACTCGACCCCCATCGCTTCGAGTCGGGCAACTAGCTCAGGTGTGAAGTGTAGGCCCGCTGTTGGGGCGGCTACCGAGCCCTTCGTCCGCGCGTAAATGGTCTGATACCGTTCGGGGTCGCCCAGCGGCGCGTGCACGTAGGGAGGAAGGGGCACGACGCCAAGTTCTTCCAGCGTCTTCTCCACATTGGCGGCACTGTCAAAGGCGATGAGCCGAGTCCCTGTCGCCGTCCCCTCCAGTATCTCGCCGACCAGGGAGGTTGCGACCGTGCCGACCAACCCTCTCTCCCTCTTGGAGGGGGCTGGGGTGAGGGTCGGACCACTCCCAAACTCGATCCGCGTCCCCTCGCGCAACCTGCGCCCGGGCTTGACCAGCGCTTCCCAGACGTTCTCGCCACGCTTCGCGATAAGCAATACCTCGACTTTGCCCCCAGTTCCAGCCTTACGTCCGAAAAGGCGGGCAGGAATCACGCGACTCTCGTTGCAGACCAGCACGTCGCCAGGCTGGAGGTACTCGACGATGTCGCGAAAAACGCGATGTCGAATACTCCCGTTTTCGCGGGAGATGACCATCAGCTTGGAAGAGTCACGCGGCTCGATCGGCGTCTGAGCGATGCGCTCGGGAGGCAGATGGTAATCGAAGTCAGTTGTCTTCAACGTGGTAGGAATCCGCGTCACTTGGGCTGCCCACCTCTGTACGGGAGACGCTCCTGACGCAAGGAGTTCAGTACATCATATTCCGGGTCCTTGTGCACGAGGATCGCAGCGGCTTCAGTGGCGAAGGCCGCGATCAGGCAGTCCGCGAAGGACAAGTGGTGCTGAGCTTTAAGGCAGCCAGCCGTCACCAGGACGATATCGCTCACGGTATCAAGCCAGCGAACAGGCAACTGACGGAGCAGGAGTAGGCGGTGGTCCGCTTCATCTGCGCCGCGTTCCAGCAACGTGATGTAATAGGTCTCTAGCCCTGCAACGAAAGGCAGAAGCACGTCTTCGGTACGGAGCACTTCCTCCACTCTGTCAGCACCCGGTTCATCCTCAATGAGCGTCAGTATCGCCGAGGTGTCCAGGAGGTAGCGGTCACTCACTTGCGCGGTCACGGCAGCGCTCCGCTAGCAGTCTATCCACCAGTCGTTCTCCCCTACCCATTCCTCGCAAGGCTTCCACAGGATCGGCCGGAATGGGAATGACCTTCAGGCCCGTGCCGGTATCAACCCATTCTATCTCTGTCCCCTCAGCGATACCGTACCGCCGGCGCAACTTGGCAGGGATGACCGTCTGTCCCCGTTGAGTTACCGTAGTTCGCACTTTCGTGCCCTCCACTTGCACACTAACAAGGGAATTATACAAGACAAAGATTGCGCCTGCAAGATTCTAGCGCATTATGCAAGGCGTATTGGCCATCTTCTCAGGAACATATTCACGATGAGCAGATTGGGCATCACCAAAGGGTCTGCTGTTGCGCTTTGTCATCAGGCTGGGGATGCCTCTCTTTGTAGGGCAGGCCCAGGTGTTCGTAAGCGGCCTTCGTCGCCACGCGGCCGCGGGGCGTTCGCGCGATGAAGCCGAGCTGCAGCAGGTAGGGCTCGTACACATCCATGATGGTATCCGATTCCTCGCTGGTGGCGGCGGCGATGGTGTCGATGCCAACCGGCCCACCGTCGAACTTCTTGACGATCGCCTCCAGCACCTTGCGATCGACGTCGTCGAGTCCGAGATGGTCGACCTGCAGCATGCCCAGCGCCTCGTCGGCCACAGTTTTCGTGATAACGCCGCCCGCGCGCACCTCGGCGAAGTCTCGCACCCTCTTCAGTAGCCTGTTGGCGACGCGAGGCGTGCCGCGAGATCGGCGCGCTATCTCGTAGGTGCCGGCCTCCTCGATCTTGACGTTCAATATCCTGGCCGAGCGGTGGACGATCCTCTCCATCGCCGACTGATCGTAGAAATCGAGGCGATAGGTGGCGCCGAAGCGGTCCCGCAGCGGCGAGCTGAGCAGCGCGTAGCGGGTCGTGGCGCCGACGATGGTGAAATGCGGCAGCTTGAGTCGAATGCTCTTCGCCGCCATTCCCTTGCCCAGGATCATGTCCCAGGCGAAATCCTCCATCGCCGGATAAAGCGCTTCCTCCACGACGCGACTGAGACGGTGAATCTCGTCGACGAAGAGTATGTCGCCTTTCTGGAGCGTGGTGATGATAGAAGCGAGGTCGCCAGGAATGAGAATCGCGGGGCCGGAGCTGACCTTGATCTTGACGTCCATCTCATTGGCGATGATGTTGGCCAGGGTTGTCTTGCCCAGTCCGGGCGGGCCATAGAGCAGCACGTGATCCAGCGCCTCATCACGCGCCTTCGCAGCCTCGATGAATATCCTGAGGTTTTCCTTGACCTTGTCCTGGCCGATGTAGTCGTCGATGCGCTTCGGACGCAGGCTGGCGTCGATGGCAACATCCTCGTCCTTCAATTTTGGCGACACGACTCGTTCGATCACTTCACCGCTCCCCCATCTGCCCAACAGAACTAATGTTCAATATGACAGGCATATTATACTCGATGAGCCGGGCCTTTTCCATACGGCCTTCCGCTGAAAGGGGTAGGATGTTCACCACGGAGGCACGGAGGGGAGCCTTCTGATCTTCTCCGTGTCTCTGTGTCTCCGTGGTGCATTGTCCGTGGTGCATTTTGTACCCCCTGTCCTGTCTGGTGAGAGCGTTTCGAGTTGGGGACATCTCGCGGCGGGCTGCGCCGGGGAACGGCGAGTTGGTCGCGCATAATGGATTATCTGGCGTCGCGGCGATGTCCCAAACCTGTAACGCCCCCGTCTGGGCGCGGCGTCTTCTCGGGCCAATCTGTTATAATTGCCCCCGTGACAAATTTCAGCTTCCAACTCATCGAGAAGGACAAATCAACCGGGGCCAGGGCAGGCGTCATGCGCACGCCTCACGGCGAGGTGCCGACGCCGGTATTTATGCCTGTTGGCACTCAGGCCACAGTGAAGACGCTGGCGCCGTTTGAGCTGGAGCAGATGGGCGCCCCGATAATTCTGGCGAACACCTATCACCTGTACCTTCGCCCTGGTTCGTCGCTCGTCGCCTCGTTTGGGGGACTGCATGAGTTCATGGCCTGGCAGCGTCCGATCCTTACCGATAGCGGCGGCTTCCAAGTCTTCAGCCTGGGCCATTTGCGGCGTATTGGTGACGAAGGCGTGACTTTCCGCTCGCATATCGACGGCTCGGAGCATCTCTTCACTCCCGAGCGCGTGATCGCCATCCAGGAGGAACTGGGCGCGGACATCATTATGGCCTTCGACGAGTGCACGCCTTATCCCAGCGACGTGGACTATAACCGCAAGGCGTTGGAACGCACGCATCGGTGGGCAGAGCGATGCCTCGCGGCACGAACCAGGCAGGATCAGGCGCTCTTCGGCATCGTGCAGGGAGGGATGTTCCCCGAGCTGCGGCGACAGAGCGCGCGCTTCCTGGCGTCCCTCGATTTTCCTGGCTACGCCATCGGCGGTCTTAGCGTCGGCGAGCCTAAGGAGTTGACGTCTTCTATAGTTGAGGAAACTGTGCCGTTTCTGCCCGAGGATCGCCCTCGCTACTTGATGGGCGTTGGCTCACCGGAGGATTTGCTCGAAGGCGTGGCGCGTGGGGTGGACATGTTCGACTGCGTGCTGCCGACCAGAGTGGCGCGCAACGGCGCGCTCTTTACACGGCACGGGCGGCGCAACGTCCGCAACGCCGCTTTCAAGACGCTGGACGAGCCGATCGATCAGGGCTGCGATTGCTACACCTGCCGTACTTTCAGCATCGCCTACGTGCACCATCTGTTTCGGGCCGAGGAGCTGCTGGCTTACAGGCTGGCCAGCATTCACAATCTGCGGTTCCTCATCAGGCTGATGGAAGAGGCGCGGGAAGCGATCCTGAACGACACTTTCGTGCGGTTCAAGAATGAGTTCCTATCAGGCTATCGACCTACTGATCAGAAGGTGCGGCTGGCACAGAAGCAGAAGTGGATCGAGGCGCAGCGGCGCCAGTAGAGGCGTGCGCTGCCGCTCGCACAAATGTAGCCGCTATGTCCTCGAGACCACGAAAACGCCGAGACAAACGATGAGGACGCCCAGGACGCGCACAGGGCTGAATTGCTCGTTGAGCAGAAGCCAGGAGGCCAGGAGCACTATCACGTAGCTCAGGCTCAGCATCGGGTAGGCATAGCTCAGTTGAACTCGCGAGATGATCGATAGCCAGAAGATAGAGCCCCCGAAGACCGCGGCGAATCCCAGGAGCACGAACGGCGATGTAAAGCTCCGCCAAAGTCCCGCGACGATGTTGTCAGGGTGCAACGAGAGGACGCCAACCTGGTTCATTCCGTGCTTGAGCAGCAACTCTCCCGTCACCGAAAGACTAACCGCAGCCAGCAACATCGCGTAATACTTCATCTTCACCGCCTCTTCCCGGCGAGGGACAAGCATTTGCCTTTGTTTGCAGCGGCTCCGCCGCAGTGAGGCAAATACAGGACCCTCGCACTATGATTTGAGAAAGTCTCTAAATAGCCTTCCCCAACGCAAATACCGAGAGACCCCAGGGCAGGTTGGCCAATTTCAAAGCCTTCGCCTCGATCCCTAGCACCGCTGTCAGCGCGGTATTCATGATTGGCGATACCTCTTTGACATCAGATCCCCCGCGTAGCTTGAAGGACATCTCGCAGACGCGCTTGAGCGCCGCCGCAGGGAAAAGGATGCTGTTGGCGTAGGTCAGCCTCTTCACCGTGAAGCCGGCCTGATGCATCTTCTCCCTCAAATCACTGGCCGAGTAACGCTGACGCGTATGCACCGCTTCGTCGTGGCTGCCTCGCAGCCAATCGCAGGCTGGCAGCCGCAAAAGCACGTGGCCACCCGGCTTGAGCAATCGGCGAAACTCCTTCAAAGCGGCGATGTCGTCCTCCACAGCCATATGGTACAGCACATCGAAGGATACAATCAAATCGAAGGAGGCGCTCTCAAAGGGCAGATCGCCGACCGAGGCCATGACAAGGCGCTTCAAACCACGCTGCTGGGAGAACTCAAGCGCCTCCTGGCAGATGTCCACGCCTACGGCCGTACCGTACTGGCGAAGATGCTGCAGCATCCCTCCCGTGCCACATCCTGCGTCGAGGACTGAAAGCTGGCCATCCTTGGCGATGTGCTTCAGGAAGTCGAAGACGATGCGGCGCATGCCTACGTACCACCAGTGGGTGTCCTCCAGGCGGTACATTATCTCGTATTCTTCCTTGTTCACGAACCCGACAACCTCTTCACTTCTGCGACCGTGGGTTCATTGGCGGCAAGCGCTCTGGACGAGCCTTTTTTCATCAGAACCAGCTCGAACCAGAGCTTGCTCAAGTCCACCAGCGTCTTGAACACGCGGCGGAAGTTGAAGAACTGCGAGACGCCATAGGCGCGGTGGTAATGGTGCACTGGCACTTGCTCGACCACGAAGCCCGCGTCCTGGATCCTCTTCATCAACTCCACGCAAATGACGCCGCTGTTGGAAGCCAGGTGCACCTTATCGAAAACAGAGCGCCTGATCAGGCGAAAGTCGCAGTCCACGTCTTTCAGCCGCAAGCCGAATGCTGTTCTCACTCCCCAGTGGTAAACGCGGCCAATGATGATACGATGTAACGGATCGTTGCGCGAAATCTTGTAGCCGTTGACGACGTCGATTCCTTCTCTAAGCGCATCGACGAGAAGGCGCACCTCGTGGGGATCGTATTGTGCATCCCCATCCGTGTAGAAAATGAGGTCCTTGGTTGCGCTGGCGAAGCCCGTGCGCAGCGCTCCGCCGTATCCTCTGTTCTGTGGGTGGTGAACTACCCGCAGGTGATCGTATCTCCTCTCAAGCTCATCCAGCATCTCTTTGGTGTAGTCGTAGCTGCCATCGTTGACGACGATGATCTCGTAATCCGAGGTCAGCGAGCGCAGCACGATGTCGGTGGAAATCACCATGCTGGCAATTGTGCCGCCGTCATTGTAAGCGGGGAAGAAGGCGGATATCGATCCGTTCACCCCTCTGTGCGATTCCACGAAGCTCTCATCCATTTCCTATCCTCCTAGTCTTCCTTCCGCATCGTGTACTGGCGAATGACCTGGGCCACTCTGGTTATGGATTCCTCCGGCAGTTCAGGATACATTGGCAGGGATAGAATCTCCCTGGCGTAGGCCTCCGCGATCGGAAAATCCCCGAGTTTGTGGCCGAGGCCCTGATAAGCCTCCTGCATGTGCACGGGGATAGGATAATGGATCACCGTCCCCACGCCATTCTCGGCGAGAAAGCGCTGCAAATCGTCACGGTGGCTTGACCTGACAACGTACAGATGGTACACGTGGCGTCCGTATGGCATCTCCTCGGGAGGGATCACCTCGCTGCCGAGAAGCAACTGGCTGTAAAGAGCTGCCCTGGCGCGCCTGGCGTTGTTCCAGGCGTCTAGCTTTCTCAGTTTCACGCGCAGAATAGCCGCTTGAAGCTCATCCAGGCGGCTATTGAAGCCTTTGATGGAGTGATAGTATCTCACCTTTTGGCCGTAATTGCGCAGGAGCCAGCAGCGTTCGGCCAACGCGTCGTCGTCGGTCGTGATAATGCCGCCGTCGCCGTAGGCGCCGAGATTCTTGCTTGGATAGAAACTGAAGCAGGCGATATCGCCTAACGTGCCGACCTTGCGCCCCTTGTACTCAGCGCCGTGCGCCTGGCACGCATCTTCGATTACTCGCAGGCCGTGCTTTCTGGCGATTTCCATTATCGGGCCCATATCCGCGGCCTGGCCGTACAGATGGACAGGCAGGATCACCCTGGTTCTAGGCGTGATCCTGGCCTCGATCTCTGCTGGATTCATATCGAAGCTTCTTGGATCTATGTCGACGAAGGTTGGGATAGCGTTGGCGAAAGAAATGGCCGAGGCTGTGGGAACCGCCGTATTGGGCACGGTGAGCACTTCATCGCCTGGCTCGACGCCGCAGGCAAGGAGGGCGATGTGTAGCGCCTCGGTGCCTGAGCCGACGCCAATGGCGTGCCTGGCACCCACGTAGGCTGCGAACTCGGCTTCGAAAGCCTCGACGTTCTTGCCAAGGACGAACCAGCCGCTCTCCAAAACCTCGGCGATAGCCTGGTCTATCTCGCTCTTCATGGAGTGATATTGAGTCTTTACCTCGCCAAAGGGGACGCTGCGGATCTCACGCATCATGCTTCACCACGGAGACACGGAGAGGGAAGTCACGAGACCCTCCTCACCACGGAGACACGGAGACACGGAGAGGGCAGTCATGAGACCCTCCTCACCACGGAGACACGGAGACACGGAGAGGGCAGTCATGAGACCCTCCTCACCACGGAGACACGGAGACACGGAGAGAGAAGTCATAAGACCCTCCTCACGATGCCATCCTTTAATACGGCAACGTTGAAGTTAATCAGCAGACCAACTTTCTTGCCGCTTAACCGCAGGTAAGTCAACAATTGCGCCTCATGAACAGGAACAAGCTTTTCCACAGATTTCAGTTCCACAATCACAGCATCCTCGACGACAACATCCAATCGATAACCACAGTCAAGCCTTATCCCCTTGTAATCGACTGGAAGGTCGATTTGGCGCTTGAACGTGAGCCCACGCAAGGCCAGCTCGTGACAGAGGCACTCTTCGTAGGTAGACTCGAGCAAGCCCGGTCCAAGGGCTCTGTGAACCTCGATCGCGGCGCCCAGGATAGCTTCTGTTATCTCTCTATCTACCAACACTCCGTGTCTCCGTGCCTCCGTGGTGAACGTGGACTTTACTATTCCCAGTAATACTGCTTGTTCGCCAGGTAAAACTCGACAGTCCTGCGCAAACCCTCAGCTAACGGCACCTGTGGTACCCAGCCCAGCGCATAGCGAATCTTGCTGAAAGAGCCGAAGTAGTCGCCGATATCTATGCGTTTGCGGTCGTCGGGGAAAGGCGCTATCTCGTAGCTGGCGCCTGGGCACAACTCGACGAGCATCTGAACGAGTTTGAGCAAACTGACCGGCTGGAGTCCGCCGAGGTTGTAAACCTGGCCATTTGCCTCATCTTTGGCTGCGGCAAGCAGGAACGCGTTGACTGCATCGTCCACGTAGGTGAAGTCACGCCGCTGTTCGCCAGTGCCAAAGAGCTTGATGCGCTCGCCGTCGATGGCCTGGCGAATGAACCAACCGATGAATCCCTGGCGGTTGTGCTTGACCAGCAGTCTTGGGCCATAGGTGTTAGTGAGACGAAGGGAGCACGCGCGAATGCCGTAGATATTGTTGTAAACGATGTGGTACCACTCACCGGCCATCTTGTTGATGCCGTTGACATCGGTCGGATGGAGCAGGTGTCGCTCGTCGACGGGAAGGTAATCAGGCACGCCGTAGATCTGTCGCGTGCTGGCAAAGACCAGCTTCACGTCCGGATTTTTCTTCCGACACGCCTCGAGGATCGAGAGCTGGCTGCGACAATTGATTTCCAGGTCTGTGTAGGGATCGCGCATACTGTCGATGTGGCTGACCTGGCCTGCCAGGTTGAAAATGTAATCCTGGCCACGGACCAGATGGTTCATGCCGTTCTCGTCCCTGATGTCTGCAATATTCATCCTGACCTTGTCCCGAATGTCGGCCACGTTCTGCAGATTGCCACCGTAGTCCGGAATCAGGGAATCGATCAGCAGCACATCAGCCCCTAG
>JAMCWX010000034.1:0-420 GCA_023480885.1 Chloroflexota bacterium | reverse complement strand
ATCATGGTCTTTTTGCCGCGGAACGCGTTTTCCAAGCTCTCCATTAGTCCTTCTAACCGTCTGAGGTGCGCAGATTAGTCTAAAACATACACTCAAGCATGTGATTGACAGATTGACGACGCCAGGTTCAGGTTGAAAGTAACATAATCGTTCGGGGGGTGTCAAGTCACGCGATAGGACGGGCGATCTCAGGGCTGCCGCTTCGATAAGCGGCAAGACTTGACGGGCTTTGTCGAATGTGTTATTTTTTTCGCACGTCCCTAAACATTGTCGCTCATTCCTGGCAAATGGGGCGATGTGGACGGCAGCCAGTTAACCAGGAGGGAAGTAAAGTGTTATCTGGATCCTACGTGGCCCTGATCACACCCTTCAAGGACGGCAAGGTCGATGTGGCAAAGTTGCGCGCGCTTGTTGAGTTTC
>JAMCWX010000038.1 GCA_023480885.1 Chloroflexota bacterium | reverse complement strand
AGCGGAAGTCGCGTCTAGAAAAGAGCGATCACTTGAAACGTCTCTGGCAGTGGTATAAAGACTATTCAGGGCAATCTAATACGCTGCACGTTGTGCTCATAGTCGTGTTTCTTGGCGTCTCGTCCCTATATTGTCTGGGTATAAGCAGCATAATTGCCGAGCCTCGCATCAAGGGTTTCATAGCCAGCTCGGCTCCAACGCTCACGCCGCTGCCGAGCCCCACGCCAACAGATATACCAACAGCGACTTTCACGCCGTTCGTACCGCCCACAATACAAATTCTTGGAGCCACGCCTACGCGCTACGTCCCGCCGTTGCCGACGCATACTCCAACACACACCCCGCGTCCCATCGTGACACCTGTTCCTGCGTCGCCGACGAAGACCCCGCCGACGCCTACTCCTGGCAGTCCGACCCCTGTACCCGTCGTCAGTCCGACCGCAACGCCTGCGCCGCCAACCTCAACCCCAGCGCCACAGCCCACGCCAACGCGGTCGCCAATTACGCCGACGCCACCACCAGCGTCGCCAACACCCCCACGCCCGTAACGCGACCAGCGGTACCATTCCACAACCTTCACCAGTTGCCATATAGCTAATCTAGCGCCAACTAATCCCCCAAAAGTGCTGTTACCATAGTATCCAAGGCTGTGGTATACTTAGCGTGCGTGTTCGCGCACCAGCAATCTAGTGAGGTGGTGCAGTTTGAAAGCCAAACATCTTGTTAGCATTTCCGATCTGTCCAGCAACGAAGTCCAGGAGATAATCGATACTGCAGCACGCCTAAAGGCTGAGCGGGCAACAGGTCGCAGGCAGCAACCTCTGGCAGGCAACACGCTTGGCATGATATTCGAGAAGCCCTCGTTGCGAACAAGGGTCTCTTTTGAGGTAGCGATGCTCGAGCTTGGCGGGCATCCATTGTATCTATCTCCTAGCGAAATCCAACTGGGTAAGCGAGAGAGCATTCCCGATGTAGCGCGCATCCTCGGTCGTTATGTCGATTTCATTATGATTCGGACCTTCGCCCATCGAAATGTGGAGCTACTTGCCACGCATTCTGCGGTCCCTGTCATCAATGGCCTGTCAGATTTGAGTCATCCTTGCCAGGCGCTTGGCGATATGCTAACCATCTCTGAGAAGCTTAGACGCCTCCGAGGAGTGAACCTCGCGTACGTCGGCGACGGCAATAACGTCGCCCATTCGCTGCTGCTGGCTTCAGGAAAGTTAGGCGTAAACATCAAGGTCGCAACGCCATCCGGCTACGAATGCAATCCAGAGATCGTCCGCAAAGCCCAGGAAGCTGCGCTGGCTAGCGGAGCGTTGGTGAGCCAGACGCAGTCGCCAGAAGAGGCGGTCAATGGTGCAGACGTTATCTATACGGACGTCTGGACGAGCATGGGCCAGGAAGACGAGCGGGAGAAGAGGCTTGCTATATTCGCGCCCTACCAGGTCGACTCCAAGCTCGTTTCGTCTGCCTCGCCGAACGTCATCGTAATGCATTGCCTCCCCGCCCACAGAGGAGAGGAGATCACCGACGACATAATGGACGGGCCTCATTCGGTAGTCTTTGACCAGGCTGAGAACAGGCTGCACATTCAGAAGGCGATACTGCTTCTGTTGGCGCAATCGAGGAACTAGATGGTGTCAGACAAGACTTCGCTATATAGAGAATCTATGAACGAGGGACACTCGTTAGCGAGGTCCGCGAAATGGGCTGACGCGGTTCGTGCCTATAGGGCCGCGCTAAACGTTGTGCCGAATGACGTGACTGCTCGAACGTGCCTGGCTCTTTCTTTATACTACGGGGGATGGCTGAGCGAGGCTCTCAAGGAGTACGGATCGCTTCACAAATTATCGCCTAAAGACACGCTAATCCTGACGAGAATCGCCGACATTCAGCGAAAACTGGGCCGCATCGATATTGCCGTAGACCTGCGCTTGCAGGTAGCCGAATTGCATCTTCAGCAGAAGCAGCACGACAAAGCTGTGGAGATTTGGCGCCGTGCCGAGGAAGAATGCGGTGACAACATCGATTGTCTTCAGCGACTGAAACGAGCTTACGCCAAGGCCGGCGAAAAGGCTCGTGAAGCAAATGCGGAGCTGGCGATCGCCTACGCCTACGCCCAGGTTGCAAACCAGGATCAGGCGGTGCGCGCCTGCAGGCGGGCTCTGGAGCTGGATCGCTCGAATGAAAGAGCGAGCGCTATACTAAGGAGCCTGGAGAACGGCACCAGCGACTGGCGCTCCGCCGGGTTAGCGAAAAAAACCGTACCCGATGCCCCGACAAAGGGCGCGTCGGCACCTGCTTGGTCGCCGCGGCCCGACGGTTCTGCGTCGCCATCCCGAGGTTCTGCTGCGATGCCATCCTCGACACAGTCGGACGCGGATTCACCTGGCAGCGGCGACCGCAAGGTCGACAAATCACGTGGGCGCGCAACTGTCGAGTCTGCCGAGACCATCCTGGCTGAGGCACAAAAGCTCGAGGCGGTGGGAGACATACCTGGCGCCCTAGCCACGTTGTGTTCAGCCCTGGGGATGACTGCGCAGGTCGAGTCCAGAGGCTCAGGTCTGGCGCTGCAGCACATCGGCAGACTTATTGCAGATGTGCAAGGAGTGCGCCTCGATGATCTCGTGGCCATGCCATTTGAGGACAGGCGAATCGCGCTTACAGGGATGATCAACGCGCAGCAATATCTCAGCCTGGGCCTAAATTTTGCCGCCATCGACGCGTGTATGGCCGCGATCGAGCGCGTGCCAGAGTATCTGCCTGTTCAAATGCGCCTCGCGGAGGTCTACCACAACGAGGGTGCTAACGACAAGGCTCTTGACAAATACAGTTGCCTCATCGATCTGTTTCGCGTGCGCAACGAGTCAGATATGGTGGCCGAGACGCTGGCACGTATCGCGGTGCTACGTCCACAGGATCAAGACGTTCGCGGCGAACTGATTTCTCTCTTGTTAGCACATGGAGACGTCACTGTTGCCGTCGACAAGCTATCATCTCTGGCCCAGGCGAGCATCGCCGCAGGCAACAAGACCCTGGCCCTCGAATTGTTCGAAAAGATGATCGACCTCGCTCCAAATAGAATCGACATCAGGCTGCAGTATGCAAAAGTCGCCCACGACCTGGGCAGGGTATCCGAGGCAAAGGCCATTTACGAACAGATCTGGGAGCTTGACCCTGGCAACTTTGAAGCATCCTGGCGGCTCACGCTTGCGAGCGCCAGCGGCGATGACTGGTCGTCGCCTCCTCCGTTCTTCGACACTTTTGCACGGGGCGTTCGAGACAACCCTGACGCCAATGCAATCGTAGCTGAGTTCGCTAAGGCGCACAGCGCCGCTCCTGATAAGAAGGAATTGAACCTGTGTCTTGGAGTGCAGCTACTCCAATTGGGTCAGTTGCAGGAAGCAGTCAACTATCTCGAACGAGCCATCGGCGGTGATCAGCACTTCGAACTGCGAGCACGATATCACCTGGCCCTAGCCTTGCTAAAGACTGGCGATACCTCCACATCGCTCGATCATTTATCAACTGGGCTCAGTGTATTGCGCGGCGCTGCTGGCCAGGGGGACTCGGCAGGCGACGCTTCCAGATCAAGCCAGCTTCAGGAGCTGAGGCTTAGCTACTTGAGGGTGCTGAAAGATGTCCAAAGGGAGCGGCACGACTTCGAAGGAATTGTCGGCACTCTCGAGGAGATGCAAACTGTCGACCCCGATGACGAAACCGCGTATGTGGAGCTAGCGCAGCAATACCTTGAGATGAATAGGGTGGAGGAAGCGGTGGCGCAATTGATGAATTTGGCAGGCAGATTCGCAGCTAGCGGGCAGAGGGACCGTGAAGTTGCGGTCTACCGCAGCATTGAGGAGAAAGTTCCAGACAATCTCAGTGTACGAAAGACGCTCTTCGAAGGGTACCTGTCCCTTGGCCTCGCTGCCGAGGCAGGCAAGGAACTGGAAACGATCGTGGAGATGGAACTGGCGCGTGGAGTGACCTCAGAAGCTAGCGACGATTTGCGTCGTCTGATCGGCCTGTACCGTTTCTCCGACTCCAGGCGAGCGCTAGCTCTTCGGGAACGCCTCACTCGCCTGCTCCCCAACGACATTGGCCTGAGAAGGGAACTCATCGAAACCTACCTCAAAATGGGCTTCTCCAGCAAGGCGTTAACGTCGGCTACTGAGCTAGCGCAGGAATTGATGGCTGCTGGGAGGAACGACGACGCTGTTGAAGTCCTTCGGCAAATGCTTCAGGTCGATCCGTGGAACGTGTGGGCACTCGAACACGTTGCCGGCCTACTCTACGACTCGGGCCGCCGAGATGAAAGCGTTCAGTATTACCGCCGGTTGCTTTCGGCAGACCCCAGGAATCAGATAGCAATCCAGCGTTTGGCTGGCTCTGGAAGGTAAGACTGTGGAACAGCTCGCTCAGGGCGTCCTGGTAACGATCGCTCGACTTAACTTGTGGAGCGTTCTCGACATACTGATCGTGGCCATAATCATCTTTGGTGTGTTGAGTCTTCTGCGTGGAACCAGCGCTTTCTCGGTGTTGTACGGTATACTACTGCTTATGGTGGCAGTTCTCGTCGTCATCAGTTTGCCGCAACTTGCAGTACTGAACTGGCTGCTGGGCAATTCGCTGCCAATTCTTTCGATAGCGGCGCTTATTCTTTTTCAGCCTGAGCTGCGTAGGGCTATGGAACGAATCGGCCGGGTAGGCGTGCTAATCAATCGCCCGCTTACCGTGCAAAGCGTTCAGGGAGTCTCTAGAACCGTCGACGAGATATGTAGGGCCACACGAAGGCTTGCGGAAAGGCGCTATGGCGCGCTTATCGTGCTGGAGCGAGAGACTGGCTTGCAGGAATATGCTGAAACCGGCGTCACCATCGACGGCTCGGTCTCGGCAGAACTCCTGCTCACCCTCTTCTATCCCAATGCCCCGCTTCACGATGGAGCGGTTATAGTGCGGGGCGACAGAGTGCTGGCAGCAGGCACAGTGCTGCCTTTATCGGATAACTTGGTCGATTACCAGCTTGGAACGCGGCATCGGGCTGCGCTTGGCATAACCGAGCGGACCGACGCTCTTGCAATCGTGATATCCGAGGAAACAGGCACTATCTCATTCGCCAACAACGGCCGCATCGTACGCCACCTGGATGAGAACAAGTTGCGCAAGGTATTAACAGTTCTCTATCGCTCAGGCCCCCACGAGGTGCTGCTCCCCTGGCCCAGAAAGAAATCAGGCTTCAGAGGAGTAGAGAAAGCGGCGAAAGGTCAGCGAGGGTAGAGGCAGGCATGGTTAGTTTTCTGCGGAGAGAAATCGTCTGGATGCTACTTTCGCTGGCGCTGGCCACTGCGCTGTGGGCTATAGTCACAAACCAGCAGAATCCTCCGTACAGTGACTACTTTCAAAGCATCCCCGTAAGAGTAAAGGGCGCCCCTTCTGGTCTGGTAGTGCGCGATGAGATCAAGCCAATAAGGTTAAAGGTAACCGCGCCTAAGGACGTGTGGGATCATTTGACTTCAGCCAGCTTCGAAGCCTTCGTCGATGCGTCCAAGGCCGGACAGGGAGTTCAGGATGTACCAGTTCGCGTCGAGGCGCTAGATTCGCGAGTGAGAATCGATGAAATCCAACCATCGAAAGTGACACTACGTCTGGAGAACCTCGCGAGCAAAGACGTTCCGGTTAACATCAACGTCATCGGAAGTGTACCTTTTGGCTATACCTCAAAGCCTCCGAAGGTGTCGCCTGAACAAGTCACAGTCAGCGGCCCGGAGAGCCAGGTCGCCACGGTTAGCAGTGCACGAGTTGAGGTACACGCTGAGGGCGCCACTTCGACAATCAGCCAGCCATTCAAGCCTGAAGCATTGACCTCTGAAAAGGAAGCGGTGAAGAGCGTAACAATCAGACCAGAATCTGTGTTTGTGGAACTGCCGATCGAACGGGAGATAACCTACAAGACGGTGCCCGTGGCTCCGCGCATTACCGGGATGGTGGCTATGGGCTATCAAATCGTCGGCGTTGTGGTGGACCCCACCACAGTCACTGTTGTTGGTGACCCTAAAGTGCTGGCGGACCAGTCGTATTTGCCTACGAAGGCAGTCGATACCGCGGGCGCGAAAGGCGACCTCACGATCGTCGTCGAGCCCGACCTTCCCGATGGTGTCACTCTGGTGCGAAAACAGAACCTGGTTGTTCGCGTCTTTGTAAGTCCGCTGGAAAGCAGTGAAGTTGTTACCGCAGCTCCGACGGTGAAAGGATTGAACGGCGATTTGCAGGCGGCAGTAGCGCCTTCCGCCGTCAAACTCACCTTATACGGGCCGATGCCGATTCTCTCTACAATCAAACCGCAAGATATTAAAGTAGAAGTTGATGCTACTGGCCTTGGCATCGGCATTCACGACGTGAAGCCCACTATTTCGCTCCCTGCTTCTTTGCGGCTCGACGCAACTTCGCCCGAAACTATTACGCTAACTATCCGCCGCCAGTAGGCGTGCACGAATTCCCAGGAACTGGTACTATATATTTCATGTAGATTCCCCTTGTGTTCGGAGGTTTTGTGTGCCCAAACCCCTGGTTGCTATTGTAGGCAGGCCCAACGTGGGCAAATCAACGTTGTTTAACCGTCTCGTGGGCGAGCGCGTGGCGATAGTAGAAGACGTGCCTGGAACTACGCGTGACAGGCTCTATGCTGACACCGAATGGAGCTTGCGCGCCTTCACGCTTATCGACACCGGTGGCCTTGAGCTAACGCCAGACGCTGACTTTAGCCATCTCGTTCGACAGCAGGCCGAACTCGCCATCGCGGAGGCGGATGTCGTCGTCTTTCTGGTCAACGCCAAGGAAGGCATCACGGCTGACGATCTGGATATCGCAGAAGTACTCCGTCGCTCGACCAAACCGGTCCTCGTCGCCGCGAATAAGGCCGATTCGGAAGAGCGTCGCCTCGACGTAGTGCAGTTCTACGAGTTGGGACTTGGCGAGGTGCTGCCGCTTTCGGCCATTCATGGAATCGGCACCGGAGACCTTCTGGATGGGATCGTTCAGTTGTTACCTCCCGAAGTGGCCGTGGAGGAGCGCGGGGCTTTTGTTAGCATCGCCATAGTAGGCAGACCAAACGTGGGCAAGTCGTCCATACTCAACGCCATTCTCGGTCGCGAGCGGGTTATCGTCAGCGAAGTGCCTGGCACTACGAGGGATGCTATCGATACTATGATCGATCACGAGGGTAATCCTGTGCTACTTATCGATACAGCTGGCATTCGACGTCGGGGCAAGATCATCCCTGGTATCGAGAAGTACAGCGCCATGCGCGCACTTCGCGCTATCGACCGTGCTGACGTCGTCGCTCTCGTGATCGACGCGGTTGAGGGCGTTACCGACCAGGATACTCACATCGCAGGATACGCACAGCAGGCGTTCAAGGGCATAGAGCTGGTGGTAAACAAGTGGGATTTGATAAAGAAGACAGATAAGACGATGATCGAATACGCTCACCGTATAAGAGGCGAGTTCAAATTCTTGAACTATGCGCCGATCTTGTTTGTTTCAGCCAAAACCAGGCAAAGGCTCGATCAGATAGCTGATACTGCCTTGAGGATAAAGGCGGAAAGGGGCAAAAGGGTGCCGACAGGCATCTTGAATGACGCTATCAGGCAGGCAGTCCTCGAACACACGCCGCCTTCAATGAAGGGCAGACCCCTGAAAATCTATTACGTTACGCAAACTCAAACGGATCCGCCCACCTTCGTGTTTTTCGTCAATAATCCAAAGCTCGTTCATTTCAGTTTCGAACGCTACCTCGAGAACAGGCTGAGAGAACACTTCGGCTTTGAAGGCACCGCAATTAAGCTGATTTTCAGGGGCAGAACTGAGGCTGAAGTCAGAAATCAGGGAAGGGAGTAGTTTGCAGTTGTCGTACCTGTCGTACTTGCTCTTCGCCGTTGTCGCGTATCTACTTGGCGCTATCCCTTTTGGACTTCTCCTTGGCCATATTACCAGAGGAATAGATATACGGCATTATGGTAGCGGAAACACTGGTGCCACGAATGCTTTGCGTACGCTTGGATGGCAGGCGTCCGCAATAGTGTTCGTGCTCGATATCGCGAAGGCGGTCGTTCCAGTCTTACTCGCGCGATGGCTCATCTCGGACCCTGCGGCCGAGGTAATTTGCGCGCTGGCAGCCATAGCGGGACACAACTGGCCGGTGTATATCGGCTGGAAGGGGGGCAAGGGCGTGTCGAGCAGCATGGGCGTTATGCTTCTTTTCTCTCCGCTCACGACAACTGTTGGCATTGTCCTGGCGGCTGGCTTGATCGTGTGGTCTCGCTATGTCTCTCTCGGGTCGGTTGCTGGCGCCGTTATGGTCGCCTTGCTCACCCTCGCATACGCGATCTATGGTTCAGGCTTGCCGGGGGCCTACGTGGCTTTTTCGCTCGTGGCTGCCCTCCTCGTCGTCGTGCGGCATCGTAGCAATATCGCGCGAATCCTGGCCGGCAACGAACGGAAGCTTGGTGAAAGCATCAAGCTCCGAGGGGAGACAGCGCACGAGCGACCCTAGAGATCCCTGGCGGCAACGAAGCTGATGTTCGAGGAGGGTGATCTTATGGCAGCACATATAGTCGTAGCCGGCACAGGGACCTGGGGCACGACGCTGGCAGTTCTGCTTGCTCGGAAGCGATTAAATGTGTCCCTGTTGGCGAGAACAGCTACTGAGGCCAGTACACTTCAAGCGGACCGCGAGAACAGGCGATTCCTACCTGGAATCACCTTCCCTAATCCTCTGGCTGTTAGTAGTTCCCCAGATCAGGTCTTGGGCAACTGTTCGATGCTATTCCTTGTGGTGCCGTCGCAGACGATGAGGTCAAACCTGGGCAGGTTGCGCAGCAGTTTGGCCCCAGGGACGATTCTTGTGAGCGCGTCGAAGGGCATAGAATCTGACGGAACCGACAACATCGCCTGCAGGCGCATGTCTGAGGTTATCGCCGAGGAATTGCCAGAGGAATTCGGATCGCGGATATGCGTACTGTCCGGACCCACTCTGGCGCGAGAGATCGCCCAGAATCTGCCCGCAACTGCGGTTGTTGCCGCACGTGATGAGGGGCTAGCGAGGGTCGTGCAGGAAACCTTGATCACCCCGACGTTCCGCGTCTACACCAGCGGCGACGTGGTTGGCGTGGAACTCGGAGGCGCTCTGAAAAACATTATCGCCCTGGGAGCTGGCATGGGTGATGGACTTGCCGTCGGCGATAACGCAAAAGCCGCCTTCATGACACGCGGCCTCGCGGAAATCGCCAGACTTGGCGTGGCCGCCGGGGCAAACCCGTTGACCTTTGCCGGGCTGGCAGGACTTGGAGACCTCGTGGCGACTTGTTCGAGTCGGCTTAGCCGCAACAGGTTCGTCGGAGAAGAGCTTGCCAGGGGACGCAAGCTAGCTGATATACAGGCTTCGATGCATATGGTGGCTGAAGGCGTCTCGACGACACGTGCTGCCAGGCTTCTTGCCAGGAAGTATGGTATCGAAATGCCTATCACGGAACTCATGTACGATGTCCTGTTTCAGGACAAGGACCCACGGGCAGCCGTTGCCGAGCTAATGACACGCGAACCGAAGAGCGAACTGCAGGGGATCGAGGAATCGATGCCCAGCATATTGCAGCGGTAGACAACGCAATGAACAAGTCGGATTTTGTTGCCAGGCTTGCAGCCACCAATGGGATCAGTCAAAGACAGTCAAAAGACATGGTGGACGCAGTCCTGGACTGCCTCGTCGAGGTCTTGCGAGAAGGAGAGCGCGTGAGCTTGAGCGGCTTCGGCGTTTTTGAAATCCGAGAGCACCGCGAGAAAACTGGTCGCAACCCCTCCACTGGGGAGAGAATAGTCCTCCCCAAAAGGCATGTTCTCGCCTTCACGGGGAGTCGGACGCTGAAGAAATCACTAGGCTGGCCTGCCGATGATTGAGCGAATGCCCCTGGTTCTCTCCACCAGGTCGAGATCGCAGGGAGGCTCTAGCTCCAAACGTTGCTCAGCGCCCCGAATATCGTGACGATGGAACCTACGAGCAACGTGGCCTTGGCCATCTGCGCTTGCCCCGATCGGACCAGGTAAACGGCCGCCAGAGATGCAAAGGCAACGGTAGCAAGCTTCGCCACGGCGAGACCCAGCGGCCCTGAAGTCGCAAATATGTAGACCGCAACAGGATTCAACTCAGCGGAGAGCCCCAACGTCGAGATGTTGTGCAGGGCAGTCGCGAGGTCCAGCACTGCGGCCGTGGCGAGAACAAGAAGGAGAGCGCGAATCCCGTCCAACGCTCCTCGACTCCAGAAAACGTTGCCGAGGGTTTTCACGTACGTGCTCAAGCGGTGCACCTCCTGCCATCATTTCCCTTTGAAGAAAGCGTAGCGCCGTAATGTGAAAAGTCCCTAAAAACAGGGCTGTATTAGGTTAACAGCCGAATAGAACAATTGCTCGCCGAAATGTGACAGTAGTCGCTTTACATGTTTTGCACGCTGCCATATCATGAACTTGAAATCGACCACAGGGAGACGTTGCTATGACCATAAACAAGTTTTGCCCTGGCAGCACCACAATTAAGTCGCCAGTGCCAGAGTACATCGAATGCCCTTGGTGCAAGGGCGAGGTCGAGATCTGGAGCGACGAGATCAAGACGACCTGCCCTAATTGCAAGGCCACTGTGTTCAAAAACAAGGCGCCGTCTTGCATCGATTGGTGCAAGCACGCCGAGGAATGCATCGGAACCGAGGCGTTCAAACGGCTTAAAGGGCCCCAGTCGTAGTGTCGCACTTGCCCTTTGCCGATGGCACAGCTATTGCAGGCCAGTATGTATGGAATACTATACACCGTTGCTGTGCATCGGTAAAGAGGAGTCACGAGATTATGACCGAGCAATTCGCCATGACCTTGTTTGATTACCGCGGGACGCTGCAATGGGTTCGTGAGCTTGGATGGACCGATGACGAGCTCGCTCAAGTGCCAGTTCACGAACAGGCCACCGCGGGCGAGGATTATATCAACCTTGCTAATATGGGAGGAACTCCACTTGGAGTGACGGCACGTGGCGGCGGTGGCACGAGCGCTGACGTCAGCTCGATCCACAATATGTACGTCTATAAGAGCGAGGTCCCAGAGCACTTATGGAACAGGCTCGTCGCTATAATCAATCGCGGCGGCACGAGCGGCTACGAGAGCAGCGGCGTCTTTGGAGAATTCGGCGAAGCCAGGGAGTTTCCACCGAAGAGCTAGGGTCTTCGCTCCACAACTAGCCCGGCGATATCAGTAGCCTTAATTCTTTCGAGGCTTGCTACGACAATGTCCGCGGGTACCAATCGCTCTGGCGGATGCGTGGTAGCCACAGCAACGCACTTCATCCCGCCTGTTACCGCAGCTTGAACGCCGGCCACGGAATCCTCTATTACCACGCATTTCCTTGGCTCGACCCCCAGACGCTTTGCAGCCAGGAGGAATATCTGCGGGTCTGGCTTTCCAGCGCTAACCTCGTCTCCCGAAACAAGACAGGGAAAGAACCGAGATATTTCCAGAGATCTCATTACCAACTCGATATTCTGCTTCGGCGCCGAGGACGCAACGGCCTGGAGAAATCCTCCTTCGCGCAGGCCCTTCATCAGATCGACAGCGCCGGGCAGGGCCATCAAGTTGCCTGAAACGAACTGGCGGAAGTACTCCTCTTTGCCGTCTGCCAGCCGCCGGATGACGTCCTCTGTGACGTCTTCGCCAAGTATGGTCCTGATAATCTCGGGGTTGCGCATTCCAAAAGTGCGCTTGAAGTCGTTTTCGGTGAACTCGATCCCCTCTTCCTGCAGCCGTTTTCTCCACGCGCCGAAGTGGTAGGCTTCGGTGTCGACGATAACACCATCCATATCCCATATTACGGCCTTCTTCGTCACGGCCTTCCATTCGTTCGCCATCGGCAGGCACCTCGTCCTATCAACGAAAAGACGGCGCCCAGTAGTTGGTTGCCGTCTTTGACGTACCAGGTAATCTAGCCCGACATTTTTCCGCTCATTGGACACGATGTCTGGAATTGCTTGGTGTCCAGGCCTGAGCCGATCAGGCCTTCTTCCGAAGCGGACTGGGGCCGAGCGAAGCGAGGCGATCTCGCACCTCGCCAGCCTTGGAGAGTATCTCCTCTCCCTCGTGAGTTTCGAGCTTCACTACCTCCAGGCGGTTGGCTCCTATTCCTGCTGCATCAATAAGCTTTTGTGCTCTAAGCGCCATCCGCTCGGCGTAGTCCACTCCCAGGTTGAAATGGCAGTTGTCAGAAGAGCAACCCGTGACGAAAACGCCATCGGCGCCAGATGCAAACGCCTCCAGCACGTGCGTAACGTCGACCCTTCCCGTGCACGGCAATTCGACGATGCGGATACCTTTCGCACGTAACGCGTGGGGGATCTGCCCGTCGGATGAGGCTGCGCCACTGTAGTAGCGGCAGACGAAGCCGAACAGCACGATCTCGTCCGAACTGGTTTTCGCATCGCTCAGGCTGGCTCGAACACGGGCCATAATGTCTTCAGGCGAGAAATGCTTCAGTGTAATGATCTTGCCTGGACATCTTGTTGCGCAAATGCCACACGACTGACACTGGTCAAGCCTGATTTCGATGCCTCTACCTGTCGCGACAGGCACACCAAACGGGCACACGCGGAGACAGGTGAGGCAATCGGCGCAAACTTGAACCTGACGCTGTGCGCCAACAGCGCACAGGAGACACCGCTGCGCTTCGGTTATTGCCGCGTCCTCGGAGTAGCCGAGTTCAATTTCGTCGAAGTTCTTCACTCTCTCCTCGGCAGAGACCATGGGCATTGGAGTCCTGTCTTGCGTTCTGACCTTGTGAACAGTGTCGGCATTTAACTCTCCGACCGCGGTGAAGCCATCGGATCCCACCGAGCTGATCTTCCCTGTCGACAGATACCTGTGTATTGCTTTCGCCGCGCGGCGTCCGACAGCCATAGCGTCGACCGCTGCGCCTGGGCCAGTGACTACCTCGCCGGACGCGAAGATGCCTGGTTGGGTGGTGGACATCGTGTCACGGTCGAACACCAGCAAGCCTCGTGGCGTCAACTGCACGCTCGTGCCTTTCGCCAGCGACAAATCCGACCCCTGACCGATCGAAAAGATGACGACGTTACCTTCAACCGTTTTCAACTGGTCGTCATAGAAGCTGGGATTGAAACGGCCTTCGGCGTCGAACACGGACTTGACCCTGACCACCTGCAGGCCAGTAACTTCACCATTGTCGGAAAGAACCTGCTTCGGGCCCCAACCAGGGTTCAGCTCGATTTTCTCCTCCTCAGCCTCGTCGATCTCCCACGGCCACGCAGGCATCTCGTGTCTATACTCAAGGCAGGCCATGCGAACCTTCTTCGCCCCGAGGCGGACAGCGCTGCGGGCTACGTCGAAAGCAACGTTACCACCGCCGATCACGATGACCTCCTTGCCAGGCTCGAACGCGCACTTGCCAGCCGCGGCATCCGCCAGGAAAGGCAGAGCAAGGTATACTCCTGGCAGATCGGCTCCTGGGATGGGGAGGCCGCGGCTCAAGGAAAGCCCAACCGCGATGAGAACCGCGTCGTATTTGCTCTTGAGGTCGACGAGGGTTACATCTTTGCCGACATCCACGCCGGTTTTGAATTCAATCCCGAGCTTGTCGAACTCCTGCAGATCTCTATCCAGTTCCTCACGTGGCAGGCGATAGACAGGAATGCCGTATCGCGTGGCGCCACCGACCTGCTGACTCTTCTCGAACACGGTAACTTGATAGCCGAGAAGCGCCAGATCGTAAGCCGCGGTCAGCCCGGATGGGCCGGACCCGATGACGGCCACCTTTTTGTCCAGCTTTGCCTTTGGCTCGGGCGATTTGGCCCCTGCTTGCCCGCGCTCGACGGCAACCCGCTTCAGGGAACAGATGGCTATGGGCGCATCAATTTGAGCCCGACGGCATTTCTTCTCGCAAGGATGCGCGCAGATGCGCGCCAGCACTGAGGGCAGAGGATTAGTCTCCCTGATCAAATTGAGAGCATCGGCATACCGTCCTTGCGCTATGAGGCTGACGTATCCCTGCACGTCAGTATGTATGGGGCAGGCGACAGTGCACGGGGAGGTCTCCTTCGCGAAGAAATTGCCCCGAAGCTCTGCCGTCTTAGCAGATAGTACGTTACCTGCAGTGCTCGAACTGCTCACCATTGACATCTCCCTCAAAGCAAAGTATAAGCCCACTCGGCGTTGAATTCGCTTCCAGCCAAGTGACTAGAAGCCACATCGCTTCCGGTCGGGGACCTGAGAAATTCATCGCAATTGTCGACTGCAGACACAGGCCTGCTGGCGATTGCGCTGCTAGCAGGCCAGCCCACCGATCAACCATCAATCACGCTGCTATTCTAGCATAACTGGTTTACAGGGGCAACAAAGTTGACACTACGCTTGCGAGTTTGCTATACTTTTCACCCGGAGAGGTGTCCGAGTGGTTTATGGTGACTGTCTTGAAAACAGTTAGGCGATGAGCCTCGGGGGTTCGAATCCCTCCCTCTCCGCCGGCCTTGTCCAGGCTGGTTTAACAGAATAGGTTGCTTACCGCGGAGGGATCGCATAGTTGGTCTAGTGCGGCCGCCTGCTAAGCGGTTACGGGGGTTAAACTCCGTCCCGGGTTCGAATCCCGGTCCCTCCGCCCGAATACTTTCACATCGCCTTTCGCACAATTCCACTCATTCCGAAATTCCACCATTGCACATCTAACAACATACTGCTATACTGTCGGATGTCTGGCGCCAATCCCTCTAACGGCTGGGCGAAGACGTAATCTGGCCTAGGCTTTTGGGTTTTCTTATCTACGTCATCGGAGGTCAAAGCAATGTTGCCTGGGAAGACCCACGAGAGCGAAACGCAGCGCCTTCGTAGCCTGGAGCGCCTGGCAACTATTGCCAGCGGACAACAGGCGATCGATAGTCTTCATGCACGCGGCAAACTCACCGCACGAGAGCGCATCGACGAGCTTCTCGATCCAGGAACTTTCGTCGAGTTGAATATGCTTGCCGAATCGCAGTCCGTGGAATTCGGTATGCAAGAGAAGAAGATTCCTGGCGATGGCTCGATCACAGGATATGGTCAAATCGATGGGCGCCTCGTCTATGTTTTCGCCCAGGATTCTACGGTTCTTGGTGGCTCGGTAGGAACGGTTCACGGCAAGAAGATATGCTACCTTATGGACGAAGCCATCAAGGTGAAGGCGCCGATCTTTGGCCTCTACGATTCTGGCGGAGGCAGAATTCACGAGGGGTTCACCGCCACGGAGTGGGTTGCTGGTATGTTCTACCGCAACACCGCTGCTTCGGGCGTGGTGCCCCAGTTATCTGCCGTTATGGGAACGTGCGCCGGCGTTGCCGCGTACTCTCCAGCTATCACGGATTTCTTGTTCATGGTCGATAGTGGAAGCGAGATGGCCATCACCGGGCCCGCCGTTATCAAATCCGTCACTGGCGAAAAGATCACTATGGTGGAACTTGGTGGAGCGAAAGTCCACAGCGAGATAACGGGTACCGCACATCTGGTTGGCAGGACAGAGCAAGAATGCCTGTCGATCATGCGCCGAGTATTCAGCTATCTTCCGTCCAACAACACCAAGCTGCCACCAGTCGTGCAAACAGGAGACGACCCTGATCGCCTCACCCCAAATGCGGCGGACGTTGTACCCCCTGATGTCAGAAAGGTGTACGACATGCGCAAGGTGATAGCTCACCTCGTCGATGACGGCGAGTTTCTTGAGATACTGCCCCGCTTTGCGCGAAACATGGTCATCGGCTTCGCTCGAATGGATTGCCAGACAGTGGGCATTATCGCCAATCAACCCCTGTTTATGGCAGGAAGCCTTGACGTCAACGCCGCCGATAAGGCCGCTCGGTTCATCCGCTTCTGCGACGCCTTCAATATCCCTCTGGTGAACCTCGTCGACGTGCCAGGGTTCTTGCCCGGAGTCAGGCAGGAGCACTCGGCCATCATCAGGCACGGAGCGAAAATGCTTTATGCCTACGCCGAGGCCACCGTCCCAAAGATAACACTCGTCTTGCGAAAAAACTACGGTGGAGCCGTGATGGCCATGTGCTCGGTAGGCATGGGCGTCGATGAGATGCTTGCCTGGCCAATTGCTCAGATGGCCGTCCTCGACACGGCTACAGGGGTACGCCTGATTTATCGGAAAGAGATAAAGGAAGCTGAGGATCCCACGGAGTTCGTGCTGCAAAAGATCGAGGAATACGACCGCAAGTACTCGAATCCATTTGACGCCGCCGGCAAGATGCTCGTTCACGCCGTTATCGAGCCCGAACAAAGCAGGAGGCGCATTATCCAGGCACTGCGTAGGCTCCGCGACAAGCAGCAGGCGAGACCCGAACGCAAGCATGGCAACATTCCGCTGTAGCAAATAGCGTTTGCGCGCACTTCTGCCATATGCTATAATTCGACTGTCAACTTGCGCCCGTAGCTCAGTGGATTAGAGCGTTGGGTTGCGGACCCAAAGGTCGGAGGTTCGAGTCCTCTCGGGCGTGCCAGGTCGGCCTTGAAACCGCTTATTCTTGGGCGGTTTTCCCTATTTCAGGGGCAATTGTGCCGTGAAAACGCCCCAAAATAGGGATGGCGCCATTTTTGCCGTTGTCTCGTGTTCTTGACAACACTTTGCGATGCTGTAAAGATGCTGTCAAACTTCCCCCAAGAAAAGGTAACCCCGCCAGGTAGTTGTATTTGACATAATCGCGCTGTCCGCTATAATTCATTGTTATGGACAGCAGGGAGATCATCACTATCAGACAGATTGCGCGGTTCCTATCGATTCGAGAACCGCTCCTCAGATTAGCTATGCGCTCCCCCAACTGTCGTGAGACGGGATTGCCCGCTCAGTCCGGGTTAGAAGACCACGAAGACGAAGGTGCACCTGTGCGCACATTTGCAGATCGATTCCAGCCGCTCAGAAGGTGAAACGTGTGTTTGCAATGCTCAATTCCGCTAACTCCGCGATCGCGAGCTTCGCTTCCAGGGAGGGCAAGTGCTTTCCAGCAAGCGAGGCAAAGCGCTTCGAGCAAACAATCGTGCGCTGACACTTGAATTTTGTAGCCAAACGTGATACAAAGGTGCTACCTTGGAACATGCGGACAAAGGGCCAAATGGTCCACGTTTTGTCGACCAGGCTGATGGGGTTTTACACAGTTCTTGCTGAACTATCTGATACGTCAGCGTAGCGGATAGGGGGCTGTCTTGGCGAACCTGATGGGGCTCTTGCTTGGCTCGTCCTCGGCCAAGCTTCAGGGGATGGCTCGGTCCTGGCAACTTGATGCTGGTGTCGATCCGCGGACCCTGGTCTCAAAACTTTACAACGAGATGACCGACGAGCAGGCGATTAAATGTCTTCTCGAGCGCCTGTCCGCTCAGGAATCGCTGGTGCTGCAAAGAATTCTTGCAGAATCGAGGGGATGGATCGGCGTCCACGCGCTGACTGGCGATCTGCCCTTCAGCGAAGATCAGATCCATCGGTTGCTCGCTAGGTTAGAGGATCACGGAATTGTCACTGTAGAGACGGTGAGAGTATTCGGCAATGAAATCATAGACGGTCCTGCCTATCTCAATCGCAATCATCCCTCAACCCAGTTGCTTGTCGCTCGCATTCCTCCAGATCTCGCACATATTCTGCACCGTATTCGGCAACAGATGATCTTGGGCGACCAGAGCGACAAGTCCTTGCATCGGTTGCTCGGGGAGCTCGATCTTCCACAGCTTCAGGCGCTTGGCGAGCGCTGGAAGCTGCCTCATTCTCAACAGCGTTTCAAGAGAGAACTAATGCTGTCGCTTGAGGCAATCATAACCCAGGCTAGTAATGTCAACGATGCGCTGGGAGACCTTGGAGAGGACGCGCAATTGGTATTCCGGACTGTGCGAGACTCTGATGGGCGCATGTCGATAACCGCGCTTCGTCAGTCTCTGGCCATCGACGAACAGGCTTTGAGAAAGACGATCTCATCTCTCAGTTCGTTGTTCCTGGTCTATGAGACGTACGTAGATGGCGAGAGATTTCTATTCATTCCATCTGCCGTTGCCAGCCAGGATGAGTTCCTTTCGACAGACCGTGACCTTGGGGCAGCACAAGAGGTTCCAGCGCCGACCAAGCCGCTGCCGGTGGATTATGCCTTCTACTTCGATCTGCTGGCCCTGGTAAACTTCTTCCAGCAACATCGGGTGGAGCTAACCGTCGTGGAGCGTAGGATACCACGCAGAGTAATGGGCCATCTCCGAGAGCAATTGATTATTGGCTCCCAGAACGGCCACGGTGCTGCCAAGCTCGATTATCTGTTCCACGTGGCGAGGAGTCTGCATCTCCTCGAAATCAAAGACAACTGGGTCGTCGCAGGCCCTCGAATCGGCGAGTGGGTGTCTCTCGGCATCGTCGGGCAGGCCGAACAGCTTTTCGGCTTTTGGCTCAAAGACGACCTCTGGAGAGGCATCAACTCGACCTTGCCTAACGAACTGGACGCCGAGCTGTGTCGTCTTTTCAGGCAGCAAACGGTCGTGTGTCTGCGTCGTCTCGAGCAGGGCAAATGGTATTCTGTGGAATCGATAGTTAGATGTGTTCTTATGAACACATTGAACAACTGCGCCGATGCGTCTACCCCCTGCAGCCGTGTTTCAGGAATCGTTCCCCTGCGCGATCTCGAAGCTCACACTGCAGGTATCGCAATTGCTCAGTTGTTTCATTGGATGTCGGCTCTCTCTATCGGACTTGACGACTTAGGCAAGGTTGTAGCAGTTCAACCCACACCTCTAGGCGCTTGGATACTGAGTTGCGAAGGCGCAGGTCCGCCTGACAGTCGTCGTGCCAGGATGAGCGTGTCCCCGAACTTCGAGGTCACGGTATACGAGCCCGACACTGAAGTATGGCAGCAATTGGTTAAGTTCTCGCTGACAGTCAGCGTTGGCAAGGCTAGTGTACACCAGATCACCAAGCGCAAGGTACAGCAGGCAGTTTACTCTGGAGCCGACATCAACGGGTTGCTCACTTTCTTGCAGGAGAGAAGCTGCGATGGCGTCCCCGAAAACGTAGTAGCTTCTGTCGAGGAATGGGCTAGGAGTGTCAAACTCATGAGCCTGGAAAGGCTGACCATTCTGGAAGTGGAGACCGAGGAGGTGCTCGACGAGCTCCTGGCCTTGCCAAAGTACGCAAGATGGTTTGGCCGCCGAATTTCCCCGACCGTAATCGCCGTGCAGGAAGTGCCAGACATCAAGAAACTGGTAAGGGAAATGCGAAACGATGGGTATTATCCCAGGCTGGACTACTAAGCAAAAATGCGCCGGCAATTAGCTTCGTTACGCGCCCTACTAGTCGACCTCGACGGTGTCGTCTATCGGGGCAGCACCCTCCTCGACGGTTCGACAGAGTTCTTCCGATTCCTGAACGCTAAATGCCTCGCGTACTGCTTGATCACTAACAACGCAACCTCCACCCCGACCCAGGTCGCGCGGAAGCTGAAAGACCTGGGTATCGAGATAGCCGAATCGTCCATCTTCACCAGCGGCCAGGCAGCAGCACGATACCTCACGAGGCAAGCGCCCGTTGGGACTGGCGTGTACATAGTCGGTGAAGATGGGCTGCGCCAGCCGTTGCTTGAAGCAGGGTTCCGCATTGACGATGTCGCGCCTGGCTATGTCGTGGTCGGCCTGGACAGGGAGTTTACTTATAAGAAAATGGCCATAGCCTGCGTGGCAGTGCGCCGCGGAGCCAAGCTCATTGGCACCAATCCTGACAAGACATTCCCAGTCGAGGAGCATCTTCTTCCTGGCGCTGGTGCCTTGCTGGCATCCATCACATCCTGTTCAGGCGCGCGACCTACTGTAGTAGGAAAGCCATCCGCAGAGATGTTGAAACTGGCCATCGAACATCTTGGCGTGAGGAAGCGTGAAACGGCAATAGTTGGTGACAGGCTCGATACTGACGTTCTGGCTGGCAAGAGAGCCGGCATTACCACGATCCTCGTGTTAACTGGCGTTGCCAGTCAAGAGGATTTGAGTCGGTCGCGCATTGCACCAGACTACGTCTTTCGCGATCTGAATGAGCTACGGGCTGCAATGGCCTGAACCAAATGTGCTGAGATATTTCAGGATTGGGGCATGTGACACCCTGATTCAAGTTGTCCACGGTCCATCTGCCTTCCCCACGCGGTCTCAATTCGTCACAGGGAAGGAGTGGGTGCCCGCCTGGCAAAGTTGCAGCTTGGGCCCCATATGCTGTATAATTAGCCACGGGAACAGTGCAGCGGTCCAGGAACAGCCTAACCTCAGCAGATGCTGAAGCATTAGAAACCTCCGCTACAACACCTTAGTCACTTTCCCAACGTGAAGTATCCGTCTGACTGTTTCTCAATCCGGGCCGTTAGCTCAGTGGCAGAGCACCTGACTTTTAATCAGGGTGTCGTGAGTTCGATCCTCACACGGCTCACCAGTATCAAGAAAAGCTTGATATATCAGCGTTTTCATCGCTCCGTTACGGTCCTGGAAGCCAAAACGGGGAATGAAAAAAAAGACCAACATCCTGATTTTAAACCAGGAAAACACCCTGATTGCTGACGCACTGGACGAGTTCATGCTGGCGCTGCGCGCCGGTCACCGCTCGGAGCGCACAGTCGAGGGCTATTACGCGATCGTCACTCGCTTCATCTGGTGGTCTCGTCGCGCTCACTGCGGCGAACACATCCAGGACATCCAAGCAAACCACATCAGGCTTTTCGTTCAGTATCTACAGACCTCCGAGCGCCGCTGGCAATCAGACGCGCCTCAGTCGCAAAAGAGATGCTGCGATGCCACAGTCGCTACCTACTTCCGCCACCTCAGAGCCTTCTTTAATTTCTGCGAGCGAGAGAGGTTTATCGACGAAAGCCCCTTCCGCAACGGCCGCCTGGAGACGCCGAAGGTGCGCCAGAAGCTCATCCCCAGTTACGCCGAGGACGATATCAGCGCGATCCTCACCGCCTGCAAAACCCTTGACACAGGCAACAGTCTGCGCGATACCGCGATCGTGTACCTGATGCTCGATACGGGGGTCAGGGCTTCGGAGCTGTGCGAGGCGCGGCTGCAGGACCTGGAGCGGGGCAGGATGAAGGTCCTCGGCAAGGGGAACAAGGAAAGATATCTGATCATGTGCCCGACGACGGAGAAGGCTGTTCGCGACTACATCCGCAAGGAGAGGGCCGACGTCTACGACGATCACATCTTCCTCGGCCGCGGCGGAAAGCCGATCGTGAGGAACGGCCTGTATCAGATCATCCAGCGCCGCGCGAGGCAGGCAGGGCTGAATGTGAAGGGGTTGCACAAGTTTCGCCATACCTTCGCGCTGCGGTGGGCTGAAAGTGGAGGCCCGCTCCACGCGCTTCAGGCGCTCTTGGGACACGAGTCGCCTGCGATGAGCTTGAAGTACGGACGAATGAGCCATGGCAATGAGACAGCGAACCTGCACAGGCAACACAGCCCGGTCGAAAGCCTGCAACTGAAGAGTAAGAGGCGGAAATAAATCCGCCCGAGGCAAGGCGGCTTTTGTGGGGAGGAGTGGGATCGGCGGGGACGCCGAGTAATTATTCCGCGCGGAATAAAAGGAGGAATCGATGCCAAAAGACAATGACCCGGCGGATCGGATACTACGCGACGTCTTCGGCGACAAATCGCCCGAGCCGGCCAAGACGCCGCAGGCGGATACCCGCAAGAAGCACTACATTAAAGCGCTGCGCGAAGCGAAAGAGATCGTCGAGGTGGTCATGGGCCAGTCGAGTGACACTATCGTGAAGGTAGGCTGCTCGCCCAGGTCGCGCAGAAGCTCCTCGGCGAGCCCGCGCTCCCCGTGGCGGTCGCCGGGCTGGAGCCCGCGGAATGCCCATACGTAGGGAATATCAGGCACGAGGATAGGAACTGGCGCGCCGATTGCGCCGCCATCGCTGCCCCGTGCGCTCATCCCTGGGTAGCGGTGAACGAGGGCGTGCCGAATCACCGCCAGTGCCTCCACTTCGTGATGCAAAACAAAGTTGAGAAGAGGCGGCAGAATCGAGGAGATGACCTGGCGCCAGACAGGGCTGGAGAATAACTACTCGCACAGCGCCACCCGCCCGGCCAGGTCCGTATGATACTCGTACGTCTTGCCCAGGGCCTCCAGGAGGAGGCGATAACCTGGCGTGATGACCTGTAGATATGTCATACCGCCTTGCGGACACGCCAGGCTCGTGTCTGGCCAGTCCTTCTTCTCGACGCTGCGCGTGGTGATGTTCGGCACGGCGACGCCGGTAATTATGCTCAGATCCGCCTTGGCTTTAGCGACGATCGCGTCCGCGGTGGATCCACCAGGCGAGCTCGATGAGCTCGTCCATCGCGTGATAGCGTAGATCGCGGCGCCGATCATTGCGACTTCCAACAGTCTCATCTCAGCCTCCTAAAAATGCCCTCACGGGGCCAGGATGCGTCACGACGTAGCCGACGATCCCCGCCAGTTGCAGCGCCACCCCGACCAGGATCGCCCACAGCCGGCCATCGATGGTGGCTAGCTGTTTGCGCACCTCCTCTATGTCAGAGATGCGCTGCATGTTAGCGGCATCGATGCGCTTATCCTGGGCCTCGATCTTCTGGCGGTTCTCGTGGCCGTAGGTGCAGCCGCGGTCGTTCAGCTCATCGAGCGCGGAGAGCTTCAGGAGGTTATGTTCCATCGGACTTCACCTTGATCTTGTCGATCGTCGCCTCGTAGCCACCCACGGCCGTCAATCCCGCCAGTGCGCCGCCGACGACGTAGCTCACCAGGTCAGCGGGTGAGTTGATCAGATGCTGGACGTACCCGAACACGAAAGCCAGGACGATGCCGATGACGATCGCCGCGTATGGCGCCTTTTCCTGGTCTAACTTGCTCTTGAACACCTCGATGATGAGAAGAACGAGTACCGCCAGCGCACCGACGCTTGAGAATTGAGAGATGTCGACCATTTCAGTTTACCCCCTGCCTTTTTCGGAATTTCGGTAATACTATAATTACTCATTTTATTCGACGGCTCTTGCCGTTGACGATTTGACGGATATCGTGTTTTCGCCTGTCGTGGCCGCGGAGGCCGCACACCGAGCAGCGCCGATCGTCGCGCTTTTCCCCCTTGGGGTGAAGCACCGACGTCGCCTTCGTCTTGCCTCCAGGAAGCAGGGCGACTTTCACACGGTGGCTGCCAGCATTCACAGTGCGATAGCCACGGGTGTTCTTCGGTTCCTTGGCCAGCTTCTGGCGGCGATAGCGCTTACCCATCAGGCCACCTCCTGGCGCTGCGCCATCTGATTCAGCAGCCAGAGCCCGCCGACGATAAGCAGTAGCCGACCGACCCTTGACGAATTGCCCGCTCGCGTGCTATAGTTAAACGATGGCTGCTCAGGAACAGGGTTAACCTTTCTCCTGGTGACAGCGATGGGAGGGGAAGGCCATATTTGGTAGCCCCTCCCTACTTTTTCCCTCTGCTGCAGTGCAGCAAGTCCACCTCTAGGCGGGAACGTTGTTTTCCAAGACAGGCGGTCATTTCCGTGATCGCTAATATAGGTAGCATAGCTTGTTTGCTGCCTGCTGCCATCTGGCGCCACGACGGTTAGCATGCTGGAATACAGCCTAGTTCTTTCTTGGGGCTGATTCGTTATCCGATGCGCACTGTGAATTGAGGGCAAGATTACTGGAACCCAGTTCCAGCGTTTTGGCTCATCCTTCCAGTATTTTCGGTAGATTCGCGCGACCGTTACTCGAACATTTATTCCATCCGGTCCTTGCACGTCCGCGAACTTCGAGACGTGGCCGAGCGCACGCTGAATCTTCCGCCTCATTGCCACATCACTTGTTGGCTTTTGTTTCCAGAGTCGAACGGTTGTCATTGCTTGGCTCTTCCCTCGGAAGTGTTTCCAGGCCTCGAATAGGGCATCAATCCCTCGTACTTGTGACCGCCGCCGATGTCCTGTGCGTCGACGTAGGCCCACATCCGCTCGTCGGGATACTGATACCAGTACGGAGACTGTCGCACCCCCTCGAACGCCGCGATCGCGCGGGCCCACAGGTCCTGCGTCAGCGGTTCCTGGCGATCGGTGAGGACCTCGCGTCCCCCTGGGCGCTTGATAAAGACCGCCTCGCACCCGAGGAGGTCCGTGGGCATCATCTTGGTCAGCTGGCCAATGTAGATGATGAGCCACTGCAGGTGGCGAGCTTGCGCCATGATCTGCCTCACCAGCCGGCGGCCGGAGTCGTTGACGTTGCTGGCCACCGCCAGGCTCATTTCATCGATGACGATGATCCGCCGCCGGTAGGGCTCCAGCGCGCGGTCGAGCTCCTCGGGGCTCATGATCCGCACCTCGTGCAGCTCGCCGTCCTCGTCCTTCCAGTCCTCGGGGTTGAGCAGTTCCATTAAATACTCGATCGTCCTGATGAAGCGCGACGTCGGCACCGCCTGGACGAAGTAGTACTGGTCCTCGGGATAGACGTTGATCGCCTCCACTGGCCAACCCGTCTGCTGGTGCCAGGTCTCGGCCAGTCGCATCGAGATCGTCGTCTTGCCTTGCCCCTTGGGTCCCAGCACGACGAACGTACCCCAGCGCCGCGCTTTTAGCCAGGTCACCATGTCGCTCCACGGCGCCCGCTCGTCGATCACTTTGTACTGTCCCTCGATCACGCCGTTGCTGCTGGCGATCCCCGCGGCCTCCTGGATGTGCTGGATCATCTCGCGCACGGCCTTCCCCGCGCCAGGGGAGACGATCTCCAGCGCGTCGATACAGCCATCCTTTAAGAAATACTGGATCGCCTCGGGGTCCCCGTTCATCGCGCGCCGGCCCATCGCCAGCAGGCGCGCGATGTCGGGGGCGCTTTTTGCCAGGCGGAGCACGTCCGCGATCATCGACAGCTACCTCACAGGCCCGTCCGCGAGTTGGTGGCCGCCGAAGTCGCCGTCGCCGCCGCGCTCTTCTTCTTGAAGTAGCGGTAAGCGACGTAGGCCGCGATGCCGCCGATCAGTAGCTTGCCCTTCGAGACGCCGCCTGGGTTCGACCTGGTCTCCCCTCGCTGCAGGGCGTTCCACGCGCGCCCAATCTCGCGCGCTGCGTCGTTGATTTGCCCCTGAGAGAGACCCTTCGGGAGCTTGTGCATCTCAGACGCGAAGAATCGGTTGTAAGGTGATTTGCCTCTTGCCATGTTGAGCCCCCCTTTTTTGGGTTGATTGCTCGTCCTACCGTAGAGACGTAGCATGCTACATCTCTACGGACTCTATGGACCGTCTACTTCTTTTTCTTGCCCTTGCTCTTCACGAACTGGGCCTTGGAATTCCTCTTTGGAGTTTTGCGCTTTGCCACTGTAGTGCCCCCCTTGAGTTTTATTTCGCGCGAAATAAGGGTCCCTCATCCTACGGCTCGCTATACAGCTACTTCAATTCGCTAACCCACAAACCCCTGCTTGCCGGAGAAACGCATCGGGCTCTTGTCGGCCACGATCGCCGGCCGCCGCGTCAAGGGATCCACCACCAGCAGCGGCCGATTCCGCGACTTCGACTTTCCCGACCCGCGGTCGCCACTCTCGTGAGAGTAGCGATAGAGCCCGCGCTTCGAGTGCCCGCCAGGTACGTACGTGAACTCGTCCAGCGCGCCGGCGGCGGCGACGAACCGCGGCAGCGGCTTGCGCTCAGCGGCGCTGAGCTCCACCACATGAGGCTGGCCGTGAAACTCCGCCGAGAGCCGCTTCGCCGTGGCCAGCGCCTGGCGATCGGCGGCGCTGAGCCGCCTCGTGCCCGTGTCGACCCTCTGCGGGTTGCGCTTCGGAGGCCTCCGCTGGCCGCCGTTGTAGACATAGCTCACCCGCTGACCGCGCCTCAGCTTCTTCGTGGCCTTCGCGCGCTTCGCTATTTTCGACCTATCGTCACCACCCAGCAGGGCGGCGAATATGCTTTCGAAAAGCGTTTGTCGGCGTGCCATTAGCAGTTACCTCCCTCTAGGTTTCGTAGAATTTGAACAAGGCTTGTTGCTCGACCAGCGCCCTATACGCAGCCTCGGCCTCGGATTGCGAATTGAAGTAGCTGTATAGCGAGCCGTTCCAGTAGACGTAGAACCGGCCGTCTGGCGCCCGGGCCACGAACTGTACGCCTGAAATAAAGGCGTACGGATCGCCTCCGCCTCTGTCGCCGCTTCGACTGTCGCCAGAGGTAGAGTCCGACTTCGTTGACTTGTTATTTCCCTTCGCCAACTCGGCGAAACCAGATTTCACGGAGGACCGCAGTCCCTCCACAACAGTCCGGACATCATCTCCGAACTTCCCTCGTAGCGCGAGCGAATAGGTGATGTAGAGCATGGCCCCGCCCAGCAAATATGGGGCTCCAACGTATACTAGTTTCTGTCTGGACATGATGCCCTCCTATATTACAATTAACTGGTTATTCGACCACCGCTCGGTTAAGATACGGCCATTAGAGGTTCTTACGTATTGTCTGACATCGTAGAGGCTAAAGCCTGGCACCGCTAACTGTGCATCCGTGGCTACGGTGTATTTCGAATAATTTTCATCGTCGGTCACGGAGAATGGCTGTTCTATCGACTGCAGCGTGTCACCATGCCCTGGGTAGAGATCCGCAAAAAGCCCCCGTGAGAGGGCTATTTGTATGCCTGCTATATAGTCCCCTGCAGGACCAAGGTGATTGACTATCCATTCGATGTGGATGGTCGAATCGCGCAAATTTGGAAGCCGCCAGTCAGTGTTGACGATTTGCATGGTTGTCTGCTTCGGTACGTCGCCCTGTGGAACAGGTGCATCGTTACTGCCGTTTAATAGCCGCTTAGATGCTGCCATGGCTACGATGACCAACCCAGCGAAGAGGACGATATCCGCGACTCTGATCCCGAACGGATTCCGCTCCACGTCCCGTTCCATCAGAATCCCCTTTCCGCCACTTCCCGTGCGTGCTGCTCTTCCCACATCTGCTGCGCCCGGACAGGATCGCCGCCTGCAGAGGCCAGAAAACTTGCCTGGATTTGGTCGTTGGTCATGCCGCCCCACGTGCCCGACCCGCCCGTGGGATTATTCCACGTCGCCGGCGGTCCGCTCGGGTTCGGGTGGCTTGCCGCACCCCCCACGTTGACCGTGTCGGGCACGTCTGGTATGCCCGCGAGATCCGCCAGCGTCAGAGTTGCGGTGCTCTTGCCTGTGCGACGCAGCGCCTCCCTCACTCTGTAGACCGTGACGCCCAGGCTTTTCGCGAGCTCCTCGGGTGTTGGTCCAATCGGGCCAGTACCAACAGGGCTCTTCTTCGCGTCGCCCCGTGCGACATCTGTCCACGGCAATTTGAAGTTTGTATTTGTCTTCGAGATGATTCCCTGGAGCGTGCCAGGCTTCTTTATCTCGAGATAGATCGCGATTCCCGCGGCGAGGAGAAGAAGATCGCTGGTCCGCATCGTCTCTACCTCCTCTTGCCCAGGAGCATCCACGCCAGCAGCACCGCGCCCACGGTGATGACGAGGGGCTCCCGCTTGGCGTACGAGATGAATTCCTCTTTGATCTGGTTGACGGTGGCTAGCTGGGATGATGTGTCCATATCTCACCTTATCTTCCGCTTGACGAGCTTTAGAACGTAGTAGCTGCCCCCCGCGACGACGATCGCGCTAACCGGGTTCTCCTTGACCCATGCCCAGAGGCGCGTGATTTCCACTTCCGACGTGTCGGGTTGTGGGGGTAATGCCGGCTTAGCAACTAGGGAACATGCCCCGTCCTGGTCTAGCCGGTAACCAGCGGGGCAATCGTGACGCACGCGTACCTGCTGTTCGTCATCGTTTGAGTATCTGCCCACTACATTTGGTGGCCCGAGATATCGTGGTGGCATATCAACCTCCCATGGAGAGAATTATCAGCGCGGCGATGGCCAGCACGGCAATCGCGCCTGCGCTGCCGTTGGAAGTTGCGGCGGTCGAGTCCGCCCCTGGCGTATAGTCCGAGCCGAGGATCGCGGCGACGTAGCGCTGCGTCTCCTCGTAAGGCGGAATCCCGCCATACTGCTGTACCGCTCCTGCCCCCGCGTTGTACGCCGCCAGGGCGAGTGCGTAGCTGCCGAACTGGTCCAGATACCCGCGCATCAGCCTCGCCGCGTAGCGCAGGCTTGCGTACGGATCCCACGGATCCACGCCGGGATGCCAGCGTGGCACTATCTGAGCGATGCCGATCGCACCGGCGGGCGACTCTGCGTTGGGATTGAAGCCGCTCTCCTGGTCGATCTGGCGGACGAAGACGTTCGGATCGATCTCGTTGGCGTTCGCCTGTTCAATTGCGTACTGGACGAGCTCGTCGCGGGTTGGCATCATTTTGTCTCACTAAAGCAACTCTAGAACGGCGAGCCACGACGTGAACCAGATGAACGGGCTGGCAATGCCGTGCTGTACAGTCACTACGAGATTTTTATTAACCGTCATATCTTCCAGTGCGTCCATTTGCGATCCCGCGGTCACAGCATTCGCCTGGCCCGTACTATAGTCCGAATTGAGCGCTCCGATCTCGAGCCGAGTATCGCAGAATTGCTCTGTCGAGGTTGTGTACTCCTGGATGAATGACTCCAGTCGCACCCGTCGCGGCAAGCCGGCGTCGTCGGCGAGTGAATTGGTCATTGTGAACAGCGTCGTGGTGCCGAGTTTGACGCTGATAGTGAAAGTCTGCGGGCTCCCCGAGCTATTGCTGTATTGGCCGAGGAGCGTTAGACGTAGGCTGTGGAACGTCTCCAACGTATTCATTACGATTGTTTTTTGGTAGATCGTGGTCTCAGCAGTTGTATTAGTTGAAGTCATCCCGGCCAGATTGCGATCATACGCAAGGCTGGGCATTCCATGCTTATGATCAGAGCGCGATACGGTTGGCTGGCTCCCGGCGGCAGCCGCATCTCCAAATGCTTGCGTTGACGGGAAGCCAAACCCTGGCATCCCGTGCTTGTGGTCCAGCGGCGCCGCGTAGACGCTCGTACCGAGGACGGCCGCGTCGCCGATGGCCTGCGTCGTCGGGGTGCCCGCGGTGGCTATCACCGCACTGTTGTCGACTATCTTCGACGAGGCGCCGATGAGCGAGTACGTCCCCGTGAGGTTGCCGCCAAGCGAGGCACCGGCGATGACGTTACGATCGCAGTTGCTGGTCACCGCCTCGCGGATACCGTAACCCTGGAGCTTGCCAGCGGGAGCAGAATCGTAGGCGATGATGCTCGTGAAGCTGTTGTCCGTGCTCGTGCCGGCCAGATTGACGCCATCGCCCGTGCCGGCGGCGGCGACCCTACAGTTGTCGTAGGCGCGCACGTCGAACGTCCCGCGCGTGCTGTCCACGAGCGCGATGCCGTGCTGGCCGTTGTCGGTCGCGATCGCGTTGACAACAGGCCGAGTACAGCCCGACAGGTTGATCCCGTTCGTCCGACAGCTCTTGATCACGGGCCCGTCGATCACGGCGTCGGTCACCTTCGTGAAGTTGATGCCATGCGAGGTGCCACTGATGATATTGGCGCGATTTCCGTCGATCGTCCCGCCACCCGTGACCCTGCAGCCTGTGTTGCCGTTGACAGGGTCGGCGTTGGCGATGAGCTCGCAGACTTTGCCGTCCTGCAGCTTCAGGGTGCAGCCAGTGGGGATGACTACCTCGACGTGGTCAGGCAGCAGGATCGTGCTGCCGATCATCGCCGCGGTGGAGTTGCTCGGCAGCCAGACCTGACCACCTCCCGCGGCCTTAGCGGCGTTGATCGCCGCGTTGATCGCAGCCCAATCGTCGGTCTGGCCATCGGCCCTGGCGCCGTAATCGGATGCATAGAAGACACCGAGTATGCCCTCGGCGTTCAAACTGCGTCCCATATCAATCTACCTCCACGACGTCTCGCCGCTCGCGAGATCTCCATCGCACCTGCCATGCCTTCTGCAGGCACAGCAGGATCGAGCCCAGAGGCCAGGCCATTTAGAACGATCGCTTTGTTAAAGCGCTTGATTACTCGTCTCATTTATCAGCTACCTGGCGAGGATATCGCGGATGCGGGCCAATAGCGATTTGCCTGCCGCCGTCGGAACGTAGTCCATTGGCGTCACATCCACCCAGTCATGCGCCCTGTAGACCTCGGGTCCGACGTTGACACAACGCCGCAACAGCCTGCTCCCTATCTCTATCTCTCCGATTACTACGTAACCCTGGCCCTCTGGCCCCTCGTAGGTATCCACCCTAATGGCGACCTCCATCGAGGCAGGTAATGCGACACCTGCAGCAACCCAATCTTCGGCCTCATCGGTCGGCTTCCTGGTTGTATCTGGCGTCGCCGCCTTACCATCCGCGGGCGTAACGGCGTGCGTTCTCAGACCCTGCCAAAAGCGACCGTGTTGGTGTTGGTAACTTGCCTGCACGGTGGTTAAACCCAGAAGTAGGCTACCGAGTACATTGTTCGCTTTTGTCTCTTTGTCCGCTGGCATTTCTGGTAAAGGCATTTTGCCTCCTACCTAAACGGATATGGCAGGCCATTGCCGTTGTTGTAGAGTTGCGCCACCTCCGCCGGGGCCAGCACCCTAGTCCAGAAGCCTACCTCATCAATCCTGCCATCCGTAAAATGCTCGGTTAAAGCCCCGCCTAGGGCGAACGGTTCGTCATCCCCCGAAGCCGCGGCGAACGTGACACTATTGCTCACGTTGTTGAGGTAGACGTAGGCCCTCTTACCGACCCAATCATGCACGCATACCATGTGATACCATGTCGACACGGAAAGCGGCGACGCACCAGCAACATCGAACATGACGCTGCCCGCGGCGTACCCCGTGAACCTGTATGTACCATCCGTGTAGACACCCGCGTATACCCCGTCGATAGGAATTGATGACTTCCATCTGGTGACAAACCACGGGAAAGTCGTCCACGAACTGGCATAGAACCACAGAGACATCGAATAATCACGACCCCCCATGGCCAGGGCAACATCCGACCTCGACAACGATTCGCTGTTGGCGGAAACGAACGACGCAGCATTTCCGATCTTCCCCACCGCCTGGCCGACAGTATTGTTGTCGGTCAGATCATGCCCTCCGCCCATGGCATCGACTCTCGTCCCGCTAGGTTCTTCGAGTTTCCAGTATGCGACGAGGTTATTGAGCAATGGTGATGGAGGAACCTCATCAGGCACCTCGCCCCCTAGCCGCAGTATTTCCAAAGCCAGCGACGGTTGCTGCATCTCGACGAGTTGCGGCGCAAGCTGTGGCATTAGGCAATCTCCACCCAGATCGAGCAGGCCGCGCCCTGGCCATTTATCGTCTCGACGAGAATCACCAGGCCAGTCGAGCCGTCGACGTCGATCTCGAAATCCTGCTCCAGACACTCTCCTGCCGCGGTGAGGAGCTGTACAGTTTTTAAGGTGCCTTGGTGCCAGTCCGTGCCGCTAAGCTGGTTAGCGAAAAATGGCACGATACTCAGTGTCGGCAGGCTGCGCAGGTCCGTCACGGCGAGCTTCACCAGGACGTGCGCCCTGCTGCGGCCAGCGCAGTTGATGGCTGTCACGTTCGCGGGCGTGTAGGCGTTGTTCATTGTGAACGGATTGACATTGTTCGCCACGCCTGTGCCGGCCACGCCGATGTCCATCGATCCCGCGGCGCCGCCTGCTTGCGGAGATCCGCCCACGGCGATGATCACGCCACCCGCGGCCCGCTGGGCCTCGGTGATTCTGGCGACCCACTTCGGGTTCGCGTCCACGCTCAAGAAGATATCGTAGCCGTCGGCGCCCGCGACTTGTGCGAACGCCAGACGCAAGGCGTTGTTCGTCCCACCAGGAGCCGCGCTCGCAGGCGTCGTCGTGACCGTCGTGCCCCAGCGGTTGTAGGCCGCGATCGCGTAATAGTATGTCGTCGCGCTGGCCAGCGTGCCACCTGTGTCCGTCTGGCCGCTGGCGGTGATCACGCCAGGCGTGGCCAGCTTGTCCGCGGCGGTGATCGCGTTACGGTGCAGCACGCCGGCGTTGCGCCGCGCGTACGGCCTCGATTCGGTCAGGTTCGTGGTTCCTGGCGTCGTCTGGTCGATCGCGACGGCCAAGACGCCGCTCAGCAGCGTTCTCAGGCGCTTCAGGAGGGCGATGACCGAGCCATTACCCGTCGCCTCGACGTCGGCCAGCGAGCCGATG
>JAMCWX010000056.1 GCA_023480885.1 Chloroflexota bacterium | reverse complement strand
TGCTCTCGGCGCCGTCTGCACTAGGTACCCGCAGGGCGCGCAAGTCGGTGAATCGATCGACGTCCATCCTGCAATCGGCCACCATCTTCGCCTTGCCGCGGGTCTCTGCCAGGACGATCTCACCACACTCGCTATCGGTGATGCTGACGAAATACGCTTTCAATGGCTTATCGCTCATGACGCCTCCGTCAACTGCCGCTGGATCTCCAGCTCGATATCTGTCGGTACCCACCAGAGCCCCAGCGCGCCCGTCGCGGGGACGGGACGACGCAGCGGCCTGACGTCTTTGAGGAACCACGCGAAGCGGCCCTTGGTGAAGTTTCCGAAGGCGCGCTCGTTGTCGCTGATCCTCAGCAGCGCGGGGTCGCGGATCAGCGAGCACTGGTCGATGGTCGCCACGGCGACGATCGCGCCCAGGGGCAGCGTCTCGACGATCAGGTGGCCGCGTTTCAGGCACCGCCTGAAGGGCTCCTTGTTGCAGAGGGCCCTATCGCTCGCAGTCCAGCCTTTACTGGCGTGGATTGCGATTGCTCCCCTGTAGGAGGTGTACCAGTCGCGCGTCTCGATGCGCTTAACGCCGATGGCCACGAGCGAAGCCCAGGGTTGGGTGAGTGAGAGAGCCTTCATTTAGATTTGCCTCCTTCAAAGAATGCCAGGATCATCATATTAAGCCGTTGCCTCTTTAACGGCCATCTTTGGACACTCTTCGGTGCCGCAGATGTACATTTACTCGCCGTCACAGTTGACGTAGTCATCATCGAATTCGCCTTCGACCTCCGCGATCTCCGCGGCGTCCGCGGGCTCGCTGATGCGCCCGGCCGCGAACTCGATCCCACCCTTCTTGAGGGTGGCCAGGACCTGTTGGAGGTGCATGTCGACGTTCGGTAGCGTGGGATGCCACAATTTGATCGTTACCCAGGGACTCCAGATGAAGATGGTGAACGTCCCCAGGTCGGACCGGACGGCGATCTCCTGGCCGCCGAGGAGCTCGACCTTGTCCCGTATCTCGTAGCGGTAGTCGACGAGGTTGCCGATCTGGTAATGGAGCAGCAGCCCCTCCATCTGGGCGAGATATTGAGTTAGGCTATGGCGGATCCTCGCCGCAAGGTCCTGGTCCTTCGTCTCCACCTCGACGTGTCGCCGCTGGCTCTCGCCGCTCTCCTCAGCTCCTCGCCAGCCAGTTCGAGGGCCTCCTTCAATCTGTCGTACTCGACGAATGCCTCATGGTTCTGGTAGATGTGTTTCTGCAGGGCCTTCCATGCCCCGGTGTAGACCCATAGGAACTGTGCCGTTCGGAGCTCTGCCTCCTCGGCCAGGTCCTGCAACTTCTGATCTGTCATCTGGGGTATGGTGGGGACTATGCCCAGGTCTCTCGCGCGGTCTTGTATGGCCCTTGAGGCTTTAAGGGCCGCCTGAGCGTTTTCGCTCAATGCGTTATCGTTGCCCATCGTCAAATCCTCCTTAATTGACAATCCCCATTTGCGTTGATAGAATGTAATTGTCCTCTTACCTGGACGCTAGAACCGCAGGCTCTCGACCAGCCTCGCGGTTCGATTGCTTTAGTAGCTCTACCACTTCATTTAGTTGCTCCTCCTCTCGTAGTAATCCCTCATTGGCCTGGCAAATGAGGTTTGTCGCCTCCGCTGCCTGGATGTGGTCGACGTCCTCGATCTTGTTAAATGTCATGAGCCACTGGACAGTCTGGCTCAGTCGCGTTGCCAGGGCCAGTTGCGCCGCAGCCAACACGGCCTGGGTCAGTTCGCCGGTTTTCTGTGCTCGCTCCAGTTGCTTGCTCGCGTTGGCTTTGATCTCTTTGGAGATCGTCGATAAAAGCTGCAGGCGCTCCAGCTCCTCGGGATCGCCCTTGACGCGTCGGGCGCTCAGGACCTGGACCTCGATTCCTGCCTCGGAGACTTGGGTTCGCATTTGGTCTAGCCTCGAATGCAAGTTGTCACCTCCACTCATAAATCTCGCTTGATCAGGTGCGAATCCACATCGTAGAACATCGCCCATTCGATAGACAGCCCACAGTTCGGACAATAATGGTGCTCGGGGTGCTGTCCATATTGTCTGCCACGCCCCGCACGAAACTCGCTGTAGTGTGCGACGTTGCAGCAATGCATACATCCGATCTGCCTCTGTCCGACGTCGGCTTTGGCTTTGATCTTGGCGATCCTTGATTCCAGGACGATCTTCGCCACGTCGGCCGCCTTGCGGATGAATGTGCTGCATTGCGGGTCCTGTCCTTTTGCTTGCGTTACCATCGTTATCCTCCTTCTGATCTTGGCTTGGCGCCATTCTGACGCGTTGCTCTCTAGCTGCTTTGTAGGTTCAAAAATGCCGTAGCCGGTGCGTCCGATGAGGGACCGACTAGGGACTGTGTACTACGTCACTTTTAATGTGATGTTACTCACATTCTCGATAAAAAAAAGATCGCTGAGGGTATATTCTGGAAAAAGCTCGCAGGACTTCTCAACGAATTTTCGACTTATGGGCTGCTGGCCATCCCTTATTCGCAATAAATGCTCCAGTCGCAGTCCATACCGCTTGGCGAGCCACGTCAGCTTAAGCCCCTTCTTGTCCGCGATCTCAAATACCCTCGTCTTCAGAGTCGTGCTTGTTGCCGTAATTGCCATTCTTGTGACTAGCCTCCCTTATTACGTGAGTGGCCTCACGCAATATTATAAACCCCTCACAAAAAAAGTCAAGCGATTTTGACTTTTTTTGTGGCCAATCTGCTAGAATCCATTTCGATGAGCAAGCAAGCCTTTGCAAAATGGTTATCAGCTAAATTAGCTGAACGCGGTATTACGGCGAGCCAACTGGCGGCTTTCCTAGAGGTCGATCACGTCTCTGTTGGGAACTGGCTAAAAGCCAAACATTTGCCTGAGCCCAGGAATATTATTAAGATAGCTGAATATTTCAAGGTCGATCCCGACCAGGTGCTGGAGGTCGCTGGATATCGACCTCGTAAGACAGAGACATTCCCCGAGTTCCATATCTATGTAAGTCGCAAGTTTGAAGGGAATCCACGACTGCAGCGAGCCCTAATAGCTGCCTTTGAGGCTATTGTAGGTGGACGCGAAGAGGAAGAGGAACGAATTAGGGAAGCTAGGAAAAGGATAAGGCCTGGGCGCCAAAAACAATAGCCTGGCTCCCTGGAATATAATCGTCGAGGGAGGTGACCTCGGCCATGTTGGAATTTGCGGTTTATGTTATCGTCGGTGGGTTTGCTGGCTATGTCATGGGAAAGCTCCGCAAAAAGAAAGACTTGGGGAGGTAGTATCTTGGGCAATCCTCCAGGGCTGGCAAGGCATCGAGGCTGGATCATCTTCGCCGTCATCGTGATATTGCTTATGTGGCAATTGCCGAACGTGGCTTACGCCGCCGGCTACGCTTTTGGCACGATCGAGGCCTTGCTAATTCGGCTTACTGGCGGCTGATTTCCTAATACAGGTGAAGAGTATGAGGAAGCTTCTGAAATGGCTGGGGGTATTCATTATTACCATTATCAGTCTCGTGGCCTGGCTGTTCTTGGGCGCTTTCATCGCCATCGGTCTGGGCCTATGTGTTTGGCATGACTGGCTGGGTCTACGTTCTCGGCTCGCCGGCCTGCTGCCGTTTCTAAACAGAACCAAGTCAGCGTTCTTAGGGATCGTCGTGTTCGCCATAGGTATTACCGTTTGGCTCGGCGTGATCCTTTCCCTTCCTTTAAGCTCGAATCCCAAGATGGCTAGGAATGAGCCTGCAGCCAAGGTACAGCCAGTTACGCAAATCAAGCCAACCCCGACAATTCATAAGTCACTTACGCCATCGCCCACCCCAACGGCGAAGTCGACTAATACACCAATGTCAACGTTTACTCCGAAGGCCACCAATACACCTAAAGCGACGTCGACACCGAGACCTACTATTACGGCAACTTCTACCAATACTCCGAAGCCATCCCCTACGGCAACAATTGTTGAAACTCCAGCGCAGCCTGCGTCAGCATCTACGCCACAACCTGCACCCATTTCTGTTCAATCGACGCCTACACCAACACTATCACCTACTCGGACCCCTATCCCCAGCCCTACCGCTACTAGCGCTGCGGGATCGTCGGGATTTGATCCTAGGCGCTACCTGGGACAAGGCGATGCATACAATTGCTCCGACTTCAAAACGCGAGCCGAAGCGCAGGCGGTCCTGGATGCTGATCTGTCTGACCCGAACAAACTTGACAACGACAAGGACGGCATCGCTTGTGAAAGCTTGCCGTAACAAGCATCAATGGTCGCACTCGGAATCAAGGCTGGTTATAATGTAGCAACCAAACGCTTAAGGAGGTAACTCGATAGATAGAACATCTGTTCTCTTTTCCTTGCTCCCATGCTATAATACCGACTCGCCAAGCTGTCGAATTCTAGCTAGGAGGGAGCAAGTGGGGTACTCAGAACGGGCAGTAGTGGACCTTGGGCTTGTTGAGCAGCATGCCAACTATCTGCTGGCGTTGGGTGGCGTGGTTAAACCACCTGTCTCTAGCAATCTCATTAGCGTTTTCGATACTGCCAGTAGGATTCTGGTCGTTGTCAAGCCGATTGCCCCGCTCAGGGGAGTAGTTCAACGCGATCCTCGGGGCTGGTCGATTGTCATCGACAAAGGGCTCCCTCGGGGCGCCAAAAGGTTCACACTTTTTCACGAAGGTTTCCATATTCTGTTAGAGCTCGGGACCATCCAGATACCTGGGCCAGAACAATACCTGGAATGGCTCGCCGACGCCTTCGCGGCCAGGGTACTGATGCCACGGCGCTGGCTGGTCGAATCGGTGAAGAAGGCTGGCGATATCAACCAATTATGTGCTACCTACCAGGTCAGCCATCGGGCTATAAATCGACGTTTGAAGGAGTTGGATCTATGCCTGTCGCCCTGGTCTACGTCAGAAAGAGTGTTGTGAAGGCAAACAAGCCGACCTTGTCTCCTCAACGCCAGATGGAGGCCTGCGTCGAATTCTGCAGGGAGAAGGGCTGGGAGGTCGAAACTTACGCGGACGCGGAGGGCCATCGCTCGGGTCGCTCGGAAAAGGGCCGTCCCGAATGGCTCCGTCTCAAGAAACGCCTGGAAGCCTCCAGACCTGGAGAAGTAGCCGCAGTCGTGGTCTATTCCCTTGATCGTTCCTCCAGGTCGACGCGTGATTTTCTGAACTTCCTCCACCTCCTCCAGGAACGTCGGTCCGACTTTGTCTCGGTCACCCAACCGTACCTCGACACTACCTCGGCCACTGGTCGGGCGTTCATGGGGATGGTCTCGATCTGGTCGGAGCTCGAGGCGAATCTCGACTCCGAGCGCGTTGTCGCCGATATCGCCTACCGCCAGGAACAGGGCCTCTTTGTCGGCCATTGCCCGATTGGCTACTCTCGCCAGATGGTCGACGGCGAGAGGATTCCCGTGCCCGACGAAAATGCGGAGAAGGTGGTCAAGATTTGGCAGGAATATGCCGCTGGCCGACATAGCTATAGGAGCTTAGCGCGTTGGATCAACACCGAGCTTGGCCTGCGAACCCAGGGCGGCGATCTCTGGACGCATCGCCATGTGCAGATCATGTTCGACAATCATCTCTTTTATCGTGGCTGGGTTACCCGTCACAGGAAAAGGGGATGTACTGATAAGTACAAGGGCAAACACCCAGCTATCATATCAGATGATCTGGCAGAAAAGGTGCTGAGTGTCAGATCAGAACACGAGAGCGAAAGATTACGCAAACGCCGTACTCCTAAATACCCCTATCTCCTGACGCCCTTGCTTTACTGCAGTGAGTGTGGCCAAGAACTGCGTGCCAGCCCGTGCCACGGCGAGCCATCATACCGCCATTTTGGCAAAGGCTGCTCATATAACTACATTCGCGCCTCCGTGATCGAAAATGATGTGCTCGCTCGGTTTAATGGCTTGGAGCTGCCGGCAGATATCGAATACGTCATCGAGCGTGAGTTGGCCTCGGAGTTAGAACGTCACAGACTGAACCGTGAAGAACAACAAAAGATGGCGCGATTGGAGGCTCGCAAGGAACGAGCCAAACGGCTGTTTGAGCTAGGTATGCGCGATGAGACTTGGCTCGTATCCACTGTTTCCGAAATCGATGAATCTATCAAGCAGTTAAAACCTGGCGTTTTGCTCCCATACCGAGCATCGGCGCTAGCGGATATCATCCGCCAGTTAGCACGTCTTTTAACTGCCTCTGAGGCACCTGCCGAGTTAGTGCGATCCATGCTGTTCACCATCATCGAGCGAATAGAAACCAACGGCGAAACTGTGACCGTAGTCCAGCCCCGCCGTTGGTTCGCGCAGTTCTTTCACGACTGCGGCAATTTGTACCCCCAAGGGAATTCGAATCCCTGTCGCCACCTTGAAAGGGTGGTGTCCTAGGCCTCTAGACGATGGGGGCAATCAAGAAGCAACGATTGGTAGCGGGAGTTGGATTCGAACCAACGACCTTCGGGTTATGAGCCCGACGAGCTTCCGCTGCTCCATCCCGCGTCGCAAACGACTAAGTTGCAACTGGCAGCGACCTATTTTCCCGAGCAGTTGCCCACTCAGTATTTTCGGCGCTGAGGCGTTTCACTTCCGTGTTCGGGAAGGGAACGGGTGGTTCCGCCTCGCTTTAGCCACCAGCGGCCTAGCCGTTTGAAAACTGAACAGGACAGATATTCTAGATAGTCGAATACGGACAAGCCCTCGGCCATTAGTACTGCTCAGCTCAACACGTTACCGTGCTTACACTCGCAGCCTATCAAGCAGATCTTCTATCTGCGGCCTTACCCCCTCTTACAGGGTGGGAAGTCTCATCTTGGGGTGGGCTTCGCACTTAGATGCTTTCAGCGCTTATCCCTTCCAAACTTGGCTACCAGGCAGTGCACTTGGCAGTACAACCCGCTCACCAGAGGTCTGTCCATCCCGGTCCTCTCGTACTAGGGACAGCTCCCCTCAAACTTCCTGCGCCCACGACGGATAGAGACCGAACTGTCTCACGACGTTCTGAACCCAGCTCGCGTACCGCTTTAATGGGCGAACAGCCCAACCCTTGGGACCTACTCCAGCCCCAGGATGCGACGAGCCGACATCGAGGTGCCAAACCTTGCCGTCGATGTGAACTCTTGGGCAAGATAAGCCTGTTATCCCCGGGGTAACTTTTATCCGTTAAGCCACAGCCCTTCCACTCAGCGCTGTAGGATCACTTTGCCCGACTTTCGTCCCTGCTCGGCATGTACGCCTCACAGTCAAGCTCCCTTTCTGCCAATACACTCCACGGGTGATTTCCATCCACCCTGAGGGAACCTTTGGGCGCCTCCGTTACTCTTTGGGAGGCGACCGCCCCAGTCAAACTACCCGCCTGGCACTGTCCCCGCCCCGGATCCACGGGCGCAGGTTAGAATCAAAACTAGACAAGAGTGGTATTTCACCGCTGGCTCCACCAGACCTAACGACCTGGCTTCTCAGCCTCCCACCTATCCTACACATGCCCAGCCTCAATCCTATGCCAAACTGTAGTAAAGCTCCACGGGGTCTTTTTGTCCTGTCGTGGGTAATCCGCATCTTCACGGATACTTCAATTTCGCCGGGTCCCCCGTTGAGACAGCGCCCAGATCGTTACGCCATTCGTGCGGGTCGGAACTTACCCGACAAGGAATTTCGCTACCTTAGGACCGTTATAGTTACGGCCGCCGTTCACCGGGGCTTCGGTTCAGACCTCTCAGCCCTCCCCTTAACCTTC
>JAMCWX010000016.1:391-34977 GCA_023480885.1 Chloroflexota bacterium | reverse complement strand
TCACAACAAGGCGTTAACCAGCATAAAGCCTCTTATAATGCCCTGTTAGCACAGGATGGGTCCGTGTTAACGTTAACTTCTAACTATATATATAGAGATATAACTATCGACCTGACGCTAGCGCGCAAACGCGACATCCGCGCAGCGGTGACCCCTTTGGTCGAGTACGCGGCTCAAACCCTCAACGACCACCACTCCAAAGGCATGTTCTTCTCCACGCTGACGCAACTGTACCCAGAGCACCTGGAGGTATTCACCGCAGCGCTGGAGGTTGCCGAAAGGCAGGGACAGATCGACGATGGCGTGAACATGGGCGCCGTGTTCGTCAATACCATTAGAGAGTTGGCTGCTGAAGGCCAGATTCAATTGGAGCTAGGAAAGAAGAGTAAAGCGGAAGCTACCCGCGAGGAACAAACGTCGCTCGTCGAGAAGGCCACAGCGGAGGATGCCGACGGTGGGAACATCTCCATACAAGGCACCTACCTCCCCGGAACTAGGGTTTCCGTCAAGCAACTGTGGCCCTCTGTGTTGCAGGAGTTGAGAGCGCTGACAAGCAAGGCCAACTACGAGATGTGGCTGCGACATTGTACAGTGCTCGGCGTGAACGGTGATGTCGTCGTCGTCGGCGTACCCAGCGCGTTCGCTCGTGACTGGATAAACGAACGGCTCTTGGGCATCATTCGCAAGGGAGTTTATCAGGTCATTGGCCAGGACGTGCCTGTGAGGTGCGAGGTGCAACCGAGCGCGACGCCTGCGACACGACGGAGAGAGTGAAAGGAGACCCAAATGGAGGCCAAGGAACCATTTTGCTGGGAAATCAAGAACTGTGGGGAGAAAGAACGGGCGGCGTGTTCAGCGTACAGGGCGAGGAAAAACTGCTGGGACGTGCCAGGAACCGCTATCAACAGCGACGCTGCGGCAAGTTGCGAGACCTGCCCCGTCATCCTCAGCCGCATCGCGCGGGCTATCGCCTCGGCGATGGGTACCGCGCAGCGCAGGTAACGCAAGCTTGGGGAGCAGTAAGTGTTCGGGCTCGCCAGGCCTTGCAGCGCCGGCGTCGCCTAACTGCAGCCTGACGCGAGCACTTTAGTGCCGCGACCAGCCATAAATCGAGAACTTGCGAGGTTATGACGATGTCATACTCCAATATAATTAAACTCCACAACTTGCGCCCTCAGAAGGTGCTGGTGGGTCAAGGGGTCACGCGCGGGGTAGCCGCAACTGCAGTTGCGCGACGTAACGACGACAGGGGTGCAGCCTCGCCTCTCTGTGGCGAGGAAGGTCCATCGGGGTTAGCGGAGCAGACTCGGGCGCTGCCGTGGACGGGCGAGGCTGAAGATGTCTTGCGCATCGCGCAAGCGGAAGCTAAAGCGATCCTGGACGAGGCAAACGACAGAGCCGACGAAATCCTGCTGCAGGCCCGCGAAGAAGGCTATCAAAAAGGCTACGTCGACGGATTGGCTGCGGCTAGGACCAACGTCCTCGACGACGTCCGACGGATTGGCGAGTTGGCCAGGAACGTGGCCGTCGATATGTCGTGGATCCTGAGCACCTCCGAAGAGGCCGTCGTGGAGCTGGCGCTGTCCATCGCCGAGAAAGTAGTGCATAAACGCCTCGCCGAGGACCGCTCCCTCGTCGTCTCTATGGTCAATGGCGCTCTGCAATACGTGGATATCATGGACGTCATCCGCGTGCGCGTCAACCCAGAGGACCTGGAGATTCTGCGCTCCTACTGGGAAGAAGGCCAGATCGGCGCGCCTGGCAAGAACATCGAGCTGGCATCAGACCCGAGCGTCCAGGTAGGTGGATGCATCATCGAGACGAACAGCTCGGTTGTGGACGCGCAGATCGAAACCAGGCTAGCCGAGATCGAAAAAGCTTTCCACGCGGAACTGGAAGCGAGCGCGAGGTAGACGCAAATGATCGACCTTTCCCGCTTTCAACTAGCGCTGCAACAAGTAATCCCAGTACGATTCCAGGGCAAGGTGGCGCAGGTGATCGGCCTCAGCATCGAGGCCGAAGGCCTACGCCTTCAGGTCGGCGAGATTTGCCACATCTACCCCGAACGAGACGGCAGGCGCATCTCGGCTGAGGTCGTGGGCTTCAAGAACGATCGCCTCATCCTTATGCCCTTCGCCGAGATCCAGGGCGTCAAGCCTGGCAGCGCCGTCTTCGCCAGCGGCCGCCAGTTCTCCGTCCCCGCTGGTACCGAGCTCCTCGGCAGGGTTGTCGACGGCCTGTGCAACCCTATCGACGACAAGGGCGAGCTACGATGTGCCCGGCGCTATTCCGTCAGGAGCAATCCGCCCTCCCCGTTGGCCAGAAGGAGGATCGACACTCCACTCCAGACTGGCGTCAGGGCCATCGACGGACTCCTCACCTGCGGCAAGGGCCAGCGAATGGGCATCTTCTCTGGCAGCGGCGTCGGCAAGAGCACGATGATGGGCATGATCGCCCGCAACGCCAGGTCCGACGTCAACGTCATCGCCCTCATCGGCGAGCGAGGACGCGAGGTCCAGGAGTTCATCGAGCGTGACCTGGGCGAAGAGGGCCTGCGAAGGTCCGTCATCGTCGTCTCCACCTCAGACCAGCCTTCCCTCCTGCGCATCAAAGCCGCCTGGGTGGCCACGACCATCGCCGAGTACTTCCGAGACCAGGGCCTCGACGTCACCTTTATGATGGATTCGGTAACGCGCTTCGCTATGGCCCAGAGAGAGATAGGGCTCACGGTTGGCGAGCCACCAGCAGTCAAGGGCTATCCCCCCTCGGTGTTCGCCCTCCTGCCCAAGCTGATGGAGCGCACGGGCACTTCCGAGAAGGGGACGATAACGGGCTTCTACACCGTGCTGGTGGAGGGAGACGATATAACCGAGCCGATAACGGATACGGTGAGAAGCATTCTCGACGGGCACATTCACCTATCGCGTGAGCTGGCGGCGGAGAACCACTACCCTGCCATAGACGTGTTGACGAGCGTGAGCAGGGTGATGACGAACATCACGGACAAGGAGCATCAACGGCTTGCGGGCAAGCTGCGGGATGTTGTGGCCACGTATCGCAGCGCCAGAGACCTGATCAACATTGGCGCGTACGTGCCCGGCAGCAACGCCCAGATAGATCGGGCGATTCAGTTGATGCCAGTAATAACGAGCTTCCTGCGCCAGGGAATCGACGAGGGGGCGACTTTCGAGGACGCCTTGACGCGATTGCGGGCCATATTTGCGGAGGAGACGGACAGATGCTGACACGTGAATTCAATCTGCAACCAGCGCTGTCGCACAAACAGAGGCTCGAAGAGATCTGCCAGATGGAGCTGGCCGAGATCGAGCAAAGCTATGCTCGGGAGCGTCGTGCGCTCCAGCTGCTCGACGAGCTCGAAAGGCTCGGCTATGAAGAGCTCGATCAGCAGCACGGGTCGGAAAAGCTCAATATTGCAGCCATAGGTGTATCCTTCGGTGACCTTCAGATGTTGCAAAAACGACTCGAACAGCAGTTGCTCGTGCTCCAGGATCTCGCCGATAGGATTCAGCGGAAGCGCCAGGAGCTGATCGAGATATCCAAGGCGAAGAAAGCGCTGGAGAAGCTGAAGGAAAAGCACGAGACGAGAATAGCGCACGCAGCGATGAAGGCCGAAAACAAAATCATGGATGAGATCGCCACCTCGCAGTTCTATCGCCGCAGGTTGGCTGAGGGAGCATTCGAATGAGCGACGGGCCTGGCATCGGAAGGGCGATCGTGTTGCGTCAGATAGCGTGTATCCAGGAGCGGATACGAAGCGCTGAAAACGTCAGACGGACTGCGCAACTCGACAAGATTGCTTCTCAGGAAAGGACTGCGCGCGCAGGTGGAGCCGCTCTGTCTCGCGCGGCAGACAGAGGCTTCGCCGAGGTTCTCGCAATGGCAACCAGGCGGAATGAGCCTATCTCGGCCAGGAATTCGGCCAACTGGCGTCCTGTTGGTCAACGATCTCACCTGTTGCGGTCTTTGTCAGAAAGCACGATGCCATCGCGCTCAACTGCGCTGAATGCCCTGTGGGACGGGGATACCACTGTTATCGAAGAGCTTCCTTTCGCCGATTTGATAATGTCTACTGCTAAGAAGCACGGTATGAACCCTGGACTGGTGGCAGCAGTTATGAAGGCAGAGTCAAGTTTTGATCCGCAGGCGATATCGCGCGCAGGAGCGAAGGGCCTTATGCAACTAATGGACGGGACAGCTCGTTCCCTCGGGGTTTCAAACGTGTTTGACCCCGCGCAGAACATCGAAGGCGGCGTCAAGTTCTTGAGCTCGCTTCTGCAACGGTACAGTGGCAACACCAGCCTGGCGCTTGCTGCTTATAATGCTGGCCCAGGCGCAGTAGATAAGTACAGAGGGATACCTCCCTACAAAGAGACCAGAGACTACGTTTCCAAAGTGCTTAGCTACTTGCAGCAGTTCGAGGAATCAGGCGCGAGCGCCTAGCTATCAGCAATTCCTCGTTGAAAGCTGACTGGAGGGAACTATGACCGATCCAATTTCGGGTGGAATAACTGACAAGGCCATTGGCGTCGCGCTGAATGGTCTCGCAGCACGCCAGAGGGTGATCAGCAACAACCTGGCAAACGTAGACACGCCGCAATTCAAGGCATCCGAGGTGCGTTTCGAAGACGAGCTGCAAAACGTAATCGGCAAAGGCCGGCAATCATCCCCTCTGATGTTGATGTCGAGCAATCGCCGGCACATCAATCCCGCACCAGAAAGCGTGGAAGCCATACAACCGGAGGTGGTAAGCGACAACAGCACGACGATCAGGGTCGATGGTAACAACGTCGATATCGACAAGGAAATGGTGCAACTGGCCGAGACAGCTGTTTCGTACAATTCTCTGGTTCAGCTCGTCTCTGCTCGTCTCTCGCTGGAAAGGTACATCATCAACGAAGGCAGGCGTTAGCGGCGAACTGGGGTGTGAAGACGAAGATGGACACGGCGGATTCCAATTCGAGAATATTCCCTGCTGCATACAAGAGATTGTCAGGGCCTGGCACGAAAAGCTTTGCCAGGGCAATGAACCCATATGCCAACGTGTCATTTCGTTCGGCGCTCTTGCAGGCACAGCAGCAACATTTTCCGATAAAGGTATCCGTTCCGACAAGTTCTGTTCGTGCATCGTCGACTTCAGCAAGTGTTGACCCATTATCTCCTATCAGTAAGGCTGGCAATGGGACCAGGCCGATGGCTTTATCAGACTTTCCCAGGCCCGAAGGAGACAACGGTCGAGGAATGCACTGGGTACCGACTCTAAGCTCGTCTAACGCCGTGGTCGATCGATTCGTAAGAGAAGCCAAAGAGATGAAGATCAAGTGGATGGTGATCTTGAACGACGACGCAAAGATCGGCGCCAATGATTACCTCGTAAAACAACTGGTGGCCAATGGGATAATGCCGATAATGCGAATCTACACGCCCAACGGGAAACCTGTCCAGGGAGATATCGGAGCTTTAGTCAAGCATTACCGTTCACTGGGGGTCTACTATTACCAGTTGTACAACGAGCCAAATCTCAACGTCGAGAACCCGGACGGCATTCCCAACGTAGACAGGTACCTGGACAGGTGGCTTCCGGCGGCGAAGGCTGTGACCGAAGCAGGAGGGTATCCAGGCCTGGGCGCCCTCAGCCCAGGAGGGAACTTCGACGATACGCAGTTTCTCAGCCAAACCCTAGACAGAATTAAGCAGCGGGGTGAGGTTGCGACCCTGGACAAAGCCTGGCTCAGCATGCACAACTATACTCTAAATCATCCTCTGGACTACGCAAAAGATAGCAATGGCTTCATGAAGTTCAAGTGGTATGACGCCATTGTGAGAGAAAAACTCGGGCGACAAATGCCAATTATCGGCACTGAAGGGGGAACGCATATAGGCTCCGCAGATGACAGGACGTTTCCCGCAATCAACGAAGCGCGGCAGATTGAGATGGTCACGGGCGCTTACCGCTATATGAAGAAGCGAGAGCCCTATAACTTCGCCTACACTTACTGGATCATAGCCAACGAAGAAGGCGGAGGTGCTGACACCGCTTTCAGCCATCAAGCGCTCTTCAAGCGGGGCGGGCAATCGCCGCTGGTCGACGCTTTGAAAAAGCTGGACTGAGCCACTCGTGGAGGTTTCCTATGATTGATTCCATACCCTCGTTAGTCACCGCAATCTCGGCGTTCAAGAGCCCAAGCAGTGCGGGCGAGCGCGCAACGTGCGATTCGGCCTTCCTGCAACTGCTGGAGGCGCTAGCAGGATCAGCGGTTGATGCCAACAACGCATCGGACTCCGCCTTGCAGGTTATGGCATCGGTGGCGGCGCAAGGAGCTGAGCCTGGCGTTGGCCTGCTAAAGGAATTTCTCTCTGCTTCGGATCAAAACGCGGAGGCCGGTTCAATTGGATTGGTCCACGACGGGAAGAGCGAACCGGGTAATTCATCTACCACCGCTGTGGAAATGATCCTGGCGCTCCTGGCTGCCGCCGCTTCCCAACTCCAGCCTTGGCAGCTTAAGACCCCTGACAGCAAAGATGCCGGGGCGAACGGGCCAGGGCAAGAGGCAGGAGGGCGAGGAGCAGAGGCGAACAAACTGGCCGCAGAGATCGCTTCCCTCTCGCCTTCCGAACGCTGGCTATTCCTAGAACAAGCCATAGCAGGACAGGGTGTTCAAAGTGGCAAATGGCTGTTGATCGAAGGACATTCTGGTCTCGAAAAACAATCAGGAGGGACACAGGGAGAAGATTCCTCCCCAGACTCAGTCGTCACCGCAATGTCAGGTGAAACGTCGAAGAGCGCCGCGGATTCACACGGAATTCACGATTCCTCAAGACTGAAGAGCGTTTTTTTCGCTCAACAAGGGATGTCGGCATCAGATTCAGGAATCGAGATGTCAGGCACAGCGGGTAAGCCTGCGATCGATAGATCAGGCTCCAGCGAAGTCCGCGGACGGAACGGCGAAATCGGCGTCCTCGACCTTCTGGGAGGTCGTATCGTCCTTGCGCCAGATAAGTCAGGAGAAAAGGAGTTCGACAAGCACGATCAGTCCCCATCCAACGGACGATCGATGGAAACCATCGGATTGTTCAACAACGCGGGCGATACCAAGTTAGCCACAGATGCTATCGGTAAAGGAGGAGAAACGGGAGGCCAGGTGAGAGGCGCTCTCAATTACTCGGTCATCGACCAGATCGCCAGGCGAGCGCAACTTGTCGTAGGTCGCGGACGAACAGGGCTGATCATTCAGCTCGAACCGAAGGAATTGGGGAAGGTTCGAGTGTATGTGTCCACTAGTTCCGAAGGGCTGCACGTCAGATTGACAGCGGAGGTCAGCGACACGCAGGAGATGATTCAAGCCTCTCTGCCTCAGCTCAAGACAGCTTTCGAGAGCCAGGGCTTGAGAGCAGATAGATTCGACGTCGCCGCTAGCTCAGGGTTCTCTGGCTTCGGATCTCTTCAAGATAACGCGCAGCAGCATCAAGGGCTGCATAGCTCGCAGTCGACTACGCGTTTTTCCTGGGACGACGAGCCCGAACTGGAGACAAGTGGGAGCCCCGAGGTTAGAGCTCAGAATTCGTTAGTGGACTACCGCATTTAGGAGGTTCTATGGAGATCAGGCCATTACAGGGCAACGCAAACACGGGCATCCTGGGCGGAACTCGGAACACTTCTGCCACTGGCTCGACGAGCGTCGGCAACAACGAAGATAACCCGTTGATGGGCATTGGCAAGAGCGACTTCATGAAGCTGTTGGTAGCTCAGCTACGCAATCAGGATCCTCTAAAGCCAATGGAGGACAAGGAATTCATTGCGCAGATGGCTCAACTAAACACAGTAGAACAGATTTCGGCGATGAACAACAAGTTGGACGAGTTTCTACGTGTTGAAGCGATGGCTCAAGCCAGCAGCCTCATTGGCAAGACGATTCGGGCGGAGCCAACTGGAGCCAACCCAATCGCGGGCGTTGTTCAGGAAGTCAGGATAGAGCAAAACAAACCAATGTTAATCGTAAATGGCAACGAGGTCAATTTGGCAGATGTGCGAAGCATTGATGCTGCAGGTTAGATAGGTAGTTACGGGCAGCAACGGCGTGAAAACAAACTGGTAAGACTGCACAACGAAAGGAGACAACTATGATCCGTTCCATGTTGGCTGCCGTGTCAGGCATGCGAAACCATCAGACCTTCCTGGACGTCATCGGGAACAATATAGCCAACGTCAATACCGTGGGGTTCAAGTCAAGCAGGGTGATATTCTCCGACATCCTGAGCCAGTTGGCCCACGGTGCCAGCGCACCCCAGCAAGGACGTGGAGGCATCAATCCACTTCAGGTCGGCCTCGGGATGCAGGTCGGTGGGGTGGACACTATTCAGACGCAAGGCAACTTCCAGTCAACAGGCAAGTTTACCGACCTCGCCATCGAGGGAGATGGTTTCTTCATTCTGAGCGATGGAACTCGCAAATTCTACTCTAGAGACGGTTCCTTCGACGTGGCCATTGATGGAACGCTGGTCAACCCTACGACGGGTATGAAGGTGCAAGGTTGGATGGTTGGAGCGAGCGGCAGCGTCGACACGACCCAACCGCTCACCGAAATCACCATCCCGTTCAACGCCACTATGGCGGGACAACCATCAACCACGATAACCATGCGAGGGAACCTGGACGCGGGAACGCCTGTAACAGGCGCAAACAACTATGGGGCTATCACGCAGAGCAACGCTAATGGAGGAGTCGCCACCCTGAGCGGCACGTATACGGGAGTAAACCCCACGAACTACGTTGTGAGAATCGCCTCGGTGGTGGCCGGCACAGGCGAGGTCACCGGCATTCAGGTAAGCACCGATGGTGGCAAGAACTTTGGCGCGGTGATCGCCACGTCTGCTGGCAATCCTGTTAACATAGGCAACGGTTTGAGCATCGCCATTCCGACGAACGTTAACAACGCAGTTAACGATACCTACTCCTTCTCAGGCGCGCAGCCGATTGATACAAACGTGGGGGTCTACGATTCCCTGGGAACGTTGCATAACGTCAAAGTCACGTTCAGGAAAACAGGGCTGAATTCCTGGACGTGGCTGGCATCCACTGCAGAGACGGGAACGACCGTTACGCCTAACACGCCGACGTCTTTTACGTTCTCCACGACGGGAACGTACACAGGCCAGATACCCGCAGGCACCATCCAGCTTACCCTGCCCAATGGAGCAGCCTCACCTGCTCAGTTGAACCTCGATCTGAGCTCCATGTCGCAGCTCGCCGGCACATCAGAGGCCCACGCCACATCTGACGGTGGCCCTGCAGGGTCGCTGGTTAGCTTCTCGATAGGCCAGGCAGGCGACGTGATGGGGGTCTATAGCAACGGGCTCAACAAGCAGATCGGCCAGATCGCTCTGGCGAAGTTCTCCAACCCGGCCGGATTGCTGAAATCGGGCAAGAACCTGTTCGAGACGTCAGCTAACTCTGGCGATGCTGAGGTAGGAGCTCCAGGAACCGGCGGCAGGGGCCAGGTGTCCTCTGGCTATCTGGAAATGTCGAACGTCGATCTTGCGCTGCAATTCACCAACATGATCATGGCAGAAAGGGGTTTTCAAGCGAATTCTCGCGTAATCACAGCATCAGACGAAATGCTGCAGGACCTGGTGAATCTCAAGAGGTAATAGCCAACGACCTGTATCCGCGGTCATCGGTTATTGAGGCGACCTCCGTATTTGTGATAATATTGCCGTGGTTCGGCCGCGATCTCGAAGCCCAGACGCTCAGTTGATTGGCGGTTGGCCGAGCCAGGTTTGGAGCTCGGCGCAGGTGGGGCTGATTGTCACAGGGAGGGGTTATGCGGATCAAAGTGCTATTGGCTGATGACCACGGACTGGTTCGCGAGGGACTGAGAAAGCTGCTTGAGATAGAGCCTGACATTCGAGTGGTAGGTGAAGCTTCGGACGGTCTGGAAGTGCTCGAGATGGTCGACAAACTCGAGCCAGACGTAGTTCTGATGGACATCAACATGCCGGTAGCAGACGGCATAGCGGCGACCAGAGAGATCGTACAAAGACGGCCAGAGACTGGTGTCATCGTTTTGACGATGCACAAAGAGGATGGCCACGCCGTGCGCGCTGTGCAAGCAGGCGCCCGCGGCTATCTGCTGAAGAGCGCTAAGGCCGCCGAGCTGGTATCGGCGATCAGGGCTGTGCACAAGGGCGCTTCCCTGGTCGATCCAATGATGATGACTAAAGTCCTGGCCGAATTTCGTAGGATGGCCGAGGAGACGAGTTCCCAGGAAGGTCTAGCTGGCCTCACCGAGACCGAACTCGGCATATTGCGGCTGCTGGCAGCCGGAGCCTCGAACAAAGAGATTGCCAAGAAGATGGGACTGGCCAACAGCACTGTCAAGAACAAACTCACCGTGCTGTTCGGCAAGATCGACGTCGCGGACCGAACTCAAGCGGCGATCTTCGCCTTGAAACACGGTCTGGTGCTGGAAAACGACTGATCCACTATGGTCACACTCATCGTCGATCAAATCGCAAGAGAGCTCAGGCTGCAACCAGATCAGGTTCGACGAGCAATCGAGCTCCTTGATGACGACAATACAATTCCCTTCATAGCTCGCTATCGAAAAGAAGCCACCGGAGGCATGGACGAGGTCCAGGTTGGAAACATTCAGGAGCGAGTCGGCTATCTGCGCAACCTCATGCAGAGAAAAGGCGATGTAATTCGTGTTATCAACGAGCTCAAAGGCACCGTTAGGAACGTGGTCGATTTCGGCGCGTTCGTGGATATTGGGGTGAAGCAAGGCATGAGCGAAGCATTCGTCACGACGAATGCTTCGCTCGTACTCGATAGTAGGCCGCCTGTTACGCACCACTGCGAGGCTCGGCTCCCCAGATGAGCTTACCGTCCCTGTAGAGAGCGATCTTCGCCCACAGCTCAAAGTCCCTTAATCGCTCAGGATCGCGATTCTTGTCGAAGCTGTAATCCTTGTTTTGCTCATTTGCCGAGGAACTGCCTCCCGTTACCGTCGCTTGAACTTCGACGACGCCGCCTTTGCCCAGGACTTTCCCGGCATCCTTCGTGAACGCAATCATTAGGACACGATTCTGACCCGCTACGTCAGCCTTCTCCAGATACGCCTTCGTACCTGCGTCGCCTGCGCTTGACCAGGATATAGAGGCTTTTTGGTCATCATCTTTGGAGCCAGGCGCATCGAACCAGTAGCGCAATTCTAACCCATCAAGCGATACCGGATCAGCGCCCACGTTGACGATGCGTATCTCTGGCATGACTCTCGCGCCAGTATCTCCGACGTCACCTGGTCGATACTGCACGCGCAAATCGCTGTCCAGCCTGGCGCTCCTGGTCAACGCGGTACTGTAGTCAGGCGTGGCGCTGGCGTTGACGACATCGAACTGCCCCGCGGGTATCTTCGGCCACAGATATCTGGCAAGCAAGGCTTGCTTTGCCTTGTCTATCGCCTTCCAGTTCTGGTCGTCCTCATCAAGGATTCCGCCGGTATCGCCAGAGTTCGCGTTGAACGCCCAATACGTGAAGCTGACGCCCTTCTCTTTCATATAGTTCAGGAACGCACGCTGCCATTTGCCCTCGGTGCTGTCCTCATCCACTCGACGGCCGCCAAACTCGCCGACCATCACGGGCGCAATGCCCTGGTCGACAATGTATCCCCAGTGCTTATTCCATATTTTCGGCAAGTTGTTCGGGTAGTCCTTATCTTTGAACCAGGACTGCGACCACACGCCCGGCCCGTATTCGTGTGGGCTGTAGACTAGCCTGTCAGGCACGTTCAGACGGACAGGGTATTGAGCCGCACCTTCCAGGTTGCCTCCCCACCAGAACCAGTCACCGTTGTAGGACTCGATGCCCTCCACAAAGATGAGCCAGTCGGGATTCACGCTCAGTATCGCGTTCCCAGCCTTCTCGGCGGCCATTCGCCAATCGGTCTTCTGGTCACCTGTCCCCCAGGTGGCCTTTTCGTGCGGCTCGTTATGTAGGTCTGCCCCAATGACGGTGTCGTTGCCTTTGTATCTCTCAGCCAGCGTCTTCCAGTCGTTGATCCAGCGATCTTCGTCGTATTGCTGCGTGTACCAGAGTTTGGACATTTCCTCTTTGTCAGGTCGATGGCGGTCGAGGATGATCCTCAAGCCACGTTTCCCGGCTCCCTCGACGATCTTGTCCATGATTTGGAGGCCAGTGAGACCATGCAGGTCGGGGTTCTTCTTAAAATCAATGCCTTCTGGAAGGCTCATCGGATCGAAAAGCTCGCTGGAGTAAGGCAATCGAATCGTGTTGTAGCCCAGCGAGGCGATCTGGTCCAACATATCTTCCCAGTTCCGTTCCCACAACCCGTGCGGCGCAAACGTTCCTGTCTCCATTCCAAACCAGTTCACGCCCGTAAGCCGGACCTCATTCCCGTGAGAGTCGACTATCTTGCTTCCCTCAGTGTGCAGGAAATTAGGCGGGCCAGCGGTCGCTCTTCCCGGACCTGACACACCCGTGACAGCCGCTTTTCCTAGCAAAGCGCCTCCAGCAGCCGGCACTACCACTCTAGAGAGTAGCACTGCCAGGACCACCATGGCCACTAAACCTGCGATAAACCTGTTCCGTATGCGCATGCCGCCTCAACCTCCACCGGACACTAGTCCGAGACCCGAAATAGAAAGACCTCTGAGCAAAGCAAGTTCCAACTGGATTATCCTAACGATTTTGCAATCTTATGTCAAGATGCTGCAGTTTAACTTATCACAATGTACAAGACGAGGTCGATGGTACGAAAGTACTACTTATTACGAAAGGCTATTGCCCGAAGCCCGGCACACTACTTGCGGTCCGATACGAGGTGGTAAACACGCTAAAGGTTTGCGTATCTCGATGAAACGACTAACACCAGTCCTTGCCATCTTCTTACTCCTGCCTGCCGTCGCAACAGGTTGTTTTCTAACACCCGATCGTGAGATAAACCTCGACATCGTATATCCAACTCAGCAAACTTCCGAGGTCATAGTCAGGTATCGCGTGCCCCCTCCGCCGCCCGGCAAGGTGTACGTGCTCTGGATATTGAATCCGGACCTCGGCAAGGTAGCGAAGATCGGCGAGGTTCCCCCTGCCACCAGGCTTAGCTCGATCAGAGCCGCCGTCGACTTCTTTGCCGTCGGCGCGATTGTGTCCATCGAGTCGAGTCCGGATGTTACGCAGATGAGCAATACATGGGCGCTCAAAGCAGGCCAACTCGATCCCACGTCGAAGATCACGCCCAGGCCCAAATAGTTGATGATTGATACTCGCTCGCCTGCCGACGATCGAAGGCATTACGTAACCACGGGTGTAACTCGGGCAGCAACACCTTAGTCTTCGCGAATTGACGTCCAAACGTGGCAATGATCGCTTGATGTTTGGTGAAGGTCACGCCTTCCGCCCGAAGCAGGGCTTGCGCACAGTAAAACATTGCGTAGTAGAGTCGGGAAACGGCCGAATCGTAATCACCGTGCTGCCGCAGCACTTCAGCGGTATCGAGGTAGCGACGCGCTTTAGCAAGCGTGAGCGCAATCGGATCAAGTTGGCTCACACGGCGACTCCTTCGCCCATAACGTTCTCATACAATGGCTCGACTTGCCGGCGGAACCACCCCTCGGCAACAGGCACCGTGCCGATCAGCAGATCGTGGCGCAGGCAAATGTCAGCGACGATTTGGCTGTAGCGGTTGATCTCCGCTCCTGCTAATTCTCTGTGCCGGAGGCCCCGGTCTAGTAATAGCTGCCATTCTGGCACTGGCTGTGATATACTACCCCTGGAGTAGAAAGCTCCCTCATTTTGCTTCATCAACACCAGTGAGGGGAATAGTCGGCATGGGAAACAACTTGGTCCAGAAGATTCTTGGCAGCCACCTGATTGAAGGCCAGTTGAAGCCAGGAAGCGATATTGCTATCGGCGTCGACCAAACATTGACGCAGGATGCGACAGGCACGCTAGCCTACCTTCAGTTTGAAGCTATGGACGTTCCAAGAGTGAAAACCAAGCTCTCTGTGAGCTATGTCGACCACAATATGCTCCAGACAGGCTACGAGAACGCCGATGACCATCGCTTCCTGCAGACTTTCGCGGCCAAGTACGGAATCTATTTCTCGCGTCCCGGCAACGGCATCTGCCATCAAGTGCACCTGGAGCGTTTCGGCGTCCCAGGTCAGACCCTGTTGGGCTCCGACAGCCACACCCCTACAGCCGGTGGCCTGGGGATGATCGCCATAGGAGTTGGGGGCCTGGACATCGCCGCTGCTATGGCCGGTCAGCCGTTTCATCTAACAATGCCCAAAGTTGTGTTAGTCAAGCTCACAGGCAGATTGCCAGCGTGGGTTTCTGCTAAGGATGTTATTCTCGAGCTCTTGAGACGGTCGACTGTTAAGGGAGGCGTAGGGAAGGTTTTTGAGTATGGAGGAGATGGCGTGGCCACCCTGTCCGTTCCCGAGCGAGCCACCATTACGAATATGGGGGCCGAGCTTGGAGCGACCACGTCAGTTTTCCCCAGCGACGAACGAACGCTGGCCTTCCTGAAAGCCCAACGCCGCGCGAGCGACTGGACAGATCTGACCGCTGATGCCGACGCCAGCTATGATGAAGTCGTCGAGATAGATCTTTCCCGGCTTTCGCCGCTCATCGCCCAGCCACATAGTCCCGATAATGTCGTGCAAGTTAGCGAAGTGCAGGTGACCAGAGTCGATCAAGTTTGCATCGGAAGCTGCACTAACTCTTCCTATCGGGACCTGATGACTGTGGCGGCTATTCTAAGAGGCAAGCGGATCAGTCCTAGCGTGAGTCTGACTATCAGCCCAGGTTCCAAACAAGTTCTCAGCGCCATCGCCAGGAATGGCGCCCTGGCGGAACTGATCGGCGCTGGCGCACGAATCCTCGAGTCTGCCTGTGGACCCTGCATCGGAATGGGCCAGGCCCCATCCTCAGGAGGCATCTCCCTGCGCACGTTCAACCGCAACTTCGAGGGCCGAAGCGGAACGCCAGACGCTCGGGTGTACCTCGTCAGTCCGGAAACCGCGGCAGCTTCTGCGCTCGCAGGGGTTATCTCCGACCCGAGACGACTGGGCCAGCCAGTAGTTGTCGATCTGCCGGATGAGTATCCAGTCGACGACAGCATGGTCATTGCGCCATCGGGCGAACCCGATAAGGTCGAAATCCTGCGCGGGCCGAACATCAAGCCGATACCGAAAACGTCGGCCATGCCAGACAGTCTTCGAGGTCGAGTCCTGCTGAAGACGGGGGATAATATCACCACGGACCACATAATCCCCGCGGGCGCGCACATTCTGCCCCTGAGATCGAACATTCCAGCCACCGCCGAACACGTATTTGAGCGTGTCGACCCGACCTTCGCCAAACGAGCGAAGGAGATGGATGGCGGCTTCATCCTTGGTGGAGACAATTACGGCCAGGGCTCCAGCAGGGAACATGCTGCGCTTGCGCCAAGATACCTGGGCATAACGGCCGTCATTGCCAGGTCCTTCGCGCGCATCCACCGCGCCAACCTCGTGAACTTCGGCATCCTGCCTCTGATCTTTCTGAACGCTGCCAGTTACGAGGCCATACAACAAGGGGATGACATCGAGATTCCAGACGTTCGCGCTGCTTTGGGCTCGAAGGCACATCTGACGGTAAGCAATCGAACTAATGGGACCGAGTTCCAGGTGAGGCACGACCTTACCGAGAGGGAGGTAGAGATATTGCTGGCAGGAGGGTTGCTGAATTTCATCAGTCAGTCGGCATCTCGTTAGTAGCGATCACCTGTTGCACGATGAGATGGGCGCAGGTGATGCAGATGAGATGGGGGCGGGTGAAACCGCCGCGCGATTACCCTCTCGCGCGGAAATTTGACGCATACCCGCGCGCGTGGCTTCCTTGTGCGTCCACGAGCAAAATGCTATCATGATAATTGAGTGCACTTGATGGAGGCAGAACTGCTTCTACTTGTTAGCATGGTTGCTCACCCGAGCGCGTTGGGTGGCCGCTCCGGCCGCGAGGTCGGGGAGGAAAGTCCGGACTCCATAGGGCAGAGTGCTGGGTAACGCCCAGGAGGGGTGACCCTACGGAAAGTGCCACAGAGAGCAAACCGCCCAATCAGGGATTGCCCCTGATTGGGTAAGGGTGAAAGGGCGGTGTAAGAGACCACCGCTTCGATGGTGACATCGAAGGCACGGCAAACCCCACTCGGAGCAAGACCAAATAGGAGGACAATGAGGCGGCCCGCCTCCTTCGACGTATTTGCTCGTCAAACGCGTCGGAGCCTAACAACAGGGTCCTCGGGTTGGTCGCTTGAGGTGCCGAGCAATCGGCATCCCAGATAGATGGTCACCGCCCCGATGAGGGGCACAGAATCCGGCTTACAGGCGCGCTCGGGTCTTCACGTGATGAAGCAAATCCTCATGTTCTCTGTTTCGCACGGCTCCCAAAAACAAACCTAAATCCTTGATTGCTCCCCACACTCCTGGTATACTTGGCGATGCTGGTTTTGTTCACTCATTACTCAGGTCATTCTTAGGGGTAACCTATGAAATACTGGAGAAGGCCGCTCGACCTGGACAAAGTGTGCCTTCCTCGCGCTGAAGTTCGTATCATCGAGGAGAGGTGCAAAGGCTGCAACTACTGCGTCACCTATTGTCCACGAAATGTCCTCGTAACAGGCGAGAAATTCAACTCCAAGGGATACTATCCCCCGCACGTGAAGAACCAGGATGAGTGCGCCAGCTGCGGTTTATGTCAAATGATCTGCCCCGAGTTTGCTATATACCACATTGTCCAGCGGCCGGAGGTAGCTGAACAGAGTGTCTGAGAAGTCTCCGCTCTCGGGTGTATTCTTTATGACTGGCGATACCGCTTGCGCCGAGGGCGCCATTAGCGCCGGCTGCCGGTTTTTCGCCGGCTATCCCATCACACCTGCAACTGAAATAGCGGAAAGAATGGCCGAGCGCATGCCCCAGATTAGTGGAACGTACGTTCAGATGGAAGACGAGATCGCCTCGATGAACGCCGTGCTAGGCGCCTCGTGGGCTGGCGTAAAAGCGATGACGGCTACCTCTGGGCCAGGCTTTAGCCTGATGATGGAGAACCTCGGACTAGGCATAATGACGGAGACCCCCTGCGTCCTCGTCAACGTTCAGCGAGGAGGCCCCTCCACTGGCCTGCCTACGTTAGTCGCGCAGGCGGATATGATGCAGGCGCGATGGGGCAGCCACGGCGCGTACGAGATAATCGCGCTGTCACCGAATTCGCCTCAGGAGCTATTCTTTCTCACAATCAGGGCATTCAACCTTTCCGAGAAGTATCGCACCCCAGTGCTTATCATGACCGACGAGGTTGTCGGGCATATGACGGAACGCGTCGTCATACCGCCGCATAAGAACATCGCCAGATACGCCAGGCGAAAGCCTCAAGTGCCCCCAGGTGAGTTTCTGCCCTACAAAGGGAGCGATGATCTAGTGCCTCCAATGGCCAACGCCGGCGACGGCTATCGAATTCATATGACCGGCCTCACCCACGACGAAAGGGGATATCCCGACACGACGGCGGAGGCACAGGGCAGGCTAATAAGACGACTCATCGACAAGATTCAAACGAATAAGGATGATATCATCGAAGTCGAGGAAGATCAGTTAGACGACGCCGACGTTGCCATCTGCTCCTACGGTATCTCGGCCCGCGTCGCCCTCCTTCCAATAGAACAGGCTCGTCAAGAGGGAATCAAAGTCGGACTGCTGCGCCTAATCACAGTCTGGCCCTTCCCCGAGGAGCACGTTCGACGCGTCGCGAAAAACGTGAAAGCAATCGTGGTCCCCGAACTGAATAACGGCCAGATCGCGTTGGAAGTGGAACGCTGCGTCGCGGGCGCTGCCAGGGTCATTCCCGTTCCCCATATGGGAGGAGATATTCACCAGCCGCAAGACATCCTTGATGCTATCCATAGAGGAGCGAAATGATCGACGAACAGGTTCTTGATGGCCTGCATCCAATGGATAAGCTCCTTCGGGCCGATCGGATTCCTCACATCTGGTGCCCCGGCTGCGGCATCGGCACGGTCGTCTACTCCTTCCTGAGCGCGCTCATTAAGTCAGGACTCGACCTCGATAAAGTTGCCGTCGTCTCGGGCATCGGCTGTACGGGTCGAGCGGCCGGATACATTAACCTGGACTCCTTTCACACCACACACGGGAGAGCGCTTCCCTTCGCAACAGGTCTGAAACTCGGCAACCCAGAACTCAAGGTCGTGGTTTTTAGCGGGGACGGCGACCTCATATCTATTGGCGGCAACCACTTTATCCACGCGGCACGCCGCAACATGGACATCGCCGTCATATGCGTCAACAACTTCACCTATGGTATGACAGGTGGGCAGCTAGGGCCAACGACCCCTATCAGAGCGAAGACGACCACGTCGCCATATGGCAACACCGAGCATCCTTTTAACCTGCCGTATCTAGCGGCAGCCAGCGGTGCCGTTTATGTGGCGCGTTGGACGAGCCTGGACGCTCGGCGCACCGAGAGAGCCATCGGTGAGGCGCTAGCAAAGAAGGGCTTCAGTTTCGTCGAGGTTATCGCGCCCTGCCCGACCCTGTACGGCAATATGAACAAGATGAAGACTGGTCTCGATCAAATGAGGTTCTACGAGGAGAACTCTGTGATTCGCCACGGAGCCGAACCGAAGGACGTGGATATCACATTGAATGGGCAGATCATCGTCGGCAAGTTCGTGGACATCGAAAAGCCGACCTACCTCGACTTACGTGATAACATCGGTTCAATAGTCTAGTATCGAGGGCATTTGAGCAAGGTGTCTCGACAAGAAATCAGGTTTTCTGGCTTCGGCGGACAGGGTATAATACTTTCTGGACAGATCGTGGGCAAGGCTGCCACGATCTTCGATAACAAGTACGCCACGCTCACTCAAAACTATGGCCCCGAGTCCCGAGGCGGGTCGTGCAGCGTCCATTTGGTCGTTTCTGAGAAACCAGTCCTTTTCCCTAACGTCATCGACCCTTCAGTGCAGTTGCTGATGTCACAGGAGGCATTCAACAAATACTACTCCGCGGCCCCGGGTGGACTGGTAACTCTTATCGATGAGGATTTGGTCCAGCCATCGGGTGAAGTGCCTTCGACAGGTCTGCTGGCAATTCCTGCAACCCGAATAGCGGGAGAACTGGGCAGGAAAATCGTGGCCAATATCGTTATGTTAGGCTCTTTCGCCGCGGCCACAAGCGTCGTATCAGAGCAAGCCCTCCGCCAGGCAATACAGTCGTCGGTGCCAAGAGGGACCGAAGAGCTGAACACAGAGGCTTTCAACAGAGGCTATAGATTCGCACAGGAGTTGCTCCGGACCGCTGGTCCGTGAGCATCAATAGTTTATCGGGTATTACACAGGCATGGCCAAAGGCGTCTTGGTCCTTGGAGGTAGCATCGAGGGAGTGCAGGCAGCGCTCGACCTGGCTAATGCAGAGATGCACGTTTATCTGGTCGAGCGGTCTTTGGCGCTCACTTCGCAGTCAAGCGCTTATGCCGATGCTATCTCGAATCCTCCCCGATTGATCCCCAAGTTGCTTGCCGCCGCCAGATATCCTAACATCCAGATACTGACGAATACAGCCGTGAAGGGCATCGCAGGTGAAAAGGGTAACTTCCGCGTCACCCTCACAAGATATCCCCGTTATGTCGATGTGGACCGTTGCTCCAGCTGCGCCAGATGCGAGCGAGTCTGCCCGGTCGATATCCTTCCTGAGGATGGGCTGGTCCACGGCTCGGCAGCTCACGGGCGCAAAGCGATCGCCTCCCCCGGACCAAGAGCCGTTCCGTCGACGTACGCGATCTCGAAGTCTGGTCTGGCACCGTGTCGCCACGCCTGTCCTGGCGGCGTCAATGCACAGGGATACATTGCCTTGATATCCAAAGGCAAGTTTGCTGAAGCGTTGAGCTTGATCAGAGAAGCTATCCCTTTTCCAGGCGTGATCGGCAGGGTTTGCACGCGTCCCTGCGAGACCGCTTGCACCCGCCGTGAAATCGACGAGCCCGTAGCCATCTGCTCCCTGAAGCGCTTTGTCGCCGATCAGGAGTTGCTGTCTTCCGTTCCTATCCATAGCGAAATCCTTCCCAACGAAGCAAGTCCCCCACTCGACGCGGGAGTTCGGGGGCGGACAGCCAGCATGAAAGGGACGGTTTTCGGCAGTTCCGATACCCTGGGCAGGATCGCCATAGTGGGCTCTGGACCCGCAGGACTGACCGCCGCTCGCAGCCTGGCCGCCCTCGGCCACGCCGTCACCGTGTTCGAGGCATCTTCGGAGCCTGGCGGGATGATGCGGAGCTGCATCCCCGCTTTCAGGCTCCCGCGCAACGTACTCGACGCCGAAATCGCTCACGCCAAATCGTTTGGTGTCGATATAAGAACGTCGACTCCGATAGGGCCCAATCTCACTCTTGACGATCTCAAAGCGCAGGGCTTTCGTGCCATCTTGCTTGCTGTCGGAGCGCACAAGCCCAGGAAGCTGAATATCCCTGGCGATTCCCTTGACGGCGTTATCGATTGTGTCGACCTCCTGAAGGCCGTGAGCTCGGGCCATCCAGCACGAAACATTGGACGAGCCGTCGTCGTCGGCGGCGGCAACGCTGCTGTCGACGCCGCGCGGACGCTCGTGCGGCTCGGTGCGGACGAGGTCCGCATCCTGTATCGTCGCACTCGCAAGGAGATGCCGGCAGGCGAAGCGGAAATCGAGGAGGCAGGGAAAGAGGGCGTCATCGTCGACTATTTGATCTCGCCGACACGCGTTCTTGGCCATAGTAAGGTCAGTGGCATCGAATGCACGCGGATGGCGCTCACAGGAAGCTGCCAGGATGGTCGCGGCCAGGTGAAGCCATTGCCCGGCTCGGAGTTCGCCATCGAAGTCGACACGGTAGTCACCGCCATTGGCCAGTATCCTGACCTTGGGTTTCTCTCCGAAGATTATCTAGCGCAGACGGATAGAGATGGCACGATTTCGGCGAACGAGGCCAGCCTCGCCACTTCCATCCCAGGGGTTTTTGCCGCGGGTGACGCGGTCAGCGGGCCGGCCACCGTAATCGAGGCCATTGCGGCAGGAAAGCGCGCCGCAGCCTCGATCCACAGGTTCATTCAGGGCGCCGAGAACTGGCAGGATTTGATATCGCGCGATTCAGCCTCCGCTGGCGATCACCTTCGCCCCGTCGCCAGGCCGGCCTTCGCCAAGGAGCTCCTCGATTCTTCCCAGCGGGAGCGAATGCCGGCCCTAACCCCAGAGTCGAGACGCGGCAGCTTTGTCGAAACGGAATTGGGCTTTGATGCGTCGGCCGCTATCGCGGAGGCCAGGCGCTGTTTGAACTGCGGCATCTGCAGCGAGTGTATGGAATGTGTCCGCGCCTGCGAGCTTGGGGCCATCAAGCACGACGACACAGCCACAGAAATCGAGCTAACAGTGGAAGCCATCGTCGGGGACGGGAACGGTAGCATTCCCGCTCTCGATGGCATTTTCTCGATTGTCCGCGCACCGACTCTGGACAGCCAGCTACTCTCCGCCTCTGCTGCTGCCGCAAGAGCGATGGCGATTGCAGACAGGCCCGCACAATCTTCGGAACAGGACGGCAATGTAGCCGCAGGCTTCAGCCTGCGCGGGCCATCAAGTGAGCACGTAGAACCCATCTCATTCATTACAAAGACAAAGCTCAGCGCGGACTGTGGCCACACCGCAACGAATCGCGCCACAATGCCCTCCAGAAATGGCAACAAGCGCTATGGAATCTTCCTCTGCCAGTGCGGCGGGCAGATATCGAATACGATAGACTTGCCCGCGATCGGCCATGCCTTCGCTTCCCTGCCAAACGTGGCCTTCGTCGGGCAGCTTTCCTACGCGTGCTCGCCGACGTTTTCTGAGTACGCTAAGAACGCTATGTCCGAAGGGAAGCTCGACGGCGCTGTAATTGCTGCCTGTCCGTGTTGCTCAAGCGAGCAGATATGTGCTGGATGCTCACATTCGAGAGTGCGGTGCAAAGGCCAGTTTCTCGGAAATGCCCAGGGTGACTTCGTCTTCGAGTTCGTGAATGTGCGCGAGCAATGCGCGTGGGCGCATTTGAACGAGCCGTCCAAAGCGACTGAAAAAACGAAGGCAATGATTCACTCCGCGCTGCTCCGCCTCCAGGGGCTCGCCACCTCGTTCCCCAGGTTGCGACCCGTTCTACCGACAGCGCTCGTCGTTGGTGCCGGCGATGCGGCTGTCGAGTGCGCCGGTAATCTCGCTGCACAAGGATTCAAGACAGTCTTGATATCTTCGCGTGCAGTATCTGATGCGACCCGCGAGACGATCGAGCACGCTGGCGTTGAGATCATCGAGAAAGCTGAGATAAAGGCTATCGCTGGCGCTGTAGGAAGCTTCGAAGTGACCGTCGCGCGCTCGGGCAAGAGCAAATCCCTGCTCGCCGGCGTAATAATACTTGACGGCGGGGCGCTTTTGTTGGAACAACTGGCAACGATCCAAAACCTCATTGGTCTGCCCGACGATGCTGCCTGGCTTCGGCCGAGCGCCGACTCTGGCATCGATGCTCCCGAAACGTTGGTGCGCGGCGTGTACTTCTGCCAGGCTGGTGAGGCTCCTGACCACGCCACAACGTGGGGCTTGGCCGCGGCAGCCAGGGCCTCAGCTTTGTTGGCTAGCCGGCACATCAGACTGGCATCGAACGTCGCTCGGGTCGAGTCATTCAGATGCCGAGGCTGCGGGGATTGCGAAAAGGTTTGCGGCTATTACGCGATTCGAGTCGAGATCGCAGAGACTGGCACTGGCACGGCCGCCGTCGACGACGTTCTCTGCCGAGGTTGCGGCAACTGTGCAGCTCATTGCCGTTCTGGAGCAATTGTAATGGAAGGCTGTAGCCAGACGCAGACCAGGGAACTGCTGGCGGCGATGCTAAGCTGAGCAAGGGGTGCGATTTGAGCGATCTTGAGCCGAAGGTTGTCGCCTACATATGCAATTGGGGAGCCTATTCCGCGCTGGACGCCGCCGGCGTCGGTCAAGTTGCCTATCCAATTGGCGTCCGCCTTTTGCGGCTTCCTTGCGTTGGTAACGTCAACGTGGCGTCGATCCTCGAGGCGTTCCAGATGGGCGCCGACGGCGTGATGCTGTTGTCGTGCGCCAAAGGCAGATGCCATTACCTGTCCAGCGAAGACAAGTCGGCCTCGACTCTGGCGGAAGCCAGAGAGATCATTGAAACGCTCGGAATCGACGCCCGTCGACTGCGCCAGGTACAGGTCCAGGACGCCGATGGAGAAGCGCTTTCCCGTGCCATTCGTGACTTCGTGGAGAGCCTGCGGATAGTTGGACCAAGCCTATTAGCGCTCAATGAGAAGGCAAATGTGGCACAGGGGCTTGTCGTTGATTAGGTGCCTCAGGTGCACGGACGAACCTTGTGAACGGCTGAGGGTTTTATAAGTATGACCGTTGTCGACGACGCGATCAAGAAATCAAAGGCTTACTATTGCTTGGGTTGCGGCAAGTGTACTGCCATCTGTCCAATCAATGCTAGAAACCCTGGATTCTCGCCGCGCCTTGTCGTTGAGCAGGTTCTGCATGGCGAAGTCGACAATTTGATAAACAGCGGCCAACTCTGGTCGTGCCTGACCTGCGGCCTCTGCGGCGAGCGCTGCCACTCAGACGTCGATTTCCCCCTTTTTGTCCGAATGCTTCGCGTGGCCGCTAGGAGGGAGGGCCAAATTGGCAATTGCTCGCACGGTGGCGCCATCCAGTCGATATCCCGTATAATGGCTTCGCCAAATCTCAAGCAGGACAGACTCCGCTGGCTCGATGCCAACCTGAGGACGCGCGTGGATTCGGATGTGCTTTTCTTCGTCGGGTGTTCGCCACTTCTCGATCCTATGTTCAGAGACGTCGGAGCCAGACCGCTGGATGCCACGAGAAACAGCATTCGAATCCTCAACCAGCTTGGGGTCGAGCCGGCAGTGCTTGGAAACGAGCGGTGTTGCGGCCACGATTCCCTCTGGATGGGCGATTTAGCCAACTTCCTGAAGCTGGCTGAGCACAATCTAGACGAGATCAGGATGACACGGGCTAGCACTCTGGTTACGGCCTGTCCTGAGTGCTATCATACGCTGAAAGTCGAATATCCTCGCCATATAGGGGATCTGGGTGTTTCAGTTATGCATCTTGCTCAATTCCTGAGCACGCGCCTGTCTGGAGCGAGCCCTTTCGCGAGCAACATAAACGCGATTGCCACATTTCACGACCCGTGCAGGCTGGGAAGGTTTTCAGACGTTTTCGACGAACCCAGGCAGGTATTGTCCAGAATTCCAGGCCTGCAGCTCGTAGAGATGGCTCACAGCAGGCGCCGCGCCACGTGCTGCGGCACGCACGCGTGGGCAAACTGCGGCGCTGCTGCCAAGGATATTCAAGTCGAGAGGCTTCGCGAAGCTGGGACGACAGGCGCAGATGTCCTTGTCACTGCTTGCCCAAAGTGCGAGATTCACTTGAAGTGCGCAAGCCGAGATTATTCGCGCGACGGCGTGCGAAACCTGGAAGTAATCGATCTATCCAGTTTGCTTGCTGGCGCTCTAACCACTGCTATGTCGCCCAATGTGAGCAAGGATAAATCCCCTCTCCCTCTGGGAGAGGGTTAGAGTGAGGGCCGTTCCCTTGTTCTGCTGAGCACGGCAGGATTGGGGCTCCTCACACCGACCCTTACAGGAGGTAACTCGTTTTGGCCAGTGAAAACAGGGATGTGAGAATAGGGGTGTTCGTCTGCGAGTGCGGCCTCAACATCGCGGGCTCCCTCGACTGCGAAGAAGTGAGGCAGTACGCCGAAGGGCTAGCAGATGTCGTCGTATCCGTCCGAAACAGGTATACTTGTTCGGACCCCGGCCAGCAGGAAATCAAGCGCCACATTATCGAGCATCGGCTGAATCGTGTGATCGTCGCCTCCTGTAGCCCTCGCCTGCACGAGCCAACCTTCAGGCAATGCGTCGCCGAAGTAGGGCTCAACCCGTATTTGATGGAGATGGCCAATATTCGCGAGCAGTGCAGTTGGGTTCATCTTCACGACTGGCAAGGCGCCACGCGGAAGGCCAAAGACGTGGTGTCGATGGCCGTCGCGCGCGCTCGCTTCCTCGAGCCACAGGAGGAAGCGGAGATCCCCGTTAAGAAAGCTGCGCTGGTCATTGGCGGCGGCATCGCTGGTATCCAGGCAGCGCTTGACCTTGCCGACGCCGGCCACCAGGTTTACCTCGTGGAGAAGCAGCCCTCTATTGGCGGACTGATGGCCCAACTGGACAAGACGTACCCCACGATGGATTGCTCGATATGAATACTCGGGCCGAAGATGATGGATGTCGGTCGACATCCGAGGATTAAACTCCTGGCTTATAGCGAAGTCGAGCACGTCTCTGGCTACGTTGGCAACTTCAACGTAAAGGTGCGCAAGAAAGCCCGCTACGTCGACGAAAAAGAATGCAACTCGTGCGGCGAATGTGAGCAGGTCTGCCCCGTCGTCAAGCCCGACGAGTTCCAGATGGGTTTCTCCTCCCGTCGCGCAATCTACAAGCCCTTCCCCCAGGCTGTCCCCTCTGCCTACGTGTTGAACGAAGAGGACTGTCTCGGAACTAATCCCATCGTCTGCGGTAAGTGCCAGGAGAGATGCGAGAAGAAGTGCATCGACTACGACATGCAGGATGAGGTCATCGACCTCGAAGTCGGCGTGATCGTCGTGGCAGTGGGCATGGATGTCTTCGATCCCACACATCTCGACGAATACGGCTACACGCGCTACGAGAACGTTATCACCAGTCTCGAGTTCGAGCGCCTCATTTCGGCAGGAGGCCCAACCGAGGGGCACTTGATACGACCAACTGACGGAAAAGTGCCGCGGAAAATCGGCTTCATCCAATGCGTTGGCTCACGTATGGAGAAGCGTGGAAATCCTTACTGCAGCAACATTTGCTGTATGAACACCATCAAGGACAGCCTTCTCCTTAAAGATCATTATCCCGACGTCGACGTCAACGTCTTCTACATCGACATTCGAGCCTTCGGCAAAGGCTTTGAGGACCTGTACAGGCGAAGCAAAGAAGAGGGGGTCCGATACGTCCGTGGTTTGCCAGGCGATATCGCGGAAGACCCTGTGACGAACAACCTCATCGTCACAGTCGAGAACACGACCACGGGAAGGGTTGAGCGCCACGAGATGGATTTGGTCGTCCTGTCCACAGGCGCGACACCCAGAACGGACAGCGACCTAGTTCAGCGGCTCTTGACCCTTTCTCGGACGTCCGACGGCTTCTTCTTGGAAGCGCACCCTAAGCTCAGGCCTGTCGATGCCTCCACCAAAGGCGTGTTTTTCGCTGGGTGCGCCGAGGCGCCGAAGGACATCAAGGACAGCGTAACCCAGGCGAGCGCAGCTGCGGCGCGCGCCACCATAATATTGAATAGCGGCAAGATACACGCCGAGGCTATCACCTCGATGGTGGACGTCAGCAAATGCACCGCGTGCGAGCTTTGCACGCGGGTTTGCCCATACCGAGCTATCACATCAGATCGAAGGACGAAGACACCGGCGACGGTTGTGGAAGCTGCTTGCGCAGGATGCGGCTCTTGCGGCGCAGAGTGCGCTTTCGGCGCGATTACTATGCGGCACTTTAGCGACGAGCAGATTTACGCTCAAATAGACGCCGTGCTGGTAGAGAATCCCGGCGATAAGATGCTCGTCTTTGCCTGCAACTGGTGCTCTTACGCTGGTGCAGATTTCGCCGGCACGTCGCGCTTGCAGTATCCACCGACCTCGCGAGTGATCCGCACGATGTGTAGCGGCAGGGTCGACGAGAAGTTCGTGATTCACGCCTTCAAGCTGGGCGCCGCGCTAGTTCTCATCTCAGGCTGTCACTACTCCGATTGTCATTACATCGACGCCAATCGCTCGACCCAGCGGCGTGTCGATAGATTGTGGGATAAGTTGGAGCGCAAAGGCATAAGGCCCGAGCGCTTGCAACTCGAATGGATAAGCGCCGCCGAGGGACAGAAGTTTGCGAAGACTATGCGCGAGCTTGACGAGATGAGAATGGCCGTCACCGCGCAGGAAATAGAGCATACCAGGAAGGTCTTAGCTAGTGAGCGAACAAACAGAAGCCACGTTCAAGTGTCTTAGATGCGGTCACACCTATGCCGCGCCCTACTCGCCTGATGCGCCGCTGCAGGAGCGCACCTGTCCGCACTGCCGGAGCAATAGCGTTCGGCGCATCAAGGACGAGAAGCGCGCCGACTGATCGAACACCCTGCCCCTCGGACGCTCGGGGGTGCATTTGACTTTCTCTCTGAACCATATACAATGGCAAAGTAAGCGGCTAACACAGAACTTGATCAAGCAACCGATGGAGGAATCGATGAACGAAGTCGTTATTGTCGATGCTGTTCGAACGCCGATCGGCCGGTACGCAGGCGCACTCAAGGATGTCCGCCCAGACGACCTGGCCGCGCTCGTCATATCCAAGCTTCTGGAACGTACACCGGTCAATCCCGACGAAATCGAGGACGTTTTCTTTGGCTGCACCAATCAGGCGGGAGAAGATAACAGAAACGTCGCCAGAATGGCCGTTCTGTTAACGGGCCTGCCGTATACTATACCAGGCGTGACCCTCAACAGGCTTTGCGGCTCGGCGCTGCAGGCCATCAATAGCGCGACGCAGGCCATCCAGACGGGCAACGGCGACATCATTATCGCCGGCGGCGTGGAAAGCATGACTTGGCCAGTGATGTCAAGATTCCCGCTCTCCTTTCGTTATGCCCAAGCCAACAGCCGAGTTCCCTAGGGGCGAGATTACGATGTACGATTCGACCATCGGCTGGAGGATGGTTAACCCGAAGATGGTCGAGAAATATCCCCCTATCAGCATGGGCGAGACAGCCGAGAACGTCGCCGAGAAATACGGCATCTCGCGAGAGGAACAAGACGAGTTTGCCCTGAGAAGTCAGCAGAAGACTGGGGCCGCCATTCGCGAGGGCAAGTTCAAGAACGAGATCATTCCTGTGATTATCCCGCAGAAGAAGCGTGATCCGATCGTTTTCGACACCGACGAGCATCCTCGTCCAGACGCCACGATCGAGAAACTGCGCGCTTTGCCTCCAGCGTTCAAGCCTGGCGGCACAGTTACCGCAGGCAACTCGTCGGGCGTCAACGACGGCGCATCGGCCGTTCTGCTGATGTCCAAGAAGAAAGCGCGCGAACTCGGCCTCAAGCCGATGGCCAAGATAATCGCGACCGGCGTTGCCGGCGTCCATCCCTCGTATATGGGCATCGGGCCCGTGCCCGCGACCCGCAAGGCGTTGCAACGCGCTGGGCTCACTGCCGACCAACTGGACGTCATCGAACTCAACGAGGCGTTCGCGGCCCAGGCCCTAGCCTGCATCAAGGAACTGAACCTGGATACTTCCAAGATCAATCCGAATGGCGGTGCCATCGCTCTGGGCCATCCATTGGGTTGCACAGGAGCTAGAATCATTACAACGCTCGTGCACGAGATGGTTAAACGTGACGCTCGCTATGGCCTCGCGACCATGTGTATCGGCGTCGGCCAGGGCATCGCGACCATCGTAGAGCGCGAATCTTGACATCACTGGCCAAGCTCTCTGTATAATATGTTCAGAGACTGGCAACTTACTTCGGCAGCCGGCTTGACGAAACCTTCAGCCGGCTGCTTCGTTAGAAAACTAGAGGCCCTTTCCTGGGAACGTGTAAGAAACGAATGGCAAACGATCGGCACTCTCTTGCAGTAGCCCTGACCACTCTCGGCTGCAAGCTGAATCAAGCAGAGACAGAAGAGCTCACGCGTCGCTTTCTCAAGGCCGGATTCCGTGTCGTGGATTACGACGGCATTGTCGACGTCTATGTAATCAACACGTGCACGGTCACTCACGTGGCCGACCGGAAATCGCGGCAACTTATTCGCCACGCGAGACGCGCAAACCCCTCCGCTCTCGTAGTAGCAACTGGCTGTTACGTCGACGTCGCGCCCAACGAAGTCGTCCAGGTGGATCAGATCGACCTAGTCGTGGCCAACGACGACAAGCCTCGCATCGCCGAACTGGTTAATGAAGCGCTGGGCAACATGACGGATGCCCGCATTCCAGAGACGGAATTGCACATCGACCCTGCCCTTCGCACGCGTGCGTTCGTCAAAATCGAGGAAGGCTGCAACAAGTTCTGCACATTCTGCATCGTGCCCGTCGCCCGAGGTCGAGAGCGCAGCGTTCCGATCGAGGAAGTCGTGAGTAGCGTAGCTAGGCGAGTCGACGCTGGCCACAGAGAGATAGTTCTGACTGGCGTTCACGTCGGCACCTATGGTAAGGATCTCAAGGGGGAACCTGAGATCGACCTCACCGACCTCGTGCGCGCCCTGCTCGAGCGAACAGGCGTGGAGCGGTTGCGGCTGTCTTCGATCGAGCCTATGGACTTTCATCCTGGACTCCTTGCCATCTGGGAAAACGACAGGGTCTGTCGCCACATTCATCTTCCGCTGCAAAGTGGCAGCGATTCGGTGCTGAGGCGCATGCGGCGCCGCTACGACCCGACGAGCTTCGTGCGCACGATCGAGCGAATCCGTGCCGCCATCCCCGACGTCGCCATCACAACGGACGTCATAGTAGGCTTTCCAGGCGAGACCGACGCTGAGTTTCAAGAGACCTACGATCTGGCCCGCGAGATCGGCTTCGCCGGCATACACGTCTTCAAGTACTCACCTCGCCGTGGCACGGTCGCCGCAAAGATGCCTGAACAGGTTCCCTATCAGGTCAAGAAGACGCGCAGCGATGCCATGATGCGTCTCGCCTCGCAGGGCGCAGCTAGTTTCAGGCGAAGACACCTGGGCGAGACCCTGGATGTCCTCTTTGAGACCCAGGCGACTACGCCGCACGGTCATCTGTGGGAGGGATTGACGGACAATTACGTCCGCGTGTTCGCGGCGTGCGAGGACGATCTCACCAACCAGGTTTGCCAGACAGAGATACTTGGCGAGATCGATGGCAGCCTGCTGGGCAGGGTTCTGCAAAAGTCGGACCTTTCTGATCAGGAGAAAGATGACTCGCAATCCTCATAGGTTAGCCTGGACAATCTTATGGCTGTCATTTCTCACCTTTTGCGTGCTCGTGGTCACTATTCCCCTCGGCATAAACGCCTACTTTTCCGGCGCCACCAGGCCCAAGGAAGTTTCGGTGGAAATACTGAGAGGAACAGTGCTTCTGCAAGAGAAAGGCACTAAGTACGAGGTTAACGCCGCTGGGAAAAAGACTGCTGGGGACGACAAGGCGATCCAGGTTGGGGAAGGTGACATTCTGCGAACAGTGGAGAACTCACAGGCTGTCCTCTGGCTATTTGATGGCAGCAACGTTCAGCTATGGCCAAACACGATTGTCTCGATCGAGAAAGCTCAGCAGACCCGATACAACGATAACGCCGCTAACCTGGTCATCAGACTGAAGAGTGGCCACGCGCGCTTCGAGGTTGCCCCGCCGACAACTAAGTCACGCCAGTTCGAGGTGCCTACACCTGAAGCTTCTATCCAACTGCGAGAAGGCAGCTATTCTATTGACCGAAGCGAGAACGCGACGGACATCATAGTCCACAGCGGCTCGGCAAGCGTGCAGGGACAGGGGGGAGGCGTCGAGCTGGTCAAGAACGAGAGAACCCGAATAAATGCAAACATGCGCCCGCTGGAACTACCGGCAGCCCAAAACCTGATTTACAATGGACTGTTCAAGGACGGCCTGAACGGATGGCAAGTTGCGAATCGAGGCGAAGAGGAACCAATAGAGGGTTCTGCCTCGGTGGGAACAGAGGATGGCAGAGAGGCTGTCCACTTCTTGCGCACAGGCGCTACCAAGCATTGCGAAACCTATCTATTTCAGCAATTGAACAAGGACATCACAGATTTCAGATCGGTCAAGCTGGGAATCGACCTCAAACTCGTCAACCAATCGCTCTCTGGCGGGGGCATAGTCGGGTCAGAGTATCCGCTCTTAATACGGCTCAAGTATAGGGACGCATACAACAGCGAAGCTTACTTGGTGCGAGGGTTCTACTACCAGAACCAAGATAACTTTCCTACGCACAACGGACAGTTGGAGCCCCAGCATCAGTGGCAATCCTTTGAGATCGATCTCCTCGATGTGGAGAGTAGGATCATCCCCCGGCCGAGCTACCTCTTATGGATAGAGGTCGCCGCGTCAGGCCACAATTATGAGAGCTTCGCCACAAACGTCCGTTTAATAGCTCAATGAGCGAAGCGCCTGCTAACCACTGTCTCTGATCACGCTAGATACGTCCCTGATAGACTCTAGCTTCGACAGGATGCGGCTCAGCATCTCAATGCCAGAGATTTCGAGGGTAGCGGTGATGGTAGCCGTTCGATCGGGATGGCTCACCGCGCTAACCGACGACATATTAATCTTGTCCTCGGCCACTACCGCGGCAACGTCGCGCAGCAACCCGTCTCGGTCCCAGGCCTCTATGCGCACAGTCACAGGATAGACCTGGTGCTCAGTACGGCCCCAATCAACCCTGACCAGCCGTTCCTGCTCCTTTTCCGCCATGATGTTCGGGCAGTCTTTGCGATGAACAGTGACGCCCTTGCCCCGCGTAATGTAGCCGACGATTTCGTCACCGGGCACAGGGGTGCAGCAACGAGCAAGCTTGGTGAGCAGGTCGCCAACGCCCATAACCCTTATGCCTTTGGTCGCCTCCGCTGGCGGCGGCGGTACCTCTGGCAGGCTGATCTCGTAGGTTCTCGCCTGTTCTGCGGCTATCTTCGAGGCTATTTGCTGAGTGCTAATATCGCCATAACCAATCGCCGCGACGAAGTCGTCGAGCCGATCGAACTTGAAGAGCTGAGCGATGTCATCGAGCTTCTCGTTAGCCAGGCCAAGGCGGTTCAGTTCCTTTTCCAGAAGCTCGCGGCCTCGAACGATATTCTCCTCGCGCAACTGCTTGCGGAACCATTGTCGAATCTTTTCACGGGCGTGTGCCGTCTTAATATAACCCAGGTTTGAATTAAGCCAGTCGCGGCTCGGGCCTTTGGGAGACTTCGTCGTCAAGACTTCGATAATCTCGCCCGTCTTCAGTCGATAGTCCAGCGCCACCAACCGACCGTTGACCTTTGCGCCAATACAGCGGTGGCCGATGTCCGTATGGATGCGATAGGCGAAGTCAAGCGGCGTGGCACCGGCAGGCAAATCCTTGATCTCGCCTTTGGGCGTGAAAACATAGACCTGGTCGCGGAAGATGTCGGTCTTCAGCGACTCGACAAACTCCTTCGCCCCTCCAGCCACATCCTTCTGCCAATCCATGAGTTGGCGCAGCCACGCAATCTTCTGCTCGAACTTAACGTCCCGCTTGCCACCTTCCTTATACCGCCAGTGCGCCGCAACGCCATATTCGGCCAGACGATGCATCTCGTGAGTGCGAATCTGTATCTCCAGAGGCTTGCCTTCAGGACCAATCACGCTGGTGTGCAAAGATTGATACAGGCTTTCCTTCGGCATGGCGATGTAGTCGTCGAACTGGCCGGGAATCGGATGCCAGAGAGCGTGGACGATGCCCAGAGCGCTGTAGCAGTCTGGCACCTCGTCGACCAACACGCGCACGGCAAGCAGATCGTACATCTGACTGAAATCCACCCCCCGGCTCTGCATCTTACGATAAATGCTGTAGATGTGCTTCGGGCGACCGCTTATCTCGGCCTTGATTCCAGCTCGCTCGAGCTCGTCGTGAAGTATGGCGATAACGTTCGAGATGTAACGTTCGCGGCTGGCGCGTCGGCCTGCCACCATGCCTGCTATCTCTTTGTACTGCTGCGGCTCCAGGTGGCGGAAGGCGCCGTCTTCTAGCTGCCACTTCATTTGCCACATACCCAGGCGACTCGCGAGCGGAGCGTAGATTTCCATCGTCTCCTGGGCGATTTCCCGCCGCTTGTTCTGTGGCAAGTAAATGAGCGTGCTAATGTTGTGAAGGCGATCGGCGAGCTTAATGAGCACGACGCGAGTATCGTCGGCCATGGCCAGGAACATCTTCCGCACGTTCTCTGCCCACGCGTTCAGCTCATCGTCGCTCTGCTTGCTAACTCGCCGTTTGCTTTCCTCGATGACATCCCAGTTGATGCGGCTCAGCTTGGTAACGCCGTCTACCAGCTTGGCTATTTCAGGGCCGAAATCCTCCTGGACCTTGCTCAACGGCACCTGCGTGTCCTCAGGCACATCGTGGAGCAAGGCAGCAGCGATGGCAGCCGCATCTAAATGCAAATCGGCCAGGATTCTGGCCGTTGCAAGTGGGTGGGTTATGAACGCTTCTCCCGATTTCCGCTGTTGTCCCTTATGCGCCTCTTTTGCAAACTGGTAGGCGCGCTGGATCAGCTCCAGATCAGAATCGGCGAGATAGGTCTTCAGTTTCCCGACGAGGGCTGCGTATATCGATTCGGCATCATGCTGGCAGTGATGGCTCCCGGCCCACATGCCCTCCGCAGTTGCTACCACAGCTATCTCCCTGCTTGCAAGCGTCTTCGACCCTGCACATATGCCTAATGGGGAGCAAAGATTACCTTGCTCCCCTGAATACGTGGTTTCGGCATCTATACAGGGAGTATACCCCAAGCATGGGCTTAACGCAAGACGTGAAAGACGCGCTAGATGTGGCTATTCCCCTAAATCCCCGGCTTCGTATAACGTTATCGCAGACGCGGTGATCGCAGCGGTTTCGGCGCGCAAGGTGCGCGGCCCAAGGCTCACAGGTGTTATACCGTAGGCGCTCGCTCTTTGCACCTCGTACTCAGAGAAGCCACCTTCAGGACCGACGAAGATGTTGACGGAGAATGGCCTGGTCGACGAACCTTCCTCGCTCCTCGCTACGCCGTTCTCGCGCAGGAACGACCTCAATGAGGTCACGACTTCACCTTCCCAGGCGATGAGCGACAGGCTCCTGACCTCTTCACACGCTTGCTGGAAAAGCGCTGCCGGTCGCAATACTGGAAGCTTTCCCCTTCCTGATTGCTCAGCAGCCTCGGCGATAATCCTCTGCCAACGTTCTATCTTGGCTGCGCTCGCGTCCCTAATGTTCGCAACTACGCACCGCTCGCATATCATCGGGATGAAAGCGACGACCCCAACCTCAGTGCATTTCTGAAGGACCACCTCGAACCTGTGGGCGCGCAGCAGTCCCTGGTATAGAGTCACCTTGGTGCGAGGCTCGCTGGCCACGAGGCTCTTCGCCCTGATCGCGCCCAACACTTCGTCGCCACGCACGGAGGTCAACACGACCTCGTACTGCCAGGCAGAATTGTCCAGGACGAGTATCAGGTCTCCTGGCTGCAGCCGCAGCACGTTAGCGATCTGATGTGCCTGCTGGCCAGAAAGTGTTATGCCTGATCGGCCGATAGCCTTTGGCTCGACGAAAAATCGATGCATAGTCCTGCCCTACAGTTTGCGCGCCACAAGCGCGATCCAGTCACCGCGCTGAGCGCGAGATGATCGGAAGAGCGTCG
>JAMCWX010000016.1:0-381 GCA_023480885.1 Chloroflexota bacterium | reverse complement strand
CTCGCCGTTTGCTTTCCTCAACCGGCGAGGCTTTCTCGACGATGATGCCGCTGGCGATGACGATGCCTCCCTGGCGCGTTGCGCTGGCAAGATGGCCTGACAGCTCGACGATCACTTTGGCGATGATATTCGCGACGATGAGATCGAATTTGCCGTCACCATCATCCTGATCTGCACCACTGCTCGAGGCAACGGCAGGCGGCACGGGTAGCGATCCAGTGGCCACGCGCACGACGTCTCGCAAGCCGTTAAGATCGACGTTGCTCTTAGCAGAATCGACCGCCACGGCATCGATATCGAGGGCAAGCACCGATTGGGCTCCCATTCGGGCCGCTGCAATGGCGAGTATTCCAGATCCCGTTCCAAGATCGAGGATTCTCT
>JAMCWX010000076.1 GCA_023480885.1 Chloroflexota bacterium | reverse complement strand
TGTGGCCACTCACGACCCGGCGATCGGCGATAGCGTGAAAGCTCGGCATCCGACAGCTCTAGCAGATTCTGCCCTCCAACGTGTATTCGCCCCGCGGATGGCCGATCGAGCCCGCCAAGGATATTCAACAGGGTCGTCTTGCCGCTGCCGCTGTTGCCCACGATGGCCAGAATCTCGCCCCGTCGGACCTCCAGATCGAGCCCCTGGAGAGCCACAGTTTCGAGATCGGCTACCTTATATATCTTGACCATCCCCTGGCAGACTACAAAGGCGTCAGCCGAGATCTGCGCCGTTTCCTTTTCGCACGCGCTCTGTTCTCGCGTACCAGCGGACTTGGATCGTGGCATTTTCCACCCTGGCAGCTTCCAGCCTCCGATTCTCATCCGCGTTCCTCTCCAAACCTGATAGCCTCGTAAATCCGAATGCGCCTTAACAGCCAGAGGCTAATGGAGAGCGCCAGAGCCAGGAAGATCGCGAGCACGAGATACAGCTTCGCCACATCTGCCCAGGCCGTAACCACCATGAACGGCGGTATCCCGGCGTGCTGCTCGGCTCGGATCTGCAGGAACGGAATGAACAGCGATGAAGATAGGTAGGCCAGCGCTGTGCCAACCCCAACCCCAAACAGGACAACCAGCCCGTGCACTGTGAGAAAGATGCCAGTTAACTGCCCTAAGGAAAGACCGATTGCCCGCAAAATGCCTAGCTGCTGCATCCTTTTGCGGAAGGACAGGAACGAATATAGAAGCAACGTCAGCACGCTGAGAAGCGCTGCGATGAGGAAGCCGATAGATAACGTTCCGAGTGCCCCCAGACGAGTAGGATCTTTCTGCCTTTCCGCCACCGCCTGCCCGAGTTCCTCGAAGCGCACCACGGGCACGTCACGCCCCCTGAGGTCGTCGACCACAGCCGTGGCGTTCGCGCCAGGCTTCAGCCTGACCCAGACGTCGTAAGGTTGCGCGCCTATGTTCGCGAAAAGGTAGTCGACGTTGGCGACCATAAACCGGCCCGAATCGGGATAAAGAGTAGGGAAGTAACCAAGTGCGCCCACGATAGTGAAGTCTACAGTCTGTTGCTTGAAGTTGAGGCTTATCTGATCCCCCACGTCGAGGTGGTACGCGTCCAGCAACCGTCGGTCGACCAGCGCGCCCGTCTCATCAGCCGCCAACGCGCCCAATAGTTGCGGCAACGGCAGAGAACTGTAGTCGTTCCGCCAGTAGACGGCATTCCCGAACTCGGCTGGATCGATTCCGAGTACCGTGACGTCGCCGCCACGCGTGCCGATCTTCTCGGTGGCCATCGTGCGGAACACCCTGGCGGCTGACTCTACGCCGCTAGTGTTCAGATGCTCGTCGAGCGGCACGAGCGTCCACTCCTCGGTATCATCGTCGTAGGTGCCGGTTTCACCCAACCTCACGTCGGACCCGACGCGGTAATGCGCTATATCACGATTGTTCTCGTCCAGCGTCGCCGCAACCGATGCGCTGAAACCGCCCAGTGCGGTTGTCAGAGTGAGAAGCAGCAAGAGCGCGCGGTGCTGCTGAGGTTCGCGTGAAATCTGGCGCAGCGCAACCAGAGGGCTCACGCCGACGAAAGGGTTGACCAACCGCTCGACCAGCGCAATGAGTATCGGGAAAACCCGCAGAAAGACGAATGACCCGGCGAAAACGAAAATCGCCGGCCCAAGCAGCAATTGCGGATCGGAGAATGCGTCCCCTGCCTCGCCTACAGGCAACACCGATTGGCGCTGCAACAGCATATAGTAAGAGTACGCTGCCACCGGCACAGGCAGAAGGTCGACGAAATAGCGCGTCAAGACCCCCTGACGCAAGCTGCGCGAAACCTCCTGCTTGTGAGTCACTATGGAATGCCTGGCCGCTTCGGCAGCAGGGATGAGAGCCGCCACGATCGAGAGCGAAACAGCGGCAATAGCGTAAAGCAGGATTTCGGGCATCAGTCGTACCTGCAATAACCCCTCAGTCCCCGAGAAAATCAGGAACCCGTTGCAAAAGCCCAGAAGCCCCGCCAGCGCTGTGCCCAGTAGGGTTCCTACGACCACGGCCACCAGACCGAGCAGCGACCACTCGACAATGAACATGCTCAGGATATGCAACATAGTCGCACCCCGGCTCTTGAGCGTCGTGATCTCGTCCTTTTGCCTCTCTATCAGCATCGTTGCCACTACAGCCACGAACTGGAGAACGATGGCTAGAATCGGCGCACCCAGGACAAACAGCAACACCTGCAGGAAGAAAGCTTTCTGGCGATAACGTTCCAGCAAGTCTTCGGGTGACGCGTCGACCTTGAGGCCTCTCAATACCTGCTGAGCTCCCGAGCGCAACTGCGAAAACGCCGGCAGCAGCGCATCTATGTCAGCCACGTCGATATGGCTCGGATCGTAGACGAAATACCAGCCATATTCTCTCAGAGATCGAGCGGAAGAAGACAACACGCTCCTGAACAGCGCATCTTCTGGCACGAACAAGGCGTTCTTGAAATACTTGACTTGATTGAACCAGTATGGCTCCTGAGCGTTCTCAGGGTACCAGCGGCCCACGATTCGCACAGGCACGGAACCTTGCCCGCCAGATTGTGGGATAGCAATGTCGACTACTTCGCCAACCCTCAGTCCCAGCTCGTCCAGGCCTTCGGTGCTGATGAGCGCCTCGAGTTCGTCCCCTGCGCGCGGCAAACGCCCCTCCAGAACCTGCACGTGATCCGCGAAGCCTCCCATCGAGGCAAAGAAAATGTCGCCACGCGCTTCGCCACTCCTAGCCTCACCCTGAACGAATAGAGAAAAAGAATTGGTCTGGGCATACTTCATCGAGAGTAGTGGAGAAAGACCTGGTAGCCTGGAAGCCCGATCCTTCACGAAGGAATCGACGTTACCCAACACGTCAAGGGAGGTGGCCGCCGAGTTGCGCCCAGGGACGTAAGCAAGTAGGATTGATGCCCGGGGCATTACGCTTTCGCTAGCTGATGCGCCCAGCTCGCGGCGGAGCGCCTGCGTTGCCACGCCGTTCGCGTACAGCGGTATCGCCGTCACCAGTGCCACTGCGACCACTAGCCCAAACAACGCCGCCAATACCATCAACCGGTTGTTGGCGAATCTCTTGCTTGCAATGGCCAGAACGGGCACAATTCTTTCACGGCCGGCGTACCTTGTGGCGGAAAGCCTCGCGGCAAGACTACTCATCTACCAGCTACTGCCCTGAGAGGATGACCTGGCCCTCCGTCAATCCGCTAACAATCTCCGCGTCGGTGTCGGTAACCACGCCAACCTCGACGTTAGCGGAACGACGGAGCGAACCGTCCATGTACTCCACGAAACGGCGTTTGCCTACCGTCTTCACCGCTTTGGCAGGCACTATTAGGACGCCGTCTTTCTTCTGCACCACAATGGTCACGCGGGCGAGCATCCCCAACTGCGCTCCTGCCTTGGGCCAATCGACCGTTATCTGTACCGAGCGATCCTGAACGGTGCCACCCTGGCTGGCAAAGTTACCCGGCACGCCGACGACGACCCCCTTGAGCGTCGTGCCTGGCAGAGCGTCGACGATGACGGTGGCATCTTGCCCCAGTGCGACCTTGGGAACGTCGGCGTCCATCAAATCGCCACGCACTTGAAGCTCAGAAGGATCGGCTAAACTCACGACCGACTGCAGCGCCGCCATCTGATCGCCAATCCTTCCCCTGGCGACCATCACCTTTCCTGCAAACGGTGCAACCAGACGAGAATCGCCCATCTGAGTCTTGAGATCGTCTAACGAAGCTTTAGCCTGTTCAACCGTCTTCTCTTGAAGAGCGACGTCGAGGTCTTCACCACCGGCTTCTTTCTGAGCATATTCCGCCCGCGCCTTCTCAAGCGTAAGCCTGGCCAGGGTTACCGCCTGTTCGGCCTGCTTAATGTGCCAATCAGGAGGCAAAGACTCCTTCGCTTCTAGCTCGCCCTGAGCCTTACGCAGCCCATCCTCCGCCTGCGAAATTGCAGCTTGAGCCTTAGCTAAGGTAGTATCCCCGTCCGCTCTGGCTGCGTCGAGCCTGTCCTTTGCGGCCGTCAGATTGTTCCAGTGCTTATCTAGCTCATCTTTAGTGATCTGCCCGCGATTATACTTGCTCAGGTTGTCACCGTAGTTTGCCTCATACCAGTTGACCTCATTCTGGCGGTCAGAGATGTTCCTCTCAACCGTCTTCTGCGTGGTGGTGAGATTGCGCCTCGCGTTGTCGAGCTCCATTTGAGCGGCTCTAACCCCTGCCTCTGCCGTCTCTACCGGCGTAGGCCCAGCCTTGACACCAGCCAAATCTGCTTCCGCCTTAGCAAGGCCATTCTCAGCTTGCTGCACGGCAATAGCGGCGTTTGTAAGGTCCAACTGGCGCCGAAGCTCGGCATCTCCTCTATTCCCTTTCATTTGCTCCAGTTTGATCTTTGCTGTATCGTAGGTGACCTGAGCTGTGGCGATGCGAGACTCGAGATCGCCGACATCCATCTCTGCCAGCAACTGGCCTTCGGCGACTTCCTGGCCAGATTGAACGTAGATCTTCTTCAGCCTGCCCGCGTTCTTGAAATATAGCTCTCCTTCACGCACAGCCGCTACACGCCCCAGAACCTTCACAGATTCGACAATCGAGTCTCGTCTCACAATAGCTGTTGGGCGCGCAGGCGCCTTAGCAGCTCTCACTGTAGCAGTTGGCGCAGGCGCTGCCGAGCCTGGTAGCTGAATGCAACCTGCCTGAAAAACAAGGAGGACTGCTGAACCGATAAGCGCGAACTTCTTGACCCAAGCATACTCATCGTAGCCACGGCGGATCACTTGTTCAACACCTCGTCGATCGCATCAGACGCGTCTTTGATCGCCTCGTCGATAGACTTTGTGTTTCGCTGAATCGGAGTGAAAAGCTTCTCGTAGAGAATCCTCATACCCTCTCCGCCTTTCAGCCATGGCATCGGCCGCGCATATTCCAGGGACCTCAAGATGACTTGAGCATCATCTTCGGTAATACCAGGGTTAATTTGCCGAAGGTTCTTGGCCAGGGAACGTCTGGCAGGGGAAGACAGGTCCTTCTGCATCTCGCTCGCCAGGGCCATCATAGCCTTGTATGCGACGGGGCTGTTAGCCGCTTTCGAAGTCATACCTATGGCCGTGTAGACGTCAAGAATCGTCGCGGGAAGTTTCCCCCGTGGCAACTCGGCCAGTCGTATTGGCCGATCCTGCCCCCCTCGCATGAAGGGCATAAACTGCATCTGGCCGCCGGCGCCACTGGCAAACATCATCGCCACTCTACCCATCGGTGACCAAAGGGGCGCGACCTCGCCCTGTCCGACTCTCAGAGCTGGCTTAGTTGCATAGCCTGGCCCGCCTGCATTTGCTTTCGGGTCTGGAGGAACGACCTTGTACGTGTTGATCAAGTCAGAGTAGAACTTTACCGCCTCGACGGCTGCCGGCTCGTTAAGGAGCGAGCGCTTTCCATCTTTACTGACCAGTTCCCCGCCATTTTGCCAGATAAACGCTGGCAAGGCCATCTGGACAGATAGATTGATCGCATATCTGTCGTTCTGAGGGTCTCCAGTCGCCTTCGTCAGTTGCTTCGCGTAGCCTACAAATGCCGACCAGTTCCAGTTGGGCTCCGGAGCAGGTACTCCCGCATCGTCGAGAACTCGTTTGTCGTACATCAACACGGTAGGCCCTACATTGATCGGCAACGCATACAGTCGGCCATTATCGCTCAGAGCCTCCAGCGCGCCTGGATAATAGTCGTCAGGCTTGACGTTCTTGTCGCTGCGCACATAGGTGTCGAGAGGCTGTAGCAAGTCCTTGTCCAGAGCCGCGTTGAACTCGCCGATACCTGAGAAAAGGACCACATCCGGGGGTGGGTCCTGGCCCATAGCCTGCTCCAGCGCAGAAACCGCTGGGGGAGCCTGCTGCTTATCCACAACTGTCCCTGGCTCCGGCATCAGGGGATTGATGTTCGATATCCTGAGCTCGTAATCGTTGGCTGTCTTGCTGACCTCCAGAGCCGCCTTGTAGAGGGCCAAAACGGGGGGCGGCGCACCCCCTCCAGGATACATCAAGACAGCCACGTTGACGACATTGCGTTTGGCCGGTGATGGAGCTACGATGCAACTGCTCACGGTCGCCCACAAGACTGCCAGGGACACTGCTATCGCGAGTCTGCGCATGGAACCACCCCCGAGAGTTTGCTCACCGCATTATATCACAAGACAAATCACGCCTGTTTCACTTTATAGAACGCGCCAAGGGCTCAAAAAGTTCCGCGCTCACGTGACGAGCACTTGCAGATTTTGCGGCAGAGAGGAAGAGTAACCGGTACGTACCTACGGGGAATCGGCGAGCACCAATCGCCTGGGGACTCCCCGAGCAATTTCGCGGAGGTATTCGGCAGCAAGTCGATTGTAAGAATCGTCGATTGCCACGCCATTGTCATCCACGAGGCCATAATAGCGATCCACTGGCTCCGGCCCTTCTGTCGTCCATACGTAGGCGAGGCCTCCCATAACAAGCGAAGGATAGCTGCGCAGCGCTCGCCACATCTGCACGTACCCGCCGGGTCTCTCTGACAACTCCAGATCAGGAGGCGCAAACTCCGAGATGATGATGGGCTGATCAAATCCTTGTTGAGGCCACTCCGACAGGATTTGGTAAATGCGATACGTGTAAACGTTCATCCCATAAATCAGCCACGTTCGCCTCACGTCGTCTGCGCGGAGCGCTCTCGATAACTCGGGCACGTAGACGTCTTCAGTTTCCCTGTATATCACAGGATGATTCGGGTCAATGCTGTGAACCAGATCGGCCAGCTCGATGAGGAACGAAGCAAATGCCTGAGCCTGCTCGGCAGAGGTAATCTCGGGGAATACCTCGTTGCCCAGCCCCCACATTCGGACGGCGGGATAATCCTTGAAGTGTCGGACCATGTTGGCCGCGTCTTCGGCCACGCGCTGGCGAAATTCGGAATCGGTGTAGTCCGCGTCTGGAGGAAGATAGTACGGCATGATCACGCCGATTCCATACTGCTCCGCCTTCGTCAAGAGCAACTCGTCGAACCTGTCCTGCTCGTAGCCCTTGTCTTGACCCCATCCGGAAATGGTGTTGATTCCAGCCTGACGCATCAAGGCGAAGTCTCGGTCATACCGCGCTGCCCTCTCCTCGTCGCTGAGATGCCGATAGATCGCGTTATACCCAGCGCCCCGTATGGTCTCGGGAATCCCGTTCACCTGATAGGAGTAAGAGTAGTTATCGCCTTCGATCGTGACGACGCTCGGCGAAGAAAGCTCGCGAGCGACGTGCCCGCCAGCCGCATCTTCACCCCTTCCGACACTAGCCTCAACCTGGGGCGTGACAGAACCGAACTCGGATGCCCCATTCACGTCTACAAAAGCCGACACCATCGCCCCAATTAACAGCCAGGGCAGTATGTTGAACCGGGATGTAGCAGGCACCAGTCTTCTAAGTTTCACCAGTCTCCTCGTCCTCGAGCGTACAGCATCGGCGTCGATTGCTTACCCCCGCGTTAAAGCCTTTTTCTTCGATGTTGACAGCGGCTAGCGAGAGGATTACACCAGTCGCCAGCAAGGTAGGGACAAACAGCCACGGGCGAACCTTTGCGTCCCCGTTCAGGCCTCAGTCATTGAATGCAATATGCATGCCATTTTAGGCACGCACGCTCGCGCTTTAGTGCGGTTTGCAGAAGTGTGCAGCGACCGGCCAACCTGGCAGGGGCGCGATTCATCGCGCCCGCCACGCGGCACCGACTGCCGAATCCTATCGCAAACCGCTCTAAGCATAAGCGTAGGCAGACAGGATGTCAATAGACCGGAAGTACTGCTAATTGCTATTCCAGTAGTGGTGCTAATGGCTGTTTCAGAACTGTAACTCTCGCCAACATCCTGGTACTTATTTCCTATGGACCTCTTATGTAAAGCGTTGCTAGAATACGAACCTGACAAGGAAAGACAAGACCCGGCTTTGCACTAAGCCGGGTCTTATGGCAACTTCGGGACCTGGGGAGGACTGACAGTGATGGGCCGAAGAAGGGCAAAGCCAGGGAAGTTTATAGGGGCGGTCTTGTCCGTGGTGCTTATCAGCCAACTGCTTGTTGGTTGTGGCGCCGCGGCCGCAGGAAGCGCGCCAGCTACTGCGCCTGTGATTGAAGCCGCCCAGCGATTGCAGAGCGAGCCAATTACCTTGACCGCAGCCGCCACCCTCACTCGACCGTCACCCGATCCAGGTGGCACAGACCAGGACAAACCGCTACCCCCGAATTTCCTCAGCACCTCGGGAGGCAAGATCGTAGACTCGACTGGCAAAGAGGTTATCTTGACCGGCATCAACTGGTTCGGAATGGAGACTGGCACATTCGCGCCTCACGGCATTTGGGCGCGCAACTGGAAAGAAATGATGGACCAGATCGTCGCGCTGGGCTACAACACCATTCGCCTTCCATTCTCCAGCGAGATGCTCGATCCGAAAGCCGTGCCGACCGAAGGGATCGACTATGATTTCAACCCGGACTTCGAGGGCCTCAACGGGCTCCAGATTATGGACAAGATTATCGAAGGCGCTCGAGAACGCGGCCTCAAAGTGATCCTCGACCGACATCGCATCACCAAGGACGCTCAGTCGAAACTCTGGTACAGCGACAA
>JAMCWX010000028.1 GCA_023480885.1 Chloroflexota bacterium | reverse complement strand
GCTATCTTGGAGAAAAGAATGGTCGGGGCGAGAGGATTCGAACCTCCGACCACTTGCACCCCATACAAGTGCGCTACCAAACTGCGCTACGCCCCGACTGCACCTGGAATTATACCAAAACGGCTGCCGCCTCGCAACACAATAAGGAAACAGTCAATCGCGCCAGCTTGTTGAGCCTGCTACGTGCGTGGTATAATCCTATCTGGGATTCTAGCTCCCCCTGATAGCCTATTTCCTTGCGTGCTGAGTTGGAGTGTTGGATTGCGCGAAAAGTATGATGTAATCATCGTCGGTGCCGGCCCGGCCGGTATATTTGCCGCTATAGAGTTGTCTCAAATCCCCAACCTTTCCATCTTGTTGTTGGAGAAAGGACGAGGCCTCAAGCAGCGTGTCTGTGTGGCTAAGGACAAGGGGATTCCCTGCCCACCGTGTTATCCCTGTGGCATGGTGAGTGGATGGGGAGGTGCTGGCGCCTTCTCTGACGGCAAGCTAACTCTCTCAACCGAGGTCGGAGGATACCTCCCGGAATACATTGGCGTCGACAATTTGAAGACGCTGATGCAGTACGCAGATGATATCTACCTCAAGTTCGGTGGGGCGAACAATGTGTATGGCGTCGGAGAAGAAGTAGAGGAACTGCAACGCAAGGCCGCGCAAGCGCAACTAAGGCTAATCCCCGTCAAGCTGCGTCACCTCGGCACGGATCGCTGCTACCACATTCTCGAGGAGATGCGGCGATTCCTGAGCGACAAAGTTGAAATCGCGATGCGTTGCTCGGCGGCTCAACTGCTTGTGGAGGACTATACAATCCAAGGCATCAAGACTGACGACGGTCACATCGTAAAGAGCGATTACGTCATCGTCGCTCCTGGGCGTGAGGGCGCTGATTGGCTCGTTTCAGAAGCACGCAAGCACAAGCTATCTCTCTCCAACAATCCTGTCGACGTGGGCCTGCGCATAGAGTTGCCAGCCGTCGTCACGGAGAATCTTACCAGAAGCCTCTACGAGTCGAAGCTAGAGTTCTTCTCGAAGTCGTTTGACGATCGCGTTCGCAGCTTCTGCATGTGTCCCTATGGTGAGGTCGCTACGGAATGTACGGCAGGCACGGACCCCGTTATCACCGTAAACGGACATAGCTTCGCCGAGCGCAAGAGCAACAATACCAACTTTGCCCTGCTCGTATCGACGACCTTCACCAAGCCGTTCAATGAGCCTATCGAGTATGGCCGCTACATAGCCCGCCTGGCCAACATTCTCGGAGGTGGCGTCATCGTTCAGAGGCTCGGCGACTTGCTCTCAGGTCGCCGCTCGACACCTGAAAGGATCAGACGAGGAGTCGTCGAACCGACGCTAAAGACAGCTACTCCCGGTGACTTGAGCTTCGTGCTGCCGTACCGCTACCTCACGGACATTCTTGAGATGCTACAGGCTATGGACAAATTGTCCCCAGGAATCTATACTCGCGATACCCTTCTATACGGTATAGAGGTGAAATTCTATTCGGCGCGGCTGCATCTTACCGAAAACCTGGAGAGCGAGATAAAGAACCTCTTCGCGGCCGGCGACGGCGCCGGGGTCACGAGGGGTCTGATGCAAGCTTCCGTTTCAGGAATTCTCGCTGCTCGCGAGATTGCGCGACGGCTGAACGGGGTTGATCCCTTGAAGGGGCTGGCTGCCGGCCAGGCTGCACAACACGAGATAGTGCGCAGTTAGCCAACCGGCAAAGATCTTGAGAATAACACTCCCAGGGCTGGTACAGTGCTTAACTCTGAAAGAGCGGTATTTCTCGTTAGCGTTTTGACCATCGGGCTGGCTCTCTCGTTGATGATCAGCCCGCCCCTATCATGGCTAGTTGCCGTGGTTCTCACGGCCATGGTTTGCGTCGGTACCGACCAAGTGATCCACTCAAACAGAAGCGTTCATCTTCGACGCAAGCGTTACGCTGTCACTCTGTGGATACTTCCAGCTTTGCTGGTGCTCGGCGCGTTTCTCTTCTTGCGCCTACCGTTTTTTGCGACAGGGCTGGCCGTCGTCGTGGGGTTGTTGGCCACAGCGGCGCTCCTCTACGCTGTAATAACAGCTCAGTGTCACACTGTCGACACGGATGGCTCATATTACGGTCTCGCCAGATTCGCGCTGAACCTCATCAGCTACCTCACTGCCTTCAGCCTTTTCGCGGCCATCTATTCATCCAAGATTCGTAGCAGCGTTTCGGCCACAGCTATCCTCATCATCAGCATTCTTGTGTGCCTCGAACTCCTTCGTGGCACCGAACAAAACGTTATGCGCACGTGGATTTACTCGTTTGTCATTGGGGTCATCCTGGGTCAGGTGACGTGGGCACTCAACTACTGGGTCATCTCTGGCCTGGTAGGTGGGCTCTTTCTCTTGGTCGTGTTTTATGTGTTGTCGGGGATCGCGCAGAACCATCTTCTCGGCAAACTGAGCGCACGGCTGGCAGTTGAATTCGGCGTCGTCGCCCTCGCCGGCCTGAGCCTTGCTATGACATCGGGATTCTGGCTGCAGACAACGTAAGCCTCCCAGGCCGGATAATCCTTACAGCAGGCCAGCACACTTCCGCTTCAATCACTTCACCCGCCCCAGCCCTGGCACCGACTGGCATAGAAATTGCATGGCGTTCTATATTGCAAAAAAACGGCAAAAACCGTAAAATGCAGCAGCACAAAAACGATGTGGAGTGGACGATGGCTCAATACCAATCGGAGGATAGGTCAAAACTCAGAAAGCACTGGGTAGACCTGGCGATATCCTTGGCTATGCAGAGCCGCTGGGACGAGGCAGTCAGCGCCAATCGCAACATCATCGATCTCTTCCCTAACGATGTCGACGCTTACAACAGGCTCGGGCGAGCTTACACGGAATTAGGGCGATACAAAGAGGCCAGGCAAGCATATCAGCGCGCAGTAGAGATCGATCCGAACAATGCCATTGCCCAGAAGAACCTGGCAAAGCTAGGCAATGTGACCGTCGAGGAAATCCCTGTGCGCACGACCGAGAAGATAGATCCGCACCTGTTTATAGCGGAAATGGGAAAGACCGGTGTTGCCAACCTGGTGCGGCCAGCCCCAAGGGAGAAGCTCGCCACCATGGCGGTGGGCGACCAAGTTTACCTCAGGCCGGAAGGACGGGCGCTACTGGTGCAGAATTCTCGCGGTGAGTATCTCGGTCAGGTCGAGGCACGGGTCAGCCAGCGTCTAATCGACCTGATGAAGGGCGGCAATCGCTACGCCGCGGCGCTGGTGTCTCTTGAAGATAGCAGCGTGAGGCTCATAATCCGCGAGGTGTTCCAGGACCCAGGTCAGGCGGGGAAGGTATCGTTCCCAGTGAAGGTAGCAGAAGCACCTGGCATAAGGCCATACATCAAGGAGACATTGCTCAAGTACGAGCTTGAGGAGGAAGAGCTTCCCGAAGAAGAACTCGAATTCGAAACCGAAGGCGAGTTCGAATCCGAAGAGAGCACCGAGGAAACAGAGTTCGAGCCAGAAGAGCAACTGGCCGATTGAGCCGTCAATAGATAATCTAGCTCGTAAGATCTCTCCTGTCGAAGCTGGTCATCTGACCAGCTTCACGTTTGCCGAGGAGAGCCCAGGCGAACCACTTTGTTGGCCGCCCCGTGAATACTCTTAGTTGCGTTGCAGGTATCCACGACAAGTTGCGCCGTATCTACTATCCATTGGTAATCGTAGGAACTGTGAGCAGCCACGATCACTACGCAATCGTTCTCGGCTATAACCGCCGCGTCCAACGGCAGGGATTGCAGCTCCGTATGCTGTCTGTGGAAAGCATCCCTCCCAATGGCGAATACGGGCACAAACGGGTCGTTATAGCTTATGAGAGCCCCTGACTCCAGGAGTAGCTCTATGATCCTCTCAGCCGGCGAGTTGCGCGCGTCGTCGATGTCCTTCTTGAACGCCACGCCCAGCACCAGCACCTTTGCCCCCTTGAGGCATTTCTTGCTGCCATTTAGCGCTTCGCCGACCTTCTCCAGCACGTGATAAGGCATGCTTTGGTTGACCTCAGCAGCCAGCTCGATGAACTTGGTGTAGAAATCGTATTCTCTGGCTTTCCAGGATAGGTAATAGGGGTCGACTGGGATGCAGTGCCCACCGCATCCTGGGCCAGGATAGAATGGCATGAAACCAAACGGCTTCGTCGACGCTGCCTGTATTACTTCCCAGATATCTATGCTCATTCGCTCTGCCAGCTTCGCCAGCTCATTAACTAACGCGATATTCACGCTCCGAAAGATATTCTCCAGCAGCTTAGACATCTCGGCGGCACGAGGCGAAGACACGACGAGTATCTCAGAGCTTATGTGCCTGAAAAGCAGGCTAGCCATCTCAGAGCATACAGGCGTAAGGCCCCCAATAACTTTGGGGGTGTTCGCAACAGTGTGAACCCTGTCGCCAGGATTGATCCGCTCTGGAGAAAACGCCAGGTGGAAGTCGCGACCTCCCTTTAGACCTGACTTTTCGAGAACTGGCAGCACGTCTTCCTCAGTTGTGCCTGGATGCGTGGTGCTCTGTAATATTACCAGCTTGCCAGGGCTAAGCCTCTGAGCGATTCCGCCCGCCGCAGCCACGATAAATGAGATGTCAGGAGACTTGTTCGCGGTGAATGGAGTGGGAACGCAAATGAAAATTACGTCAGCATCGACTAGCGTGTCGTAATCTGACGTGGCCTTCAACGAACCGGCCTTCACGAGATCGGCAACCACCTGTCTATCCACGTCAGGGATATAGCTCTCACCCCGCTGAATGGCATTCACTCTAGCGTTGTCCAGATCGATTCCGTGAACCTCCAGGTGGGCTCTGGCGAATTCGACCGCCAGCGGCAATCCCACATAGCCAAGGCCGATGACACAGACCTTGGCGCTCCTGTTGCTGATTCGATCGCGTAGTATCTGACTGGATCGCTCCAATTCCATTCTCAGCTCCTAAGTATCTTGAAAGGCAATCTTTCTCGTAAATATCTGCTCAAGCCGGATAATGCCCACAACAGCCGCGAGCAGTACTATCCCCCCAATCAGATACGCCTCGGTCACACTCGCCTTGGTTAGAAACATGGCAACCATCCCAAGTACTCCACAAGCAAGGTACAGCGCCATCACAGCCTCGCGGTGCGTCCAGCCGAGAGCAACCAGTCTGTGCGACACGTGATCCTTTCCCGGAGTCGTCAACGGATTCAGTCCCCGACGAAAACGTGAAATCACGACTAGCGTCGTGTCGAATATAGGGAGGCCAAGAACCAGCAACGGTATCATCCAGGTGACGATATCCGGATGCTCGAACTTCAGCTTGATTCCAACCGCAGCAAGTATGTATCCCAGGAAAAGGCTGCCAGTGTCGCCCATGAATATCGTCGCCGGGTTGAAATTATACCTCAGAAAACCGATGCACGCACCAGCCAGCGCGGCGGCGAGGGAAGCCACAAGGAACTGTCCGCTCCCGGCAGCCAGTAGGAAAAAGAAACTGGCGGCGATGGCCGCAACTCCCCCAGACAGGCCATCCATGTTGTCCAGCAGGTTCAACGAGTTAGTGATTCCCACCACCCAAATAACTGAAACCAGTGTGTTTAGCATTGGATTGCGCAAGAACTCCACTCCCACACCAGAGTACACCAGGATGAGAGCGGCCACGATCTGTCCCGCGAGCTTGAGAATCGGGCGCACGCCCCAGCGATCGTCCCAAACGCCAAGAAACGACACTAGTGTCGCGCCAGCTAATATGCTAGCTAACTGGGGAACGTAGAAAACGTTGCCAAAGCCGATAACCGCGATGATCAAAGATACGTAGATCGCCAGCCCCCCCAGCAGCGGCACAGCCCTGGCGTGCAGCTTTCGCGGCCCAGGATTATCGACCACGCCGACTCTTAACGCCAACTGGCGCACTATAGGCGTGCCCCCGATGGCAAGAACTAGCGCTACTGCAAATATGACGATGTAGCCGATCATGACTGGATCACCTCTTCCTCTTTTGAACCTCGGCAATCCAGGTCTGAAGCTGTTGCTGCTGGTCTGGAGGAGCGAACCTGGCCGCTTCTGAAGCCTCGCGAATCGCGTCGTCTATCATCCCCTGGGCGTCGTATGCTATCGCCAGGTTGCGATGGGCGACCCAATCGTTGGGCGCAAGCTGGACCCAAAGGCGAAACTCTGAAGTGGCTTCCTTTATTTTTCCTTGCCGCGAAAGAATATAGCCAAGCGCGCTGTGCACCTGTGGCGAGTTGCGACCACGGTCACTTTGCGCCGCCTTCGCAAAAGCACTCGATAGCCCATCTACAAGCCCCGCGTTAAGATATGCCGTAACTCGACTCTCCAAACGGAAATCGCTGAGGCTCGCAGGATCCAATTCCACAGCCCTGGTGTGAGCAGCGAGCGCTTCCTGCAGTTTCCCCAATGCAAGGTAGGCATCTCCTAAGTACACATAGCTAGGGGGGTAGATAGGATCTATCTCAGCGCCACGCTGCGCCTTCTCAAGGGCTTCGTTTGGCATGCCTTTAGCCAGATATACTTCAGCCCATTCGTCCCAGAGATGGGCAGCCTGAGGGCTCAGCGCAGTGGCCTGCGCATAGTACTTGATCGACAGGTCCATCTTCTGCCGATCAGCCCCCTCTCCCCAGAAACGATAAAGGCGAGCTAGGTTGGCGTGGTGGTCGGTGTTGAGAGGGTTGAGCGCAAGCGCTTCCTCTAGCGCAGCGCGACTGAGTTCCAGAAGATCTTCCCTGCCCAACCGGTTCAATTCCTGTCCGGAGATGTGTCGAACCAATTCAGCGTTTGCGACGAATGACTGACCGAGCCTTGGCTTTTGGCTCGCTTTGGCAAGCTCGAGAAATGCTCGTCCCATAAACAGATAGTAGAAATCCTGTCCTGGCGCCAGCTTCAAGGCTTCCTGATAAGCGGGAATTGCCTGGCTCCACTGCCGTTGGGAGTCAAGCGCGAAACCACGTTTGTAATACACATCGGCGGCAACCACATTCAAGTTAAGTACGATGGCCACAACCGCCGCCACTACAGACACCAGATAAACCCACCAGTTCTGCTGACGCCACGTCACGCCATTGGGCAAGGCGCCCAGACCAAAGGCGGCAGCCAGGATGCCAATGGCAAACCAGAAGAACCCCAAGATGAAAGCCAGCCAGATGTCCAGGTTTCCAGTCCACGTCGAGAGGATAATCAGACCTACGATGGTAGTGAAAGCATACAATGCTGCGAGAGGCCAGTTTGTGTTTCCTGCAGACAGAGGTGGTCGTGCGGGGGAATTGGCAAGTGCTCCCGACTTTGCGGTCTTGCCTTTCTTCGCTTGCTTTGGTCTTTCCCTCGTGGCCACCTTAGCCGACACCGCACTGGGAACACCAGTGCGTGCAACTGCAGACGCCGCCGCCTGTTGCTCCGGCTCCACCGTCTCCTTCCTGCTGTCGATGTGCCTCACGGCGATGACTAGCCCGAAGAACGCCCACATGTACGTCAGCGTCGAGGCAATGGCAATGCCGACCTGCGTCTCAACGAAATGAGCCACAACGGATGAGATAATTCCGACCAAGAGCACCTGGTAGGCTACGTTCTTCGTTCGACGGAGAACCTGCCAGCCTGTCTTCAGACCGACGAATAGCACAGCAAAGAAAGCGACTAGGCCGAGAACTCCTGTCGTCACCAGGTAGTCCAGGGTATCCATGTGAGATCGATCTGGAGAGGCGTTGCGCGCCTCGTAGTGAGCCAAATCTGGCGGATAAACTTTGTTGTACGCAACGTACATGGCCTCGGGACCGTAGCCGATCAGCGGTCTGACGACGTTCAACGGGTCCTCGCTGAACCCGATCGAAGGATGGGTGGCGATTAGTTTCAGCGCGCCCTCCCATATCAGCACCCTGACTTTTCCTGTGCCATCTTCCGTCTCCAGGAGTTGGCCCATTCTTCCGATGTACGGCACGCTTTTCCAGGGCGTCAAAGGAGAGTTTGGAATGTTGAATGTGATGACGAAAGCGGCCAGGAGCAGCATTATTCCCGACGATGCCATCAGCATGCGTCGCGACCCCCAACGAACAGACAGAAGGATAGCAAACACTACCATTCCAACACCCAGACCGATCCAGGGGCCACGGCTCTGGCTCAGGAATATCGTGTACAATTGAATCAACAGCAGTAGTCCGTAGCCAGCCCCTTCGGACAAAAGCACGAAATAGCTTCGCCGAAGTCGGCCGAAGGCGAGCGAGGTAACTATGAAGATGGCCACAAGTGGCAGGGCACCCCACCACAGGTTCTGCCCTTTCATACTTGCCACTACGAATGCTGTCAAGATCAAGTTCAAGAGCACGAGCAGTCCAGATAGACCGATAACCTGCCCGAGGCCATCGGCAGAGAGCGGTCCTTTCCAGTTCCGCCACCGCCAGACAACCTCTACCAGCCTGGCCAGAGTCAGGGGGACAATCATAATCAGATAGGCTGCGATGAATATCGCGTTGCCCATCGTCGAGGCCACGCGGATTGTGACATCCCCACCCCAGGGCAAAGGATCCAGATGGTGGTTCTGAGCAATACCATACAGAGAAGCCGGCAAACTGGTTAGAAGAACGACGGTCACCAGGCGATCCACCTGTGCCTTTGTCCGTAGATTGTGAGCAATAATGAAGAACAATACTACATACGAGAAGAACGTGTACGTTCCTTGAAGTCGCTGATAAGATCCCCACAGGCTAACAATGGGGCTGACGGAGACGGCAGTAGCGATTACGTACACGCAAGCCAAGGCGATGCTTGGCAAAGCCAATGGATTGACAGTCGACCACTTCCGAATCAAGGAAGTGAGATCTACGCGTTCGGTCGATGCGCTCTCGCTCCGCGGGTCTCGATGTTCGAAAGTCTTAACTAGATAGGCGACGCACATCATGAGCACGATGCTGCGCAGAACTACAAGCTTATCGGGCTCAAAGACGCGGCTGCTGTAGATGTTGAAGTAAAGAGGAACGGTAACCAGAGCAGCAAGCCATCCTGCTTCGAGGATGTGATCACAAACGGCACCTAACTTTGTCACTTCTGCGAAGCACTTCCTTATCTAGTTGCCTGGTTCTCGCCCCAATGCTTACGAAGCGTTTGCGAGGGATGCCTGCCTGGCTTAAAGATTAGTTATAACTTAACACAGGCAAACAGAAAAATCAACAGCGCCCAAAACTGCGAACGTCCGCCGTAACTTTCGCGTGACTCAGGTGTTTCTCCTATTAACAAGAGCACTCTTGATGAAGCAGCAAACCATCCTTCTGAGAAACCTAGGAGGTCAGCCTTGGAGACTCGAGTCGTCGTCACTGGCTTGGGTGCGATCACTCCGCTCGGTAATAACGTTGAGACAACCTGGGCGTCGTTGCTGGAAGGGCGATCTGGCATAACACGTATCACACAATTCGACCCATCGCCATTCAGCGTTCAGATCGCAGGCGAGGTGAAGGACTTCAACCCAGCAGATTATTTCGAGCCCAAAGAAGCCCGACGGATGGATCGCTGCGTGCAGTTCGCCGTGGCGGCGGCCAGAGAGGCAATCGCAGACGCGGGATTGGAGATCGATTCTACAAACGCCGAGGACATCGGTGTGATCATCGGTTCCGCCGCTGGCGGCATCCGCACTATGCTGGAGCAGCAGAAGATCATGGACGACCGTGGGCCCGGGCGCGTAAGTCCATTCTTCCTTCCTATGATGCTGGCAGACACGCCGTCTGGCCAGGTCGCGATCTCGCTCGGTGCAAAGGGGCCCAATATGGCAGTGGTCTCGGCCTGCGCAACAGGTGGTAATGCCATTGGCGAAGCGGCTGAAACAATCAGGAGAGGGGATGCGCCAATAGTCATTACGGGAGGCACGGACTCGGCTGTGCTGCCCCTCACACTTGCCGGCTTCATCATTATGCGCGCTCTCGCCGACGACAACGAGCATCCGCAGAAGGCGTGCCGACCTTTCGACGCCAGGCGCGCTGGCTTTGTTATGTCCGAGGGTGCGACTATTCTCGTCCTCGAGAACATCGAGCACGCGAAGGCCCGAGGCGCCAAGATATATGCTGAAGTCATTGGCTATGGCTGCGCGGCGGATGCCTTCCACCTGGCAGCACCCGCGGAGAACGGCGAAGGAACCGTACGGGCAATGCGAATGGCTCTGAGAAAGGCAGAGATCGATCCCTCCGAAGTCAGTTACATCAACACGCACGGCACAGGCACGCCTCTTAACGACAAGTTTGAAACCCTGGCCATCAAGCGAGTATTCGGCGAGCACGCCTACAAACTCCTCGTTAGCTCGACCAAATCGGAACTCGGACATATGATGGGCGCCGCTGGCGCAGTGGAAGCGTTGGCGTGTATCCTCTCGATACGTGACAACGTGATCCCGCCTACCATTAATTACGAGAACCCCGATCCAGAGTGCGATCTCGATTGCTGCCCGAACCACGCTCGACCAGCCAAGATCGACGTCGCTCTTTCCAATTCAATGGGACTCGGCGGCCATAATTCGTGTATAATTCTTCGGAGATTTGCCAACGGAAAAGCTTAAGCAAGTTCTCCGCAGGAGATAATGTTGCGAACACACGCCGAAATTGTAGGCTGGGGCAAGCATGTGCCGAGCAAAGTTCTGACTAACTCCGATCTGGAATCGATGCTCGACACAAGCGATGAATGGATCAAGACCCGTACAGGAATCTCCGAAAGACGAATAGCGGCAGCTAAAGAAACCAGCGCCACGATGGCAAGCAGGGCAGCCTTCGCTGCTCTCGAAGTGGCCGACTTGAGCCCCAATAAGATCGACCTCATAATCGCCGCCACTTCAACTCCGGATCATCTGATGCCGTCGACCGCCAGCTTGATTCAAGATTCCATCGGCGCTACCAACGCCGGTGCCATGGATATCAACGCGGCCTGTTCTGGCTTTGTCTATGCGCTCTCCGTCGGCAGCGGCCTCATCGCGGGAGGCTCGCACCAAAACGTCCTCGTTATCGGCACAGATACGATGTCGCGAATCCTCGACTATACCGACCGTGGCACTTCCGTCTTGTTTGGCGACGGCGCTGGCGCGGTCGTTCTGCGCGCCACAGAGGACGTAACCGGAGTTCTATCCAGCTCGCTTGGCTCTGACGGCTCAGGCGCCCATTTGCTCTGGATACCTGGCGGGGGAGCACGCCATCCGGCCTCACTGGAGACTGTGCAGAACCGAATGCACTATATCAAGATGAATGGCAACGAAGTCTACCGCTTTGCGGTCAACGTCATGACCAAAGCTTCGTTGCAGGTCGTCAAGGATGCCGGGCTCACCCTCGACGACATCGAGCTCTTCATCCCGCATCAAGCAAATATTCGCATAATTCAGTCGGCGGCTAAGTCGCTCAAGGTACCGATCGAGAAGATCTTCACGAACGTCGAACGATATGGCAACACGTCGGCGGCCTCGGTGCCGATCGCGCTTTGCGAGGCCATCGAACAGGGACGTGTCAAGGCCGGGGAACACATCGTGCTCGTGGCCTTCGGCGCGGGACTGACCTGGGCCGCTACCGTGATCCGGTGGGGAGTTCCGGCTGTGGCGCCACGCCTTCCCTGGTGGAAGGCGATCCTGCACAGATTCCGTGGACAGGAAGCAGCAGCGAAATCGCTGGCTCGCCGCACTGGCAGGAAGATCCCGCGATGAATCGAAGAGGAGGAAGTTGATTGGGAGAGTTGCAAGATCATGTTGCCCTCGTGACAGGGGCATCGCGAGGCATCGGGCGTGCCACTGCCATCAGACTGGCTGAGGCAGGAGCGCGCGTTGGCGTAAACTACAACTCCAGCCCAAACGCAGCCGCGGAAGTCGTAGAGACCATTCGAAGCCGCGGCGGACAAGCTATCACGCTGCCTGGTGACGTTAGCTCGCCTGAGGCCGTTCAGGCGATGGTCGCCAGCCTTGTCGAATCCTTTGGCAAGATCGACATCCTCGTGAACAATGCCGGCATCATCCGCGATACGCTGCTGCTCCGCATGTCCGAAGCCGACTGGGACGCGGTGCTGAACACCAATTTGAAGAGCGCCTTTACGTGCACCAAGGCAGTGGTTCGCTATATGATGAAGCAGCGCTGGGGACGAATCGTAAACGTGTCGTCCGTCTCAGGCATACTCGGCAACCCGGGACAGGCAAACTATTCTTCGGCGAAAGCTGGGCTGATCGCCTTCACCAAGACCGTTGCCCGAGAGTTCGCGTCGCGCGGCATTACAGCCAATGCCGTTGCGCCAGGATTCATCGCGACGGACATAACCAGCGGCCTTTCGCGGGATACTAAGGATAGCTTGATCAAGCAAATTCCTCTCGAGCGCTTCGGCAAAGCTGAGGAGGTTGCCGAGTTAATCGCCTTTCTGGCTTCAGACCGCGCAGCGTACATCACCGGCCAGGTCATTCCGATCGACGGTGGACTGGCCATGTAGGCGCGAGGCGACGCGACACACCGCGTCTCCTCGTTTGGACCGCTGACACTGACAATACGTTTTATTTGGAGGGTTGTGGTGGGCGCCGTCAACTGGACCGATGTAGCATTCGTTTTCCCAGGACAGGGATCGCAGCACGTAGGCATGGGCAAGGAAATCTACGATTCATCTGTGGCCGCGCAGCGCATATTCGTCGAGGCCGAACAGGTTCTGGGACTCGACCTGCGGCGACTCTGCTTCGAGGGACCAGAAGACGAGCTCACGGACACGGTTAACGCCCAACCCGCCATACTCACGGCGAGCATCGCCTGTCTCGAAGCCTTCCGCGAGAAGTGCGCCAGTCTGGGCATCTCGCCGCAGCCTCATTTCGTCGCGGGACACAGCCTTGGCGAGTACTCGGCCCTGGTTGCGGCCGACGCCCTGCGATTCCAAGACGCTGTGGCCCTGGTGCGGGAGCGCGGCAGGCTCATGAAGGAAGCAGGAGATATGTTTCCCGGAGGGATGGCCGCCGTTATGGGGCTGGACAACACTTCGCTGCAGCAGGCATGCGATCAGGCTAGCAGTCACGGCGCCGTCGTAATCGCAAATTACAATTCGCCAGGCCAAACTGTCATCTCAGGCGAAAACGCGGCGCTTGGCGAAGCTATCCGCCTTGCGTCTGCAGCGGGGGCCCGCCGAGCGGTCCGGCTCGCGGTTAGCATCGCCGCCCATTCACCTCTGATGCGACACGCGTCAGATCAATTCGCCAAAGCTGTCCTCTCCTGCGAGATCGCCGAAGCCCGCCCGCCTCTTGTTGCCAACGTCAGCGCCAACCCTATTACAGGCGCCGAGGAAATCAAGACAGAACTTATCGACCAGTTGTGCAGCGCAGTGCGCTGGGAGCAGTCCGTGGCTCAAATGGTCGAGCGGGGCACCACGCTTTTTCTCGAAATAGGGCCAGGGCAGGTCTTATCGGGACTCGTTAAGCGAATTACCAAGGAGGCGCGGGCCTCCAACATCAGCGACGTCAAGAGCCTCGAAGAAACCCTCTCGCTCTTTGCCTAACATTAGAAAACACTAATCTAGTTGCGTTGACTTTTTAGACGTGCCACCCTTAGAATCCTCTAGAAGCTCGTAACGGCTTCGACGATTCAAGGGGGGTTAATGAGCAAGAAAGCAAAGCAATTCAAGAAAAGCGAACGTTCTAATGTGGCAGGCGAAACCAGCCAATCATTTGACTTCGAGGCCGACAATCACAATCGCTTCGAAGCGGAGCGGGTTCGCAAAGAAAAGCGAACCAAATTTGTTCGGGCTTCGCGGTCATCTGGGAAATCCAGCTTCCCCGTTCTGTACGCCGGTATTGGAGTCGCGCTGATCGTCATCGTCGCGGCCGCGGTTTTCTTACAGAGCAAACCATCTGGCGACGTGAATGCCGCGGCCGGCAACGCCATACGAGAAGTCACCATCCAGCCTACTGTCGCCAATGGCAAGATCAGCATTCCCGTCGAGGAGGTCCGCAAGAACAAGCTCGTCGCCTTCGACTTTCAAAGCGGCGGCAAAAAAGTTCCCCTGACTGCCTGGGTCGCTCCGTCTGGCGCTATCAAGACGGCCATCAGGATGTGTGAGCCCTGCAATTCGACTAGCTTCCACATTGAAGGCAATCAGTTAGTCTGCAACACCTGCGGCACGCGATGGGATCTGGAATCCGAGAAAGGAATCTCGGGTGGCTGCACCAATTATCCACCAGAGCCGCTGCCAAGCGTGGTCGATGGCGACAACGTGATTATCGACCAGGGTCCCGTGTTGACCTGGAAGCCAAGAGTCTAGCGGGGGTATCTATGCGCTTAAGTGGCATTTCCCTTAACAACCTGCGTCGTCGCAAGGGCAAGATGGTGTTTCTTACGCTTGGTCTATTTATCGGCGTCGCCACCGTGGTCACGATGTTTTCAATCACCCAGGCGATGAAGGCCGATACTGAGCGCAAACTGGACCAGTATGGAGCGAACATCGTTATCACGCCCAAGTCGAATGACCTTGCCCTTGTGTACGGCGACATCGCCATACCAGGCGTGACTTATGACGTCAAAGAACTCAAACAAGAAGACGCGGACGCAATTCTGACCATCAAGAACAAGGAAAACATAGCCACCGTAGCCCCCAAGCTTCTTGGCGCCGCCGACGTCGAGGGGAAACAGGTTCTCCTGGTAGGAGTGAACTTTCCAAGCGAGATCAGGCTGAAAAGATGGTGGGACATCCAGGGACGAGAGCCAGAAGGTCCGAACGATGTCTTGCTAGGACATCTTGCCGCCGAAAAGCTGCGGAAGTCGTCGGGTGATTCCATTAACATCGGCGAAACCGAATACACTGTGGCTGGGGTGCTGAAAGAAATAGGGTCTCAAGACGATTCGTTGATCTACGGAGACCTGAGAACAGTTCAACGGAATCTCGGCAAGGAGGGCAAACTTAGCCTTATCGAAGTTAGCGCCCTGTGCTCAACCTGTCCGATCGAGGAGATTGTTTCGCAAATCACCGAGAAGCTGCCTGGCGCCAAGGTATCCGCGCTACGGCAAGCCGTGATGGCCAGGGAGCAAACGATCGAACAGCTAGGCAACTTTTCATTGGCAGTATCTGTTGTTGTGCTTCTCATCGGAGCGCTGATAGTTCTGACCACTATGATGTCCAGCGTTAACGAACGTACGAGGGAAATTGGCATCTTCCGTGCCATCGGCTTCAGGAAATCCCACGTCATGACCATAATCCTCTTTGAAGCCCTGGCGGTAAGTTCGTTAGGCGGCCTTCTTGGATGGATCGGTGGCATGCTGGCCAGCTCCCTGATCGCGCCTCGACTGGCTCAACTTACTGTCGGCGTGCAATGGGATCCGTTGTTGGGTATCGCCGCGATAGTTCTGGCCATATTCGTGGGTATGGGTAGCAGCGTATATCCCGCAGTCCGCGCCTCCAATCTCGATCCTGCCGAAGCCTTGCGCTCGATCTAGCGCAAAACTTGCCAAGTCCAGTTCCACCGGTGTATCATTGCGGTTGAATAAAGGAGCATACTCATGGCCCTCATCGAAGCCACTGGTCTGACCAAGCAGTACAACACGAATGGCGTACCTGTCGAAGCCCTGCGAAACGCTAGCTTGAGCATCGACGCAGGCGAGTTCATCGCATTGATGGGACCATCAGGGTCAGGCAAGAGCACGCTGCTGAGCATTCTCGGCGCGATGAATCCGCCTACTAGCGGGAAACTAATAGTAGACACGATCTCGGTCTACGATCTGACAGTCGAGATGCGGGCCGATTTTCGGCACGAGTACCTCGGCTTCGTATTTCAACAGTTGCAACTGATTCCATATCTGTCAGCTGTCGAGAACACTATGTTGCCACTTGCCATCACGCGTCGATCTCACAAAGAGCAAACAGACATGGCTATCTGGGCGCTCGAGCGCGTCGGTCTCGCCGACAAAGCTGCACGCCTCCCTGACCAGCTTTCAGGTGGCGAGCAAGGGAGAGTCGCCATAGCTCGAGCCATCGTGAATGAGCCTCCTATACTCCTTGCGGACGAGCCAACTGGTAGCCTCGATTCGCGTACAGGGCAGGAAGTGATGGACCTGTTCAAGTCGCTAAACGAAGGCGGCCTCACGCTGATTATGGTGACACACAATCCCGAGAACGCCCCTTTCGCCAGTCGTGTCGTTCAGATTCGCGATGGGTGCATGATAGAGGGCGTGGGGGCGCTCAGATGATTACTATCGGGATCGACCCAGTTCTGATCTCCATCGGCCAATACAGTTTGCGCTGGTACAGTGTGATGATTGCCCTGGCGATCGTCGTGGGCACGTTCGTCGGGCTACGAGAAGCTAGACGGCGGGGCATAGCCGAGGATGATGTGTACTCCTTCCTTACCTGGGCTATCATCGCCGGAATCGTCGGCGCCAGACTGTTCCACGTCGTCGACAAACTGGATTACTATCTGAGCAATCCTATGGCGATACTCGCCTTTCAGGAAGGCGGGCTGGCCATTTACGGCGCCGTCGCCGGCGGGCTCCTGGCCGGCGCGATTTTCTGCAGATATCGAGGTATCTCTATCGGCAAGCTCGCCGATGTCGCGGCCCCAGCCCTGATTCTCGGACAGGCGATCGGGCGAATTGGGTGCACGATAAACGGCGATGTCTGGGGAACTCCCAGCAATTTGCCCTGGGCGGTGATCTACACGCACCCCAACTCCCTGGCCCAGGAGCTTGGCGTGCCGATTCATCCAGCGGCAGACTACGAATTACTGTGGGACTTGCTCGTTTTCGGCATCCTCTGGAAGCTCAGGACGCGTAACCTCGCTTCAGGCACGTTGATGTTGCTGTACTTCGCGCTCTACTCCATCGGCCGCTTCTGGATCACGTTCTTCCGCGTAGACACTGAGGTGGCATTCGGGTTGAGCCAGGCGCAAGTTATCGCTTTGATCGTGGTGCTGGTTACCGCTCCACTCGCGGTCCTCATCAACCGCATTCCCCGATTGAACGGACAGGATCAGAAGGGATATGAGCAAACTATCGTACGAGGTTGATGACATATCCCCGACCCGTAGGGCAATTGACGAAAAGCTAATCTCGTGGATCGAGGCATTTCTCGGGTTCTTCGGCTCACACTGGCTAGCCCTGCTGAACTTTGTCAACTTCAGTATCGTGTCTGGAGCTCTCCTAGCTCCAGCCTTGATGTCCGCGGGTCTGATAGGTCCCGGCGGCATCCTGTTCAGCAGCTACCGGCTGCTCTGCCATCAGCTTCCTTTCCGCTCCGACTTCATATTCGGTTACCAGGTGGCGATGTGCCAGAGGAACATGGCTATATACATATCTATGTTCCTCGCGGGGATAGGCTTCTCCTTCGTGCGCAGAACACTCAAGCCCCTTTCCTGGCGGTGGTATCTTATGTTGATCACGCCTATGGCCATCGACGGGTTCACCCAGTTGTTTGGCTTTCGCGAGAGCAACTGGACGTTGCGTGTCATAACAGGAACGTTGTTTGGCATAGCAACTATCTGGCTGGCATATCCGCACCTGGAGATAGGAATGCGACAGATGATCGAGCCGCTGGTACACAAGCAAGACACCGAGGGACAGTGACATGGACCCGCAAAGCATCTCTCTAATCGTTGCCTTTGGCGCTGGAATACTGTCGTTCCTGTCTCCGTGCGTCCTGCCGTTGGTCCCAGTGTATATCACTCATCTCGCAGGAACCACGGCCTCTTCAGCGGAATCTGGCTATGCGCGGCTGCCCACCTTGATCCACGCCGTATCTTTCGTCGCGGGGTTCAGCGCTGTCTTTGTCCTGCTCGGTGCCTCAGTAGGTCTTATGGGCGGCATCCTTTATGACAAGTTACCCGTTCTTCGCCAGGTGGGAGGGGTCTTCCTCGTCATCCTCGGCCTTCACACCATCGGGATACTTAAGATTCCGTTTCTTTACAGAGAAAAGAGACTCAACTTCACGCCGAATCCCCGCCTCGGATACCTTTCCTCTTTTCTTATTGGCGTGACGTTTTCCGCTGGCTGGACGCCCTGCGTTGGCACGATCCTCGGCACGATCCTGTTCCTTGCCAGCACTACGGAGACGGCGTGGCAGGGCGCGTATCTGCTGATCGCCTATTCGCTGGGCCTTGGCGTGCCATTTCTGGCAGCCGGAGCGGCTATAGGCAGCGCCACGAATGTGTTGAAGCGCCTCAACAAACGTCTCAGCCTGGTTTCGGCGATTAGCGGCTTCTTGCTCATCGCCATGGGAATCGCGATCTATGCCGATGTGCTCACGCGTTTTACTTACCTGTTCTATTGGACACCCGGAGGACTGTAGCAGATGGAAGATAGAACGATCGAGGAGCAAGCCGCCTCTCGAAAGGGCTCGAACAAGTGGATCGTGTACGTTTTCCTGATTGCCATTTTTGTGGCCGTGGCTGGCTACGTGGTCAACGAAGGCGTCGACATCCCCTTGTTGTCGGGCCAGTCGTCTGGTCCGCCCTCCGGCGTTGGACCGAACGTCGGCATGCTGGCACCTGACTTCACGCTGAAGGACCCTCAAGGCAACCAGGTGAGCCTGAGCGGTTTTCGTGGCCGCCCCGTCATGATCAATTTCTGGGCGACGTGGTGTCCTCCTTGCAGGTACGAGATGCCATTTATGGAAACAGTCTACCGCGAGCGCGCCGCCGATGGCCTGGTCATTCTCGCGGTCAGCATTGACGAAGACCCCAACGCGGTGCCGCGGTTCATGAAAGAGTTCGGCATCACCTTTCCAGTGGTGCTGGATACAGATCAGAGCGTTGCCACCAAGTACCGTATCCGCCCGATTCCCACAAGCTTCTTCGTCGACAAAGACGGCGTGATTCGCGATATGGAGATAGGCGCTATGGACAAGAAAACCATTCTCAAAAAGCTGTCGAAAGTCATGCCATAAATGTTACAATAACTCTGTGGGTTATTGCTTGATTAAGGAGCCGTAGAAATGAAGATTGCTATCAGCGGAAAGGGCGGTGTCGGCAAGACGACGTTAGCCGCCCTGCTCGCCAGACTATACGCCAGCGAGGGGCGACCAGTCCTCGCGATCGACGCGGACCCCGATGCGAATCTCGCGTCGGCCATCGGGTTCCCGCCCGATGCTGCCGAGAAGATAGTGCCCATCGTCGAAATGAAGGACCTCATCGAGGAAAGAACAGGCGCCAAGCCCGGATCTTCGGCGCCTTACTTCCGCCTGAATCCAAGAGTTGACGACATCCCCGACCGATTCGCCGGCGTGCACGCGGGCGTAAAGCTTCTGCTAATGGGAACCGTGAAAACCGGCGGTGGAGGCTGCATCTGCCCAGAGAACGTACTGTTGAAACAGTTGCTTCGGCACGTGCTCGTCTACCGTGAAGAGGTGGTCATAGTGGATATGGAGGCAGGAATCGAGCACCTGGGACGAGCAACCGCAGATTCCGTCGATGCCTTCATCGTCGTCGTCGAGCCAGGGCGACGCAGCCTGCAGACCGCTGAAACTATCAAGCGTCTGGCCGCGGACATCGGCATCGATCGATGCCTCGTCGTCGGCTCCAAAGTCGGCAGTCAGAGCGACCGTGACTTCATTACTAGCGGCCTACCTGACATCACAGTGCTCGGGTTCATCTCCCGCAGTGAGCGAATCATTGAGGCCGATCTCAAGGGACTTTCTCCCTTCGATCTCGCCCCTGACGCCGTCGAAGAGGCGCGCCAGATCCGCAAACGGCTGGATGAGATTATAGTGAGCTAGCGTCCTTCCAACCGTGCAAATGAGCGCTGGCGAAAGACATAGCGTCCTGGCGGAACTGATCCATCAACTTCTTCGTCGGCTTTCTGCCGATATGGTAGTAGTGACTGGCAATGCTGCCGACGACGAAGGTGCCGACGAACGCCACCAGCGTCTTTGGCACAGCAGCTAGTAGGCCAGGCAGCGCTCCGACCATGGTTCGAGCAGCCGTTCTCCACAGGAAAGCGCCGCCCACGATGGGGGCGATTTCCAGCGCGATGCGCGCCTTGGAATCGAGGTTCCTCCCGTAAATTGCCGCCAGCTTGAAGATCATCATCACCTGATTCTTCGTCAGCACAAAGAGGTCTGCGCCAGTCGCCATAATCTCGCCGATGACGGGGATGTTCGCTGGCAAGCTAGAGAAGAGGGCAAACTCGGCATTTACACGCGAGACTTCCATTATCAGGCTTGCCGCAACCTTCTCGCGGAAGCCGGGCAGCGATCGCGCCAGGGACAGGTGCAAGTGCGGCAGAGAGTTCATAATGGCTGGCACAAGCTTATCGACAACGTCGGACGGGTCGTTGTCGTCCACCACCACAATTCGATGAGATGGCAGCGTGGAGAAGAGGTAATCGCTGGCATCCAGCAGTTCTCGATCTGGAAGGCTCGATCCATCTCTGCAAATCGCCAGGACCACAGGCTTGCCCCCGGCCTCCACGTCGTTGATAGCGTGAGCGTACTCCACAGAGGTAGCCTTGCTGGCAGGCAGAGCGTAAACGTAAAGATCGGCAGCCGGAAGGTCTTTCTCGCCGTTCATTCCATTGGTATTCCCGACGTGCAAAGCTCCTGTCAGAACAGGTCGCCCGCCTGCGAGGGCCGCGGACATTTCGGTCTTGTTCGTGCCAGCGGGCCCGATAATTGCCAGGCTGAACCGCTCGTTCGCTTCGCGCGCGATGACGTCAGGATTAATCTCCCGGATGATCTTCCAGAACTCAGTCAACTGCCCCAGGGCATTGGTTCGTCCCAACATGCTCTCCTCCCAAAAACGCAAGAAAAAGCCGCGTCGTCCGTATGTTATGTCAGGCGGAAATATAGCAGATTGCAGGGGAAAAAGCTAGTGGGCAATCCTTGAACGCCACCCTCGTTTTTGGTATACTCTAGTTGCCGTCATCGACGGCAACGTTTGTGAAACGGGCAAGCCTCGTGGGACACGCGATGGCTTCCCCCGCAGATCGATCAACTCGGGGTGTAGCGCAGTTGGTTAGCGCGCATGGTTTGGGACCATGAGGTCCCCAGTTCGAGTCTGGGCACCCCGACCTTTTCTTGAACCGCGGACCGTGAGGCTTGGTCCGCGGCCTTGTTTTCAGGCCCCTGGTTCGGCCGCAAGCCAGAAAGGGCGACCGAGGCCACATCGGTGCCGTCGACGCTGAATGTTACCGTGCCGGTCGTGGTGACGGATGTGGAGGTCACACTAGCGGTGAAAATCACTGTCTGCCCGCCAACCGATGGATTTGGCGAGCTGCTCAGCCCCGTGGTGACGTCGTTGACCAGGAAATGGTAGGCGCTGATCCCGCCAGGAATCGGGCTGCTGCCACGCTCGGTGTTGATGGACGTGGCCTCCTGGCCATCGGTGGCGTAAGCATAGACGATGTGCGTGCCTTTCGTCAGAATAGGCGTGGCGCCGCTGGCGTTGGCGCCGGCTGGCGTTGCTCTCAGCCACGGTCCGGTCCAAGTGTCGACCTGGTAGTAAATCTGCTGCACCGGCGGAGCCGTCGGAGCATAGGCGCTACTGGCAGTAAAGTTGAAGGTGGGATTCGCCACCATGGCCAGGTCGCGCACCAGCGGCGCCGTGGATACCGTCAGCGGAATATTATTGCTCGGCTGCGGGGTGATCACGGTCACGTTGTTGCTGTTCTGGTTGGCCACGTAGGCTTTGTTGGTCACGGGATTCACGGCCTCGGCAGTGGGGGCCGCTCTCCAACCGGGCTATGGCCGCTTGTGACGTGCCCATCCGCTCGGCCAATTGTTTTTGCGTGAGCCCTGCAGCAGGCCTGGCGCCAATCAGAGCTTTTCTCAACTCGAACTGCGGGCGTAGGCGCTCACAAGCCTCCCTGAAGGCTGGGTCACAGGCTTCCCGTTGAGCAACATAATCTCGGTGGTTCATCGTCCCATCCTTTCTTGATAATCGGCCATCCGGCGCATGGCCGTGTCGATCTCAGCAGGTGGGGTACTGGACGTCTTCTTCGTGAAGGCGTGCAACAACACCAGCCGCTTGCCAGATGCCGCAAAATAGATTACTAGGTGGGCAAAGCGGGCATCTTAACCCAGCGTTATTCCTAATAACGGGGCAATTGATGCCCCGACGAGAAGCACGCTCAACAGAATCAGCCCGATGGCTGTCGTCCAGGCGATCAAGTTGGCGACCCGCCCGTTGACCTGGCGGCCCATTATTTGGCGATCGCTGGCGATCTGGATGGCAAATACCAGAACCACCGCCAGCAGGACGCCATTCACATCCTGCGAAAAGAGCATCACAGGGAAGAGAGGTAGGCCAGGCAGGAGCGCGACGAGCGCCCCAAAGCCTATCGAGAAAGCGTACAGAGAATGGAACGCCGGCGCTTCTCGCCAGGAGCGGTCGACGCCATCTTCCCATCCGAAGGCCTCGCAGATAGTGTATGCGGTCGCCAGCGGAAGTATCGAGGCGGCCAGCAGCGATGCGTTGAGGAGACCGATGGCGAAGAGTTGCCTCGCCAGTGGCCCGGCCAGCGGCTCCAGAGCCATCGCGGCCTCGGCCGCTCCAGCGATCTCGATGCCGCGCACGTGAATTGTGCTGGCAGTGGCCACGATAATGAAGAACGAAACTATGTCAGTAAGGAGCACACCCAGCAGCACGTCGACCCGCGTAGTCGAATACTCGCGAGGCCCAATGCCCTTGTCCACCACATAGGACTGTATGAAGAACTGTCCCCACGGCGTGATCGTCGTGCCGACCGTGGCTATGAACACGAGGATGTAACCTGTGTTCAACTGAAACGACGGCGTCACCGTTTCTCGAATAACCTGGCCCCAGGGTGCACCAACCAGCAACCCTGACAATGGATAGGCCAGGTACACCGCCGAGAGCACCAGGAAGACCTTCTCAACCGAGCGATAGGATGAGCGAACCACGAGCACCCAGACCAGAACCGCGGCAATCGGCACCGATACGAAGCGAGGCACGCCGAACAACTCCCCTGCCGCAGCAACCCCGGCAAACTCTGCGATCGTAGTCGCCAGGTTTGCCGCCAGCGTGCATACCATCGCGAACAGGGTCCACCTGACACCATACCGCTCGCGGATAAGCGCGGCCAGGCCCTTTCCAGTGGCAGCCCCCGTGCGCGCGCCCATTTCCTGCGTCACGGCAAGGCTGAACGTGATGAGAACTAGCATCCAGAGGAGCGAATATCCGTACTGAGACCCTGCTACCGAGTAGGTGCTGATGCCTCCAGCGTCGTTATCCGCGTTCGCAGTGATGATTCCAGGACCGATCACCGCGAGCATGGCGAACAGGCGAAAGCGCCAGGATGACAGCCGTCCAAAAAGCCCGGCAGATGGTCTCCTGGCTTCACTTTCCTGGTATGTCACGTCTTCCATCGGCAGTAGCCGCCTGAACACGTTTCTAAACGGCATCGTTATCCCCTAACCCTCGGCAACCAGTGTCGCACCTCTGGCAACGATGCCGCCAGGGCATCGTCCACGGTGATCACGCCGACGAGCCGATTGCACTTGTCAGTCACTGGCAGAGCCAGTAGATTGTACTTCGAGATGATCTGAATGACCTCGTCTTCAGGAAGGTCTACGGGCACGTGGACGACCTCGTCCCGATCGCGGACGATCTCAGACAGGGTGTTAGAAGGCGGCGAGACGATCAAGTCGCGCAACGAAAGCACTCCGACGAGCGTGCCTGCATCGTCGACAACGTAAACGTAGTAGATGATTTCCGCAGATGGCGCCAGTTCCCGCAGAGTATCGATGGTCTCCTGAGCCGTCAAGTGGGTCTGGAGCGCAACGAAGTCAGTCGTCATCATACCCCCTGCCACATCCGCGGGATAGGCCATCAACTCACGCACCGCCTTGGCCTCTTCGGCGTCGAGTCCGCCCAACAGCTCATCAGCTCGCTCAGCCGACACCTCCGCCAGCACATCCGCTGCCTCGTCTGGCGGCAGCTCGGCCAGAATCTCCACAGCCGTCTCGGTTGGCAGGTCCTCCAATACGTCGGCCTGTATGTCGGTATCTAGCTCGCCGAGCGCTTCAGCCGCGGTCTCGGCGTCTAATGACTCCATAACTGCGGCTCGCTCGGGAGCGGACATCTGAGCTACCAGCTCGGCCACGTCGGCTGGGTGCAGCCCGGCGAGCTTCTCGTATGTCAGTTTGATGCCGCGACATAGTCCAGGAACGCCATTTCCGACGCCACCCTCCAGGTCAGCGGGCAAATCCGACAGATCGATTGGCTCGATGATTTCCCAGGAGATCACACGATCAGGAACGTTCAAACGGGTGTGGCTTTCGAGCCACCTGACCCAGAGGTCTATCCCGAGGCGCCGGAGCAACCCGCGCACGCCTACGTCGATGCCCGCGAGGCGCAGATCAGCGCCTCCAACGCCCGCTGCCACTATTTGAACGTCGTTTACTCGCACCAGCTTGCGCCCGTTCAGGTCCATGACCTGTTGATCCAGCAGGTCGGTCTCCAGCAGCAATTCGCCCGGCCGGCGGCGAAACGCCTGCAAATCCAGGCGAGCCGAAGAGAGACTGATGCCGATCTTCGACACCGACGCAACCTGGCTCCAGTGGAGGAACGTAGCCAGAGGACCGATGCCTTTACCCGCGCCTCCCAGGCGCAAGGTCAGCCCTGTGACTGGCGGGAACGGTCCGCTCAACAGCACGACCAGGTCGCCAAGCCGTCCGACAGGCCGACCTTCAGGATCGAACACTGGCTTGCCTGTAAGTTGACTCAGGTAATGTATCGCAGTCGCCATTGGTCCACCTTCGCGCGCGATCCCAGAGACGACGCCGCTCGGCGGCGCAGAAAGGCACACGTGCACCTTCACGGGCGCGTCTCGACGGGAGGTTTCTATTACCCCGAAATATGTGCTTTGTGATTACGGCCCAGGGCCTCATTTACCCGGATGAGGATGGACCTGATGCGATCCAGCAAATCCTGGCGACGTGGCGTGATAGCAGTCCGAGTTCGCTAATGATGTACTCGCTGCTGACGGAATGCTGGATGGCACAGTGGGGACCAGGCGCTGCTCAATTGAGGGAGTTTACCGAGGCCGGTTGGCTCGCGTTTCCTATCTCCGAAACGCCCCCAGGGAGAGAACAATCTGTGACCCCGAGAGGCTCGGTGACGCTCCACAGCAGTCAGTTGCTGATCCCATATTGGATTGCCACGGGCATGGACGTTCATCAGCGTCCACGCACTCACCCCCTCGGTCACCCGCGTCTTCATACTGCGGCTCGCCGCCGAGCCACGACGCGGTGGTAAGGAAACATCCACGCTTCCCACTGCCTCTGGCGAGGCAGGGTGCACGTGAACTCGGCATCTGGTCTCGCCAACCGAAGCTGTGTGCTGAACCTCGGACGGCCAACGGTGCTCACCGTTGACCATTGGCGCTACGTACCAACGCTAGATACGCGCAATGCATTCCCTTACGAGAGCAAGTATACCACTTGAGTCAGGCGCTTTCAATGCAAATCGCGCACTTAGTCGAAGCGCCTTATTGGTGCATCCGCTAATTCCGTCGTCAATCGTCGCGCGTGGCTCGCGGCGGTTTCGCCCGCCCCCATCTCATCCGCATCACCTGCGCCCATATTATTGTGCATCAGGCGGCCCCGTCTCATGTGCATCAGGCGGCCCCGTCTCATGTGCAAAAGGGGCCGCCTATCCCGGAGGGGAAAGGGGCCGCCTATCCGGGAGGGGAATGAAGTCGACCTACGTTGCCTGAGCTAACCCGCGAAGGCGGGTTTCGTATGCGTTGCGCGCGAATTTATTCGCCGCGTAGCCCCGGGCCGCCATAGCAAAGTTTGCTTGACTTGGCGGATGCACCACTTATTCGTCTTCGAGAAATATCGATAACAGTCCAGGAGAAGATATGGCTATACGCCGTCCAATAGCTCGGCCTGGATCCGAGCGATATCTGGAGGGTCAGGCTCAGCGGAATGCAGTCGGTTGTGGCATTCGACGATCGTTTCACAGATCTCTTCGGGCGAATCACATACCGTTATGAGCGCCAGGTCCTCGGGGGATATCTTCCCTTCCGGCAGCATCCTGGCTGTTGCCCAGTCGAGGAGGCCCTGCCAGTAGTTGGAGTCGTAGAGGACTACAGGGAAGTTGCGAATCTTGTGCGTCTGGATGAGAGTTAGCGCCTCAAATAACTCATCCATCGTTCCAAACCCTCCGGGGAAGATGACAAATGCCTCCGAATACTTGACGAACATCGTCTTTCGAACGAAGAAATAGTGGAAATTGATGGCGATCTCCACGTACGGATTTGTCACCTGCTCGAAAGGCAGCTCGATATTGCAGCCGATTGACCTGGCTCCGCCCTCGCGGGCGCCCCTGTTGGCGGCCTCCATTATTCCTGGACCTCCGCCTGTTATGACCGCGAAGCCTGCCTGAGCCAAGAGCACGCCAAGGCGAACGGCAGCGAGATACGCGGAATCGTCTGGCGCCACGCGAGCCGACCCGAAGACCGCCACGGCTGGCCCTGTGTGCGCCAGGCTATCGAATCCCTCCACGAACTCCCCCATTATGCGGAAAACCCGCCACGGGTCCGAGTGTGTGAAGTCAGGCATACCTCGGCGGCCGATGCCGGGACTCTGCAGAAGCCGCTCGTCTTCAGTAGGCTTGCCTAAGCGCGCCGCACGGTTTAGAGTTGGATTTCGAGCGCTCACGTTCGCCGCGCACACGTCATCCGATTCGCCCATCAGAAACACCCCCAACTAGTATCTCTGGCCCCGTTGCCTCCTTATGTCAAACCTGGCAGTATCGGCGATTGCCATTACCGCCATTACGCCAGCTTGAACGGGGTCTGTGACCACCAAATCTGCCGCATCCGGCACGCTGCCGGCCATGTTCAGTGAGATAACGATAATTCCCTTTTCGCGCACATCCAGGACCGCTCGAGCGATGTCACCACCCATCAGCGAGCCTGCCAGCACGAGCGCCTTAACCCGTGGCAAGCGCCCTACGGCACGTACCGCGGCCGCCAGTTCCGCCTCGCCTACGAGCGGAATCGTGTCGACGGAAATGCGCTCCCCTCGAATGTTGTGTCTGTCCGCCTCGCTGACTGCGCCCAGCACTACTTGCCCGACCTGCGCACCGCCTCCAATTACGATAATGCGCTTTCCGAACACTCTTGCGAATGAAGGTGGCTGGGTAATAGACACCACGATTGGCAAAAGCGCAAGATCGCGACTCAGACCCTCGGCATCTGCCACATCTTCGAGCTCGAAGTAAAGAGCCGCGGTACCTTCGTGGCGATCGGTGATATCCACGTAGGTTATGTTAGCCTGGTGATCCGAAATCACCTTTGTAAGCTGGTAAAGTATGCCAGGCTGGTCGTGCGTCGTGATCAGCAACGCGACCTCAGAATGCTTCGACACGTTCACCCCCACCTCGTCAGGTTACCCGGAAATCTCAAGACCATAAGACGCGTAACCTGAGAATATAGGAACTTTGCCCAGGTGTCAATATGAAAGCTTGCCTCATACGGTGGGCACGGCTCTTGCAGCAGCTTTCGGACATCTCGCAAGAGGAGGTGAAGGTGATGAAAAGTTTAGTGCTTCCTGGAATTGGCGTGTTGGCAGCGGTTCTGCTGGCCGTGGTTGGGCTCGGCGTGGTCGGCGGGGCCGGCCTCATCGACGCCCAGCCAGCACCACCGCAGCAAAATCAAACGCTGCCCGGTCTGGAAGGCATTCCGCTTGATCAGATGTTCAGCCACTTCATGGGCGCAGAAATCAACATGACCGACAAGAATGGCAAGGCACTGACCTACAAGATAACGCCGGGCGTTGTTTCATCCGTAGGCAGCAACAACATAGTGATTACCCCTAACGGACAGACGGTTGCTCAGACGTTTGCGGTCACTCCGACCACCATCATATATTCGCAGATGACCAAGGGCACGCTGCAGACGCTTTCACCCGGCGACAAGGTCATGGTCGTGACAGAGGGTCAAAGCATGGATGCTCTGATAATTTGCAAGGCGCAGTTCGCGCACATGATGGGGTTCAGACATCCAATGTTCCGCCAGTAGAAAGCAAGCTGGCAAAGAAGGCGAACGGGGGAAAAGGCTTGACCCGCTAACGGTTGACGAGGGGGAAAGCTCCCCGCGGGACTCACCTGGGCGGCACCTAGCTGCCACCAAGTGGAAGCTATGGCCGCCCAGGCTAACGAGCAACTTGTCAAAACTGGTAGCAAGCGCGGTGGTAGGACATCATCGAGGTCTGACCGGTCTCGGCCAATATCTGCCGCACGTTGATCAGCTCTTTCACCTTGATGTCCTTCCCGCACTTCTTGCACTTCTTGCCAGACAGCACCTCCGCTGCCGCCGCGCGCTCTGCCGCCGTCTGGTTCTTGTTCGCTTTGATGGAACCTGCCATTAAATCCTCCTGATGTATTATATAGCCCTGGCCATGCATTACTGCATCCCAAGGTTAGAGTGCCTGGCTGCCATATCGTGCGCAAAAATATAGCGCCTGTTACGTAACACAAAACGCGCTGGTATTATACAGCATCTTTGCCGATTTTCAAGTCTGAAAATCCACGATGCTTGCCCCGCCGGCAGCCTGATGTGCCAGTCTAGTGGGCTCGGGAAGACGATATCCCCTGCGGCACGCGAGAATCCAATGAACTGCAGCGTCCAGGTCGACTTTGTGCCCTATGGAGGCGTAAACAGGCTTGACCTTCGCCTTTGTCCTCACTGCCATGCCGACTACTTCGTCCCGGTCGACCAGCGGGGCAACCGAACCTGCTTCAAGGCCGAGCTCGCCCTGGTGACCGACGAGGATGGACTTCGCACAGCCAATTGTGGGGGTATCGAGCAGCACGCCGAGATGGCTCGCAATGCCGAACCGGCGTGGATGGGCGATTCCTTGTCCATCCACGAATACTAGATCGGGAGATGAAGATAGCCTGGCGAATGCCTGAAGTACCACCGGAGCTTCGCGGAAAGATAGCAGGCCCGGTATGTACGGAAACTGGATCTCCACTTCGACGACCTGGACCTCTCTCACCGCCAGAGAAGGATAATCGAGCACAACCACTGCTCCACGCCCGATCCGGCTGAACCTTCCCAGCGCCATATCGACCCCCGCCACCATTCGCACCTCACCGATCTCGTCCGTTCGAATTACCCTCGCGGCTAGATCGCGCTGAATCTCTCTTGCCTCAGCAGTTGTGACATCCCACCGATGAAGTTGCTTGATCTCCACCGCGACCTCGATCCGACAGCTATCTGCTCGATCCAGCCATTCGTCATCGCCCCAACCAAACAGGAACACGCCACCGAACTCAGCGCTCGGACGATGGATAACGCCTAGGCAGCCAGGCGATGACGAATTGACAGGCGTAGCCGATTTCAGCTATAATCTGGATCACGAGAGCCCATCGCTCTCTTCACAGTGGGCGAAACCCGTCTGCTTCTCCATCAAAGCAATCGCGCAACGGGCCCATAGCTCAGCGGCAGAGCGGCCGGCTCATAACCGGTTGGTCCCTGGTTCGAATCCGGGTGGGCCCACCAATGTCAGTATACCACGAACTGGCAATCGTGCGCCTGGCGATCAGATACTGCCGCTGGCGGAGTTCGGCGATTCACCGGCTGTCACAGGCAGGCATTTCCAACGCTCTCCCACAGGTTGATGGCAAGCAAGCAGAGCTATTTCCTTGAGCCCCTCACGTAGCGCAGAAAACCAGGACGATCCGAATGAGGGTCGTGGCATTTCACACAGTCCTCACCCAAGCGGTGCTCGGCCAACGACGCGTTGAAGACTGCGCGACATGCTACGCCACCATCGTGGCAACTGTAACACAGGGAGGCTGCCTCCGAAAGCGTTCCTCCTTTAGTATTCGCGCTCCGCGGCGACAAGAAGGCCCCCTTCGCGTTATGCGCAGCGTGGCACCGGTCACAGGTGGAGCTTCCCGGTGAGCCCAGATCGTGTTTCGTTCCGATCACATCTGAAGGCGAGCGCAGCGGCAGCAGATTCCCTACGATCACTGTTGCTGTGGGCGTTAAGGTCGCGGTCGGGGTCGACGTCGGCGAAGGTGTTAATGACGGCGTCGGGGTCAACGTTGGCGTGGGCGTCAGCGACAGGGTCGGGCTCGACGTTGGCGTAGGTGTCGGCGACGGCGTAGTCGTCAACGGCGGCGTCAAGGTCGCAGTCTGTGTTGGCGTCGAGCTCTGTGCAGCCGTTAACGTTAGAGCTGGTGTTATCGTCGAGCTTGGCGTAGTTGTCTCATCGGCGATGGGCGTCGGCGTAAGTGTCGGCAATGGCGCCGCGGTTGTCGGCGTAGCCGTTGCTTCCGTCACATCTACTGGTTCTTCATGTGCGGGCGTCGCCATCAGCGTGCCAGGCATTCCAGCCGTAGGAGAACGCAACACGGTCGGAGTCGAGCTCGGTCCCGCTGGAGGAAATGCCGAAGTCGGAGTTGCTGCAGGCTCTGTTGTGTGCGCAGCGGTTGGAGTTGAGGCTGGCTTAGCGGTAGGTTGGCTGGTTGAGGTTGGTGCGACGGCGATGGTAAGAGTGGGCGTCGGCGTCAATGTTGGCGTACTTGTGGGCGTTGGGGTGACTTGTCGTTCAGGTGTCGACGTCGCCACCACCAATCGAGCGCGCGAGTTGGTTGGCTGTGCCTCACCGAAGGAGGACCTCACTTCTGGCGCAGCCTCCACCAGGCTCATCCCAAGCATCAGGCCGACTACAGCTATCGCAGCCAACCAGGTCAATACTGCGGGTGCAGAACGGCTCATCGTACACCGTCCTTCAATTCGTGGCACATAAGGCAAGCATTCCGATTCTCCAACTTGTGCCGTATCTCGGGCACACCACCCGGCCACGGCTCGTGGCAGGCGATGCACCTGTTATCATTCCTCCATTTGTGGCTGGAGGGCAACGCGCCAACCTTGCCCGCGATGTGGCAATCAAAGCACAACCTGTGCCCGTCCGGCCGATGTGGAAGCCTGGGCGGCCGCGTCGGGGCAGCCTCGTGGCAGGCCAGGCACGTCGCACTTGTCCGGCCCGCGTGCGTCGCAGGCAAAGGTACCAGAGCCTTCGTCGCGTGGCAGTTAGTGCAAGTCTCGTGGTTTTCGATTGCGTGTGCTATCAGCGGGGCCTTCGGAAGCGTTGCCTTCGGTGAAACCTCGGGTGACGGCTGTTCTGTCGGCTGCACCGCGGCGGGTGACAGGGCCTGAGTGAGCGGCCCTTGTGCAGAGGCAACTCTCCCTTCACAGCCGGCGACCGAGAACACTATGCCTGTCATCAGGACAAGCAACACACTCACGCACAGCATCGGCGATCCGCCGACGCGTGAGCGATTCCTGCTTTCAGCTACCCCATTACTCACTTGCAGTCACGCTCTATCTAAACGGCTGCCTGCAAACAGCCTCACAGCTATCCTTGCAGTTCGAAAATGAAAGGCCCGGACAAGCGATCCGTGACGTACAGCAGGCGATCCACAATCTTCAGCTCCGCGGGAGCGCGGAAGATGGATCCCGAATCCTTGTTTCCCGGCTCCTTGCGCCCGATCAGGCCGATGTACTTGCCCTGCGGGTCAAAGACCTGGACCGCTGCCTGCAAGCTATCGCTCACGAAGATATTCCCTTGCCCATCGATAGCCACACCCTTGGGCCGAGAGAACTTGCCTACCGTGTCGCCAAGCTGCCCAATTTGCAGCAAGAACTTCCCGTCTGGCGAGTACTTCATCACCCGGCCGTTAAGAATGTCCACAACGTAGATGTTGCCCTGGCCATCAAGGGCGATGCTGCCGGGCGCATTCAAGCCATAGTTGCCGGCTTCGCGCTTGCCCGTGCCCACGAAGCTAGCTACTGTGCCGTCCGCCTTGCACTTGAGGACCCGCTGGTTATTGGCGTCAGAGACAAAGATGTCTCCATCTGCATTCACGGCAATACCGATAGGCCGCGGCGTATCCTTGTCGCCTTGCAGCCTATCGAGCGATATGACCTTCTCAACCTTCGCTTCTCCCCCAGCCACGTTGACCACAAGCACGCGGCCCGAACCCGAATCGGCAACGTACAAGCTGTCTCCGTGGGCAGTCATAGCCATCGGCAGATGGAGGGCGAGTCGCTCGTCTACCGTACCGTCCAGTATTCGAACTACTTTGCCAGAGCGATCAAGCTCTACAAGCCGCCCGTTGCCACTGTCCAGGACGAAAAGCCTATCGCCGATAGACACCATGTCGCTGGGCTGGTTCAAGCTCACTCGGGATGATGCTCCTCCAGAAGCGTTCTCCTGGGGAGACCCCGTCGCCTCAGCCGCCTCGACATGCATAACCAGCTTTGCGGGCACTTCAAGCTCGCTAACCTGCCTCTCCTCGCCTGGTTTGGGGGTTTTCTCCTGCCATGGAGTGGTCACCTCCTCCGTTGGAGCCCCTGTTAGATTTCGACCCACAGTCAGGTAAGTAACTCCCCCGAGCACGCCTAGAAAGATGATTAGAAGGAGCAGTGCAGCACGTTTGTCCCTTAGAATGCGCATCAATAGATTAAACCCCTCCCATTTGGACATTGACTGTCAGTTACAGGCTGCGATGCGGGAGCAGGGGTACTGCTCCCGCATCGGCAATGCCTGCGCGAACTGTTGTTCTTGCGTTCTTCCTCAGCCTATCGCGCCAGAGGACAGCGAAGGAGTTTTCAGCCCTCACTCATCCCCCTGGCCTTACTTATGGCAATTCTGGCACAGCGGAGAGGAGCCATCGGTAGCGCTGCTGGTCGGCATGGTATTCAACGTGTCGGTGCTCGCCCCGTGCGGATTGTGGCACGTCAGGCACTTCACGTAGCCAGAGCCAGTTGTCACCACCGTTGTGCCCGCGGAATCCCACAACCTGGTTCCACTGAAGTCCGGGGTTGGGGTCGCTTTTGGATCCCAGACCTGATCGGTTGGCGGCCACTTGTCGGCCAACACATCGATCGGGTGGTTGTTCGAGCCACTCTTGCCGTGGCACGTAGTACACAGGTCCGCGTTGGTCTGGCTGAGCGTCAGGAACTTCCAGGTATTGCTGTGCGGGTTGTGGCAGCGGTCGCAATCCTGTCCCTTCGAGCCGGGCGTCACTGGGTGTTGGTACTTCGTCGCGTCGAATGCGTACGAGCCCGTGTTCGTTACCGTGCCATCGTGACAACTGTAGCACAGCGGCTTCAGACCGCTCCCAGAGCCTACGTTCCTTGCCCACAGGTAGCTACCCTTCGCGTCGTGCGGAGTGTGGCACACCAAGCAGGCAGGATTCCCTGCCGATCCTAGATTGTGTTTCGTGCCGATAACGTCCCCTGGCCCCGCGTAAGCCACCGCGGCGGCGAATAAGGTCATCACAGCCACACCCACCATCACCAGCACAAACCTTACTGTCCGTCTCATCCCTCGACACCTTTCTGTTAGATCGATTCTGCGGTTCAGACTCTACCAAGTCTGTCTTCCAAAGAGGCTGCCTTCCGGCGTGGGCGATGTTTCGAAGCCCTATTTATAACGCGAAACTGGCCCGCCAGATTCGGCCTGTTCGAGCGATTTCAAGCACCTCTAGTCGAAACAACCCTTCATCTTCAGGCCACTCTCGCCCAGCGAGTCTATCTCCTCACAGGCGTTATGTCAACAACCCTCAAGGGAGCCCTCTCTGCCCAATCTAGCAGCGTATAGGGAGGCAAGGATAATTCAGCGAAGAGACGACGTTGACGCCACTGATGGTCAATGCTATGATAGCACCACTTTCTAAGTGGCTGCCGTCAACCAAACTTTGCTGGGGAGGCTGTTTTGATCGAGGGTAGCCTCAGCGTTGTGTGGATACTGGCTTTTCAGGTCGCCTTGACCACGGCGATTGGCCTGATAGCAACATACTTCATCTCCAGACGACACAAGACGTTAGGCGAAGGCCGCGAAGAGGCTCGATTCGAGACGCTCAATCTTGCCAACCGAACCCTGCCATACCTCAGACAGGGCGTTAACGAGCAAACAGCAACCGCCACCGCTCAACTCATCCTCGACTATTCACAGGCAGCCGGCGTTGCAATCGTCAGCGGCAAAACGGTTGTTGCGTGCATAGGCGAGGGATCAGATCATCACCGTGCAGGGCAAAGCTGCAAGACAGCTCTGACCGACGAGGTGCTGCGCACTGGACGAGCGAAAGTGGCTCTAAACAGGGCTCAGATCGGTTGCAGTTATCCTGGATGCTCCCTCACATCGGCTGTTGTTGCCCCGCTCAAAATCCAACGCAAGGTGGTGGGCTGCCTGAAGCTTTATTATAAAGATAATCAGCCACTCACAGCGGGCCAAATAAAGGTTGCCATCGGCCTCGCTCAGTTGATGAGCACACAGATGGAGTTGGCCGAGCTAGATCGCAAGACCGAGCGTCTGGCAAACGCCGAGCTTCAGGCGCTTCAGGCGCAGATATCACCTCATTTCATCTTCAATACCCTTAATACCATCGCGTCCTTCATCCGCACGAAACCAGATCAAGCTAGAGAGCTACTGGTCGAGTTTGCCGATTTCACGCGTCGCACCTTTCAGAAGCGAGGTGAATTCAGTACGTTCGCACAGGAGCTCGAATACGTGCACCAGTATCTGCTATTCGAGAAAGCCCGCTTCGGCGACAAGCTAGAGGTCGTCTACCGAGTCGATCCAGAAATCCTTTCAACCGTTGTCCCTGTTCTCACGCTTCAGCCCCTGGTCGAGAACGCGGTTCGCCACGGCATCGGCAAGAAAGTCGGACCGGGCAAGGTTGTGGTCTCGGCCGAGGATCAAGGAAGCGAGTGCTGGATTACCATCAACGACGACGGCGTCGGCATGACGCAGGAGCAGGCAACACAGGTCCTGCGGCAACGTCGCCAGCCCCACTTTGGCATGGGGCTGAGCAACGTAAACGAAAGGCTCCGCAGCATCTACGGCCCTGACAATCAGCTCCAGATCAACAGCAAGCCAGGTGAGGGAACAAAGGTCAGCTTTGCAGTGCCTAAGTATAAATCAGGAGTTGGAGTTTAGATGTCGCTCAAAGCGCTTATCGTGGACGATGAGGAGCCCGCTCTGTCGGAGCTGAGCTATATGCTTTACGAATCTAGCGAGTTTGAGAGGATAGATACCAGTCAAACCGCCATCGAAGCTCTCAAGCTTCTCAGGCAAACCAGGTACGATGTCGTCTTCCTGGACATCCAGATGCCGGGTCTGACAGGCATCGAGCTAATGAATGTTCTCACCGAATTCAGCGCGCCCCCGCTGGTCGTGTTCGTAACGGCTTACGACGAATACGCCGTTAAAGCCTTCGAGCTGCAGACCCTGGACTACCTGCTGAAGCCCATCAGCTTTCAGCGTCTTGTGAAGACTATAGAATTGGTAAAGACGCGCGTAGCAGGAACACCAGATAGGACGCAGGAGCAGAAGTCCGCAAAAGAACGACTGGAGATGTTGCCCGTGGAGCGCGAGGGCAAGACGATACTCGTCGACCTCTCCGAAATCCGTTTTGCGGTTGCGCAGGGAGACCACGTGCAAGTGAAGACGCGATCGCAAGCCTACTTTTCACGCTTCTCTATCGCCGATCTTGAGAAGAGGCTTCCCTCGCCGCCGTTTCTCAAGACACACCGTGCCTACCTTGTCAATCTACGCAACGTCGTGGAAATCTATCCGTACTTCAACGGCGCGTTTGTCTTGAAAGTCAACGACAATGATTCCACCGAAATCCCGGTCAGCAGGGGCCACGCTAAGAATCTTCGAGCCCTGCTGGGAATGTGAGGGCATTGATGCGAAGTTCCAACTCGGAGCCTACCGCCAGTGAGATAGCAGAGGAGTATTCCGATTCTGGAGCAGACATTGCCGGAGCAATCAGTCTTGATAGCGCTGAAGATGTCGGTCAAGAGGCTCTCCAGGAAGTAGCAGAGCAGACGGCGTACGGCGAGATATTCCTCGCCGATCTAATCTCACGTCAGGTTACGCTGAGCCTGGCCGTGGCCGCCACCTTTCTGGCCACCATCTTCTCCATC
>JAMCWX010000001.1 GCA_023480885.1 Chloroflexota bacterium | reverse complement strand
GGGTCGCAGGACAGCGTAGAGCCACTGGGATGTCGTCAAGTTGGGCTCCTATGCCGCCCTATAATACGAATACGAAGGTGAATCCTCCTTTGAGGACACGCGTGGACACTGAGGCGCTTGTCCAGGGCTTGCGGGATGGCACTATCGATGCCATTGCCACTGATCACGCTCCTCATACTGTCGTCGACAAACAGTGCGAGTACGATCAAGCGGAGTTCGGCATTTCTGGCCTGGAGACAGCGCTGGGATTGCTAATGACCCTGGTTCAGGACGGCCATATCGACCTGGATCTCCTGATAAGCAAGCTTACCGCGGGGCCAGCCAGGGTTCTGGGGCTGCCTTTTGGCACGCTGGAAGAAGGGGATGTGGCGGATGTGACGATATTCGATCCGCAAATGGAATGGAGGGTAGACCCTGACACCTTCGCTTCGAAGGGCAAGAATACTCCCCTGGCTGGATTAGTCCTGCGGGGACGTGTCGTTTACGCTATAGCTGGTGGCTCGATTGCATTCTCTGACAGAAAATTATCTCGGGTGGCGAGGGGTGTGGAAGCTCGGGGAGTGGTGGAGGCATAATGAGCAAGAGGGCAATTCTGGTACTGGAGGACGGCAAGTCCTTTTACGGTTACTACTTCGGCGCCGAAGTCGACGCGGAGGGAGAGGTCGTTTTCAATACTGGCATGACTGGATACCAGGAGATATGCACCGACCCCTCGTACCGTGGCCAGATGGTCACGTTGACCTATCCGCTGATCGGGAATTACGGTATGAATCGCGAAGACGAGGAGTCTGTTCGGCCGTGGCTTACCGCGCTCGTCGTCAGGGAGTATTGCCACGAATTCAGCAACTGGCGCGCTGATGGCGACTTGCATACCTATCTGGCCCAATACGGCGTGCCGGGGATGTATGGCGTCGATACGCGCTCTTTGACGCGGCACTTGCGGACCAAGGGTACGATGCGCGCGGTGCTCGCCGCGTTTGACGAATCCGTCAATGCGGAGGAGCTTAAGAAACGGGCGCAAGAGGTGACGCCTCTTTCAGAGAAAGATCTGGTGGCGGAGACCGCCACGTCCGAGAGCTATGAGCTTGGTCCTGTGGTCGAGGCTCAGGGCGCTCGAATCGTGGTCGTCGATTGTGGGATAAAGCGCAATATCTTGCGCTCGTTGCGGAGGCGTGGTGCTGAAATGATCGTCGTGCCTCACACTGCGAGCGCCGCCGATATCCTGGAGTTGCATCCACGAGGCGTGGTCGTTTCCAACGGGCCTGGCGATCCAGCTTCACTGCCAGGTCCTGTGGCGATGGCGCAGGCTCTTGTCGAAAGGCGTGTCCCGTTTCTCGGGATTTGCCTCGGCCACCAGATCCTGGGCAGAGCCATCGGCGCCACAACCAGCCGTCTCAAATTTGGTCATCACGGCGGCAACCATCCTGTAAAGGACATTTCCGCTGGACGGGTGTATATTACGTCTCAGAATCACGAGTTTCAGGTCGATCGGGCATCCATCCCTGAAGGAAGTGGCTTTTTCGTGAGCCACGTCAACCTGAACGATGGATCAGTGGAGGGACTGGAGCATCGTGACGTGCCGGTATTTTCCGTGCAGTACCACCCAGAAGGTTGTCCAGGGCCGCAAGATAACCAGTATCTGTTTGATAAGTTCGTCCAAATGTTGTTGAGGTACGGGACAGATGTCGGATAAACGGGTTGAAAAAGTCCTGGTAATTGGCTCAGGTCCTATCATCATCGGCCAGGCGGCGGAGTTCGATTACGCCGGCACTCAGGCCTGCAAGGCTTTGCGCGAGGAAGGGGTCACGTCCGTCCTGGTTAACTCCAATCCTGCCACGATAATGACCGACGAGGGCATCGCCGACATCGTCTACGTCGAGCCTCTAACAGTTGAGGTATTGGCGAGAGTTATCGAGCGCGAGCGTCCCGATGGGCTGTTACCCACGCTGGGAGGGCAAACCGGACTGAACCTTGCCGTGGCCCTGGCAGAGGCGGGAGTGCTGGATAAGTACGGTGTGAGACTACTGGGCACTCCTCTAGAGACGATTAAGAAGGCTGAGGATAGAGAGCTCTTCAAGCGGCTGCTTCAGGATATTGGCGAGCCGGTTCCCGAAAGCGCCAGCGTGTACTCTCTCGAAGAAGCGAGGGAGTTTTTGAAAGAAGTTCCTCTCCCGGTGATTGTCAGGCCCGCTTACACGCTTGGGGGAACTGGCGGCGGCATCGCGCAGACGATCGAGCAGTTCGAGACTATCGTGCGCGCAGGCCTGGATGCCAGCCCCATTCATCAGGTGCTTGTGGAGCGAAGCCTGATCGGATGGAAGGAGATCGAGTACGAGGTGATGCGCGACGGAGCAGATACCTGCATCACCATCTGTAACATGGAGAATCTCGATCCGATGGGGGTGCATACTGGCGATAGCATCGTCGTGGCTCCCAGCCAGACGCTGTCCGACAAGGAGTATCAGATGCTCCGCACCGCCTCCATCAAGATCATACGCGCCCTTGGCATCGAGGGGGGCTGCAATATCCAGTTCGGGCTCGACCCGCGCTCTTTCGACTATTACGTCATCGAGGTCAACCCTCGCGTCAGCCGCTCTTCGGCGCTGGCGTCTAAAGCCACGGGCTACCCGATTGCCAGGGTGGCGGCGAAGATCGCCGTGGGGCGCAGGCTGGACGAGATTGCCAATGCCGTGACCGGTAAGACCACCGCCGCCTTCGAGCCTGCCCTCGATTACTGCGTCGTGAAGATCCCCCGCTGGCCGTTCGACAAATTCCCTCACGGGGATCGCAGCATTGGCACGCAGATGAAGGCCACTGGCGAGGTCATGGCCATCGACCGCAGTTTCGAGGCGGCGCTGCAGAAGGCAGTCCGAGCGCTGGAACTGGGGGGCCGAAGCCTGCTCTGGGAAGACCGAAGCTGGCTTGGCGAGGGAGGAGACAGCCGCGCCTATTTTTATAACGCGATTAAGAAGATTTGGCCAGCAATAGATATGCCAAATGATCTTCGGCTATGGGCGATTATGGCTGCCCTGCGCAGGGGCGTGACCATCGACGAGATGGCAGAGCGCAGTGGCATCGACCTCTGGTTTCTACGGAAGCTGCAGAACATCGCCACTATGGAGCGCAGGCTGCTGCACGAGGAGCTTACTCGGGACTTGCTCTGGGCGGCGAAGCGTTTGGGGTTCTCGGACGCGCAAATCGCCACCCTGGCCGATCGACTGCCAGAGCAGGTGCGCCAGATGAGACAACAACTGGGCATTCGTCCCGTTTTCAAGATGGTGGATACGTGCGCTGCGGAGTTCGAGGCGGGCACGCCTTATTTCTACAGCACGTACGAAGAGGAGAACGAGGCGCAGCCTATCTCGGGGGCCAAGGCCTGCGTCATTGGCTCCGGGCCGATTCGCATCGGCCAGGGAATCGAGTTCGACTATTGCAGCGTCCATTCCGCCTGGGCCTTGCAGGCAGCGGGCGTGAAGAGCATCATGTTGAACAGCAATCCTGAGACGGTCAGCACGGACTTCGACACCTCAGATCGCCTGTATTTCGAGGCGCTGGACGAGGAGAGCGTCCGTGACATCCTGGAGAACGAGGGTCTCGATGCCAATCCTGCTATCGTTCAGTTTGGCGGACAGACAGCCATAAATCTGGCGCATCCGCTAGTGAGATCTGGCGCCCGCATAATCGGGAGCGACGTCGAGGCCATAGACCTGGCGGAAGATCGACATCGCTTCGAGGATTTCCTCAACCACCTGGGCATTCCGCAGCCTCCTGGCGGGACTGTGACGAGCGTGGAGGAGGCGCTGAACGTCGCCCAGTTGATCGGGTATCCTGTTCTCGTACGCCCCTCTTACGTTCTCGGCGGGCGCGCGATGGAGATTTGCAACGGCGCCAGCGAGATAGTTACCTACGTGAAGGCTGCCACCGAACTGTCCTCGAAGCGACCGATCCTGATCGACAAGTATCTTGAGGGCAAAGAGGTCGAGGTGGACGCGATTTGCGATGGCGAACGCGTGCTGATCCCTGGCGTGATGGAACACATCGAGAGGGCGGGCGTGCATAGCGGAGACAGCATGGCCGTGTATCCTGGAGTGCGCCTGTCCTCTCGCGACGTCGACACTATCGTCGACTACACCACGCGCATCGGCCTGGGACTGCAAACGAAGGGCCTTATGAATGTCCAGTACGTTATATATCAGGATGAGGTATATGTGCTGGAGGTGAATCCTCGCGCGAGTCGAACGGTGCCATTCCTGTCGAAGGTGACAGGAGTGCCTATGGTCAAGGTGGCAACGATGATAATGCTTGGCAAGAGCCTGGCTGACCAGAGTTACGAGGGCGGACTCTGGAAGAAGGGAAAGCTGGTGGCCATAAAGGCGCCGGTGTTCTCGATGTCCAAGCTGGTCGGTGTCGATACCTATCTCGGGCCTGAGATGAAGTCGACGGGTGAAGTGATGGGTGTCGACAAGAGCTTTGGTGCGGCTCTGACCAAGGCTTTTGCGGCTGCTGGGATGGCACTGCCGCAGCGCGGCGCGATGCTGCTCAGCATTGCAGATAAGGACAAACCCGAGGCGCTGCCGATAATCAGAGAGCTGGCTAGTCTTGGTTACAAGCTCTGCGCTACCGAGGGAACGGCGGCGATGATCGAGGCTGTTGGCTTGCCCGTCCAGATGGTCACCAAGAAGCTCGACCAGGGCCATCCCAACGTGTTGGATGTTATCAAGGAGGGCATCGTTCAGGGTGTTGTGAACACGATCAGTGGCCATCGCCAGCCCTTGCACGATGGGTTCGCCATCCGCCGTGGCGCTGTTGAGCGAGGCATACCTTGCTTCACGAGCCTGGACACCCTGCGGGCAGTTGTGAGCTCGCTCGGGCGATCGTCCGATGGGTATAATGTGCGCCCTCTGAAGGAATACGTCGTATGAGGCACGTCACGGTAGAGGTGCTGGCCAATGTGGAGATAATGCCTGGTGTGTTCCTCCTGCGCCTCGATGCGCCAGAGATAGTGGAGCACGCGAGGTCGGGACAGTTTCTTCACGTTCATAGCGGGTGGGCGTTAGATCCGCTTCTGCGGCGACCGTTGAGTTTGCACCGGATTGGCAGAGAACGGTCTGCGCGAGTGGCAGGAACGTCTGAGATAGGGGGTGGCCAGCCGTCTCTTGTCTTTGGCCGTCCTAATCCGGGAGAGATCGAGATTCTTTTCGCGCGGGTCGGTCGCGGCACGACGTTGCTGGCTCAGTCAATGCCTGGGGATGCGTTGAGCGTAATTGGCCCGCTGGGAAATGGCTTCAGCATCGAGCCGAAAACACGCAACTTGCTGCTGGTGGCGGGAGGGCTGGGCATCGCGCCGCTGGTTGCTCTGGCAGATGAAGCCATCCGACGTGAGATGACGGTCACTCTCCTGGCTGGGGCGAGAAGCAAGGATGGCATTCTGCCAGCCGGCTTATTGCCTCCTGAGGTTGAGTACGTCGTGTGCACCGACGATGGCAGCCAGGGTCGGCACGGTGTCGTCACTCAGTTGGTGCCGGAACTGCTCGATTGGGCCGACCAGGTCTTTGCTTGCGGCCCTCGCGCGATGATCGAAGCGCTGGCTTGCCTGCGGCTGCCGACCAGTAAAACTGTGCAGGTCTCGTTGGAGGAGCGCATGGCTTGCGGTGTCGGGGCCTGTCTGGGCTGCGTGACGCCGACGCGTAAGGGCCTGCAGCGCGTCTGTCGCGATGGCCCCGTTTTCAATCTCAAGGAGTTGCAACTGCTGTGAACCTGTCTGTTTCCCTTCCACTGAGGCAAGGCGGCCAGCTCACGCTCAGGAATCCTGTGATGACAGCCTCTGGCACGTTCGGCTATGGCACCGAGTACGCCAAGCTCGTCGACGTGGAGCGCCTGGGTGCCGTCGTGTCCAAGGCGACGACGCTGAGACCGCGCGAGGGCAATCCACAGCCACGCATTGCCGAGACCCCGTCGGGGATGTTGAATACCATCGGATTGCAGAACATCGGCGTGCGAGCGTTGGTGAAGGAGAAGGCGCCAATCTGGGCCAGGTGGAGCGTGCCCGTGATAGTTAACGTCGCGGGGGAGAGCGTTGACGAATATGCTAGAATAGCGGAGATACTGGAGGGCACGCCAGGCGTAGCTGGTCTGGAGCTGAACATATCCTGTCCTAACGTGTCTGCCGGGAAGATCCCTTTTGGCGTCGACAAGAACGCGGCCGCAGCAGTTACAGCGGCGGTCAGGTCGGTTAGCAGCCTGCCGATCATCACCAAGCTGACGCCGAACGTGACAGACGTGGTGGAGATCGCCGAGGCTGTCGTCGACGCGGGCGCCGACGCCGTTTCGCTGATAAACACCTTGCTTGGGATGGCCATCGACGTGCGAACCCGAAGGCCGGTTCTCAGCACCGTCACTGGAGGACTATCCGGCCCGGCTGTGAGGCCAGTGGCGTTGAGAATGGTCTACCAGGTGGCGAAGGCGGTCGAAGTGCCGGTTATCGGAATCGGCGGCATCTCGTGTGCGGAGGATGCTCTGCAGTTCTTGATGGCGGGAGCTACCGCAGTGGAGGTGGGCACCGCTAGCTTCGCCAATCCAATGGCTGCCATTGAGATAGTCGATGGCCTGGAGCGCTTTATGTTGCAGGAAGGCGTCGACGATATTAGCGAGATAATCGGCGTGGCGCAGTAGGTGGCTTAATCGAGTGAAAGCGTGGGTTGTAGCTCCGATTCTTATATTGGTCGGCGTGCTTGTGAGCGCCTGCTCGAAGCCGGCGCCGATAAACCTCATCAACGCCAGCGGCACGCCAGAGGCCAGGTCGAGCGCTGATTTCAGCGTGCCTGGCAAGATACTCTTCGTTAAGGATGGCATAATCAACCTCTGGAATAACGGCGGCGTGCGGAAGCTGACTGCCCCGGGAAGCGCGTTTGACGATCCTGTCTGGTCACCAGATGGCCGCAGCATCGCGGCTGTAATTGTTGGCCAGAACCACTCTGACCTCGTGATCCTGAACGCCGATGGCAAGCTGGAGAAGCAACTCACCAGGAATCTATCGAATGTCCAGGTTCAGGACTCTAAATGGGCTAGGAAGCCATCCTGGTCACCTGATGGGAAAGCGCTTGCTTATGCCACCGATCTCAACAGCTTCCATTTCGGCCTCTGGACAGTCGGCGTGGGCGGCACAACTCCGACCCACGCGAATTACCGTCCGTTGGGCGCTGGCGATGTCGATTCGCCATCGTGGTCCAGGGACGGGAAGAAGCTGGCCTTCATCGCCGCCTGGGAGGAAACGACGCAACTGTACGTCCTCGACTCAACCAGCGGAGTTGTGAAGAAGCTCACGAACGTTAAGGAAGGTGTCTACGATTCGCGGTGGTCGCCAGATGGCAGCCGAATTGTTTATGCGGCGCGCGTCGACGGTAAGCACGATCTCTGGTCCATCAACGCCGATGGCACTAGCGAGTCTCGGCTCACGAGCATCGGCACAGCGCGGTCGCCCGCGTGGTCACCTGACAGCCAGTACGTCGCTTTTCTCGCAGACCAGGGAGAGGGGTTCGACCTTTACGTCGCAAAACTTTGCCAGAAACCCGGTGGAGGAATGATGACTTCGGAAGCGAAGCGCCTCACGCGGGGCCTGAACGTCGATGCGCCTGCAGGGCTTTCCTGGACGAAATAGTGTATGGCTGGGCAACGAGACGCGGAGACGGCCAGAATAGACCCTGATCGACAAGAGCGAGCGAAGATCTACGGCAGGATAAGGCGACGTCTTTTCTTGATCGAACTCGGCACTGACGCCGTCTTCGCCCTGGTCGTCCTTCTTAGCGGAATTTCCGCAAACCTGCGGCAGGCTGCCAGCGCTGTTTCTGGCGAGCGCGTTGTCGTCGTGGCTCTGTATTTCGTCGTGATCTATGTGGCGTACTCCCTGGTCATTTGTCCGCTCAGTTTCTACAGCGGTTACTCTTTACCACATCGCTTTGATCTCTCCACACAGAATCTCGTTGGATGGCTGGTCGACTGGGCTAAAAGTTTGGCGATCGCCCTTGTTTTCGGTCTGATCCTGGTGGAGATCGCCTATTATCTTCTTGCGGTGACGCCTGATTTCTGGTGGCTTGTGATGGGATTGGTCGTGCTTTTCTTCAACGTAGTCCTTGCCAATGTGGCGCCGATTATTCTGGTGCCTATCTTCTATAAGATGACCCCATTGGAAGACGGAGCGCTGGCGAAGCGGCTGGTCGACCTGGCGGCAAAAGCAGGCGCAAGGGTGAAGGGCGTCTATCTTTTGAACATGAGCTCCAGGACGAAGGCGGCGAACGCGGCGTTAATGGGGCTGGGCAACACGCGGCGGATCGTCCTGGGAGACACGGTGTTAGGCCGTTACACTGTGGATGAGATCGAGACTCTCTTTGCTCACGAACTGGGACATCACGTTCACAGCGACATTCCGAAAACGGTGGTCCTGCAATCGGTGGGGACTCTTGCCGCCCTATATGTGGCGAGCATCGTGCTTGAGCGTTCGGTGTCGCTGCTAGGCTTCGCCTCGATAGCCGATATAGCTACTTTGCCATTGCTTGCCTTGATTTTGGGTGCCGTCAGCTTGATACTCCTGCCCTTGGGCAACACGCTCTCACGCTGGTTTGAGTATCAGGCCGATGAGTATGCTGTGAGAATGACGGGCAACGCGCAGGCTTTTCGCGATGCCATGACCAAGCTGGCCAACCAGAATCTGGCCGAGGTCGAGCCGAGCGCCTGGGTCGAGTTCCTGCTTTATGATCATCCTGCCATAGGAAAGCGCATCAAGATGGCAGAGAAGTATTTGTGAATAGTGGCGCGGAGGGGATGGGATGGAGAAACGAGTGCGCAGCAAGCAGCGTGCAGTGGGTAAAGGGCGCTTGATTCTCGTCGGAACGCTCGCGGTTCTAGGCTTTTTCGTTTTCTCGTTTGGTGGCCTCGTGTTGAACGGCTACCGGTTGAACCAGCAAGCTGACGCGCTTCGCCGTGACATCAAAGCGCTGGAAGTCGAGAATGAGAAGCTGCAGGGAGAGGCAGCATATCTAGAAGGCGACCAGGGGTTAGAAAAGATGGCGAGGGAGCAACTTGGATGGGTAAGACCAGGAGAGACAGGGGTTGTGACGATCCCGTCCGTCAAGGATGACGGCGAGCGCTCGGTTCCCACCACTGCTTCCAAGGGCAGCGAACTGCCGAACTGGCGGCGTTGGTGGGACCTGTTCTTTAAGGGGTGAGCCTACCTATGGGAGGAGGCCAGCTTGACCCTTACGCCTGCATCCAGTATAATTTTTGATGAATGAGCAAGCACTTTCGGTTGGAAACCGAATGGCGTCGCGGGGTGGAGCAGCGGAAGCTCGTCGGGCTCATAACCCGAAGGTCGTTGGTTCGAATCCAACCCCCGCTACCAGTCGAATGAATGGGAGGATCGAGCAATCTTGATCCTCTTTTTGTTCTTATGCTACCTGAGAAAGCGATCCGCACAGTCGAAGAGCACAAGATGTTTGGGCCAGGCGATCTGGTGGTCGTTGGCGTTTCTGGCGGCCCTGATTCAGTTGCCTTGCTCCACTGGCTGGTCTCCTACGGCCGAGCACACGACGTGCGCCTGCACGTCGCGCATTTGAACCATATGCTGCGCGGCGAAGAGGGTAACGCCGACGCAAGATGGGTAGCTGGCCTGGCACGGCAGTGGAATCTGCCAGTGACGGTCGAGGCCCGGGACGTCAATGCGCTGCGGCAAGAGCGGCACTTGAGTACCGAGGACGCGGCGCGCCAGTTGCGTTACGCGTTCTTTGCTCAGGTTATCAAAGAAACGGGCGCGAGGTGTGCCGCCGTCGGGCACACGGCGGATGATCAGGTGGAAACGATCGTGTTGCACTGGCTCCGCGGCGCTGGACTCGCCGGTATGCGAGGGATGCTGCCTGTTATGCGCTACAAAGTGAGCGATGTGTCAGAGGCTGGAGTAGCGCCTCTAGCTGTAATACGCCCCCTGCTGCAAGTGACGCGCGGTGAAGTCGAGGACTATCTGCGTACCTACAGTCTCGAAGCTCGTGTGGACAGGAGCAACCTGGAGCTAGTCTATCTGCGCAATCGCATTCGACAGCAGCTAATTCCTCAACTCCTGAGCTACAATCCCAGGTTCAAGGAAGCCACGTTGCGCTCCGCCGAGATCGCGGCGGACGACTTCGGCTTCATTCAGCGAGAGGTTGCCAGGGTCTGGAACGATGTTGCTCGTGAAAAGGACGATTCGATCAGCTTCGACCGGCGCGCCTGGTCTGAGCTTCACCCGAGTATTGAGCGCTACGTTCTTCGCGAGGCCGTGTCACGGCTCGTGGGGGACCTGGTGGGACTGGAGGCGGTACACATCGCCGACGCGATGACGGCTATTAGAGAAGGGCGCACGGGTTCGGTGGTGACCTGGCCGCGAGGCCTGAGAGTTATCGTCGGCTACGATGAGTTTACTGTGGGGTACGAGCAGCCTGCGGTGGAACCAAGACTCTCGGCGGAGGGCCAACCGTTAATGGTGCCTGGCGAGACAGACATAGTTGGAACCAACTGGCGGGTGATCGCCCGCGTGGCGCAATCACCTTGCGTGCAGGACGCAAATCCCTGGCACGCCGATCTGGATTACGCCAAGAGCGGTTCCGACCTGTCGGTTCGGCGGCGTCGTCCGGGGGATAGGTTCAGTCCGCTAGGTATGCGGGCAGAAAAGGGTCTGCAGGATTTCATGGTGGATGAAAAGGTGCCACGATCGCGACGGGATGACGTTCCGATCGTCGTGGGTCCCAGACAGATTGTTTGGGTAGCGGGTAAGCGCATCGACGATAGGGTCAAGCTGACGCCGCGCACGGCAGAGGTGCTGTGTCTCACATTTGTCGAGCGAGGCTAGTAGAAGACGCGTAGCGATAGAAAATGCGGCTGAGACTCTTCCTACCGAGACACTGCGAGAGGAGGCGACGATGGTCAGTGAGATCGTATTAGACGACATTCAGGACGTGCTCATCACCGAAGAAGCGATAAGGAATCGAGTTGGCGAGCTTGGCGGGCAGATCGTCGCCGACTACGAGGGGAAAGAACTGATACTCGTGGGCGTGCTCAAAGGCGCGTTGATGTTCATTGTGGACCTGGCGCGAGCGATCGATCTGCCATTGGAGATCGACTTCATGGCGATTTCCAGCTATGGCAAGAGCACGGCTAGCAGCGGAGTGGTTCGCATCGTGAAAGACCTGGACACGAATATCGAGGGAAGACACGTCTTGATAGTCGAAGATATCGTGGATACAGGGTTAACGTTGAAGTACATTCGCGAAGTGTTGGAGACGAGGAATCCTGCCAGCCTACGCATCTGCGCGCTGCTCGATAAAAAGAAACAACGTAAGGCCGACGTGAGGCTGGACTATCTGGGTTTCGAGATAGCAGATCAGTTTGTAGTGGGATACGGGCTCGATTTCGCGGAGTTGTATCGCAATCTCGCGTTCATTGGGATTCTAAAACCCGAAAAATACGCAGATGCGCAGGCGATGGCGGATCGGCAGCTACGCGGAGGCAACTATCAACCAGGCGGTTGATAGATTATGTACGTTGATTTTTTGGTCATTTCTGTTATAATGGGGACGCAGGTGCGCGTTGTTTCTGGCGCGCTGGTGCGGAGGATGTTGGTTTGGACACTAAGTGGGTAAGAAATAGCTTCATATACCTCCTGATCTTGGTGGCCGCGATTGCTTTGTTCATCTCCTTCGTCAATCAGGGCTCTTCGAAAGAGCCTGGGAGTATGAAAATTGGTGAGGTCATACAAGAGGTTAAGAAGGGGAACATCAAGAAGATCGACGTCGAGGGTGATACCCTTACTATCGAGCGATACGATACCGCGACAAAGAGCACTTCCCGCAAGGAGCCCAACTCGAACATCTATCAGGTGCTTAAGGACGCAGGGGTTACGCCGGCGGAACTCGACAAGATATCTATCGACGTTAAGAAACCGCCTGAGTTTGGCAACTGGCTCGGCCTGATGGCTCAGTTCCTGCCCCTGGTCTTCCTGGCTGGATTACTATTGTTTATGATGCGTCAGGCGCAGGGGACAAATAACCAGGCTCTTTCCTTTGGAAAGAGTCGGGCTCGTATGTTCATGAGCAACAAGCCGACCATTACATTCCTGGATGTCGCGGGCGTTGAGGAGGCGAAGCAGGAGCTTCAGGAGGTTGTGGAATTCCTGAAGTATCCAGAGAAGTTCGCTGCTCTGGGCGCGAGGATACCTCGGGGCGTCTTGCTGGTAGGTCCTCCGGGGACGGGCAAGACCCTGTTGTCCCGAGCAGTGGCTGGAGAAGCCGGTGTTCCTTTCTTCAGCATATCAGGCTCGGAATTCGTCGAGATGTTTGTTGGAGTTGGCGCCTCACGCGTGCGTGACTTGTTCGATCAGGCCAAGCGGAACGCGCCTTGCATCGTCTTCGTGGACGAAATAGATGCTGTGGGCCGCCAGCGGGGCGCTGGCCTTGGGGGCAGCCACGACGAGCGAGAGCAGACTCTGAACCAGATTCTAGTGGAAATGGACGGCTTCGATACCAACACCAACGTGATTGTTATCGCCGCAACAAACCGTCCAGACGTGCTCGATCCTGCCCTGTTGCGTCCAGGTCGATTTGACCGACAGGTGGTGCTCGATCGTCCTGATATCAGTGGCCGCAAGAATATTCTCGATGTGCACGTTAGAGGGAAGCCGCTCGAGAAGAACGTTTCCCTGGACGTGCTGGCGAAGCAAACGCCTGGGTTCTCCGGGGCCGACCTGGCGAACCTGGTCAACGAAGCGGCGATCCTGGCAGCCCGAAGGAACAAGAAGTCGATCGGCCTGGAGGAGTTCGAGGAAGCTGTCGACAGGGTTATCGCTGGCCCAGAGCGCAAGAGCCGCATTATCAGTGAGAAAGAGAAGGCGATCACCGCTTATCACGAGGCCGGCCACGCTGTCGTCGCGCGAATGCTGACGAACGTCGATCCTGTTCACAAGGTATCAATCATAGCCCGAGGTATGATGGGTGGCTACACCCGCCTTCTGCCCACGCAGGACCGGTACCTGTGGACGAAGTCGCAGTTCGAAGATACTCTGGCCTGGGCGCTTGGTGGCCTTGTCTCCGAGGAGCTGGTTTTCGGCGAGATGACGACGGGCCCGGAGAACGACATCGAGCGCGCGACCGGCGTTGCACGCAAGATGGTGACCGAGTATGGCATGAGCAAGAGGCTCGGCCCGTTGGCTCTCGGTCATAAGGAGGAGCTTATCTTCCTTGGCCGCGAGATCGGCGAGCAGAAGAACTACAGCGAGAAGATTGCCGAGCAGATCGACGAGGAAATCCGCTCGTTCATCGACAACGCCTACAACATCGCTAAGGATATCCTTACCAGGAACAGAGCGATTCTAGATAGACTGGCAGAGAGGCTCATCAGGGACGAAACCCTGGAGGGAGAGGCGTTGGAGCGAATACTCTCCGGCGATACTTCTGGACCAGAGCCTGAGACCCAGCCACAGCTAGCCACTGCTTAGTACGCGTATTCTTTCTTCGCAACTTCGGAGCCGTCATCCCATCGAGATGACGGCTCTTTTTCTGCTTCCCAATTGCTAGCTGACGACCGGCCCATTAAGTTTTTCCCTGGAATGTCGTTATGAGCCAGCCGATGCCTTTGCGGGCGCTTTTTCGAGGGCGTCCAGTAGCTCTCTGAGGAAGCCGCCGACGTCCATCACAAGCCCAGCGGTCTGGAAGCTACCCCTGTCGACGAGCTTGGTTAGCGTTGCCTGGTTGATGTCCACGCAGACCGTGAAGACCGAAGCTGGCAGGAGGTTGCCGACGGCAATCGAATGAAGCATTGTCGAGAGCATAATCGCTACCTCGACCCCCTCGTGGATCCTCTTGCGCATCTCCACCTGCGCCCGTATTACGTCGGTGATCACATCGGGGAGCGGCCCGTCATCGCGGATCGAGCCGGCCAGCACGTAGTCGACGCCGTGCTTAACGCAGGTGTACATCACGCCTTTGCGCAAGATGCCAGTTTCGACCGCCTGTCTGATACCGCCTGCCGCTCTGATCCTGTTAATGGCGCGCAGATGATGCTCGTGGCCGCCCTCCAGCGCCATGCCTCCGTCTAGAGAAATGCCAAGGGACGTGCCCATGAGAGCGCTTTCGATGTCGTGGACGGCGAGGGCGTTTCCTGCGAATAGATAATCGACGAAGCCGCGTTCGATTAGGCGGCATAACAGCTCGCCAGACCCTGTGTGGATGATGGCCGGGCCGCCGACGACCAGTATCTTGCCTCCGCTGGCTCGGACCTTGACGATGCGCTCGGCTATCTCTTTCAAATACACGGATTTGGGCTTCTCGCTGGAGACCTGGCTGCCCATGAAACTGAACATTGGGGAAGGAACGCGCGGCCGCTCTGTGGGAACTACTCTTACGCCCCCGTGTCCGACCACGATCATCTGGCCCTTTAGCACTTCGTTAATGGCGATGCAACGGGCCTTGCCATCCTCTATTAGAATGCCACAGTCCATCTCTGTATTGGCCACGGGCAGCCATTCGCCGTCTATCCTGACTCTGGTAGCCATGTTAGTCGTCGAATAGAAGTTCTCGGGGAACACGCCATCGGCTGGAGCCGGCTCCAGGCAGGCCGTCTCGGTTCGAAGAGGGGTAGCGCCGTATCGCTGCACCTCGCCCAACACGGCGTCCAACTGGCTCGCTGTATCGGCGACGATCTCGATTTGCGCGTAGCTGGGGTCCGTTTTCCCGCGGCCCACGTTCAGTTGCTGAATCTTGAATTCTACCCCAAAATCTAGCAACTCATCTAGAATCTTGGGCAGAATCATGGAATCGATTATGTGCCCGCTTAACTCGATGACCTGTACGTGCTTCTGCTCTTGATTCATAAGGCCCCCTACTCGACGCGTATTTCTTGCACACCCCAAGAGATTGTATCTACCTGTGCAAGGACTGTCAAGCCAGGCGGGCAAACGTGCTTCGAGTGAGGGGCGATGCTGTGGGCGGGTTGCGAGGCGCGGCCTAGGTTCTGACACTACCGGCGCAGTTGCAGTTTGCCTATGAGGGCCTTTATCTTGGCCTCTTCTCGCTCAAGGTCCTTGCGCATCTCGTAGCTATCAGTGTCAGCGATTTCTCCGCGCAAATCGGCGAGGTAGTCAACGAGAATGCGCCTCAGTAATAGCACTTCTTCAGGTTGCAGGGTGAGGTCCATGTCGTCCTAATTCTACGTCGGCGATACCTGTGATTCGGACACTTCGACGAGAATGGTACTCACAGCAACGATGAGGCTGCAAGAACGGTGCCATTTTCACGGCGGTCTCGTCAGCTTGTCACTCCACGGCGAAAGAACTATAATACGGCAGCGTTTTGAGGCGCGGTTGCCGGGCTGTGTTTTGTATCACATCCTGGCCGAGAATCACTGCTTGTGTTTGCAACTTCGTTTTGAGAGGACGTGCTTGGACGTCTCGATTGTAATCGTCAACTGGAACGTCGAGGGCTTGCTGAAGCTGTGCCTGCGCTCGATCTACCAGTCGCTGTCAGACGCGGCTTTCGAGTGGGAGGTCATAGTCGTAGACAACGCATCAGAAGATGGCAGTCTTCAGATGGTCGCGCGGGAGTTTCCGGGGGTGAAGCTCGTCGCCAACCAAAGCAACCTGGGCTTCACGAAAGCAAACAATCAGGGTATGGCCTTAGCCTCAGGGCGTTACGTGCTTCTCTTGAACCCGGACACCGAGCTGACACGGGGAGCGCTGGCGACGATGCTGGAATACATGGAGGCCAGCCGTGATGTGGCAGCGCTTGGCCCTCAACTGCTGTTTGCCGATGGCACGGTTCAATCTTCGCGCCGCCGTTTCCCGACCTTTCTCACGGGCTTTATTGAGAGCACGGTCTTGCAGCGGTTCTTTCCCGAACACAGCCTGCTCAAGCGCTATTACGTGCTGGATAGGTCCAACGACGAGGTTCAGGAGGTCAACTGGGTCGTCGGGGCGTGCATGCTTGTAAGACGCGAGGCCATAGACGAAGTCGGCGTTTTCGACGAGCAGTTTTTTATGTATTCCGAAGAACTGGACTGGTGCTTCAGAATGGAAAAGGCGGGATGGAAGATAGTTTATCTGCCGCTCGCCAGAGTGTTGCATTATGAAGCCAGGAGCAGCGAGCAGAACGTGCTTGGTAGGAACATCCATTTCCACGACAGCAAGTGCAAATTCTTTAGCAAGCATCACGGCGCGTGGAAGGGGATGGTTCTGCGAATGTTCATCGTCCTCACGTTAGTTTTCCAGGTTGTCGAGGATGGCCTTAAGCTGATCCTCGTCGTGCGGAACAGACGGATGAGGAAGCAGCGGATGGCTATGCTCACCAAGGCCGCTGGCTGGCATCTGGTACACATCGTCGGTGGCCGAAGGTGAGGGTTTGTCTGATCACCCCCGAGTATCCGCCTATGCAGGGAGGCGTTGGCGATTACACGAGCCACCTGGTTCGAGTGTTGCGGACGCAGGCAGTCGAGGTCGCGGTTATCACTTCGAACAGGGCGGCGAGCGGCCAGCAGGATGAGCCTGGGCTTTCTTTTCTCGGAGGATGGGGCTTCGATATCTGGCGGCGCGTTGCGGCGTGGATTCGTGAGGTCCAGCCGGACGTGCTGCACATTCAGTACCAGACGGCTGGCTACGGAATGCATCCGGCCATCAACCTACTGCCTTTACGCTTGCGAATGTTATCCCGCCATCCTAAGATCGCCACGACATTTCACGACTTGAAGGTGCCGTATCTTTTCCCGAAGGCAGGGGGATTGAGGCGTTGGCCAGGCGCTCTGCTCGCGGGCTTCTCCGACGGGGTAGTCGTCACTAACTTCGAAGACCTGGCGGAAGTAGCTGAGGCTGACGTGGCGAATCACGACGAATTGCGCACGCGATTCCGACGCAGGCTGTTGCGCGTTATCCCTATCGGCAGCAACATACTCGCGAAGCCTCCTGCGGGGTACGACAGGGATAGGTGGCGACGTGATCTCGGGGTCGAAACCGACGAGGTCCTGCTATGTTACTTCGGCTTCCTGAACAGCACCAAAGGGATTTACACGCTTCTCTCCGCCTTCGAAGGTCTCGTCGAGCAGGGGAAGCGAGTCAAGTTGTTGATGGTCGGGGGGATGTTTGGGGATAGCGATCCCACGAATGTAGCGTACGGCAAGCGGGTGATGGAAATGATCGAAGGATCGAATTACCGTGACAAAGTGCTACGAACGGGCTTTATCGATCGTGAGCGAGTATCTGCCAATCTGCTAGCCTCCGACATTTGCGTACTGCCCTTTGACGAGGGAGCGTCGTTTCGCCACGGCACTTTAGTGGCTGCCATAGCTCACCATCTGCCCATAATAACGACGCGGGCGCCATTGCTCGTATCCAACGCATCCCTTCTTTCGAGGAGTCGTCTGCCATCGCTGGAGGGCAGCGTGGCGCTGGTTCCGCCGCGAGATGTGCGGCAGTTGAAACAGGCGATCGAGGAATTGATGTCGTCGGAGGGCAAAAGAGCAGATCTCAGGATAAAGGTTTCCAGAATTGCCTCGGTCTTTGAATGGGATAGTATCGCTCAAAGCACGTTATCGTTGTATGACTCACTGCTATCGGATGTCAAGCGCTGAGGAGGTGTGGCTGTGACCTTTTTCTATTTCTATGCGCTCATCGCCTTGCTGTGGCTAGGGGCGGCGATCCTCGGCTATCGCAGACGTGTGAGGGATGACTGCGGGCTTCTGCGTGACGTGGGGGCAATAGCCGGGCTCGCGGTTCTGACCGTCGCCTTTTTCTGGCGACCACTCTTTCTTGAAGGAACAGCGGTCCCTCGTGGCGGCGGGGATCTGGCCTCTTTTCTGTACCCTGTGTATTCCTTCGCCGCCACCAACTTGCAGAACGGCGTCTTGCCGTTGTGGAACCCGCACCTTTACAGTGGAAGCCCTTTCGCAGCGGATATGCAGACTGGCCTGTTCTATCCGATCAATTTGCTGGCGTTTCTTACAGCTAGACCGTTCACCTACGTGACCATGGAGGAGTTGGCCATAGTGCACTTCTTCTTGGCCGCCTGTTTTACCTACATTTACGCAAGGTCGCTGGCTGTGAGCAGAGTGTCTTCCTTTGCCGCAGGCGTGATCTTTGCTTTTGGAGGCTTCGTCACCGCGCATCTTGGTCATCTGAATATGATCGCGGCTGCCATCTGGCTGCCTCTGATCCTAACGTTATTCCATCGCGCCGTGACAAGAGGGAGCGTATCTTCGGCGGCTTTGGCCGGGGCTATCTTCGGCATCTCGATACTCGCCGGCCACACGCAGATAACGCTCTATATGGCATTTACGCTGAGCCTGTACTGGCTGTGGCAACTGCTGGCGCCGAGGTTGATCCCCTCGACCCCGCCCAGGCGGGCAGCATTTGCCTCGATCTCTCACAGCTCCGCTGCGGAGAGGCAAATACCAGCATTTGCCTCGATCTCTCACAGCTCCGCTGCAGAGAGGCAAGTACCAGGAACGCCCGCCACTACGTCATTGGGCGCTGGCTCAGCCATTTCGCAAAACGCGGCGGCGAGGAGCACGTGGCTGCGAGGCGTTTCCTTGCCGATCACAGGATTGATCGCCTTCGGTGTGTCAGCTCTGCAGTTGCTGCCAACGTACGAGCTTACCAGGCTGTCGCTGAGAGCCGACATAACTTACGCCAAGGCAACAGAGTTCGCCGCTTCGCCCTCTGGGCTGATCACACTGCTGGTGCCCCATTTCTTTGGCGATAACCCTGCGGCCTTCTGGGGTTTGAAATGGAATCTGACCGAAGTATATGGCTATGTTGGTATCATGCCCCTGGTGCTAGCTCTTCTCGCGATGGTGGTCTGGAAACGTCGTTCAGGGATGGCCCTGTTCTTCGCCGTCCTTGCTTTGCTGGCGCTGCTTCTGTCTCTAGGTGAGTATACAGTCCTCTACGGCTGGCTCTATAAATTCGTGCCTGGTTTCGACAAGGTGCGCTCGGCTGGTAGGTTTTTGCTGCTGTTCGATTTCGCGATAGCGCTGCTGGCGGCCTTTGGCCTGGACACCTTCAAGGGACATTTAAGGAAGCGCGAGCGGCCCAGCTATCGGATGGTGCAGGTTTTCGGCCTGGCAACACTGGCTGGCTCGGTGTTCATTGCCACACCGTTCTATTATAGCGCGCTTCTGACGAGCCAGGACAAGGATCCAATGATCCTTCAACGGATTCAGGAGGTTATCAACAGCCTGAACCTGTCGGTGTTGTTTCTCGCTGCCAGCGTGGTCGCGTTGGTCCTGAATCGTTACCTGCGCCGAGGGAGATCAGCGCTGGTGTATGGGGCTGTGTTGTTGATTGTCGTCGACCTGTTCAGCGCCAACGCAGGGTACAATCCGACTACGGAAAGCGTGGTCTCCGGGTTCAGCCACCCGCAGGTCCTCGCGTTCTTGAAAGACCACACCAACGGGCAGCCAGGCAGGATAGACTCTGTGACCAACGTTTGGGATGTATGGCAGCCGGACACGACGCTTCTCAACCAGGTCGATGACCTGATGGGCATTTTCAATCCGATGCTGCTGGCCGATTACAATCGATACTGGGAGAACCTGGGAGGCCGCAGCAATTCTGCCTATGACCTTCTCAACGCGAAATACGTCGTCGCGCACAAAGATGTCCCGCTCGATTGGCAGAAGTTCCGTCCTGTAGTCACCGACGCGCCTGATGTGAACGTGTACGAGAACACGAAGGTGCTGCCGCGCGCTATGCTGGTCCCGACCGTGGAAGCCGTGGCTCGTGACAAGATGCTCGATCTTCTGCGCTCACCTTCATTCGACCCGAGACGGCTGGCGCTTGTCGAGGATCCCGTCGAAGGTCTCTCGACGGGAAGCGCAGGCGAGTTCGATGGGCGAGTGCTGGAGACGAAGTATCCTTCTCCAAACGAATTGCAAGTTCGCACGCAGAGCAATCGAGCGTCTCTGTTGGTGGTCAGCGACGTGGACTACCCCGGATGGATTGCTTTCGTGGATGGCAAGGAATCTCGGGTGCTAAGAGCGGATTATGCGTTCAAATCTGTCGTCGTGCCGGCCGGCGCGCACGAGGTAAGGCTGGTCTTCAAGCCGCGTATTTGGGAGATAGGATTGGCGATTAGCGGGTTGACCTGGCTGCTGCTTTTCGCGTGGGCGGCGGTGTCCTTCATCAACAGCAGGAGGACGCAAAGCAAGACCGTATGAAGATCACGGGTATTAGAGTAGCCGGGCGCCAGTGGTCGACCGAAAACATCGTCCTTGCCGTCATCGTCGTGACCTTCGTGGCGTTGAGTCTGGTGTACAACGTCGTCAATCCTGTTTTCGAGGCCCCCGACGAGCTCTGGCACTTCCTGAACGTCAAGTACATTCACGATAAGCGCGCCTTGATCGTGCAGTCCTCGAACGCCCTCGAAAACCCTGCCAGGCAAGAGGGAGGACAGCCCCCGCTATATTATCTTGCGAGCGCGCTCGTAACGTCGTGGATAGATACCGGGCCAATGGAAGACGTTGCGGTGCTCAATTTTCGCGGTCAACCAGGAGAAATCGGCGCGAGGATTAACAAGAACGTCGTGGTGCATCGCCAGGAAGAGGATTTCCCTTATCGCGGTGTTTCGCTCGCGGTACACTTGCTGAGGCTCTTTTCCACTCTGCTATCTGTGGGTACGATACTCGCCACTTATGCTATCGCCATGGAAGTCTTTCCTCGTGCGAGAGAGATCTGGTTGGCCGCGGCTGCTTTCAATGCCCTAGTGCCGCAGTTCATCTTCATTAGCTCTTCTATCAATAATGACAATCTCATCACGCTGGTCGCGTCGTTGGCCATATTGTGCCTCGTCAAGCTCGCCAAAGGCGATGCGAGCCGTCGCAATTTGTTCGCGCTGAGCGTCTTGATCAGCATGGCCAGCATCTCCAAAGTCAGCGGTCTTGGGCTGTTGCCACTCTCCGCAGTTGTATTAGCTGGCGTTGCCATACGGCGCCGCTCAGTCGCTCTCGCGCTTAGAGGGTTAATGGCAGTCTGCACTGGCGTGGCCCTGCTTGGACTATGGTGGTACGCGCGCAACTGGAGCCTTTACGGCGACCCTCTTGGCTTGAGCGTGTTCCTCAGGGCAGTCGACCGCGGCGGAGTGAAGGCCGGTCTGTCGTTTTCAAATATGGACACGACTGTCACATCTTTCTGGGCGCTGTTCGGCTGGTCGAATATCGTTGCAGATTCTATGGTTTACTGGTTTTACAATGGCATTGTCGCGCTGGCTGGACTTGGGCTCGTTTTCTGTCTGATATCCCGAACGAGGGGACAACGGCGGATCGAGAGTTACGCGCTCGCGATCCCTATTGCCTGGGCAGCCGTGATGGTGTTGAGCCTGTTGGCCTGGGCAAACGTAGCCGGTTCCGACGTAGGGAGGTTGGTGTTCCCGGCGATTTCGGGCATTTCGATTATTGTGAGTGTGGGTATCGTGAGTTTGGTGAAGGGTGGAGAGGGGGTGCCGCAGCGGGCGGCTTGGAGAAGGTCGGGGTTCGGAGTGGCTTTCGCGGTTGTGGCAGCGGTCGGTGCGATAATGCTCGTTCTGGCGGCGGCGATGCCGATTCTTTACATTAGATCTACCTACAAACAGGGGACTCAGTTTGTCTCGGACATCAGAGCCACGACGCGAGCGCTGAACGTAACTTTCGGCGACAAACTGATGCTGCTTGGCTACGAGCTGTCCAAAGAGATCGTAAGCCCTGGCGACTCCGTGCGCGTGATGCTGTATTGGAAGGCGCTGCCTGGTCTTGACGAGAAAGAGTACGACGTGTTTGTGCACTCGTTTCCTCAAGACCAGTGGCGCAGCCTCGACGAGGTCGACGATCTGCTGAGCCGGGATCGATCAGCTTTGGAACTAAAGGGCAAGGGTTCTCTTCTCAGACAGACGTACGATCTGAAGATCCCAGTCGATGCTCCGTCTCGCACGAAGATTCGGCTCGTAGTCGGAGTCTACGATGTGCAGTTGGATCGCCTGCAGGCATATGATGGGATCATGCGGCCGATTGGAAGTGAGGTGCAGATAGCGGAGTTGAAGATGGCGGATAATTAGGCAGCAGGCCTTTATGCTATAATGAGCAAACGTCGTGAAGTGCAGCAAGTGAAGATTACTGTAGATTAGCTGGGTATTCTTGTGCAGAGAACAACCGATACGGGTTTAGCCAATAGTGGACAATTGGGCAAGGCTGGCGTAGTCTTCTTTGCCATTGCCATTGGGGCAATGGTGGGGCTGCTCATTGCTGCCGCGTCACCGCTGTACGTTGTTGCTGGCCTCGCTGGCCTCGGAGTCGCCACGGCGCTGGTGGTCAACATGCAAGTGGGCTTGCTCGCATTCGTAACCGTGGCAACGCTCCTGCCGTACGCGGTCATTCCGCTGCCCATTGGCGGCGTCAGGTTGACGTTCATCGACGCTATTCTAACAGCCCTGTTGCTTATGTGGCTGGTGCGTCTTCTCGTCAGGCCAGGCACAAAGCTGGAGTCGGTGAGCTGGGGCTGGCTAGTCGTTCTCTTCATCTGCCTGGCCATCACCTCGTACACCATCGGCACCGGCTACTCCACGTCTCCCGAAGCCACGAGGTTGTTTCTGAAACTAATAAATAGCGTTTTGTTGTTCTTCACAGTGCTCAACTGCGTTCGCTCCAAGGTGCAGTTGCAGCAAATCGTGGCTGGATTGATCTTTGGAGGCGCTGTCGCCGCTGTCATTGGCATCATCCTTTTCGCGCTTCCGAAAGGCGAGGCGACTCGATGGCTAATGTTGCTGCGGCCTTTGGGCTATTATCAATCGGGGGGCGACGCGCTGCGGTTCATAGCTGGCACTGAAACCGAGAGGGCTATCGGCACCTCGGTAGACCCAAACGTCTTCGGCGCTCTTCTGATGTTGTGTCTGGTGCTCGCGGTCAGCCAGTTGCTGTCGTCGCGGCCCGTCATCAGCAGAAACTGGCTGATACCGCTGTCTGGCCTGATCTTCGCCTGCCTTCTTCTGACGCTTTCGCGTGGCTCCTGGATGGGGTTTATCGCGGCGATGTTCTTCATAGCGACGATAAAGAACCGCAGGCTCTGGTTTCTTTTCGCTTTAGGCGTGGGAGTGTTCTATTTCGGGCTCGTACCGACCGATATCCCCTTCGTCAGCCACTTGTTGTCAGGCTTCGCCGCGCGTGACCAGGCGGCGGCGATGCGCCTGGGAGAATATAAGGACGCGATCCAGCTTATCTCGCGCTACCCCTGGTTCGGAGTTGGCTTCGGCAGCGCGCCGTCGGCCGATCTTTACGTCGGCGTTTCCAGCGTTTTTCTCCTGATAGCCGAGCAAATGGGGCTGATCGGGCTGGCGGGCTTTCTGGCCACGATGTCGGCGCTTTTCATCAGCACGTTGAAGAGGCTTGAACATATCGCCGACGTCGAGTTGCAAGGAACATTGCTCGGGTTGCTCGCGGCTCTGGCCGCTGCGCTGTTCGCGGGCATCTTCGATCATCACTACTTCGACATCAGGTTCCCGCACGTGGCCGCGCTGTTCTGGATGCTTGCCGGACTACTGGCTGTTGGCTTGAAACTCGACGAGGCGAGGGAGCAGTCTTGATGCGCGTGGGCATCGACGCAAGGCTGCTCTACTATCAGCAGGCCGGTATAGCAACTTACATAACGGGCCTCATTCGAGGACTGGCGACGATGCGGCGCGACGAAGACTTCGTCGTTCTGCAGAGCCGTAAAGACGAAAAGCGCGTCGTCAACTGCAAAGGCTTCGAGGTGGCGCAGCTCTGGACGCCCAGCCACAACCGTTTCGAACAATTCTCCTTGCCAATCGAGCTTGCTCTGCTTCGGCTGAACCTGCTGCACAGTCCGGATTTCATTCCTCCGTTTCATCGGCGCTGCAAGTCGGTCATCACGGTGCACGATCTGGCTTTCTTAAGGTATCCGCATCTGTTGACGAAAGATAGCCACGGGTATTATGGGCAAATATCGCAGGCAGTCGGTAGCGCCGACGGCATCATCGCCGTATCTTCACACACCAGGAACGACCTGATCGATCAACTGGGGGTGCCGGCGCCGAAAATACGCGTGATCCCTGAAGCCGCGGATCCCGCTTTCCAACCTATCGAAGACCAGCGGCCAATCGAGGAGGTTCGCCAGCGCTATCAACTGCCGCGCAAGTTCGTCCTCTTCGTAGGCACCATTGAGCCAAGGAAGAATCTGGTAACGCTTATCAATGCTTTTGAAAAAGTGGTACGAGGGCTGGAGCGCAACCCACTTGAGCGCGGTTCGTTGATGAAGTTAGTGATAGCAGGACGCGAAGGCTGGCTTTGTGAAGACGTTTTTGCGGCGGTGAGCCAACTGGGATTAAAGGAGCAAGTTATGTTCCTGGGCGCAGTGCCACAGCAAGATCTGCCCGCGCTTTACAACGCGGCTTCCTTGTTGGCGATGCCATCGTTATACGAAGGGTTTGGGCTGCCAGTGCTTGAAGCGATGGCCTGTGGCACGCCCGTCATCGCCTCCAGGTCGTCGTCCATACCCGAGGTCGCGGCCGACGCGGCTATCCTTGTCGACCCTTTAGATATCGATGGGTGGGCCGAGGCTTTAGTCGGAGTTCTTGGTGACGAAAACCTTGGGGGCGCGCTGCGTGAGAAAGGTCTGGCGCGCGCGAGGGGGTTTAGCTGGGAGAGGATGGCAACGGAAACGCTGGCTTTTTACAAGCACGTGGTGGAGGGAGCGCGGCAATGAAGATGCTTTTTATCACGCCGCAGATCCCCTATCCACCACAGAAGGGCACCACCACGCGAAACTTCAAGATAATCGAGAATCTCGCCCGGCATCACGCGGTTCATTTGCTATCCTTCGGGACCGAGAAAGACGCTGGTGGTATCAAGGTTCTTGGCGAGCTTTGCCAGTCCGTGCAGGTAGCTCAGATGCCCCGTCGGAATGTGTCTGTGCGCATACGCGATCTTATTGTAGATCCTGTGCCTGATCTGGCTGTACGACTGGCGTCCAGCGAGTTTGTGGCAAAGTTGAGAGAGACCCTGCAAAGCAACAGGTTCGATATTCTTCAAATCGAAGGATTGGAAATGGCCTGGCATTGGGAGCTTGCTTCTAGGGGATGGAACGCAAAGGACGCGGTCAGGTCCGTCGTCTTGGACGAACACAACGCCGAGTATGTGCTTCAGCGGCGCGCCTTTGAGATCGACCGTCTGAAGCCGGCGAAGTGGGTAGGCGCCGCTTATTCGTTGGTTCAGTGGCAGAAGCTGGCGCGTTTTGAGGCGGCTACCTGCCAAAAAATGAACGCCGTCGTGACCGTTTCGGAGGAAGATCGAATGGCGCTGAGGGCAATCACCCGACTGCCAGCCACGGCAATCGTTCCCAATGGTGTTGACGTGGAGTATTTCAGGCCCACCGAGGTGCCCGAGGAAAACAAGGCTCCCGCGCTGGTGTTTTGTGGGACTATGGATTTCCGACCGAACGTCGACGCGGTGATCTGGCTTTGCGAGGAAATTCTGCCGCTTATCGGGCGTGAGGTTGGGGACGTCAAACTATACGTCGTCGGCAGAGACCCGAAGAGCAGCGTCGAACGCCTGACGAGATATTCAAACGTTATCGTGACCGGATTTGTCGAAGATGTGCGACCGTATGTTCATCGCGCCTCGGTCTATGTCGTGCCAATGCGCTTTGGAGGTGGAGTTCGTTTCAAGGTCGTCGAGGCAATGGCGATGGGGATTCCGGTGGTCTCTACCCCGATGGGCGCAGAAGGAATCGAAGTCAACCACGGCGAACATCTGCTCATCGCCGAAGATCCTGCTTCGTTTGCGCGCCAGGTGACGGTTCTGCTCAATGACAAGCAGCAGGCCCAGCGTCTGGCGAGGAACGCCAGAGCACTTGTGGAAAGGAAATACGATTGGCGCAAGATCGTGCCAAAGCTAGAGGAACTGTACAGGGAAGTAGTGTGAAGTCCTTGCCGTCGAAGCGTGCGCTAGGGGCTGCGCTAGTCTTGATTGCCGTCCTGGCTGGACTCGTCATCTTTCGCGACTTCGCGAAAGACGCAGTGGTGCAGATCATCGGCGAAGACATGAGAGATGACCTCGTCGCCGCCTATAGCAGCGCCACGGTTCGCGTGCCCGACACGGCCGATATGACGGCGATGCCTAATACGGGCCTCAATCCGTTCGGCGTGAACGTTTTTCTCGAGCAAGAGGTGGAGGAGAGCCAGATACGTAGAACGCTGCAAATGGTGAAGGATGCTGGCTTCGGCTGGATCAAGCAGCAAGTGCTCTGGTCTGAGATCGAGATACCGTCAAAGGGCAAGTACGTCGACGAGAAGAACGGCGTTGCGGACACGTGGGCCAAGTACGATAGGATAGTGAATCTGGCTAACGAGTACGGGCTGCAAGTCATCGCGCGGCTGGACACCTCTCCAGCCTGGGCCATAAGAGGAACAACCAAAATAGAGACGCCCCCTGCCAACTACGACGATTACGGTGATTTCGTCTACAACATCGTGCGCCGATACAGGGGGCGCGTGAAATATTATCAGATCTGGAACGAGCCGAATACGGCTTTCGAATGGGGCAACCAGCGAGTAAATCCCGTAGACTACGTGCGCCTGCTGAAAACTGCTTACATCAGGGCCAAGCAAGCCGATCCCAACGTGGTCATACTGGCGGCGGCTCTAGCCCCGACTATCGAGGACAGCGATAGGGCGATGAACGACGTGGTCTTTCTCCAGAAGATGTACGATGCAGGAGCGAAGAACTATTTTGACATAATGAGCGCCAATCCCTATGGGTTGAGATCAGGACCGTATGACAGGCGCCTGGATGAGGACAAGGACGTCAATTTCTCGCGTCCAATCCTGATTCGCGAGGTGATGGTTCGCAATGGCGACGCCAGTAAGCCGATGTGGGGCTCGGAGATGGGATGGAATGCGTTGCCCCTCGACTATCCTCAAGAGCCAATGTTCGGTCGGGTAACCCCGGAGCAGCAGGCACGTTATACTGTAAAGGGTTACCAGCGCATCCTCGAAGAGTGGCCGTGGATGGGAGTAGTCAACCTGTGGCATTTCCGCAGGGTCCATCCTGTGAATCAAAACGAGCAGATGTACTACTTTAGCCTTGTCGACCAGGATTTCACGCCCAACCCTGTGTACAACGCTATGAAACAGTTCACGAAATCCGAGCGCCTTGTTTACCGAGGCTACCATCAGGAGGATCACTGGGCGCTCGATTACAAAGGAAACTGGCGTACTGTCCAGGATATGAACGCCTCTCTTGGCAGTTACAGGGCCACGGAGACGGCTGGCGACGAGGTCAAGTTCACTTTCATGGGCGACAAGCTGAGCCTGGTGGTGCCCAGGAGTCCGCAGGGAGGGAGATTGCGGATCGTTGTGGACGGAGTACCCCCCAACTTGTTGCCCAAAAATTCAAACGGCAAGGCTTATGTGGACCTGCGCTCTGAGGTGGAAGCCTGGCAGCAGATCGTGCCAGTTGCGTCTGGCCTGGCCTATGGTCGGCACACAGTCGATATCGTGACTGTGCCACAGCGAGAGCCGACCGCAGATACGCGGTGGTATTTCGACGCCTTTATTGTGGATGGCAAGCCAGCCAATCGAGGTGTCCTGGTCTTCTTACTGGGGTCTTCGATAGCTGGCATCCTGGTGGGATTGCTGGCAGCACGCGTGGCAGGCGCGCGCTTAGCCGTACTGAGGTCTTAGGAGCATGAAGGGCGAAGCCGAGGGCACATCAAGACGAATGACCACAGCAAATGTTATTGCCGAAGATCCTTCGGCCAGAACGCGGTCTGTCTGGACCTGGCTTGGCATACTCACCATTCTGCTGATCGCATTTGCTTTGCGCGCGTATCGCATCGACGGCCAGAGTCTGTGGTACGACGAGGGTGTGAGCGTGGCAATGGCTCCCAGAGACCTTCTCACCATTGCCGTCGATGCGGCAGCCGACATTCATCCTCCGCTGTACTATTATCTGCTGCATTTCTGGACAGCGGTTTTCGGCACGAGCGAGTTTGCGGTCCGCTGGCTGTCGTTGACGTTCGGCGTTGCGCTGGTAGCCACAGTGTTCAAGATCGGTCAGAGGTTGCTAGGTGACAGGATAGGGCTCACAGCGGCGTTCTTCACTGCGATCTCCACTTTGCTCATTTATTACTCGCAAGAAACCAGGATGTATATGCAGGTTGCTTTTTTTGGCGGCCTGTCCACCTATTTATTTCTGCGCGTGCAACCTGAGTTTGGCCCTTCAACGGCTCGCGTCGAGGTTGGCCCAGCCAGACCTCAGGGCGAACACAAGGTTCGCCCCTACGGTGGGCTCCGCGATGGATATGGTGGGGCTCACTGGACCCCTCAGGGCGAACCTTGTGTTCGCCCGTACCTTCACAAGGTTATCGACGAGTGCGGCAGAAGCAGCGGGGGCGGGGCTGGATTGTGGGCAGCATATATTGTGGCTTCGGCCGCGTTGCTCTACAGTCACTATTTCGCGTTCGCTATACTGGTGCTTCAGAATCTGTGGGTGGGGATCAGTGCCCTTTTATTGCTGGTGGGAGGACGTGGTCTGGCTATCAAGCAGCTTGCCAAATGGGTTGGGGTACAGATCATGATAGTTGCCACTTTCGTTCCCTGGCTGGTTATTTCGTTCGGGCAAATCGGTGGATGGCCGGGCATAAGCGCGCAGTTCGACTTCCCCACGCTGCTGCGTAAGGTCTTCCTCGTCTTCACGTTCGGGCTCTCGTGGGACGCGGCGGCTACTCCAAGGAAGGAGGGATTTTTCCTTCTCCTCATAGCCGTGGCGATAGCGCTGCCACTGGTGTTGAGAACACGGAGAAAGGTTGGCGGGATGGCCTTCGCCATCTTGTATTTCCTGGTTCCAGTCGCCATAATGTACTTATTATCGCTCCGGAAGCCGATGTACAATCCAAAGTTCCTGTTGCTGGCGACGCCTGGGTACTATGTTCTCCTGGCGGCAGGGTTGGTAGGGGTTGGTCAATTTGCCGCCTCGGCGGTGCGACGGATAGGGCGGCCGCTGCCTGTGGTATTGCCCATCGCCGTCGGTGGCCTGGTGATCGGCGTCATGTTGGTCGGCACGGTGTTTTCGACAGGCAAATCGACCGCCGCGTATTACTTCGATCCTAAATACGCGAGGGACGATTATCGCGGCGTTGCGCGGTTTATCGAGGCCAACTCCGAACCTGGTGATGCAGTCATCTTGAACGCACCAGGGCAGGTGGAAATCTTCGGCTACTATTTCAAGGACAAGGAGCCTGTTTTCCCTCTGCCAGGAGAGCGTCCCATCAATAAGCAGAATACCGAAAAGGCTTTGAAAGACATAACCGGCCTTAACAAACGGGTGTGGCTCGTGCTATGGGCGCAAAACGAGAGCGACCCCGATGGGTTCATCGAGCGGTGGCTCGACGAGAACAGCTTCAAAGCCAGCAACGTCTGGTTCGGTGGCATCCGTCTCGCACTGTACTCGACTGCGCAGAACGCGGCGCGAGGACAGTCATTTGAGCCTGACGTCAATTTTGGCAACAAGATAAGGCTAACTGGGGCTCGCGTTGGCTCGACGATGACCAGACCGGGTGACGTTGTCGAAGTCACGTTGGACTGGCAGGCTATCGAGCCTATCGACGAGCGGTATACGGTGTTCGTCCACATCGTCGACGGGCACGATTACCTTTGGGGACAACGGGACAGCGAGCCAGGAGGTGGCAACAAGATCACCAATAGCTGGCGTGTTGGCGAGACTGTGGAGGATCGCCACGGCGTGGCGGTCTGGCCGGGTACGCCGCCAGGCAAGTATCAGATCGAAGTCGGTCTGTATCAACCGTCGACCGGGCAGCGCCTGCCTGTGATCGATAAGACCGGAAGTGCGATCGCCGATCGCGCTTTGTTTGGCGAAATCGGCGTTTCCAGACCGACGTCGGCTGCTCGCCTTGCAGGGCTGGCTTTTCGACATCCTTCCGCGGCGGTCTTTGGAGGCAACCTCCGTCTCCTGGGCTTCGATTTCCACAGGCTTGGGCAAGCGCCGACGGATACAGATTTCACCAGCGCAGACTATGCTCTATTGACCTTCTACTGGCAGGCGGAAAGCAGACCTGAAAAGAACTATCTTGTCTCCATTGACGTGCTCAACCAGGGAGGCAAGATAGTGCTGGAGCGGACCATCGGCCCCGTCGAAGGGGGCTATCCGACGAGCCAATGGGAGAACGGTGAAATAGTGCGCGACCAGCATAAGTTGGCGCTGAAGGACTTTGCTCCAGGCGAGTACGTTTTGCGCCTGCGGATTCTCGACGCCGCGACCCGGGCCGTAATCCCAATGAGCGGAGCTAAAGCTTTGCCAGATGGCAGTCTAGAACTCTCCACGTTTCATGTCAGGTAAGAAGAAATGGCTCCTTTCGTCTCCGTGATAGTTACCGTGAAGAACGAGGAAGCAAACATCACAACATTGATTACCTCGTTGCTGAATCAGACGCTGAGACCAGACGAGATCGTGATCGTCGATGGGGGTTCGACAGACCGCACAGTCGAGACAATTGAGCGCTTCGTCGATCAGGGGGAGCCGATTCGCTTGTTTCTCGCGCCGGGGAGCAATATCTCTCAAGGGCGAAACATCGCTATCTCGCACGCTTATGGGGAAATCATCGCTTCGACCGACGCGGGAGTGAAGCTGTCTCCTGACTGGCTCAAGTTCCTGGTGGGCGCCTTTGAGAAACGCGAAGACGCGGACGGTGGAATGGATGTTGCGGCAGATGTGGTGAGCGGCTTCTTTGTCTCCGACCCACACTCGGTGTTCGAAATGGCAATGGGCGCAACTGTCCTGCCAAATGAGAGCGAGATCGAACGGGAAACCTTCCTTCCTTCCAGCAGATCAGTCGCCTTTAAGAAAGAAGCGTGGAGGCGAGTGGGAGGCTATCCGGAATGGCTGGATTATTGTGAAGATGTGTGGTTCGATCTCGAACTGCGGAAAGCTGGTTATCGCTTTGTCTTTGTGCCAGCGGCTGTCACCCATTTTCGCCCGCGACAGAATATCAGACAGTTCTTCAAGCAGTACTATCTCTACGCCAGAGGAGATGGCAAGGCTGCTCTTTGGCCCAAGCGGCACTTCGTTCGCTATGCCACTTATGTCATCGCTCCCCTTGCATTGCTACTTGGTTTCTGGTATAAACTGCTCTGGCTGCTTCTCATAGGCGCCTCTGCTGTGTATCTGCAACGCCCCTATTGGCGGTTATGGCCTGTTATCAAGGCATCACGTCGTTCCGAGCAGTTAGAAGCGATTCTTTGGGTACCGCTTATCAGGCTAGTTGGGGACGTCGCCAAGATGGTTGGCTATCCCGCAGGAGTGTGGTGGAGGCTGCGAAACGGTAAGCCAAATGCTTGATCTATCGATTGTCATAGTCAACTACAACGTTAAGGACCTTCTTCGTGACTGCTTGCAGTCGATATACGATAGCGAAGGCGACTTGCACTTCGAGACCTTCGTCGTCGATAACCGGTCGATCGATGGCAGCGCAGAAATGGTTCGCGACCTTTTCCCGCAAGCTCATCTCATCGTCAGCCCTGTGAATGGTGGGTACGCTTACGCAAATAACCTGGCGCTGGCGAACATACTGCAGCGAAGCGGACAGGAATTCCCCCGCTACGTTTTGCTTCTCAATCCTGACACAGTTGTCTCACCCACGGCGTTGAAGCAGATGATTGACTTTATGGATGCTCACGAGCACGCAGGCGCCGCTGGGCCGAAGCTCGTACGGCCCGACGGCAAGCTTGACCTGGCGTGCCGCCGGAGCTTTCCTTCTCCGGAGGTATCTTTCTATAGAATGCTGGGCTTGAGCAAAGCGTTCCCCTGCCACAGGAGATTCGCCCAGTACAATCTGACTTATCTTGATTCAAACGGGGTCTATGAGGTTGACTCTGTTGTAGGCGCCTTTATGCTGGTCAGGTACTCGGCATTAAGCCAGGTAGGCTTGCTCGACGAAGATTTCTTCATGTATGGAGAAGACATCGACTGGGCGTACCGTATCAAACAACGGGGCTGGAGTGTGCTTTATAACGGGCAAGTTACCGTGACGCACTATAAAGGCGAAAGCAGCAAACAGCACAGCATCAAATCGAGTTTTGAGTTTTACAGGGCGATGCTTGTCTTTTACCACAAGCATTATGCCAGAACGACTTATTTCCCAATCAACTGGCTCGTGATCTCTGCTATTTACCTTCGTGGGGCAACGGCTGTTGCGCAGGGCTTCGTCCGCGCGCGAGTAAGTAGGAGGGTCTTCCAATGAGGAAGAGTGCGAACGTATATTTCTCGGTGGCGCTCGTGGCCATCGACATCATCGCGCTAATCGTCTCCTATTATCTCGGCTACCGAGTGCGATTTGAGTCAAACGTTTTTGGGGTTCAAGAGATGCAGCCGTTTGGCGTTTACCTGGGGCCGCTGGCATTGCAGGTAATTCTTACGCCGCCTATATTCGCAATGCACGGTCTATACAAGCTAAAGCGTTCTGGCTCGTGGGTCGATCCGGCATACAGCGCGTTTGCCGCGCTTTCGGTAGCCACTCTGGTCGTTATGGCCGTGAGCGCCATAATCTCGCGGGACTTCGGGTACTCCAGGATGATGCTGGCTTTTGTCTGGCTTCTCTCGCTGATTTTTGTGCTGATAGGTCGGGTTGTCCACTCACGAGTCCAGAGCTTCCTGCGTGCCCTGGACATCGGCCAGTATAGGGTTCTTATCGTAGGGACTGATGATATCGCCAAGATGATTCTGGATAAGATGAGACATTCGCCTGGGCTGGGCTATCGTGCAGTGGGATTCGTGACTGAGGAACCTGGGCCTGCCAGCGTGTTTGGTGTGCCTGTCGTCGGAACGGTTGAAAACGTGGGGACGCTCGTTAAGGAATACCGCATCGATGAAGTGATAGTGGCCATTCCCACGCTGTCGCGCAAGCAGTTGCTGGACATAGTTGCCAAGTGCCAGAAGCAAAACGTTAACATCAGGTGTTATCCCGACCTTTTCCAGATTATGGCTTCGGAAGTGAGCATCAGCGACCTGGATGGCCTTCCTCTGGTGACTGTAAGGGATGTAGCTCTGAAGGGCTGGAATCTGGCCATCAAGCGATGGGTGGATTTGGTTTTCAGCGCGGCGGGCCTTGTTGTCCTTTCACCTTTCTTGTTGTTCTTAGCCTTCCTGGTCAAGTTGACCTCGCCCGAGGGCTCAGTCTTCTACACGCAGGAGCGTGTTGGGCTCGACGGCAAGCCCTTTCAGATATTCAAGTTTCGCTCTATGCGGCCAGATGCCGAAGGCGATACGGGACCTGTGTGGGCGAAGAGGGGTGACGATAGAACGACGAGAATCGGCCGCGTTCTCCGTCGATACTCTTTCGATGAGCTACCGCAATTGATGAACGTGTTGATTGGTGAGATGAGCCTTGTCGGACCTCGTCCCGAGCGGCCCCATTTCGTGGAGCAGTTCAAGCAGACCGTGCCGCGCTATTTCGAGAGGCATAACGAGAAAGCGGGCATTACGGGCTGGGCTCAAGTGAACGGCTTGCGGGGTAACACATCAATCGAGGAACGCACGGCATACGATTTGTGGTATGTGGAGAACTGGACTTTGTGGCTTGACTTCAAGATCCTTGTCCAGAGCCTCTTCGTAATCTTCAGAGATAAGAACGCTTACTGAGAATCTTGAGACTGACAGTTGGCTTAGGCAATCCGGGGCGCCAATACGCGCGAAATCGCCACAACGTGGGCTTTATGTGCCTGGACGTGCTGGCCTCCAGGCATCACCTCGACCTCCGCAAGAGGCGATTTGCGGCGTTGGTCGCCGAAGGGATCATCGCCGACCAAAAGGTGGTTCTGGCGAAGCCACAAACGTTTATGAACCTCAGCGGCGAAGCCGTCCGGTCGTTGATGGGATGGTACAAGCTGACCCCTGCCGATTTGCTGGTTATCTACGACGATCTGGACCTCCCTCTGGGCAAGATTCGCATCAGGGAGAGAGGCAGTTCCGGCGGCCATCGTGGCGTCCAGTCGATTATCGACTGGGTGAAGACGCAGGATTTCGCCAGGATGCGAATTGGAATAGGCAGACCCGCTGGCGTGGAAGCCAAAGGATACGTCCTGGCCGACATCACTGCTGACGAAATGCCTATCGTACGAGAGGCCCTGGCCAGAGGGGCGGACGCGGTGGAAATGATTCTCTCACAGGGGATCGTCGCCGCGATGAACAAATACAACGCGTGAGGTCGATCGGTTCAATTCGTGCTCTGGGTTTCGTTGTGGAATAGGGTGCGCATCGCTTCGAGCGAGCCATCCGTCGGAATGCCCTTTTCGTTGACCAGCCCGTAAACTCGATCGAGCGGCTCCGGCCCATTGGTCGTCCACACGTACATGAAGCCCCCCAGGACGATCGAGCGGTGCTCGCGAAGCATGTTCCACATCGTGGCGTACGCCGCCGGCCTATCACGGGCGCCGAGCCCCGTCGGCGCGAATTCGGAGATAACCAGAGGCATATCCATCTCTTGCCGAGGCCAGCTCACCAGCACTTTCTTGAGGCGGTATGTGAATATGTTCATGCCGTACACGAGCCACGGACGCGCTACCTTATCTCTCTTAATGGCTTGCTTCAGTATAGGGACGAACACGTCCTCGGCCTCACGATAGATGACGAGGTGATCGGGATCGAGCTGGTGAACGCTGTCGGCGATGTCTCGATAGAACTCCGCAAATGCGGCCGTCTGCTTCTTATCCTGCATGTCGTGAAGGACTTCGTTGCCGATGCCCCACATTCGGAGGGCTGGATTTTTCTTGAACCGCATTACCCAGGCGGTAATATCGTCCTTGAGTTGCTGGCGATAAGTGAGGTTCCAATAGTCTCCCCTGGGGGGCAAGTGGTATGGCAGTACGACGCCTATTCCATTCTCGTGTGCGACAGAGAGCAATTGTTCGTCAAACCTATTCTGGTCCCATCCGAGAATCGTGTTGATGCCGACTTCTTTCATCTTGCGGAAATCCCTTTGGTAAGCCGCGATTCTCTCCTCGTCTGTCAGGTTTTCGTATTGCACGTTGTACCCGACGCCACGGATGGTCTCTGGCGCACCGTTGACGAGGTATTCATAGCCTCCAGCAGTCCACGAGATGGTCACCAAGCTTGGCTTTAGCGTTGACCTCGAGGGTCTCGGAGTCGCGTTGGGCACGGCCAGCGCTGTGTCGGTTGGCGCGTTTTCGTCATCTGCCACAGGCGCGAAAGGATAGTCGGCGTTTGTCCTCGCACCCCCAATGTTGGTCACGGCCAGGAGAACGACGAGAACAATCAGGGACGGTAACAATGGTACGGCCGTGAGCGTACGGTATGTCTTGCTGGGGCGATGTGATTTGGCGCTGTCGTCTCCTGGTTGTTTTCCCTGATCACTCGGATATTCCGCTTTATCGACCAGGGTTGTCGTCCGATGTGGAGCTGGCCTTCTGATCCTCGAGTAAATGATCGAAAGAGCCTTCACTACAGCCAGACTGGCGCCATAAAGGATGCCAAGCAGCACAATGGGAATGATAACAGGAGTTATTGGCTCCAACGTGCTCCGCACGGCGTCGTAGCTCTGTTGCGTGGACGGTATCAGCTTTGTGAGGATCTGGGGAAGTCCCATCGTCTCCAAATGCTGGATGGAATTGGGAAGCCTGAGAATGGTTGTGATGGCCCGAATCTGCAACATCAGGCCCAGGAAGACCACTCCCGAGTTGTTTGCTGGCCCGTCAACCAGCCCGCGCAGTCTTTGGCCTTTGAGCCCGAAGCGAAAGAGCGCTAAGCCCAGGGAGATCAAGACGCCGGCCGCCACTCCCCTGGCTATGGTCCTGGTGAGCAATGAGCCGCCGGATTCCATAACCGCGCTGGCCCAGGCGCCGGGAGCGACGGTACCAGGATCAAGAAATATCGCTGGCAGTATGAAGTGAAGCGCATCGCCGAGTGGCCCAGCGACGCTCATGCCCAGTGGCTGAATATTGCCTATCATCTGAAAGGCTACCGAGGCGTACACTTTATCCATCGAGAAAACCTCGATGAGCCAACCTGGGAGTCCAGATTTCATCGCAATCGAGAGGAGCACGGCGACCACGACGACGATCGTTTCGTGAAGAAGGGAAATGAGCGGCCAGATGGCAAGGCTGGAAACAAGGAGCTTAACGGTACGGCAGCGGAGAGCTTGCCGCACGAGCGATGTGGCGCCCGATTGGGGAAAGAGGTACCAGGGAGTAAGGACCTTCTGTACCATCTGTAACTGTTCGAAACTCCTCCGCCACTTCACAATGTTGTGGTATTGCAAGTCAAGGTGGTTTCCGATCACGTTCGTGAGGTAGTTACCGTACGGGCACAGCAAGAGGCCCGTCTGCATTCATATTTTACTCGCAACGTGTAGATAGGTCAACGTCCTGCGGTTTGCCGAGTAGCCTCGATGATGCCTGGAGACCGCCTCGGGCTCGGAGACCGAGGCGATCTGCGCGTGCGTGCTCCACTGACGGCAAGATGGTATAATTCACATACGCTGACATAGTCGAAAACCCAGGGGCTGGTCGTACGTCCAGTCCCTAGGTGTGTTTAGGGCACGGTGAATTGAACCTCTCAGGCTTGTTATCGGAGATAACCGAATTACCTGCATATCGCGAACTGCTCCAGGCGTTGGGACGTGGAACGCCAGAAACTGCAGCTCGCGTCTCAGTGCTCGACGCGGCGAAAGCGTATCTGATCGCTTGCGTACGGCAGGATATTGGCCGACCTGTTCTCGTGGTCACGAGCTCAGGCCAGCGAGCAGCGCAGTTGGTCGAGGAACTCCAGGTGTGGTCCCAGACGGGAGCGATGCTCTATCCGGAGACTGAAACCCTCTTTTACGAGCGTACATCATCTGACCCTGTGTCCAGACAGGAACGCATAAGAGCGCTGGTCAAGCTCACGCAACGGCAGCAGGGCGACAGACCTCCCATCGTCGTGGCTCCAGCCAGGGCGCTGATGCAGAAAATCGTGGAGGCGCGGCAATTCACGACCGCCACGAAGTGTCTGGTTCACGGCGACGTCGTGGACGTTAACCAGATGCTGTTGGGCTGGCTGGGAAACGGCTACCGCCGTGAGCTGGTTGTCGAGGACAGGGGGGGCTTTGCGTGTCGAGGAGGGATTGTCGATATCTTCCCCGTGACAAGCTCGCTTCCCGTGCGTATCGAACTGTTTGGCGACGAGATAGATACCATTCGAGAGTTCGATCCGGCTACTCAGCGGTCGGGGCAGCGGCTGGAATCGATCCTGATTCCTCCAGCGAGAGAGACCGAGTTGCGCGTACCAGTCATCCTATCCAGGCTTGCGGCGCTGGACTTATCTTCGCTGCGTCCTGAGGCATTGGAGCAGTGGCGCAAGGACATAGAGGCTATTGAAGAGTCCGGTATCTCAGAAGAACTTGCGTTCTATGCTTCTGTCTGTGGGGAGGCGACGCTTCTCGATTACCTGGGGCAGGATGCCCTGTTGATCCTGGACGACGTATCGGAAACAAGAGCGACCATCCGCGACCTCGACGAGCAAGCCAGAAACCTTCGGCGCGAGTTACTCGAATTTGGCGAGCTTCCAGGAAACTTCCCAAAGCCTTATTGCTGTTGGACAGAGATGGAGAACGCTTTCGCTCGCAAAAACAGGTTGGAGTTCGCCTGGCGGGAGGGATTCGCGGAACTGGATGGCCTTGTCGAGCCGTGGGGGTCGGTGTTTCAGGCTGTGCCCACCTATGGTGGCCGCATCAAGATGGTGGTCGACGACATACGGAAGGCGCTTCGCAGTAATGGGCGGCTAGTCGTCGCCACTCAGCAGGCACAACGTCTACTCGAGCTGTTGAACGAACGTGGGCTTCCAGCAAGACTTGCAGATAGCCTTGAGACTGCCCCTTCTCGTGGCTCAGTAGTAGTGGTTCACGAAGCGCTGCACGAAGGCTTCCAATTCGCTCCCGGCAACGGAAGGCCAGGCATTACGCTGCTCACCGACCTGGAGATTTTCGGTTGGTCGAAGCCAAGGCGCGTCGTGCAGCGGAAAAGCGTGCAGCGAGACGCATTTCTCAGCGATATCGAGATAGGCGATCTCGTGGTTCACGTCGACCACGGCATCGGGCGTTTCCGCGGCCTCACGCGCATAGCGGACGACGGGGCCGAGCGTGAGTATCTTGCCGTCGAGTACGCGGAGGGTGATCGTCTTTACGTCCCCACAGATCAACTGGATCGTGTGAACAAGTACATTGGGGTGGGCGAGCACGCGCCTGTGATCCACCGGCTGGGTTCGGGTGATTGGATGCGGGCGAGGGAAAGAGTGAAGGCGGCAGTCCGCGAAGTGGCTGGGGATCTGTTAGAAGTATATGCCGCCAGAGAAGCCAAGCCTGGATTCGCCTTCTCTCCTGATTCGCCGTGGCAGCGTGAGTTGGAGGACTCGTTCCCCTATGTAGAGACTGCCGACCAGATGCTAGCCATTGCCGAAACGAAGGCAGATATGGAAAGGCCCAAGCCGATGGATCGGCTGATCTGCGGCGACGTTGGTTATGGCAAAACCGAGGTAGCGCTGAGGGCTGCCTTCAAGGCCGTGACCGATGGGAAGCAGGTCGCGATTCTCGTTCCCACAACTGTGCTGGCCCAACAGCATTACAAGACCTTTCAGGAACGCCTGCAGACATTTCCAATCAACGTGGAGATGCTTTCGCGGTTCAGGACCGAGAAAGAACAGAAAGCTGTTCTGGAAGGGCTGAGAGCTGGTACGGTCGATATCTGCATCGGCACGCACCGTCTCATTCAGAAAGACGTTCAGTTCAGGGACTTAGGGCTGGTCATCATCGACGAGGAGCAGCGCTTCGGCGTGGTCCACAAGGAACGTCTGAAGCAACTGCGCAAAGAAGTCGACGTTCTGACGCTGACGGCAACGCCCATCCCGCGAACGCTGCACATGGCGATTTCCGGCGTCAGGGACATGAGCACTATGGAAACTCCGCCAGAAGAGCGTCTGCCAATAAAGACGTTCGTTACCGAGTACGATGGCCGCCTCGTGCGAGACGCGATACTGCGGGAATTGGATCGCGGTGGCCAGGTCTACTTCGTACACAACCGGGTGCAGAGCATCGACTATATGGCCAAGCGACTGGAGGAGCTTGTGCCAGAGGCGATTATCGCCGTTGGGCACGGGCAAATGCCTGAGGATCATCTGGAGAAAGTGATGGTCAACTTCGCCGCTGGCAAATTCGACGTTCTCGTGTGCACCACCATTATCGAGTCTGGCCTGGATATCCCCAACGTCAACACGATTATCGTCAATCATGCTGACAGGTTTGGCCTGGCGCAGCTTTACCAGTTGAGGGGGCGAGTGGGGCGAGGAGCAAACAGGGCTTACGCGTACTTCCTGTTCGCCAGGGATAAGCGGCTGACACCGACGGCGGAAAAGCGCTTGCGGACCATTTTCGAGGCCACAGAGCTAGGTGCGGGCTTCCGTATTGCTATGAAAGACCTGGAGATTCGCGGGGCGGGCAACCTGCTGGGCACCGAGCAGCACGGACACGTGGCAGCCGTCGGCTTCGATCTTTACTGCCGAATGTTAGCCGACGCGGTCAGAGCCTCGCAGGGTAAGGTTGAAGAACGCCTGCCTGAAGTAACGTTGATTCTGCCGCTAAACGCCTATCTTCCCGCCGACTACGTGCCAGATGAGCCTTTGCGCATCAACTTGTACCAGCGACTCGCGAGCGCCACGACCCTCGATCAAGTCGGGAATCTCGTGCTGGAGATGCGAGATCGTTTCGGCTCTCCTCCTAAGCCCGTCCTGGACCTTGCCTACCTGGTTCAACTGAAGATAATGGCCGCGCACGCCGGCATTCGAAGAATCGAGAGCAGCGGGGAGGAGTTAGTCATAGCGCTGGCCGAGGGCAAGCGTTTGGAAAGGGAGAGGCTTAGCCGAGAGTTCGGCCAGGTCTTGAAAGTTGGGAACACTCAGGCTCGACTGCAGATGTCAGGTCCGCGTGAATCCTGGCTCGAAGTCCTGGGGAAGGTGGTTGAAAGACTAGGAGAATTGGATCACTTGCAAGACTGACGATTCTTTACTATGCTTACGGCGGATGTGTTAAGGTTTACCTGAGGGCGAACACAAGGTTCGCCCCTACGCGCGGTGCGTATTCGTTGCCAGTCTCGTCGACGGCGACGAGGGCGGACATAAGGTTCTTCCCCTACGTTTCTGCGCTGCGGCCCTTTGCGTAAGCAATGGGCGATAGGCGATGTGATGGTACGCGCAAGCGGTCGGATTGCGACTTGGAGGCTGTAGTTGGTTTGGAGCAAGAGGGCTGCGACTGCCCTGATTCTGGCGCTGGTGATCGTACTCTTTGCAAGCCCTCTGTGGCCGTCGCTGGCGCGCGAGGATTCAGAGGGGGGGCAAGAGGTTACAGTTATCCTGCGACTGGAGGGCGAGCCGGTCGCCAAGTCGCATCTCAGGCAGCCCCATGTGGCCGCATCGGGTCAGGCGCCCAGCGTCAACAGACTTGAACTGGATTCGCCGGAGGCCCAGGAACAATCGAGACGCCTGCGAGCTGAACACGACGAGTTAAAAAAGAGGCTGGCTTCCAGCGTTCCAGAGGCTTCCATCCGCGCAGAGTACGAGACCGTCTTCAACGGCGTCGCCGTGACGCTTCCCGAAAAGAAGCTGGGCCTTTTGAAAACCCTGCCGGGCGTACGCTCTATCAGCCAGACTAGGAAGTTGCATCCTGTACTGGACACCAGCGTGCCGCTAATCAATGCGCCTGCTGTGTGGTCGCAGCTTGGTGGGCCTGCTAACGCAGGACTTGGCATTAAGATCGCCCTTATCGACACCGGCATAGACCAGACGCACCCGTTTCTAACCGACAACTCGCTGGCGCCGCCAGCGGGATTTCCTAAAGGCGATCCGAGCTTCACCAGCAACAAGGTCATAGTGGCAAAGTCCTATCCACCTCTGGGCAAGACATTCACCCCTCAAGATTTGCAGGGACACGGCACGCACGTGGCGGGAATTGCCGCCGGCGTCAACGGCTATGTTGCGCCGAACTCGGCCGTCGTGAGTGGCGTAGCGCCTAAAGCCTTCCTGATGAACTACAATGTCTTTGGGAGCCTGGTTGACGCCGACACATCTGACATCGTACGAGCGGTTGACGACGCGGTGGCTGATGGTGCCGACGTTGTGAACATGAGCCTCGGTGGACCAGGTGCCGACATCGACACCGACCCTCTGGTCATCGCCGTGCGGAATGGCATCAAAGCGGGCGTAGTGTTCGCCATCGCCGCGGGAAACGACGGCCTGAGTGGCGCTGGAACCATTCTGTTCCCCGGAGTTACCCCCGAGGCGATTACCGTGGGCGCGTCCACGAAGTCGGACTATCTGGCCGCGTTCAGCTCGCGAGGGCCGAACCTAGATCTGTCGATAAAGCCCGATGTCACAGCCCCTGGCGTCAACATTTACTCGTCAGTCCCAGGCTCGATCTTTGGCTACAAGAGTGGCACGAGCATGGCCACGCCGCATGTGGCTGGAGCGGCTGCGCTGCTGAAACAGTTGCATCCTTCTTGGGGTCCTGCCGAGATTAAGTCTGCGCTCGTCAATACGGCCAAGACACCAGTCAATATTTCTGGAAACGATGCCTCGGTAATGCAGCGGGGAAGTGGTCGAATCGATCTCGCGGCTGCAGCTAACCCGGGCCTGACGTTGGATCCACCGAGCTACAGCTTTGGTGCCTTTAGAATTGCTGATTCGGGATTGTCTGTATCTGGGACTATCACAGCCACGAATTGCAGCGACATAAGTGGCACGTGGAGTGTTGGCATTTCACCAACCCAGACCATGCCCGGTTTAGGCGTTACAGCGTCGCCCTCGCAACTGACGCTCTCCCCCAATTCCCAAGTGAAATTGACTATCACAGTGACAGCTACCAACTCAGTTGCAGCAGGGGACTACGAGGGCTACCTCAGTTTTGCCAACACGACAGAGGATCGCCACGCCCCGTACTGGGTTAGGCTTTCATCATCCCCCACTGTGACAAATCCATTGCAGATTTATCGAGATCCCGTGCAGTTGCCCTGCTCGTACCCGTACAAGACCTTTTTCCCTCTGTTATACAAGAATGCGGTGAATACACCATAAGCGAAGTGTCCTCTCCCTGGCACGGGAATTGCACTTGAATGCCTTGAGATTCCCCTAACGGGGTAGGTACTAATGTGCACCCTTCTAAAGGGAGGTGAGTGAGATGGCGGAAAGATATCCGACTCTCGCTAAGGCGATAGATTGGGCAGCAGTGGTAGCGGGGTTCGTCGTGAGCTTTGTGATCGCTGTTCTGCTCGGCCTCATCGTCAGCGCCGTTGGGATCAGCCTTGGTTCAGTAACAAGCACCATAATCGTCTTCATATCCTTGCTGTGCGGTGGTTGGTTTGCTGGATACATGGCGCCGGCTAACGGTGTACTGCACGGGCTATTGGTGGCCGCGCTCAGCATTGTCGTCTCCTCGATAGTGGCGGCGGCAGCGCTGGCCGGGGCTACCCTGCTCGTGCCTGGGGCGGCTGTTGGAGCAGTTGGACCTGGAGCGCTGTTCATAGTGTTCATCATCCAACTGATTGGCGGTGCAATCGGTGGCTATATTGGCGAGCTGACCTCCGCCAGGCCAGCAGTCAGGACCTAAGCAGACCACAAACCCGGTGGCCAGATTTCCAGTAAGTCGAGCTACCCAAGTTCAAACGAGGAAGGCTCCGGAGGGCGAGCCCCACCGGGGCCTTCCTCGTTTGTCTGCCGAGCCTTGTATCTGGCACCGATGTGTTGTATACTTGGGCACATCGACTTTGCCAGGAGGCTATCTCTCCCTAGGAGGCAAGTGATGAAGGCCGGAATTGTAAATGTAACGGGCTACGCGGGCCTCGAGCTAGCCCGTTTGTTATTGCACCATCCAACGGTCGAGCTAACCCAGGTGACGGGGCGAAGCGCAGTTGGCCAGCGCTTGAGCGAGTTCTTCCCCCACTTAGGGGAGACCGATCTGATAATACAGGCTGACATCGAAGAACCAGTAGACGTGGCGTTCTCCGCGCTGCCGCACAAGGCGTCTGCGGCAGCCGCAGTTCCGCTCCTCGAGTCGGGGGCGAAGGTGATCGATATCAGCGCGGACTTCCGCCTCAAGGACGTCGGCGTTTACGAAGAGTGGTATCAGGTTACCCATCCCGCTCCTCAACTGTTGCAGGAGGCTGTTTACGGGTTGCCTGAGCTGCACCGCGAGGAGATCGTTAAAGCTCGTTTGATAGCCAATCCGGGCTGCTATCCCACAAGCGCCATCCTTGCCCTCGCGCCAGTGGCAGACATAATCGAGCCTGACGTGGTAGTGGATTCTAAGTCTGGAATATCTGGCGCAGGCCGCACGCTTGCCCTTACGACGCATTACGCTGAAGTCAACGAGAGTTGCCAGGCCTATTCCTTGAAAGGCCATAGACACCTGCCAGAGATGCTGCAAGAGGTCAACGGCGCTCGTCGCAAGGTGCTGGGCGGAAACGACGAGATAGCGATGACCTTTGTGCCGCACCTCGTGCCGATGACCCGGGGCATCCACAGCGATTGTTATAGCCGACTGACTGTGAGCATGTCGGCCAGGCAGCTCCGCGAGCGCTACCGCGATTTCTATCGCAACGCTCCGTTCGTCCGCGTCGTCGAACAGCCGCCGCAGACCAAGCATACCTGGGGCAGCAATTACTGCGTGATTCATCCCACCATCGACGAGCGGACTAACCGGCTGGTCGTGCTTTCCTGCATCGACAACCTCGTCAAGGGCGCGGCAGGGCAGGCGGTGCAGAATATGAACCTGATAATGGGGCTGGACGAGACCCTCGGCATCGATGCCAGCCCTATATATCCATAGGGAGGCCCTCGTGATCGAACTCTTGTCCGATGGCAGCGTAACTTCACCCAAAGGGTTTCTGGCTGGCGCCACTTACTGCGGCATCAAGACGGGTGGCCAGGACCTGTCGATAGTGTTCTCCGAGGTCCCCTGCGCCGCAGCAGCCGTGTTCACCACCAACAAGGTTAAGGCTGTGCCGATTCTGGTCTCGCAAGAACATCTCGCAGATGGCCGAGCGCAGGCGATTGTGGTGAACAGCGGCAATGCCAACGCCTGCACTGGCGACGATGGCTACGCCAAGGCCGCGGAGACGACGCGAATGGTGGCGGAAAAGCTGGGCATAGCCTCAGCGGACGTGCTGGTTGCCTCCACGGGAGTTATTGGCGTTCCCCTGCCCATCGAGAAGATTCGCGCTGGAATACAAAACGTCGTTCTGAAGCGGGACGGTGGCCACCAGGCTGCGCTGGGCATTATGACTACCGACACCCATCCCAAGGAGGCCGCCTGTTCCGTTGCATTGGGCAACGCGACAGTGACGATTGGCGGTATGGCCAAGGGCGCGGGGATGATCCATCCCAACATGGCGACGATGCTGGGCTTCATCACTTCCGATGCCCTGGTCGAGCCCTCGTTCCTGCAGGCTGCCCTTCGTCGCGCTGTCGACGTTTCGTTCAATATGATCTCGGTGGACGGCGACACCAGCACAAATGACACGGTCCTGGTGCTGGCCAATGGCCTCGCGGGCAACGAGGTGCTGAGAGAGGGCAGCGCGGATGCCGAGGCTTTCGAAAACGGCTTGCAGCGCGTTGCCACCTCGCTAGCGCAGGCCGTCGTGAGGGACGGGGAAGGAGCAACCAAGTTCATCGAAGTTCGCGTTGCCGGCGCCGCTTCGGTGGCTGATGCGCGACTGGCGGCTCGCGCTGTGGTCGGCTCGAATCTGGTCAAGGCGGCTGTCTATGGCAGCGACCCGAATTGGGGACGTATTCTGGCCGCGGTTGGTTACTCGAATGCCGAGGTCGACCCCGGTTTAGTCGACATAATCATTGGGGGCGTCGCGTTGATGCGTGCTGGTCGCATCCAACCGTTCGATAAGGCGCAGGTCTCGTCGATCCTGCGGCAGCCGGACGTGTTTATCGACGTCGATCTTCATCTGGGACAGGGCGCTTCGACGGCGTGGGGTTGCGACCTGACCGAGCAGTATGTGGTCATTAACAGCGAGTATACAACTTAGCTTTTACGCAGAACAACATAGGGGTTGAACGTCAGGCAAGATGGATCAAAACGAATTGCTGGCCGAGGCGCTGCGACAGGCTTCGCCTCGCATTGACGAGTTGAAAGGCAAAGCCATCGTCGTCAAGGTGGGAGGTAGCACGCTCGGCAGCCACGATACAACTCTCGAAGACGTCGCGGCGCTCAGCAAGCTGGGCGTGAAGGTCGTCGTCGTGCACGGTGGCGGAGCCTCGATCAGCCACTGGCTGAAGGTGATCGGCAAAGAGCCGCGTTTCGTCGATGGACTGCGTGTTACGGATGCCGAAACGATGGAGATCGTGACCATGGTGCTGGCAGGCAAGGTCAACAAGGAGATCGTGACTTCGCTGGCGAAGCTCGGCGGCCGGGCTGTGGGAGTTTGCGGCGTGGACGGCGGCCTGATCAGAGCGCGGCGGCTGAGCGATGACCTGGGTCTGGTTGGCGAAGTAACGGATGTCGATCTTCACGCCGTGCAGGCGCTGCTGGCTGCTGGCTGTGTTCCCATAATCGCTCCTATCGCTCTCGGCGAACAGGAAGAGAGCCTCAACATAAATGCCGATACAGCCGCGGCTGAGATCGCTGTCAGCCTGGGCGCAGAGAAGATCATCTTCTTGACCGACGTCGCGGGCATTCGCGACCAGGATGGCAGCGTGCTGCCCCGTTTGACGAAGCAACAGGCGCAGGCGCTTATCGATTCTGGCGTAATTTCAGGTGGGATGATCCCCAAAGCGCATGCCTGCTTCCGCGCGCTGGATCGCATCAATGAGGCGCAGATCGTCGACGGCCGCGTCGCTCACGCTTTGATTCGCGAGTTGCTCACGGATTCTGGCGTGGGGACGAGGATTAGGGGATAGGGGAATAGGGAAGAGGGAGATTGGAGGTGTAGGTTGGCTTACGATTGGAAAGAAGTCGAGCGCAAGTATTTTATGCCTGTTTTTAAGCGGCTTCCGGTAGCTCTGGTACGTGGCGATGGAGTGCGCGTCTGGGACGATGAGGGCAAATCCTATTTGGATATGGTGGCGGGAATTGCCGTTAACGTCCTGGGCCACGCTCACCCGGCCGTAGTCGATGCTATCGCGGACCAGTCGAAGCGGCTCATTCACGTCTCCAGCCTGTATTACTCGATCCCGCAGTTGCAACTCGCGGAGCTACTGGTCGAAAACTCTTGTGGCGACAAGGTGTTCTTCGGCAACAGCGGCACCGAAGCGAATGAGGGAGCGATCAAGCTGGCGCGAAAGTATGGCAAGCTTCATCGCGACGGCGCGTTCGAGGTCATCAGTATGTCTGGTTCCTTCCACGGGCGGACGCTGGCGACTCTCGCCGCCACGGGACAGGCTAAGTTTCAGGCGCCTTTCTCGCCCATGCCTGCCGGCTTCAAGAACGTGGCTTTTAACGATATCGAAGCTGTGAAACAGGCTACGACGGCCCAGACTTGCGCCGTTTTGCTCGAATGTATTCAGGGAGAGAGCGGCGTGCACCTGGCCGATAAGGAGTATCTGAAGTCGCTCAGGTCCTGGTGTGACGAGCAGGGTCTCTTGCTGATTTTCGACGAGATACAGACGGGCATGGGGCGGACCGGGACATTCCTTGGCTTCGAGAACTATGGCGTGGAGCCAGACGTTTTCACTATGGCCAAAGGCCTTGGCGGCGGCGTGCCCATAGGAGCCGTAGTGGCCAAGGAGTCTGCCAATTGCTTTACCACTTCCGATCACGGGAGCACTTTCGGCGGCAATCCTCTAGCCTGCGCCGCCGGCGTTGCCACTGTCAAGTATATCCTCGACAATGGCCTGGTCGACAACGCGAGAGAGATGGGCAAGCAGCTACTGTCTGGCCTGCGGTCGCTCAAGGACAATCACCCCATCGTACGGGAAACGCGCGGCCTTGGCTTGATGGCCGCGCTAGACCTGGAGGAAGACAGGGCGCAGGAACTGGTCGAAGCTGCGTTATCCCGGGGACTCATCGTCAATGCCACTGGACCGAAAACTATCCGCCTCGTGCCCCCGCTGATTGTCAAGCAGCAGGAAATCGAAGAGGCGGTATCAATCCTCGATAGCTGCCTCGCGTCACTCTGAGCGCATCACTTCCTATTTGGGGGCGAACCTTTTGTTCGCCCCCAGCGAGCTGAACAGCTACCTCGCTTTCTACCCCAAGCTTTCTCTCCTTCATCAGCCAATATGGCATATATCTTGCGACACTAGCTTGATTTGCAGAAGTAGTCTCCGTAGGGAAGGCGTTTTGGAAGGTAGAGTTGGGAGGTGGGTATGATCCTCATGCAAAGGAGTACTGCTATTGACCCTTTTCTCTTGAAGTTCGTCTGTCACCATTTCGATTCCAGACCACTTCGGTGGCTGTTGAGGTTATTTCGACTTTGGAATGAGGAGGTTAAACCCCAGGCTAGCACGAGACCAGAAATGGCTTCCGACGCTCCGGTCTCGATAAGACTGGGGCATTTTGTTAGCCCCATAACCGTGCGTAAGGTCGATGGTACGCGGGATGTCGAGCGCCGCCGGCGGTATTAGCTACTCACGCCCTTGGCAGAGCGCCACCAAGGATGAAAACTATGGACGCTCACCGCAGAGGACGCAAAGATTTTCCGTAATTTCCCTCGCGCTCTTGGTGGTCTTTGCGGTTCACCTATTTTCGTGTTAGATCGTTTTCACGATGGCTCGTTCGCGTTCGGCGGGTAAAAGTCCGGCCGTCAACTCGCTTATTGCGAGAATTCCTCGATCGGAGTCGACGGGGGCGCGTAGTGATGGCTTCGAAACTGACCTTGAAGGACCCTGTCTCAAGAGGTTATAATAGCCATCGGAAGGCTTTTCGTGTGCTTTACTGGCTGGCGCTCATCCCTTTCTACGATGTTGATTGGCTTGAGCCCAGCTACATTTGGTGAGGTGAGATGGAAGAGATAAGAAAGCATTTAGCGGAATTAGAAGACGAAGTCACCACCATTCGGAGGCGTCTTTGACATAGCCGGCAAGGAAGCTGAGATCGCGCGGGTGGAGGCGGAGTCGGCAAGGACGGACTTCTGGGAGGACCAGGATCACGCGCAGGGTAAGATGCGCCGTTTGACGCGTCTCAAGGAACAGGTGGAGGTCTGGAATGGGCTCGCGAGGCAGGTGGCGGACCTGATTGGTCTCCTGGAGCTGGCCTCAATCGAGGAGGATGAGAGCCTCTACGCCGAGATTGCCGGCGACACTGAGAAGATTGCCCGACGGCTCGATGCGCTGCGCCTTCAGTTGATGCTTGGCGGCGAATACGATGGCAGAGACGCCATCGTGGCGATTCACGCTGGAGCAGGCGGCACAGAGTCGCAAGACTGGGCCGAGATGCTTCTGCGGATGTATTTGCGCTGGGCAGAGCGACGAGGCTATCGTTCCTCGATCCTCGACCTGTCCCCCGGAGAGGAAGCTGGCATTAAGAGCGTAACGTTCGAGGTGGCGGGTCCGTTTGCTTATGGTTACCTCAAGGCCGAACGAGGTGTTCACAGGCTCGTGCGACTGTCGCCTTTCGACGCGGCTCACAGGAGACATACATCCTTCGCCCTGGTCGAGGTTATGCCCGGCGTCGAGAGCGAAATCGAAGTCAGCATCAACCCCGACGACTTGCGCATCGACGTTTTCAGGTCCTCCGGCGCTGGCGGGCAAAACGTGCAAAAGACGAGCACGGCCGTTCGCATCACGCATCTTGCCACGGGAATCGTCGTGAGCTGCCAGAACGAGCGCTCGCAGTTGCAGAACCGCGAAACCGCGATGCGAATCCTGCGGGCCAGGCTGATCGAGCTGGAAGAAGAAAAGCGTGAAGAAGAGCAGGCGCGTTTGAAGGGAGAGCATGTCGCCGCGGGCTGGGGAAACCAGATACGCTCCTACGTCCTGCATCCCTACAATATGGTAAAGGACCATAGAACAGGCTCTCAAACAGCTAACACGACGGGTGTGCTCGACGGCGACCTCGACCAGCTCATCGAGGCATACTTGCGGTCGAAAGTTGGCGAGGCGGCGGCGTGAGATGAATAAGCTGCTGATCCGGCTGCTGATCGGCATCCTCATCCTTTTGCCCACGATTTCGCTTGTATCTCCAGTTGCCGCAGAGGAAGCCATTAGCGTTGTAGCCAACAACCATCAGAACGAGTTTCCGACCCAGGTCAAGTTCGGTCTGGAGGCGACGAGTTCCTCGGATATAACCAAGGTCACGCTCTACTACAAGCTGCAGGGTAGCTCGGTGCTGACTTTAGCCTACCCCAAGTTCGACCAGGGGAAGCGCATAAAGACCGAGTACGTCTGGAATACACAGAGCAGATACATTCCACCAGGCGTGGAGATACGCTATTACTGGGTTATCGAGGACGCGTCGGGAAACAAGCTCAAGACCGAGCAGAAGTCCTTTACAGTCGAGGATGTGAGGTTCAAGTGGCAGAAGGTGGGGGACGACAAGATAACGATCTACTGGTATGACGGAGACACGAGCTTTGGCAAGAGCCTGTTAGGTTTTGCCGAGAAATCGCTCGAAAGGACGAGCCAGGAGATAGGAGCTACGATCCAGGAGCCTGTGAAGATTTACATTTACGCCAACAATAAGGACCTTCTTGGTGCCCTCGAGCCGAAAGCTCAGGAGTGGACCGGCGGGAGGTCTTTTTCTGAGATTGGCATCATCGCTTTGATGGTCGAGCCCAGCGCCTCCGGACTGGCCTGGGCGGAGAGAGCAGTGCCGCACGAGCTTAACCACGTGGTGGTCCATCAGGCTACGGCCAATCCTTACGGGGATATTCCACAGTGGTTGAGCGAGGGACTGGCGATGCACGCCGAGGGACCCCAGGAAGCTTCTTACAAGCGCTCGTTAGATGAGGCAATCAAGTCAAACCATCTCATCTCGCTGAAGTCGCTGGCGAGCAACTTCCCTGCCGATGGAGAGCAAGCAAGGCTCTCTTACGCCGAAAGCTATTCCGTAGTGGATTTTATCCTGCGCCAGTACGGACGAGAGAAGATGCAGCAACTGCTGGCCGTTTTCAAAGAGGGCTCTGACTACGACGATGCGCTGATGGCAGCCCTGGGCGTGGACGTCGCTGGACTGGAAACGGCCTGGAGGGCGAGCCTTGGACTCGGGCCGATAGAGGTGCCGCAAGACGCGGTGGCCGCGCCAACGAAAGTCTCGGAGAGGCAGGGTTCCCAGAGTAACTCAGGACAAAACGGCGGCATCTGCCCTGGCATCTTGGAGATCATCGGGCTTGCCGGCGCAGCGTTGGCGCTTGGTTTGAAGTTTGCGCGGGCGTAAATAGCCGTCGCGGAGCAGGTTGCCTTTATGAATGCACCACAGAGGCACGGAGAACACGGAGGGTGTACAAACTGAACTCCGTGCACTCTGTGCCTCCGTGGTGTTTTCTTCGCGCTTGGATGTCCGCGCGCTGCGTGCTAACGAAAACGGTTCTAGGACTCTGTCTCTTGCTGTCCCTGACGCTTGCCCTGGGCCTCGAACATCGCCAGGATTTCCTGCACCGACGTAGCTTCCTCGGCTGTTCGATCGGCGCGGATGAAGTTGACCATTCTGGGGAAACGCAGGGCGAAGCCGAGGTCGTCTCCTTTGCGGCCAGCCGTGTGCAACGGGCTGCGCGTGATCTCGTCGGCCTGGATCTCGATGACGTGTTTCGGCTCGACCCAGACGTCCGGCGCGACGATGGCCTCGACACGCGCTGGCTTGCCGTCTACTTTCAGTTGATCCAGTTCCTCGCGCATCTGCACCCATTCGATTTCGGTGAGGCCAGTCCCTAGCCGAGCAATTGTATAGAATCTGTCGGTATCTTTGTCGTAAACTGCTGTGAGAAGCGAGCCGATGCCGAACTGGGTTCGCTGTCCGCGTCCCCACCAGTAGCCGACCACGACGCAGTCCAGGGTATCCTGTAGCTCTCCCTGGTAGCTACGCTTGAGCTTGATCCAGTTGAAATTGCGCGCTCCCGCCTGGTAGGTCGCGTCTGGGCGCTTGGCCACGATGCCTTCCAGTCCGCGCTGCACCTTGTCGAAGAAGAAGGCTTCCAGCTCGTTGGCGCTGCTCGTTTCGAGCACTTCCGTCACGCTAAGCACATCGCCCGGCAGGACAATCTCTCTGAGCTTTTGCCGACGGGAGGTGTAGGTCTCGGTTGTGTAATCCTGTCCATCGAGATAAAGCAAGTCGAACGCGACCAGCTTGAGCGGCACTTTTTCTTGCATCTCGTCGATCTTATGCTTGCGCTTCCGCTGGACGGTGACCTGAAAGGGATAGAAGTCGCCCGTTTGCGGATTGAAAGCGATCGCCTCTCCCTCGAAAATGGCCTGCTGCTGCGTGATCTGCTCCTGGGTGGCCTTGACGATCTCTGGGAATTTGTCTGAGAAATCCTCCAGGTTGCGGGAGAAGACGCGAACGGTTGTGCCGTCCTTATGCACCTGGCAGCGGAACCCGTCGTATTTTGGCTCGACGGCCGCGTGTTGGAGTCGCTGGATAATCGCCGCGGCGCTGGTAGCCCGCTCGGCGAGCGCTGGGCGTACAGGCTTGCCGACGTGAACCGATATGTGGGCGAGGCTATCGAGGCCGTTCTGCCAGTATAGCCTGGCGACCTGGCCGAGATCGGAGCACAGGTTGTAGGCCCGCTCGATGTCCTTGCGCTGGCTCTTATCGCCCACCCTGGCGAACGAGAGCCCGTCCATAATGGTGGGGTCGCCGATTCCCAGGCGCAGCTTTCCAAGGATGATGCGCAGGAGGTGTTTTGCCTCTTCGTCGCTCATTTGGGAAAGGAGACCGGCCAGAAGGCTCGTCTTTTGCGCGACGGAGCCGCCGCCCGAGAGCGTGGCGATGAGCCAGAGTTGGTCGAAGACCTGGCCGACCTCGAGGGTGCTGCCCTCGTTGGAGAGCAGTTCTGTGGCGACGAGGCCGTAGTCGCCTTTCTTGGAGAAGCGTTCTTTGACTTCGGACTTAGCGATGCCAGCGCACTTGGCGAGAGCGTCGGCCGCCAGTTCCTCGCCGATGCCGAACTCCAGAGGCTCGTAGAAAGGCACCAGGCGGCCCTGGCAGAGGTAGACTAGCTTGCCCATCTCGTCGCCTTGGGCTTCCTTGAAGAGATCGGCCAGGACGCCGACCATCTTATTGCGACTAGAGGTTATCTCTAGCTCGCCGAAGAACTCAACCAGCCGCGCAAACTTCACGCCTCACCTCCGCCTTTACGTTGCCTGCTGCCTTGCTGACATAGTATAGCATATTCCGACCGAAATTGACCGCTTCTCGCGGCCGTGTTATACTCGGCAAGATGATTGCTATCATAGATTATGGCGCGGGCAATTTAAGAAGCGTGGCCAAGGCCATCGAGCGTCTGGGCTACTCGGCGAAAGTAACCGACAGTGCCGAGGACGTGCTGAGCGCGAGGGCCGTGATCCTGCCTGGGGTGGGCGCAGCGGGAGATACGATGGCGAGCTTACAGAGGCTAGAGCTGGTCGAGCCAATTCGCCAGGTGATCGCCGAAGGAAAGCCGTTCTTCGGCGTGTGTCTTGGCCTGCAGGTGCTACTGACTGGCAGCGAGGAAGGCGGCTGGCAGGAATGTCTCGGCGTGATACCAGGCATCGTCCAGCGTCTGCCAGGTGGCTTGAAGGTGCCGCACATGGGGTGGAACCAGGTGAAGCAGAGGCTGGCGCACCCATTGTTCGACGGCATCCCCGACAACTCCAACTTCTATTTCGTGCACTCCTATTTCGTGAAGCCTGTGGACGAGGAATTCGTCGCCGGCCAGACGGAGTATGGGATCGATTTCTGTTCTGTGGTTATCAAGGACAACCTGGTCGCCACGCAGTTTCACCCAGAGAAGAGTGGCGAGATGGGGTTGAGGGTTTACGAGAACTTTTGTCGGTGGGCGGGGGTGGGGAAGGCTGAGTAGGCTACGTGGGGAAGTCACTGCTCGAATGATGTGATCTGTGAGACCTCACGGCCTGCGGCAGACTGCGTCTGACGGCGATGACAGAAGTTTTCTTCCTTATCGAAGCTGATGTCGACGACGAGTGTTGGCTGATTGAACAGGAGTGAGGTATCAGCAGTCTAGAGGTCACTTATTCAATTGGAGCAAGATTGGCTGGCGGAGGGATAGGCAACACCGCCTATCACGCCGCCCGTGGGATACATCAAGCTGGGCGCCTGAAAAGGCTGATAGTGAGCTCTTACGTTCCTACTGACATCGACGCAAAGCTGATAAAGTCGATGGGCTTGGTGGGTCGTGCCCTGAAGAAGCTAGCAAGCTTCGATCGAACGGGGAATGCCGACGCGATCGCGAACTCGATATTTGACCTGTATGCTGCGAGGCAGATAGTCCCGTGTAGTATTTTCCACGGCTGGGCGGGTTTCTCGCTGCAGTCTCTGCGACGTGCCAGACGGCTTGGTGCGGTGACAGTTTTGGAGCGAGCATCCTGCCACATACTTACTCAGAAACGCCTGTTGGAAGAAGAATACCAACGCCATGGCCTTGGACGTCCGGCAATTGCCGACGTGGCGATCAAACGCGAGTTGCGCGAGTATGAGGAAGTCGACTTCGTGGGTGTGCCCTCGCAGTTCGCCTTCGACAGCTTCGTGGAGCAGGGCTTTCATCCCGATAAGTTGATTTTGACACCATTTGGAGTGGATACTCGGCGATTTCGACCGGCGCGAAGGAATGATTCAACTTTCAGAGCGCTCTTTGTCGGCCAAGTCAGCATTAGAAAGGGAATCCAGTACCTGCTGCATGCCTGGCAGGAGTTAGATGTGAAGGAAGGCGAACTTGTTGTCGTTGGAAACATTGGGCTAGGCGCCAGGCGAGTGGCTGAGAATCTCTTGAAGGCTGATAGGCAAGGCGCGCGGATAAGGTTCGCGGGCTTCGATCCTGACCCCGTCGCACTTTACCAGAGCGCCTCCGTCTTTGTCTTTCCCTCTATTGAAGAGGGCAGCGCGCTGGTTACATACGAGGCTATGGCTTGCGGAGTTCCTGTGATAACGACGCCTAATGCAGGCTCGGTGGTACGAGACGGTGTCGATGGGTTCATCGTGCCTGCTGGCGACGTACAGGCGCTGAAGAATGGGCTTCTGCTGCTGTACAAAGACCATAAGCTATGCGCCGAAATGGGAGCTTCGGCCAGAAGGCGTGCCGAAGAGTTCAGCTGGGAGAGATATGAGCAGAACCTGGTGGCTGCCTATCGCAAGTTGCCGGGGTGAAGTAAACCTAACGACTGTTTCCTGATCATTTCCTACGCAGCGCTATCGACTCGTATATTCTCTCAATATGGCAAACGTGTGTGTCCAGGCTAAAGCTGGACACGACTCGTTCTCTCCCTTCGTGTCCCATGCTGCGAGCTAGCGAAGAGTCTGCTTCCATCGTGAGCACTGACCGGACTAGCGCGTCGACGTCCCCTTTCGGCAATAGGAAGCCAGTAACCTCGTCTAGTATGATCTCGTCAGCTCCACCGCCATGAATGGCTACCACGGGCTTCTCCATGGCCATTGCCTCGATCAACACACGTCCAAATGGCTCGTCTTTGGCGCAGTGCACCAGCAGGTCCAATCCTGCCATAACCCGAGCCATATCACGGCGTGAGCCTGCGAAGATGACTCGTTCCCCAAGTTTCTCGTCTGCGTACGCTCGCAACTGCCTATAGAAGTCGGCATATCTGTTGTCGGCGGCATCACCGACTATCACAAAACGGACATTGTTGTTTTCGCTGGCTATCCTGCTCGCCATCTCAAGGAAAAGACGCTGGCCCTTCCAGGGCGCAATCCAGCCCACGTTGCCAACCAAGAACTCTCCATCAGCCACGCCAATATCCCGTCGGAACCCGGCGCCATCTTCTTTGGAGGAATCGAACTCGCTCAGATTCAGCCCGTTGTAAACCACGGATGTCTTGGAATGCGCCCATTGCGGAAGAGAGTCTTTCACCGCTGCGGAGATGGCAACGATCCTGTCGGCGAGTTTGCTCATGATCTGGAGGTAGGACCTCTCACGGTGAATGTCTCGCACGTGCCAAACCAGTGGGGTCTTGGTGAGCCTGGACACCATCGCGCCGTAAATCGAAGAACGCATGACGTTGGCGTGGACTATGTCGATTCTCTCACTTCTAATCAATCTCACGAGCTCGGCCACACCTTTGCTGGTTCTCCAAAACACTGTTGCTGGATTGCGCACGCTTCTCAGTTGTTCCAGCGATGGGTGTTTCACTTTAATGCCGATTCTGCCTGCTTCTTCAGCCAGTTTGGTGCCTCGGGTGGATGCCAGGACTGGCTCAAATCGGCTGCGATCCAGTTGCGTCAGAAGAGCCAACAGACTGTGTTCCGCACCGCCCATCACGGGAGCATGATCGATGTAAAGAATCTTCAGTTTCGTCTTGCATTCGCCCGACTGCGGCATTTTAGGGGCATTCATACGCAGTAAACCAGAGAGAGAAGTTCAGGAGTGCCCAGAGTTGCGCTCCGTGACTTCGCCGGCCGTCAAGGTGCTGCCTCACAAGCTGGGAAACGTACGCGCTGTCGAAGTAGCCTGTCTGTGCTATCGAGGGATGTCGCGGTAAATCAACGATCCAGTCGCGCAACTCTGTTCTTAGCCACTCGTTAATAGGCACGTCAAATGCGTGCTTCTGCCGGTCCAAGATCGCCTCAGGCAGTATGTCCGCCATGGACTTGCGGAGAATCAATTTGGATGTCTTCCCGTTCGTTTTTAGATGTGCCGGAATTCTCGCCGCGAGCTCGACCAATCTGTGGTCGAGGAAAGGCACGCGAGCTTCGAGCGACACTGCCATGCTCATTCTATCCACCTTCGTCAAGGGATCATCTGCCAGCCATATCTTGGTATCCAGGTACTGCATTCTGCTCTGAGCCTGGTAGCGTTGCGAATGCTCCAGATAGTAACTAAGCTCATCACCTGCAGCTTTATCTGCCAGATGCTTGTTCATCTGACTTGAGTACAGTCTTCTTCGCTCGGACGTCTGAAACACGGAGCAGGCAATGGTTTCGAAATAGCGTTCTTCGAACGTTGGCAGCAAGGCAGCCATCAAAGTCCGCTTGCCGCGCCTTCCGCTAAAGCTGCTCTCGACGATAGGGAGGGCTGCACGACGGACGGAGGACGGTAATCTCCCCGCAATGCGGTTCATCCCGCCTGGATTTGCCCACGCGTACCAGCCATAGCCGGCGAAAAGCTCGTCCGCACCTTCGCCCGTGAGCGCGACGGTGACGTCCTCCCTAGCGACTCTGGACATCAAGTAGGTTGGGATTGCTGCTGGATCCGCCATCGGCTCGTCAAAAAACGTGACCAGCTTTGGCAAAAGATCTATGGCGCTTGCCTCGACCATTATCTCGTGGTGATCGGTTCCGAAGTGCTGGGCCGCTATTCGCGCGTATTTCAGCTCGTCGTAGCTTTGCCAGCCCTCGAAGCCGACAGAATACGTCTTCACTGGCTGGTCCGTATGGTGACTCATCAGACCGACAATGATGCTGGAGTCTATTCCGCCGCTCAGGAATGCGCCGAGTGGCACGTCGCTCATCATCTGCATTTTGACGGATTCGGCCAGGAGGCTTCTAACCTCGCTAGCGAGTTCATGCTCGCTGCGCGCACAGGTCTCGGACTTAGGAAAGTCAACATCCCAGTATCTTTCGACGACGCTTGTTCCTTGAGTGCGGCACAGAGAGTGACCCGCGGGCAGCTTCTTGATGTCCTTGAAGATGGTTCGTGGCGCAGGGATATAGCGGTAAGTCAGGAAATCGTCCAGCGCGAACAGGTCGATCTCCCTGCTAACCTGTGAATGCAATAGAATGGCCTTGATCTCTGAGCCAAAAACGAGCTGCCCTGAGATTTCCGCATAGTATAATGGCTTGATTCCCAGGTGATCCCTGGCGAGGAACAGCGTCTGGCGTTTCTCGTCCCAGATGGCGAAGGCAAACATCCCATTCAGTCGCTTTGAACACTCGGTGCCGAGCTCCTCGTACAGGTGTACGATAACCTCGGTATCCGAGGCGGTCGCAAACCGATGGCCTTTGTCCAGCAACTCCTCTCTCAGAGTCTTGAAGTTGTAGATCTCGCCGTTGAATACAACTGTGACGCTCCCGTCTTCGTTGGATATGGGTTGACGTCCACCTTGAAGATCGATGATCGAAAGCCGCCGCATCCCGAGGCCGACACTGCCTTTTGTCACGATGCCTTCGTCATCAGGGCCACGATGGCGCAAGGAGGCGCACATTCGCCTTATCGTGCCTTCGTCGATCAGTCTATTGGATTGAGAATCGCATATTCCGCAGATGCCGCACATATCTTCACGATTCTATTGAGCTTCGTTATGAACCTGCTGGTAAACCGCGAACGTTCGTCTCGCGGTCGTCTCCCAGGAGAACATCTTCGCGCGCGCTATGCCGTTTGCTACCAGCTCTGCCCTCAGTTGGCGATCTCCCAGCACTCTCTCCACCGCCGCTGCCAGAGCCGCGGAATCTGACGGCTCCACAGTTATAGCTGCATCACCCACGATCTCGGGCAAGGACGACGTGTTAGAGCAAACTACCGGTGTCCCACAGGCCATAGCTTCCAGTGGGGGAAATCCGAACCCCTCGTAATGCGAAGGGAAAACGAAGACTTTGGCAAGGTTGTACAGGAAGCGCAAGTCACTCGATGGCACGTAGTTAAGTTGCGTAACGTAAGACTGAAGGCCAAGCTTCTCTATCAGGCGCTGTTGATTCTGGCTGAAAAAGCCGCCTACCTGCACAAAGTGAACTTGATGGTATCCGTCCTCGATTATCTTAGACAGCGCGATCAGTATGCCTTCGATGTTCTTTCGCTGGCCACAATGACCAATGTGAAGAACGATATATGCTCGCGGAATAGACAAACGTTCCCTGGCGCTTTCCAAACTATCGGGATCCGCAATTGGTTTGAATCCTTCTCCTACCCCTGCGTGAACAACGTCGATTCTGTCGGGTGGGTAGTCGGTGAGGCGAATCACATCCCGTCGTGTGTTCTCCGAATCGGCGATAATTCTAGCGGCCTTCGTCATTCCTCGCAAAGCCAGGTCCCAAAGAGCAAGACCTACGCTGCGACTGGGCAGAGTGCTTCTCAACACGAGTGGTGCCAGGTCGTGACAGGTGACGATGGTCTTTCGTTTGTCAAGGAAGTGGGTCAGATGAGCATACGTGTGGTCGACGATGTGATTAATGTCACCTTGCTTACGACTCGCGACGAGCGGATACTTGAACAGCCTGGAACTGTAAATTGATGCGGCTCGGTATTTGCCTTTCAATCCCGGAATTAGCGGCCCTACACTTACCTGTCTAATGGAGTCTGAGTCAGAGCAAACCTTGCCGAGATGTCGAGCCAATTCGTCAGGGTAGATTTCCATGCTTGGCCAGTCCTCTTCTTTAATGTCCCGAAAGAGGGTCACGTTCATCGCCGAAACTGCTTTCTATTTCGAGTTTCCGCACCCGTTGTCGGCTGTGTCGGACCGAATAATAGCTGGGCGGATAGATCAACATCTCTCATCGGCGCGGCAGTATCTCATCGTAAAACTCTCGTGTACGTCTCGCCACCTCTTGATGGGTGAAGTTCTCTGCAACCCGCTTCTTGCCCAGTTCGCTTAACCTCGTTCGCAGGTTAGGGTTGTGGGCCAGGTCGCCGAGTGCCTCACGCAACGCCGCCACATCACCTTCAGGAAAGATGAGCCCTGCACTGCCGATCACCTCAGGTATTGCGCCCGAGCTCGACCCCACTACTGGTATGCCCGATGCCATTGCTTCTATTAGGACGTGACCGAATTGCTCTTTCCACAGTTTTCCAGAGCGCGACGGCAAAACCAGAACGTCCAGACAACTGAGATACGCGGGAACCTCGTCGTGCTTGACGGCGTCGACGAACACCAATTTGTGTTCGATTCCCAATTCACTGGCTAGGAGCCTTACCGCAGGCTTCAGCGGCCCCTTACCCACGAAGAGCAGCGTGGCTTCGGTATCGAGCCTGGCAAAGGCGCCTACGAGAGAAAGAAGGCCTTTCTCTTCAACCAACCTGCCCACGTATCCCACGACAAACCCGCGCAGACCAAGGTTCTCTCTGGTGACCGCTTTCGCCACGCAGGTGAAATCCTCGACATCCACTCCAAGTTGTGTGATTACCTCAACTGGCCCCTTGAACCCCTTGCGCCGAAGTACTGTAGCGGCTTCTCGATTACCGGCTATGGCTCCATCGGCCAGAGCCAGGTTGACCTTCTCGATGGGGTAAGCCAGGGAGGTGCGGAAAATGTTTTCCCACGTAAAGAAGATCAGTTTGAATCCGAAGAGTCTTTTCAGTAGACCTAACTGCAGTAGGCTCAGACTGCCTGGTTCTTCTTCCACCTGCACAACATCTGGCCGCAGGCGTGAGAGGGTTCGCCACAACAGCCCTGGATGGTAGAGGTACCGTATCTGATGACCCGCAAACAGAACGGGGCTGCTGATCATCTCGAATCTGCTAGGGGTCAGGCATTCCGCCTTCGTGTCTCTCAATAGATCGAGAAAACGTGACGGTATCAGCAGACTCACTGAAAGGTCCGAAATTCTCGCCATCTCCTCCACTTTGCGCTGGTTCACACCCACGACATAAGTGTGAGACACAACAAGGATGCCAATCCGTTTATCAACCTGCATCTCGGAAGGCAGTCTATTTGATGACGCGGAGTTTAACATAGATATCTCGCGCAGGAAAAATGCCGCAGAAATAGAATTCGTATGCATTGAGAAATCGATTTGCTAGCCATTGGATTCCCGTGTAGCGAAATGGGCGGCCGAATTTCAGTCTAGTCTCGATTTTCTCGAATCTTGCTTTCTTGTCCAACGTCGGAGGCGGATACTTGATCTCCAGAACCCGGTCGAGAATACTGATATTAGGAGGCGCCTTCCCGTCCAGGAGGAAATCGAAGGCTGCAACGCTAAGGTAACGTCTATGCGTTGGATCGGCGTAGGCTCGGGGATTGCTGAAGTGCGGGGTAACCAGGCTGATGATGGCCCCTGGTTTTGCCACACGATATATCTCATCCATAAAGCGTACGACGTCGGCGACGTGCTCCACAATGTGGTTGCAGTAGATGACGTCGAATTCGTCATCCCGAAACGGGTATGGAAATGAATCCAGGTCGTGAATCACGTCGGCCTGAGTGTTTGGGCTGATATCTACGCCAATGGCGCCCTTGACCTTGTTGTTACCGCAACCCACATCCAGTATTCTCACAGTTTCCGATGCCACCCTATCCCGTTCCTAGTTTGTTGATGTGCACGCAGCGTGCTCACAGGTTCTTAATCCTGCGGAACTGAGCAATTTCACCCCTTGCCCAAAGGCCTTGAGCAAGAGCGACCTCCCGTGGGCCTTATCTGCAACTGACCCAAACAATCAAACACGCCGGCCGCAAGTTTCAGCATTGCATTGCTCTTCGTCTCAATGGTTGCAAGGTCTTTCCAGAAAATGACGAACCGCCACGAAAGGCGAGCGAGAATGCGGGCCCTGCTCGGTCTTTGAGCCCACTTCTCCTCGAACCTGGCTGCTCCCTTTCCGCGGGTCACATGCTGGCGCGTGAAGCTTTGCCACGTGTACTCGTGCAGGTGCGTTACTCTTACTGGAATGTATAGCAGGTGATGCTCACGCTGGCAAATGCGCCACTTCAAATCTGCGTCCTCGCCTGCAGCGAATGGGAAGCTTTCATCGAAGCCGCCAACCTCTATCAAAGCCTGGCGACGATATGACATGTTGTTCGTGCCACCGGCTGGGCACTCGAAGCCGCCGACAAACTCCTGGCGATTGATCCCGATGGTGTTGCGAGTGCTATGCCACTCATACCGAGCAAAGATGTTGGATCTAAGAATCTCCGCGGGAGGTTCCATGTGTCCACCGACGCCGGCAACTTCTGGATGCCGCAGGTACCCACTTTCTAACTGCGCCAGCCAATCCAAGGGTGCCACGCAGTCGTCGTCGGTGAACGCAACGACTTCCCCGTGTGCGTGAGCGAGCCCCAGGTTTCTAGCTGCTGCGGGACCTCTGTTGTTTTGGCGAATATAGACGACATCGTGGAAGTTTCGCACGACTACAGGCGTATCGTCGCTGCTACCATCGTCTACGACAATGATTTCATAGTCGCGAAATCGTTGCTCAGATAGGGTGGACAGGCATCTTACTAATTTTTTTGCTCTGTTGTAGGTCGGAACGACTACCGAGATAAACATATGTCATGATTCTCAATTCGATTGATAACGAATCCATCTCTATGTGAATCTAGAGAACAAGGCTATTGTAACGCAGGCTGCCCCAGCAGAGCATCATCTCTCCCAGTGTCTCTGACACAAACATGTAGGCTGGCAAAGTCAAGAATTTGCCTTTCGGGGAGCACTGGATCATCTCTTGCTGAACAGCTTCTATGACGTACAGCGCACACGTCAGCACGATTAGAAGCGCAGCCAGGCTCCAGATCGTAAGTACAGCGGTCAACAATGTCATTGCGAGACACGACAGCCTGATGTATTGCCATGGGGAACCTGCCAGGAACCTCAACTTCAACCGTGCTCGCATGCCAGGATGTTTCCTCACCAACAAGGGCATTCTTGCCGCGGCCTTAATCTGGCCGAGGGCCCTCCAGAAAGTAAGAGGTATGACCTCGTGAAAGGATAATGGCCGATCTATCCAATGGTCTTGCCATCCTGCCTCCACGACCCGCCACCCTATGTCGGCATCGTCGCCGGCGCGAGATAGGGAGACGTCATAGCATCTGCCTACCTGGTCAAGCGCAGCCGCACGGAACGCAATAGTGACCCCATCGTAGCTACGGCTGGGTTTGAGCACATAGGTGCAGTGGCAAATGGGAACGTTGATTTCGCCGGCAGGCAAGACCTGCCCTCGCACGATGCCTATCTTGTCGTCGGCCTCGAACGCGTCGGCCACGCTAGCCATCCAATCTGGCGCAGCGAAGCAGTCTTGCGAGATAACCCCCACCACATCGCCCGTAGCCATCTGAATCCCTGCCGTCAAAGCCGCCGCCGTACCCTGATTGGCCTGGTGAATGATGTGCAGCCGCTTTTCCCTGGCGCTGTAACTGTCCAGGATTTCAGCGGTGCCGTCTTTCGATCCGTCATCTACAGCAACCACCTGAAGTTCTCTACCTCGTAACTCCTGTGCGAAGAGCGAGTCCAGGCAGCGGCCGATCCATTTCTCGCCATTGTAAATTGGAATCACCACGGTAAGAGATGTTACTAGTGACATACGGATCTCAGGTGCTCCTCTAGCTCGGCAACAGATCTCTCCCACGTCCACTTGCTCTCGACCAATTGCCTGCCGCGCAATCCCATGTTGGCAACCAACTCCGCGTCATCCAGGAGTCGTTCTATGGCGTTTTTGATCTGGATGGAATCTCGCTCGACGAGGAAGCCTGTTTGCCCATCCAGCACTGACTCAGTTATGCCGCCTTCATTGGCGCCGATAACCGGAGTGCCGCAGGCCATAGATTCCAGTGGGACAAAGCCAAAGGGCTCGCGTGACGGCACGAAGACCGTTGCCATCGCCCTGTTATATAACTCCACTAGTTCAGCATCCGTAATGTTCCTGACGAACTCCAGGCTCACTGACATCTCATCTGCCATTCGTTCGAGGTACATTTTCTCACGGACATCCCATTGAAAGCAAACAATGACGAGCCGAGGGCGCTTCTGATGTGGAAGCCGAGCCAAGGCACGAACTATCAGGTCAAATCCCTTTCGCGGATGGATCTCGCCGACCGACAGGACGAATTGGTGGCCGTCGTTGCCGCACCTCGGCAATCCAAGGGGTCTGAACCTCTCGATGTCCACACCGAGGTAATTGACCACTGCTGATACCCCGTACACCCTATCGATCTGATTCTTGGAGAACGACGAGTTGCACAGGACTAGATTGGCAAGCCTGGGTAACGGGATGTCCCTCGATCTCAGGGTTCGAACCAATATTCTCTCGTCAATTCGAGCTTTGCTGAGCTGTCCTTTCATGATCCCGGCCACGGTCTTTGGCCGGCGGGTTTTCAGATACTCGTAACCCTGCCTGAATGGCTCCTGGCAGTAGTAGACGGTCGGGGTCTCCAAGTACTTCAGGAGATAGGGGGTTGTGACAAGTCCGTGACATATCAGGGCCGCATCGTAGTTCTCCTTGTCGATAGATTTGGCCAAATGACGGAAGTAACGATCCAGGGCGGGCAACTCGATGAGAAACGAGGTGGGATTGAAGAACCTGAGCAAGCTCTGGCTCGGAAACGTATGCGGCTGGTACTTGAAGATGTGAGTTTCCTCGACCAGGCTGCTGAGACCCAGCTTCTCGCCGGTGGTGTCCTGGCTCGTATACAAATGCACATGGTGGCTCTTGCCAAGCTGCTGGAGTTGATGGTACAGAGCCCGCTTGGCACCGCCTTCAGGAAGTTGATGGTAGACTGCAATTCGCAGGTTACGTTGCCTTTCTATCATAAACAGCTAACTTCTTCGCTTTGTTGCACGGATCAACAAAGCCGCTCCCTCGCCCTGGTCCTTGATTTCGAGGTCAAGGCACCTGCCCAGGAGTCGTCGCCACAAGACAGGAAGAACTATTCTCGCCGGTGCGAATTGCCTCGCCCTCAGCAGATTGCCGATCTCGGTCTTTCCGACTCGTTTAATGAAGAACTCCGTCCAGGCCAGCCAGATCCTGTGCGCCTCTGGCTGGAGGTAGTATCGGGTGGAGTCTATCGACAGACCGACCGGCTCCAAACGTTTCTGCCAATCCTCAGGACTGTGGTAGTGCAAGTGCTGGAGCCTGGCATTCAGATTATCAAGGTAGCGGTTCGCATCCTCTAGGCTATCGCCATTCTGGCTTCTGAACTGAAGCACGTAATTACAAAACCTCTCACTCGGAACAGTGAAAACGAAATTCCCGCCATGTGCGAGAACGCGCGATATCTCGGCGAGGACGCCGAGCTCGTCCTCTACATGCTCAAGCACACAGTTACTAAAGACTGTGCGAAAGGAACCGTCGGCGTAGGGCAGGGAGCGAGCGTCGGCGGCGCGCACATCCTGATAGACCCCTGTCTTATGTGCCTGTCGGACGTTTTCTGGTGACAGGTCGACGCCAGAGACCTGCCTGTTTCTGCCGAAGATGGCTTTCGCGAACACTCCGTCTCCCGACCCCAGGTCGAGAATGGGCTCGACGAAGTTGATTCCGGATAGTAGCTCTGCTTCAATCGCACGCCAGAGCGCCTGCGGCGGTATATTGAAGTACAGTCTGCAGAAATGGGCGAGATAATTTCCTTTCAAGATTCTCCATTACTCCGCGAGCTCTTGATTGCCGGCAGTTCCACCGGGCGTGGGGCTGGTCTCACGATGTTCAGGGCGGCTGCAAACGTTTTGGCAAGCAGCGCGCGGACAGCTACTGGCAAGTAGCCGTACTTAGCACCGAAGGCCAGAACTCGATACACGTTGTTCGCGTTCAACCTGTACTGCCCAGTTTCAACCACAGCAAGGTAGTTGGCCTTTCGGCGTTCTTCTCTCGTAAAGTCACTGGTCTCCACGATTGGTTCATCTAATCGGAAGCCATCGCCGACGTAAGAGGTGTAATCTACGTTGTCATCGATGATCGTCCCGTTGGCTTCGTACCACTCTCGCATTGGCGTGCCCTTAAACGGGTGCGCCATGTTCCAGAAGATACCCTTTGGCCTCAATTCCTTGGCCAGGGCAATGGAGTACTTTGTCTTGTCGAGGCTATCTCCAGGCAGGCCAATAATGAAGCACATCTGCAGTTCGAGTCCTGCCTTAGAAATGAGCGTTCCCGCGCGCCGAATGTCGTCCAGGGTCTCGCCTTTGTTGATCGAAGCGAAGACTTCGGGGTGACCGTGCTCGGCTGCAATGCAGAGGTAGTCGCAGCCTGCAGCCCTAACAAGCGAGACAAGCTCCTCATCAACGCTGTCCGCCCGCATATTCGCGATTCTCATCTTCAGGCCAATTTCGTGCTCGACGTACAGCTTCAAGAAGGACTTGAAATGCGCAACATTAGCGGTAGGACAGTCGTCTGAAACCTCAACCGTTTGCAGCTTTGGGAGCTGCTGTATTGCAGTTCTTAATTCGTTTACGCAGGCGAGAGGATCCTTGGCTCGCCACTTCCTTGACGAAATCTGCCTTACCGCGCAGAAGGAACAGCCAAAAGGGCAGCCTCTGCTGGTCAGCAATGGATACACATCGATCCATTCGTATCGATAAAACGCAGTGAAGTCGGGCTCGGGAAGCGCCTTAGGGTCGGGCAAAGGGGACTCAACTAACTCAGGCACTGACCGAGCTTGGGCAGAACGCACCACGTTCTCGATGGATAGCTCAGCCTCGCCCATAACAATATAATCTGCCACGTTTTGCTGGACCAATTCCGGTCCATTAAGTGTGGCGTGAGGTCCCCCCACAACAGTAGGTATCCCCAGCTTGCGCACTTCAGCTACCATTGCTCGCGACTCTTCTATTGTTGAAGTGTAGAGCGATACTCCGACGACATCCGGCTGAAATTCTGCGATCATTTCTCCGACCGCGGGCGGACGGCCCTGCAACACTCGGTTCAACAGCACGTAATCAAGCACCATAACCTGGTGACCTGCTTTGCGAAGCACGCCGGCCAGCATCGCTAGGCCGAGGTGAGACGTATTGCTGACCAAGTTCTTCCGCAGCGGATGTATCAAGAGCACTCTTCGCACTTCAGTTCCCACTCCTGCAACTGGTTACATCAGGCCTCTGCTCTCGTCGAGCGATGCGCATCGGCACTACCTCATTCTGAACGGATTCCAACTGCCCCTATAGCTCCTTGCCAACCAGTCTTGAATCGCGTCGTGGTCCCTTCGGTCAATGACGTTCAGCGCAAAGCAGCCTATCAGATAAACGCATCCGCCAGTCATCAACTCGATGACAAGAATGAGGACATTGCTGGCAAAGTCGTGCGCTAACATAAGCAAGAGCGCCAGAAGCGCCCCGAGAAGGAAGGGCCTGAGGAAAGCGCCTCCCAGGAAATCTTTGACCGGGAGTCTTACAACATTCTTGTTGACGTAAAGAAGGAAAAACGGCACGACGATGACCTGGTTTACCAGCAGTGCTAAGGCAGCGCCGTCGATTCCGATGGTAGGGATGAGCGCAAGGCAGAGTATCACATTAAGGACGGCGCTCAAACTGCTGGCCACAGCGTTGATTCTGGGCCTGCCAACTCCGTCGGCAACGAGCGCAGGAACCGGCGTGAAAGCAATCAGCAAGAATGCCCCGGCGAGCAGACGGAGCGTCAGCGAGCTTTTGTCGGCAAAGTCGGGACCAGCCCAGAAAAGCAGTATCTTGTCAGCAAACACGATGAGAACCACGCTCGTGGGAATGGCAATCGCGGCGATGACCTTCATTGCGCGTATATATAGGCGTTGAAGAGAAGGAGTAAGACCCAGACTGTGTAGCTCGGTCGCAGCAGGGAACAGTGGGCCGCTGATGTTGCCCACGGCGGTCATTATCTTTTGGGAGAAGGTCAGAGGCACGGCGTAGTAACTCACCCAGCCGATAGGCAGGAATAGTCCTACGAGCAGACGATCTAGCTGGAATACTGCCATTCCGCTCAATTGGCCCACGAACTTGAACAGGGCAAAACTGTAGAGACTCTTCGCAGATTCCATGCGAAAGCGCGGAAGCAGGGATATCTCCGGGAGCAGTTGCCTCGTGACTATGACAAAGACCAGCACGCTGACGACATTGAGCAGTACGTTGACTAGCACGATCTCCCTGAGCCCATAACCCATCGCCAGCAGGGCAACCGTTAGCAGTGTATTCACAGTGCCTATGAGGAGATTACGCTTTCCAGCCAGGTCAAATCTCTGTAAGGCAAGAGGCACCGCCGCGAAGACGCTTAGAGGCATGCTTGCCAAGACGCCTATCGATCCGATATAGAAAGCGACGCGAGTTACTTCCTGCAACTCTGCCGGGACTCTGAGGAGCCTATCCACTAGCAATCCCGCGAAACCGGCCATCCCGAGGGCACCCAAAAGGCCTACCACCACATAGACTACGGTGGCGGTGCCTATGGTAGCTTCAAGCGCCTTGAAGTCTCTTTTCGCGTAGTACTCAGCGACGTATTTCTGAACTGCCGAGCCCAAACCGAGGTCGAGAAAGGCAAGGTAGCCAACTACAACGGTTACCATCACCAGAACGCCATAGGCGTCAACTCCGAGCTGCCGCACTATGTATGGCAGGGTTACCAGGTTGAGAGCCGCGAGCCATGCCTGGGAGAGAAAATTGTAGGCTATGTTGCTGACGAGCCTTTGCGCCCTATCCAACGGGCAGTTCCTTCAGTTCTCGGTGCAAGCCAAGCTGAACGCTCACGGCGAGACTCTGCTTTCCAGCGCGACCGACAGAAGCACGAATGCATTCTTCATCTGCTGAATTATATTGGTTCCGCTTCGGGCCGTCAATTCGAGGAGTGTCTGTGATAGGGACAACCTGTCGCGACTCTGCCAGGTATCAGTTGCGCTGAGCTTTCTCGATGTATCGGGGAAGTGTGAAAGGACGCCGTTACTCTCGCTTGCAGTAGTATACCGGCGGTCGTACGTATGGCCCCAGTCTAAGGCGCTCGACTCATTGGTCGTTTCCCCGTCGTTTGGACAGCAGCGACGGCTTACCGCCGTAGCGTCGCCTGCAGCTCTTTGTTGAGGACGCTTTCGATGTGCTGCTGGACGCGGCTGACTTCTTCGTCTCGGAGCGTTCTGTCCGCTGCCTGGTAGACGAGGTGATAGGCGATGCTGCGCTTGCCATCGGGTATGCCAGGGCCCTGATACACGTCGAAGAGGTCGACGGATTTTACGAGCTTTCCACCGGCGCGCAGTATCGTCTCCTTCACCAGCTCGGCCGGGATGTCGATGCCGACCACCACGGCGATGTCTTGCTCGACTGGCGGGAACTTGGGCAGCGGTCGATACTCGCGGTCCCACACGGCTGCCCCTACCAGGCTGTCGAGGTCGAGTCCCATCAGGTGCACGCGCTCGTCGACGTCGAAGTTGGCCCTTACGTCGGGGTTCACCTCGCCAAGGATCCCCACCACTTGCTCTGGTTTGATGGCTTTCACTCCTTCTCGCGCCAGGGTGGTGGCGTCGACGCCGATGACGACGGCGGCTGTCTTCCCAGGGTGGAACGTCGGATGCGACACGGGCACGAAACTGTAGACGTCGATGCCCATTCGCTCCAGCACGGCCTGCGCCGCGGCCTTCAGGTCGAAGAAACTGGCCTCTTGTTTCGTTCCCCAATCGCCACCTGATTTGTAGGCGCTCATGCCAGCGGCGATGACGCGGCGCTCTTCGGGCAGGTCCTCGCCACGCGGCAGGTATATCCGGCCAATCTCGAAGAGATCGACGTCCTTGTCGATGTACCGCAGGTTGTTGCGAATGGTCTCGAGCATGTTCACGAACAGCGTCGTCCGCAGGCACTCCATCTCGGAGGTCAATGGATTGACGACCAGCAACGGGTGCACGCCGAGCACGGAGATCCTGCTGTTGATGGCGCCGAGGACGTTGTCGGCAAGGCTCAGGAGCTTCTCCCCCTCAGCCTCGCTGGGCACGAGCTTCCGCATCCGCTCGCGGCTAATCAGGGAATAGGTGATTATCTCGGTGAAGCCGCTGCCTACCAGTGCATCTCTGGCGATGGCTTCCCATCGCAGGGATTCGTTTACGCGTGACTGTGGCAGACGTCCATTAAGCATCGTCGTCGGTATGTTGTCGTAGCCGACCATCCTGGCCACTTCCTCGACGAGGTCGGCGGGAAGCGTCGCGTCGGGCCGATGCATCGGCACCTTCACGTCGAGAGCCCCATCCGTTGCGGTGGTCTCGAAACCCAGGGGCTTGAGTATGCTCTCGATCTGCTCTACGCCGTAGGAGACGCCAAGCAGCCGCTCCACTTCCCTGGTGGTGAGTGTGACGTGCACAGGAACTGGCTTGATCGGATAGTTATCGACGACTCCTTTAGCTACCGAGCCGGAGGCTAGGTCGTGCATCAACTGGGTCGCTCGCATCACGGCGGGAATCGTAAGCTCCTCGGGCAGCCCCTTCTCGAAGCGGCGCGATGCCTCGCTGGGCAAGCGCAAGGCGTGCGAGGTGCGACGATTGACGACGCGGTCGAAGTTGGCCGATTCCAGCAAGATGTTCCTGGTTGCGTCGCTCACCTCGCTGTCGGCGCCACCCATCACGCCGGCGATCGCCACGGGGTGTTTTGCGTCGGCGATGACGAGCATGTCGGAAGTGAGCTTGCGCTCGACGCCGTCGAGGGTGGTCATGTCCTCTCCTTGGCGCGCGCGGCGCACGATGATCTTGTGGTCACCGATCAGATCGTAGTCGAAGGCGTGCAACGGCTGGCCCCACTCGAGCATCACGTAGTTGGTGACGTCGACTATATTATTGATGGGCCTCATTCCCGCCGCGGACAGACGCTCCTGCATCCATTTGGGAGATGGGCCGATCTTCACATCCCTGATAACCGTTGCTGAGTAACGATGGCACAGGTCGGGATCTAGTATCTCGATCTCGATGAAGTCGCTGGCAGGCGTGTCGATCTCTTCAAAACGCGACTCTGGAACGCGCATCTTCTGGCCGGTCAGAGCAGCGACCTCACGCGCCACGCCGATCATCGACAGCAGGTCGGGTCGATTTGGCGTCACGTTTAGCTCGAAGACGACGTCGCCAAGCACTTCGCGAAGCTCGGCGCCAACCGGGGTGTCGGGATCCAGGATCAAGATGCCTGAATGGTCGCTGGAGATGCCCAGCTCTTTGGCGGAGCAGACCATGCCCTCGGACAGGACGCCGCGCAGCTTCGTGGGCTTGAGGATGACCTCGACTGGCTCGGGAGCGTGGGAATCGATGACCCTGGCTCCTGCGAGGGCGAGAGGCACCTTGTCGCCTTCCTTGATGTTGAAAGCGCCGGCAACCACGGTGATCTGCTTGCCGCCGTAGTCCACAGTGACCAGTTGCAAGCGGTCCGCGTTAGGGTGCGGCGAAAGCTTCGTGATCTGGCCCACGTAGATGTTGCGCCAGTCCGAGCCGATATAGCAGATAGCCTCTACCTCTGTGCCTGCCATGGTCAGGCGTCTGGCGATTTCCTCCACGGGAAGAACGAGGTCGACGTATTCTCTTAGCCAGCTAAGTGGTACTTTCATCGATTAACCTACCGGAATTGTCTCAGGAAACGTAGGTCGTTGCTGTAGAACAGCCTGATATCGTCGATTCCGCTCTTGAGCATGGCGATGCGCTCGGGTCCCAGGCCGAAGGCAAAGCCGCTGTAGACGCTGGGATCGTAGCCGACGCGCTCGAGCTCTTTGGGATGGACCATGCCAGCGCCCATGATCTCCAGCCAGCCAGTGGAGCCGCATAAACGGCAGCCAGCGCCTTTGCAGACGTAGCAGTCGATGGACATGTCCACGCCAGGCTCGACGAACGGGAAGTAGTCGCAGCGGAACCGGACTTTACGATCCTGGCCGAAGAGCATACGCGCAAAGGCAGATAGCGTGCCTTTCATGTCGGCGAAGGTTATGTTCTCGTCGATGGCCAGTCCCTCGACCTGATAGAACATGCTCTCGTGTGAAGGGTCGATGGCCTCGTAGCGATAGCATTTCCCGGGGACGATCACGCGAACGGGCGGCCGAGTCTTTTCCATAACCCTGACCTGATTGGGCGAGGTGTGCGTCCTGAGAAGCATCTCGCCTGGCTTGCCGTCCATAGAGACGTAGAACGTGTCCCACATGTCCCTGGCGGGATGGTCCTTCGGGATGTTGAGCGCCTCGAAGTTATAGTAGTCCCATTCCACTTCGGGGCCCTCGACAACCTGGAAGCCCATAGTGACGAAAGCGTCGAGTATCTCTTTGAGCACGCGCGTGGTCGGGTGCAACTGGCCCAGGGCCAGGGGACGTCCTGGCAGGGTTACATCCACCCGCTCGCGCTCCATCGCCAACGCCCTGGCGGCCTGCTGTAGCTCGGCTTCTTTCTCGGCGAACTGGCTTTCGAGCCTGGCCTTGACCTGGTTGGCGGCCTGCCCGACGGCAGGACGTTCTTCGGGGGAAAGGGTCCCGAGCTGGCGCAGCATGGCGGTCAGGGCGCCTTTTTTCCCGAGGTACTTGACGCGCCAGACTTCCAACTCGCCAAGATCGTGGATAGAGCTTAGCTCGGCCAGAGCTTCGTCTCTCAACTTGTTCAATTGATCAATCAAGTTTCACACCTTCACCGGCCATCCGCTGTCGCAGGGCCTCGAACATTATCACACTCGCGGCGATGGCGGCGTTCAGGGATTCCGCTTCGCCGGCCATGGGGATTTGCACGAACCCCGTGGCGGCGTTCTGCGCTTCCTGGCTTGGGCCAGCGGCTTCGCTCCCGACGACCAGCCCCGCTTCTCGCGTCCAGTCGACTTGGAAGTAGCTAACGCCTTGCCCTGCGCTGGCGACCCAAATGGGCCTGTGTTTCAAGAGATGCTTGATGTTCGTCCAGTCTCGCTCAGGCAAGAGCTTGAGCCTGAAATGCGCGCCCATCGCCGCGCGAACAACCTTGGGGCTGAAAACGTCGGCGCAATCTGGCGTCAGGATCACCGCTTTGACGCCGCTGGCCTCGGCTGACCGAAGAATCGTGCCCACGTTGCCAGGGTCGCGCAATCCATCCAATACAAGCGCCAAAGGCCCGAGGTCTCCAGGTTCCTCCTCGACCGCTGGCATCGGCAGCACGGCTACTACCCCCTGAGGGGTTACAGTTTCGGCGGCGTATTCGAGAACGCGCTCGCTGACGGCGATCGGGTGGAATTCTTGAAGCCGAGCCAAGAGATGCCGTCCGCGGGCTGTCTTTTCCATCTGATCGAGATTGGCGAAGACTAGAGCGGGTTGCAGACCAGCTCTAAGCGCTTCCTCGACCAGACGCACGCCTTCGACGATGAAGCTTCGCTCTTGCCTGCGAACCTCAGCACGACGCAGCGATCTGACGTACTTGACTTTCTCGTTGGACGTGCTGGTAATCATTCAGGCTGATCGGAAGCGGTTCAGGCGACCTGGACAGCCGCTTTCGCCGATTCGACGACGCGGACAAAAGCAGCCTGATCGCTGATCGCGAGCTCTGCCAGCATCTTGCGGTTGATGTCGATGCCGGCGGCTGACAGCCCCTGAATCAGCTTGCTGTAGGAGAGGCCCGCCTCTCGCGCCGCGGCGTTGATGCGAGTGATCCAAAGCTTGCGGAACTCGCCCTTCTTCGCCCGCCTGTCCCGATAGGCATAGGAGAGAGACTTCAGCATGGCTTCGTTCGCCCTGCGGAAAAGCTTGCTTCGGGTAGCTCTCTGGCCCTTGGTCAGCTTCAGGACCTTCTTATGCTTTTGGTGCGCTGCCACACCTCTTTTGACTCTTGTCAATTCGGTAACCTCCTTGGGACTGTGCGGGCCGCACAAACTAAATGATGGCCGAACTGGCCATCACTCAGCAACTCTGCCAGTGATCGTTAGACGCCGTAGGGAATGAGCTTGCGCAGCCTGCGTGCGTCGGACGTGCTGGCGACCAGCATTTCGTCGTAGAGGCGCTTGGCGCGCGCCGACCTCTTGCGGCGAAGGTGGCTCTTGCCGCCCTTGGTGCGCATAATCTTGCCGCTGCCGCTGATGCTAATGCGCTTCTGCGTGCCCTTATGCGTCTTCAACTTGTACTTTGCCATTAAGAAAACACTCCTCTGGCGACCAAATCCAGGTAAACAACAGATGGGATTATAGCATACGGCAGCCATTGGTGCAACCCTGTGGGCTCGGACGGCTGTATGGTTAGGACGGTGGTAGGGCTCACCACGGAGGCGCGGAGGCACGGAGGGGAACCCTCTGATCTTCTCCGTGCCTCCGTTGTGAACATCATACCCTTTATCAGAGGAATGACCTAAAGCCAGGGGAGTAACAGGGCCAATACGCCTCTGGCTTCATTAGTGAACCACCCATCTTCGTCCAGCAACACCCGGATTTGGGCTAACGTAAGCCAGCGCCACCCAGAAGGAGCCTCAGGAGCTTCGCCCACGTCCACAATTCTGTAGTGATTGATATCTCGAAAGAAACGGCCACCCTCCTCGGATTGGCGACACTCGGCCCGCACGACAGCATCCGAGTAGCCAATCGAAGCATCCATATCTCCGTTGCAGCCAGGCTCTTTCACAAGAGTGGGGCCAAGCTCCACACGATGGTACAATCCAGCTTCAGCATAAGGGCGAAAAAGAAAATGAAGCGTACCATCTATCCGTCCGCATACAATATCAACACGTCCTTCACCGTTGCTGTCGACAATGGGTTGATCCCATTTGGAAACCTCGCGTCCTCTGGCTTCTACGCTTATCTGGCGAACGATGAATGGCCCCATGTTGCGAGGTGCTACGCCATCGTCTGTTATCTTCCAGTCTTGGAGGCTGTCCAGGGATACTATTTCCGGTGCATTTGTCATATGTCGAAGCGTATTGATTTCGCTTCGCACTTCTTCAAGGTCTTTGGTTGGAGTCGATCCTCTCAGGGAATGCAGAAGCTCTGCGCCGAAACCTGACCAATACCGGGTGAACGGCGTGCGACCCACAAGTTCTTCCCAAGGGCTGCAAACAAGAACCGATCGTGCGTCGGTGTTTACCAGATGATTGACGAGCAGCAGATCGAGCACTTCTTCAACCTGTAGCCACTTATGGGAACATCTCTCAGAGACAGGTTCATTGGCGATCCTAAGTACGTTGCGGTTCCTCTTGCCGAGGAAACGTGTTCCCTGTTCGCTCTGCATCGATTCATAGGCGATATTGGGATCTCCCTGCACAAAGTACTCGAAGCAAGGCGGATAGTCACCACCATGTACCCTGGAAGCATTGCTAGCTGTCGCCTGGCACGTTGGAGCTAACTGTATTATGCCAACATTTCCAGGTTCGATTTTTGCCTGCACAAGCAACTCCCGGCGATTTTCGTGACGCCGAATCAGGAAACCAAGCGTGCCAATTTCGTACTGTTCGATGAATGGTTGCACGATGTCTTTGCGTTCGGGGCTTTCCCAGTGAGCACCAACTATCTTGAAGAAACGATTGGAACGATGTCGGATTGCTCCATCGGAGAGTACCCACTCCTTGGATAAAGCCAGCGATGAACTCTCCACTCGAAATCTGGAGCGTTCAAGCATCTGCAGGAACCATTCATGAATCCACTTTTGGCGAAACACTACTGTTCCTCGCGGATTAGGTTGAACTGGATCTCGCCTCGCTTTTTTATGAAAGTGTGGATTACGTTGGTGCCGAATACTCGTACTAATTCCTCTCTCTTTTGGGGACTGTCTAGAATATCAGATAGCACGCGGTCGGCAAACAGATGATGGGCAGGTGATAGCGTCCACGCGTGAATAGCGAGTCCTGACAGTTGGGCTACAGGCGACTGCGCGTGTTGAGGTATGACGTCGTGAAAGGCTTCCAGGATTCGCTCGCATACAGGACGCTCGGCATACCTTGCCAGAACTTCGGCGTACTCGATCATGCCGCGTCGAGCTATTTCGGGCGAAGGGCGGCTAATGTTACGGTCGGGAATTACTCTCATTTTCGTCATTGGCTGATCGATAATATGAAACTCGCCAACGGCGGCGAGGCGAACCCATAGATCCAGATCGCTTAATTGAACCAGGTGTGGGCGAAAACAACCTACTTTCTTGACATCTCTGCTACGCACCACGGCCGATGATATACACAGACAGTTGCTAGCGTCGAAGAAATGCCGGAGCCATCTTGCACTCGTTCGATTCTCGGTCGTAAACAGGCCGTTTGCCCAGGTTCCAGATGTTGGCTCTCCATCCTTGCCGATGAGGTCTACGCCTGTGAAACAAGCAACAACCTGCTTGTTATTCTCCAGGACCTCAAGCTGTGCAGATAACTTGCCATCTTCCCATTCGTCGTCTGAGTTTTGAAATGCAATATAGCGTCCTCTTGCCAGTCCTAGCGCCAGGTTACGTGGATGAACTCGTCGATTTTCTGCAAGTCTGATGATACGCACGCGGGGATCACCGAGCCTTTCTATTACGTCAGGTGTCGCGTCGCTTGATCCATCATCTACAACTATGACTTCCAGATCTTCGACGCCCTGTCTGAGCACGCTAGAGACAGCGGTCGCGGCGTAAGCTTCATGGTTGTATGATGCAACAATGACAGAAACCAAAGGTTTTGGTCGGAACTTCCACATGCCAATAACAAACCTATCCGAAGGTATGTATGTCGATTGCCAAATGATTTGACCAGGGGTGCCAGGGTCATTGATCTGGTGTGACAGGCAGCCTAGCGTTATCATACTAGGATTTTACGTCTTGTGCAAGGGTTTAGTGAAAGATAGTATGTCTTTTCCTGAAGGGTAGCGAGCAACAGGGCATGCGCCCGGCGCTGGTTGTTCAGAACGACGTTGGCAACCGATATAGCCCAACAACTGTGGTGGCAGCCTTGACGCATTCCGTACCGCCACGACCATACCCTTTCGTGGTCGTGGTGGAGCCGGCGGATAGCGGGCTGGCCGATCGTGGAGCCGTCAACTGTGCTCAGATTGCTACAATTCAAAAGGAGGGGCTGGATCCGCGCCTGCGCCCGCCAAAGGGAGAGCGAGATGTGCGCCCTATAGGCAGGTTGAGGCCCGAGAAAATGGCAGAGGTGGACGCTGCGCTGAAGTACAATCTTGGGTTGATCTAAAGCGGTTTGATTTCAGGTTGGTTCGGACCAGCCCACAGGGCGAACACGAGGTTCGCCGCTACGTTTTGGCAGGATGGCCCAGGGCGTGCGTCCCTGTGTGGCGCGAGAGGCAACGCTGATGTTCTAAAGGCTGCTTTACCGGCCTGTCCAGTTGGGAGGGCGTTTTTCGACGAAGGAGTTGTAGAACTCGCGGTGGTCCTTGCCCATGAGCAGCAGGGCCTGACCCAAAGCTTCGTTTTCGATGGCGGCTTCGAGGTCCATGGAAAGCTCGTTGTTGAGCATCTGCTTGGTCATGGAATAGGCGAGGGCCGGGCCATTGGCGAGGCGCTGGGCAAGCTCCATGGTGGCGGCTTGCAGTTCGGCCTCTGGCACAACTTTGTTGGCAAGGCCGATGCGCTCGCTGGTTTGAGCGTCGATAGTATCGCCTAGCATCAGTATCTCGATGGCGCGACCCAGGCCGACGATACGCGGCAGGAGGTAGGCGATTCCCATGTCCCCACCAGCAAGGCCGACTTTGGTGAACAGGAACGCGAACTTGGCGCGCTCGCTCAGGATGCGGAAGTCGCTGGCCGCCGCGATGACGGCGCCGGCGCCCGCGGCGATGCCGTTGATGGAGGCGATGACGGGCTTGTCCAGGCGACGAAGGTTGTTGACGACTGCGCCTGTCATGCGCGTGAATTCGAGCACGCCGCGCATATCTCGATCGAACAGCTTGCCGATGATGTCCTCGACATCTCCCCCAGAGCAAAAGCCCCGGCCCTGGCCTGTGATGACCAGAACTTTCACGCTGTCGTCGCCACGGAGCTCGGCCAGCAGGTCCCTTAACTGGGCGTATACGGCAAATGTGATCGCGTTTAGTCTATCAGGCCGATTGAACGTGATGGTGGCTATGCCGTCCTTGACTTCGTACAGAAATGCGTCGTAAGCCACAGCAGTTCCTCCCAATTCCGTTAATGAGTGCGATTGCGAGTGGAGTTCAACAGGTGTATTTGCCCGCGGCCATGATAGTGGCGTTTGGTGGCGATGTCAACGTTACAATTCCATAAGCTCTACGGGCCTTCGCGTCAACGTCTCGTGGCCGTTTTCGGTTATCAGGAGCGTGTTCTCGAGTGTACCAGCTCCAATGCCTGGCGCAGCGAAAATCGGCTCGTAGGCCAGAGCCATCCCCTGGGTCAGGATGGTGTCATCCCCTGGCGCTAGCATCGGTAGCTCGTCCAACTCGAGGCCAACGCCGTGGCCGACGAAACGCACGTTCTTCTCCTTGCCGCCGAGGAAGTACTCGCCATATCCCGTCTCTATAGCCGCTTTCTGTGCGGCGTGGAAGATGTCCGAGGCTCTGGTTCCCGGGCGTAGAAGAGGTAGAGTCTCGTCGATGACGTGTTTGACGGCGCTGACGACTTCTCGTTGCGCTGGCGAGGCTTTGCCCAGGGTGTAGGTTCTTGCTTCATCGGCGATATACCCGTCGTGCGCTCCAGTCAAGTCTACCACGACGATGTCGCCCTGCGCGAGCTTGCGACGCGACGGGCCGTAGGAGACGAGGGGTGAGGACCCTCCCCCTGGCATCGTGGTGGGTAAGGGGCTGCCGGCGTAAAGGCTTTCACCCGAGACGACGCCACATATTCGAACGGAGCTCGCCAGATTCCTGGCCAGGCAGTAGCCGTCGTGCCCGTTCCGTGCCATCTCCATCTCGATGGCGAACGACGCTTCCAGCTCAGTCATACCTGGCTTGAGCACGGACATAGCGAACTCGTGGGCGTGGTCGGCCATTTGCGCCGCCAGACGGATCTTTTCGACCTCGCCGTCGTCCTTCACCATCCGCAGTTCTCGCATCAGACGTGTGACGTCGACGATCGTGGCACGAGGCAATAGCGCAACCAATCTGCGGTACGTGCTGGCGGACAGCACGTCTTCGATCAGGCCAACTGTGTTTGACTCATAGCCCTTCTCGGCGACGATTTCGCGAACTGTAGACTTTGTGCTTGCCGGGCGCACATCTGCCAGGTGTGTCTCTTGTTTGGCGCGCCAGTAGTCGCGGGTGACGAGCAACGTGGGCTCGCCAGCAGCGGGGATCACCAGCGTGGCTTGTTGGGAAGTTGCAGCGAAATAGTATATGTCCCTCGGCGACAGGAGAATAGCTGCGCCGACTCCGTTTTCTCGCAAGGATTTCTGAAAGTTGCCTATTCGACTATTGGGTGCCATGAGTTCCTCCTGGAGCGTTAGTTTGTAAGGGTGCCTCTTTCCCAAGGGCGAACTGTAATCAAGAGACAGAATGATCACTATCTGGGTACAAAAAAGTCGAGCTCATGTTCACGAGCTCGACCGTGCGTTTGGCTATTTCCTCACACCCTTGCCGATAGCCGACTATGCCAGGGAGCACGGACGCTTCGCAAGATCACGAACGTCCCCGCCTGCAATCCCCTCTCAACTCAGGAAGCGTCCAAGAAGATGTATCTACAACGTACGCCCCACCTGTCTTAAGCGTTCACCTCCCTGTCCCAGAAAGTGCCGCTTGCTTGAGGCCAGCCTCCTGGTCCTCAGTCAGAACGTGCCCACATTGCAGGCAGGTGACCGACGCATCCCCAACGTTGTACTCGACGAACAAATCACCGCCACACCTCGGACAACCCTTTAGCCACATCATCTTGCGCCGCCTCCTTGAGAAAGTTTGGTGGAGAATTACCAACCAGTCTTGCGTGCAAGAATCGTGCCAAGAAATGGACCAGAAAGGGGAAACTGGAGCCTAAATCGAGCTCATTCTTCTAATGAAATCAAGCAATTCTGATACGTGACTGATAATTGTGTCGGGCTTTGAGCCGTTCGGGCTCTCCTGTCGAAACTCGTGGGTGAGCACAGCTCGCATACCCAGGGCTTGCGGTCCCCATATATCCTCCCTGATTCTATCGCCGATGAAGATTGTGGTAGTTGGCTCTGACGCCACGCCGCTCAGCGCTGCGTGGTAGATGGTGGGATGGGGTTTCCTCAGTCCCAGCTCGGAGGAGAAGACTGTGGCGTCGAAGTGCACGAGAATGCCCAGACGATCGAGGTCACGCCGCAGCAGATGCGGCAGGTTGGTGGCGTTCGAAACCAATCCCAGCTTGAAGCCCCAGCGCTTCAACTGCGCGAGCACGTCTCTGGCGCCGTCTGACAGCGTCATCGAACGGCTCAGGGCTTCGTGCTCAAGCAGGAGCATCTCTTGTACAAGCGGTTCGGGCAGCCGCACGTTGATGCTTTCGAATGCCTGGGCAATCACCTGAGACATCTCCAGCTCTTCTATGGCTCGCGGTCCACGGTAGGAATCGTCGATGATCGTCACGACCTTCTTGGGGATGATCTCGACGATGTCCTCCAACGTGGGAATGTCCTGTTTGGCTCCAGCCAGAAGGCGCCGCCGAGCTTCATCGTATACTTCAAGAAGGTCGTCTCTCGTGGACCTGAAGTCCATCAATGTGTGTCCCAAATCGAACAGGACTGTGTCGCATTTCGTCATGTGTATGTCACCGTGAAAGTATCCATAAGACGCGAAATCGTCTCGACCGGTGGCATCGCTGGGTCGAGACGCAGATTGTCAATCTAGAAGGGCGCTGCTGGCGGGACAGAAACACCCCCTGGTAAAGCAAGGGATATCCTGAAGCAGGATTGCGACTGCTTCGGGAGTATCTTGCTAACGTAAGGGGTCTGAGACGACTACGAGCAACTCGCTCGAACTTACAACTGTGCTGCCCCTGCCTGCGCGACCGTGTCGGCTCTCGTTTCGCCCTTCTGTGGCTTCTCGGCCTTCGGTACTGTCGGCGCGAGTATCATCGTCATGCTGCGGCCTTCCATTAGAGGCGCTCGCTCGACGCTACCCGCTCCGTCCAGCCTGTTGGCCACCTCGTCCAGCACTTGTTTGCCGAGCTGGGGATGTGCCATCTCGCGGCCCTTGAATCTGACGGTGACTTTGACCTTGTCGCCATCCTGTAGGAACCGCTGAACCGCCCGTGCCTTGAAAGCCAGGTCGTGCTCGTCGATTTTCGGGGTTAGGCGAACTTCCTTAAGCAAGACTACCTTCTGGTGTTTCCTTGCTTCCCGCTCTTTCTTCGTGTGCTCGTATCGGAACTTGCCGTAATCAAGTATCCGGCAGACTGGAGGTACAGCCCCTGGGGCGACCTCCACGAGATCAAGGTTGCGTTCTTTCGCGGCTGCCAGGGCTTGATTGATTGGGACCACTCCCAGTTGCTCTCCGGTGTCCAGGATCAAACGCACTTCTCTCGCCCTGATCTTCTCGTTTATGCGCAGTTCTTTGTTTATACTGACATCACCTCACTCTTGATTCTTGGCTACTTATCTGAAAACTATAGCACGTCCTATAGGGAAAGTCAAACTGGCACATATCTTGCATTTGTCGTTGGCAAGGACCTGGATTTGGGAGGCTGGGAGAATGGCTTCCAACGATACCCGTTTTCAGAATACCCGCACGCGGGACGCAATGGCACCTCGGCGAATCGGCGACGTCGACGACGTGAACGATGCCGCGGTTTTTTTTGTGGCGATAATATTGCTCGTTCTGGTGGCAATCGTCATTTTGGTCGGTGGCAACTGGTTGTTCCCTCCAACGGTGCCGAGCCCGCACCTGTGATAACGCGTCGACGATGTGGAGGGGTGGAGCGAGTGCGTGGAGTTAGGACCGACGGAGGCTTGCCTCCCCCATTTCTCGGGATGCCTTTGGTGGGGCGGTACATTATACGAGCCGTGGTTGGCAGTGGCCTGAGCGGTGAAAAGGCACTGCCTTCGCTGCAACTGTTGCCATCTTATTAGTTCTGCTGTTGGTTATACTTTTCTTCTTCGGCGTAGTCTTCGTTGCGCCGCTGGAATAGCATTTATGGAGAGCGTTTCGAGTCGGGGACATCTCGCGGCGGTCTGCGCCGGGAACGGCGAGTTGGTCACGCATGATGGATTATCTCGCGTCGCGGCGATGTCCCAAACCTGTGACGCTCCCCCCCATTTATGCCGAGCCAGGGGGCGTGACTTATGCTATAATGAGGGCCAAACTCGGGCGTGAAATGTGTGTTCTCTGTCGACCTCTCCTTGCTCAGGGAAGGAAATCTTATGAGGAAAAGAAAACTCAGCATAAGAGCGTTATTCGTCGCGGTCTTGATCGTGATGCTGGCCGCGCCTGCCTGCCTGGGAATTCCTATTCGACCTGAAGTGCTGTCCAGGGTTGCCGAGCGCAGCACATCTCAGGCTAAGGCTGAGGGCAGCGCTACACCTCAGCCTGAAGCAAAGAGCAATGACATTGCGCAGGCGCAAGCTGAAGGCGCTGCCGCCGCTCAGGCCAGATCTGCGCCCGCGCTGTCTCAGCCACCCACGTCAGCAAGGCGTACCGATTTGGAGTCAGGCACTATCGTCAACGTAGCCAGGGCGGTGCGGCCCGCCGTCGTAAATATCACGACGCAGCAGATCGCCTATGACTTCTACCTGCGTCCAATTCCTGAGGAAGGTGGTACCGGCTCGGGGGTGATCTTCGACAAGAGGGGATTCATTCTTACGAACAACCATGTCGTGGAGGACGCTCGCGGTCTCAAGGTGACGCTGCCTGATGGCAGGACGTTCGACGGCAAGATCGTGGGAACTGATCCTCGCTCCGACATTGCGGTGGTCAGGATCGACGCGCAAGACCTGCCGATTGCCGAACTGGGCAACTCGGACGATCTGGAGATCGGCGAGACTGTGGTGGCTATCGGAAACGCGCTGGCTCTGCCGGGCGGCCCTACTGTGACCGCTGGCATCGTCGGTGCACTGGGCCGTACGATTCGCGAGTCTTCTGGGGCAGCGCTGTACGATCTCATCCAAACGGATGCCGCCATCAATCCAGGCAATAGCGGCGGTCCACTCGTCAACCTGCAGGGCAAGGTAGTTGGCATCAATACGGCCATCGCCGCCAACGCTCCTGGGGGAGGCATCGGTTTCGCGATCGCCATTACCTCGGCTCGACCTATCGCAGAGCAGCTCATGGCTCAAGGCAGAGTGATCAGGCCGTGGCTTGGCGTGGTGCTGCAACCTGTGACGCCGAGCCTCGCGGCAAGATACAACCTTTCGGTCAAGAATGGCGCCCTGATTTATCAGTTGCAGCGGAACACACCGGCAGCGAGGGCTGGCCTGCGGCGTGGAGATATCATCGTTCGCTTCGGGAACGACGATATACAGGACGATTTCTCGTTTCTGAAGGCGCTCAGCAAGCACCGCATTGGCGAAACTGTGCCGGTGACCGTCGTGCGCGATTCCGACCGTGCTACCGTTAACGTGACACTAGAAGAAATGCCGGCAAACGCGCAGTAGAGATATATGTATCCATACGCTCCCCGTGGCCGAAGCCAAGGCCAATCTAACGACGTGAGACGCCGAAAGTCCCGCGTCTTGCGAAAGACTGTTCGGAAGAAGCCTGGTAGAAGTTTCGTCAGACTGGCGATAGCCGCCCTCGCCTTTCTACTCGTCGGAACCTTTGTAGCAGGCATCCTATCGGTGGCGTTGTTAGGTGGTGGCTTATTGGTCTATTTCAGCAACTTACCTTCGCCTGAAGCTGTCGTCAAACGGGACGTCTTTCAATCGACAATGATCTACGACCGCAATGGTGAGCTTCTCTACGAGATCTGGGATCCACAGGGTGGACGGCGCCAGGTTATTCCGCTCAGCGAGATACCGGGATACCTCAGGGCGGCAACGCTATCCACAGAAGATGCCGATTTCTACACGAACCCGGGCTTCGATGCGAAGGCGATAGTACGTGCGCTGTGGCAGAACTTCCGCGGCCAGGAAATCGTCTCTGGTGCTTCCACCATTACGCAGCAACTAATTCGCAACACTATGTTAGGTCCTGAAGAAAGGTACAAGCAGAGTTACGATCGCAAACTGAAGGAGATACTGCTGGCGTACCGCTTGTCACAGCAGTATACCAAGGACCAAATCCTGGAGTGGTACCTGAACGAGATATACTACGGCAACCTTGCGTATGGCGTGGAGGCGGCCGCTCAGTCCTATTTCGGCAAGCCGGCGAAGGATCTGGATCTGGCAGAGTCGGCGATGCTCGCGGGGTTGCCACAGATGCCCGCCGAATACAATCCGCTGATAAATCCCAAAGCGGCTAAAGAGCGCCAGGCGGAGGTGCTCGATCTGATGGCCTATCATACTTACATCACCAAGGAGCAAGCGGAAGCGGCGAAGAAGGAGCCGCTGAAGTTCGTCGCCGAGCAGTTTGACATAAAGGCGCCGCATTTCGTTATGTACGTGCGCGAGCTGTTGGAAAAGAAGTTCGGCCGGGAGAAACTGTACTATGGTGGATTGCGCGTCTACACCACGCTGGATTACAAGATGTATCTTGCTGCCGAGAAGGCCGCCCGCGAGCACGTGGCGAGCATCAGGAACCTGCACGCGAGCAACGCCGGGGTAGTGACTATCGATCCGAAGACGGGCGAGATTCTCGCGATGGTGGGAAGCGTCGATTACTTCGATCCCAAAATCTCGGGCCAGGTAAATATGGCGCTAGCGGAACGCCAGCCTGGATCAGCGCTCAAGCCGTTCAATTACGCTGCTGCCTTTGCCAAGGGCATGCACCCTGCCACGGCGGTGCTCGACCAGCCAATAGAGTTCCCTGGTGGCGCGGGGCAGCCGCCCTATCGTCCCCATAATCACGACAGGCGGTGGCATGGCGCGGTCACGTTGCGCCAGGCCCTGGCGCAATCCCTTAACATCCCTGCGGTGCTGGTTTTGCAGTATGTCGGGGTGAATAATTTCGTGAACCTGTTGCACGAGGCTGGCATCACGAGCCTGAACGACCCGCGGCGCTACAGCCTGGCCCTGACGCTTGGAAGCGGTGAAGTGAAGCTGCTCGACTTGACCTTTGCCTACGCGTCGCTGGCAAACAAAGGGGTGCAAATAGGCGCTCCTGTGCCACCGGACGAGCGCAAGCCAGGGCAGCGCGAGTACGAACCTGTGGCAATTCTGAAGGTGGTGGACAGTGATGGCAAAGCGCTGGAACAGTACACTCCACCAGAAGGGAAGCAAATCTTCAGTCCGCAAATCGCGTGGATGATCACAGACATTCTGTCCGACGACGTAGCGCGGACACCGACGTATGGCCCTAACAGCTTTTTGAAGTTGTCGCGACCCGCCGCGGCCAAGACGGGAACCACCGACGACTTTCGAGATGGCTGGACCGTTGGGTACACGCCTGATCTAGTGACTGGTGTCTGGATTGGGAACTCAGACAGTAGCCCGATGACGAACGTCTTTGGCGTAAGCGGCGCTGGATATATCTGGCATAATGTGATGGAAGCGCTGTTGAAAGGCAAGCCCGTGGTCTCCTTCGAACGGCCGCCAGGACTGGTGAAGAGCACTGTCTACGATGTGACGCCGAGACCGCCATTCGGCTTCATGCCTGTCACCGACTGGTTCGTCGATGGCACGGTTCCGCAGATTAGATACGAGGATACTGGCCTGCCCCAGGTGCAATACGAGACCGGAACGCGGTCTGCCTCGCTTTCACCTGTCGGCGGGTTGACGCCTATGACAGCCTCTGTTTCGGTCAGCGATACCAGTGGAATCGCTAGCTCGCTGTCCATCTCGGCAACTTCACCTTTCTTGCTCATGCTGGCCAATCCGCCAGCCCTGGCTGCTCCGACACCCACACCTTTCGAATCACCCTCGCCTCGCTACCCAACGCCGCAGGCCCCATTCCCGATGACGCCTCAACCTGGCTCGAAAACGGTTATCGTGCCTTCGGTTGCTGGTCTGGACGAGGCCGAAGCGAGAGCGCGCATCGAGGCGGCGGGATTGAACAACTCGTATCCGAACTACCAGGGACCAGGGGACGTTCCTACTCAGGTGCTTGAAAGCGTGGCGCCCGGCAGTGTGCTGAGCCAGACGCCTCAGCCTGGAACGAGGGTGCCAAGGGGCACGACAGTGTATCTGGCAATAAGGAAGAGGGAATAGGGGGGTTACGGTCTGACGGGAATGCCTCGGCTGGCAAGGTAGTCTTTCACTTCCCTGATGGAGTGAGCGCCGTAGTGGAAGATGGAGGCGGCAAGGACGGCGTCGGCTTTGCCGATAGCCAGGCCGTCGTAGAGGTGCGCCAGGTTGCCTACTCCGCCTGAGGCGATCACGGGGATCGACACCGCTTCCGAGACGGCTGCGGTTAGCTTGAGGTCGTAGCCTTTCTGAGTGCCGTCCGCATCCATCGAAGTCAGGAGAATCTCGCCGGCTCCGAGGTGGGCAACCCTGTGCACCCATTCCAGGACGTCGATGCCCGTCGGGCGGCGGCCGCCGTGAGTGTAGACTTCCCAGCGCTCGAAATCCAGCGCGCCGTCTTCTCGACGTTGTCCGACGCCTTTGGCATCCACGGCCACGACGATGCACTGGCTGCCGAATTTATCGGCTCCCTGGTTAATCAAGGTTGGCTCGTCGACAGCGGCAGTGTTGATCGATACCTTATCTGCTCCAGCCTGGAGCATGCGACGCATATCTTCGACAGTGCGAATGCCGCCGCCTACCGTGAGAGGGATGAAGACCTGATCGGCCGTTCTGGCCACCACGTCGACCATAGTCTCGCGGTGGTCAGAGCTGGCCGTGATATCGAGGAAAACGAGCTCGTCGGCGCTCTCGCGGTCGTAAAAAGCGGCCAGCTCTACTGGATCGCCGGCGTCGCGCAAGTTGATGAAATGCGTTCCCTTGACGACACGGCCATCGGTAACGTCCAGGCACGGGATTATCCGCTTTGTCAGCATCTATTCTCCCTCTTCGGCAGCTTCGTTGAGATCGCGCAGTTTGACGTCGCCGGTGTAAAGAGCCTTGCCCACGATGACGGCCTCTGCGCCAGTTTTCTGCAGACGTTTCACGTGTTCGAGCCTGGCCACTCCGCCCGAGGCGACGACGGGCACTGGAACGGCGGAGACGAACTCACGGATCGCATCGTAATTCGGCTCAGTGAGCGTTCCGTCGCGGCTGATATCCGTGTAGATGAAGCGCTGGACGTCCAGCTCGACCACTTGTCGGGCAAGGTCCAATGCACGAACAGACGAGGTATCCTTCCATCCTCGGGTGGCGACGAGTCCATCGCGGGCATCGATGCCGACGACGATGCGGTCGCGCCACCTCGCGCAGGCGGCTCGCACCAATTCTGGGTCCTGCACCGCGGCTGTGCCAAGAATGACGCGGTCGATGCCGCGCTCGATCAGGGAGGCGATCGTTTCCAGGTTGCGGACGCCGCCGCCAAGCTCGACGGGGATGCTGACGGCCTCGCGAATCGAGCTCACGATGGCGAGATTGCGCGTCTCTCCACTGGCTGCGCCGTCGAGGTCGACCAGGTGCAACATCCTGGCGCCCTGCGCCTGCCACCGCAGGGCAACGCTGGACGGATCTTCGGAGAAGACCGTCACCTGATCGTAATCCCCCTGGAAAAGGCGGACGCATCTGCCGTCTTTGATATCGATAGCAGGGATGATGTACATTGTTCGCTTTCCTGTCTCACAAGTATGCCTGGCCATGATACTATAGCCAGGAACGATGGTGCAATGTCGGAATCCTTTTTATTCCGAAGAACGCTGAGGATTGTTCTGATTCTGCGATGACGGAGACAAAACGTCGGTTCCTGCGATGCTGACTTCAGGATGAGGCCTGGATGCGGTGTGACCTCGGATTCCCACGTTGACCGTTATGAAGGCGATTGTGAACAGGGTGCCTGCGGTGAGGAACACCGATCGCATCCCCCATTGGGTTGCGACGCCTGCACCAGAGAGAGGGCCTATTGCATTGGCAAGGGCGAAGGCTGTGGCGCATAGGCCGAAGGCGGCTGCCCGCCTTGCAGGCGCTACCAGCCCAGCGAGCAGGGCGTAAGCGCTGGGCATGAGCCCGCCGAGGAAGATACCCAGCACCAGGCGCAAAGCAAACAATTGCCAGGTCTCCTGGACGAAGGACTGGGGAAAATAGATGATGGCTGCGCCCAACAGGCACACCGTGAGGACTAAACTATGGCCCACTCGGTCGCTGATTCTGCCGACCCCAACGGCAGATATGGCGCTCGTCACTCCTGTTGCTGCCAGTATCACGCCGGCCACAGTCGCCGCGTTTTCGCTACCGTGCAGGTCGGCGACGTACAGAGGAAGCACCGGGGCGACGATCAATCCGCCCAACTGAATTAAGAAGATGACGCCTATCAGTATCGGCATTACTGCCATGGTCATCAGCGACCAAGTTTCGGCCCACGCACCACGCTGCTGCGTGCCGGGCTGCGGACGGGTAAAATCTTCGCTGACGAGGCCGGCCACGAGGAGCGTATCGAGCAATAGCATCAGGCCGGCGATCACGAACGTCGTCTTGTAGCCAAACGTATCGGCGATTATCCCTCCTACGAGCGGCCCCATAGAAGATCCCGCGAACACGGCGACCGGCAGTACCCCCAGGGCGAATGCCAGGCGATGCTTGGGCGTGGTTGTGGAGACGAGCGCATTGGAGGCTGCGATGGTGCCTGTTACGGCGCCTTGAATGAAGCGCAATGCTACCAGTTGCTCTGGAGAGGTGGCAAAGGCCATCAGTATGATGGCTATGGCATTACCCAGGATGGAACGAACAACCATCGGCTTTCGACCCAACCGATCGGCCATATTCCCCCAGATGGGCTGGGCTATTGCCATCGCGACGGCAGATACAGCTTCGATCACCCCCGACCATTGGGCAGCGGCCGTTGCCCCGTGGACCCCTAAAGTTTGCACGTATAGAGGAATGAAGGGGAAAACGAAGCTATAGCCTACCATAGCCATCAACTGGGCGAACCAGAGCACGATTAGGTTACGCTGCCATTTCTCAAGTTCAAACCGCATTGTCGCTCTCACTTGCCACTGACACAGGTTGCTGCATTGATTCCAGGAGCAACTTCAGTTGATGCTCCAGAACTGGGATGTCAGCAGGATCGAGGCGAGCCAGCACCTGTCGCAAGGCCGCAAGCGCCCTTTCACGGGAAGCCTGGTAATGGGTTGCCCCTGCGGGAGTAATACGCCGCAGCGTGAGGCGACGGTCCTGAGGCGCATCGTAGCGTTCGACCAGCCCCCGACGCGCCAGCACGTCGATAGTCTTGCTAACAGTCGGTGGGGTGATTCTTCGGGCTCATTATAAACCAGCCGGCAGTAGGAAGCAAGAAGGTATACCTGTCAAATTGCAGGCAAGAGCCGTGGCTACTCAGCGCAGGCGGACCACTTTGTATGTTGAGTCTGGCGAGGGTTCCTCCTGTGCTCCCTGAGATGGCTGATAATCGTCGAGGAGCTTGGCGGGAAAGACGATCTTGTCCGGGTTGCCGTCGCTGACGTAGCGCTCCTCTGGGTGCTGCTTGAAATAGCGAAACCACAAATCGAGCTCTGTTTGAATAGCCTGGATGCGGGGCATATGGAGGAAATCGGTCTTTCGATGGTTAGGCGCTGTCATCGGCCCGGCGCCGACTTCGAGTATTGCTCGGTGGTGGTAACTTGTCCCTTCGAACGTGCCATCGACGAGGAGACTCACGTTCTTGGGGTAGACGCCTGACGGTGGATTGAAGGTGTTGACCTGGTAGCCAGGCACGGCCTGCTGGATGGCCTTATTCGCCAACGCAATCTGGCGTGGGATGTCCTTCTCGCCGATCTGGCGGAGGTTGGCGTGCCAGAGTGTATGATTGCAGATCTCATAGCCTTCTCTGGCCAGATATTGTAGCTTCTGCTGCCGATAAGCGGGTTGCCCAAAAAGATCATTTGGGGGATCGGCGCCAGGAAGGACGCAGAAAACGGCGGACCTGCCGAAATCGGGATGCGGCGCACTGAAATCTTCAAGGATGCCGAGCCCCGATGTCGGGTCTGTTTTCAGGGAGCCGTCTGCTCCGACTACGAACTGGAACTGGCTGCGGTTGGAATCGTCGAAGGTGATAACAACTGGTGTCTTTCCTGCTGGCACTCGCACTCGATTGTCGAGCAAGTCGTTCAAGCCAATTAGATAGTAGCCGTTGCGATAGAGATACTCGAGGTCTCGGCGGAAACTCTCTCTGGTTCGCGTCCAGCGCAGCTCCTGGTCGCCGATGACGTGGTATTCCAAAATCATAATCTTGCCGAGTTCGTTGGGATGAATGTCGGCAAGGCGCGGGACGGCGGTTGGCGTGGCCGTCGGTACCGTGGTTGGCGTGGCCGTGGGTACAGCGGCTGGCCTGACGGCAGGTGTGACGTTCGATTCTACCGAGGGCGGAGGGATGGGCGCGATATAGCCGTACGCCGATGTTGTGGCGAAAGAAGCGGGAACGCTGGTGGCGAGGATAACGATTCCGAGAAAGACAGCCAAATGCCATCCTGTGCCCGGCGAACGATCAAACATCCACGACCTCCACCCCACGCCGCGCCGGTATGACGACCAGATTGCGGCTTTGCACGCGGGCCACGCCGAATTGTGGCCTGCACGCATTATAGAAGCCTGACGCTAGGGGGTCAAGTAGAATAATTTGACAATCCATCTGGCCGAACTTATAATCTTGGTCAGTCGAGGCGGCTGGCGCAGGCGCTTCGTGGCGACATCTCACTGCGCTGGGCCGCAGGATGATGGATCGTAGCGGGCTTTCAATCACGATTCAGGAGTGGTCAACCTTGCTCGAGGAGAGGCTCGGCGGACGGGCAAAGATGCTGAGCGCGCTCAACGCGATAGCCGCCACAGTCAGCCAATCCACTGAGGTTGGCGAGATCCAGAGGCTGCTCCTGAAAAAGGCGCTCGAGGTCGTCGGCGCCGACGCTGGCTTGCTGTCTCTCGTCGTCGAGCGAGGACGCTCACCAGAGGTATCCTGCCTGGGCGTGCCCAAGAGCAGCGTGCGAGACTTCCACCGTATCGCCCTTGTCAAGTTCAGCTCGACCCCTGAAGCGTTACCCCCGAAAGGGAGCGCCAGGGCGGACGAAGCGCAAGCAGAGCTTCTCGTGGTCGACGACGTCGATGGGAGCCACGCCGAAGGCGCGGCCGCGCTCAGTGCCCAGGGAGTTAAGTCGGTGGCCTGCGTCCCTTTGAGATCCAACGATCGCCTGCTCGGGGTGCTGGCCCTGTTCTATCGCACGTCGTGCCGATACGTCGACGAGGACCGAGAGCTTCTCCTTTCCATTGCCCACCAGGTCGCCGTCGCCCTCGACAACTCCCGCCTTTACGGCCGCCTTACGGAGCGAATCAAGGAGACCGAGGTCTTGTATCAGGTTGGCAGGACCATCATCTCTACCCTCGACCGCGACGAGGTCCTGCGCCAGATACTGAAGGTGGTTCAAGAGTCCTTCGGCTACAGCCGCTGCGGCATTCTCTTGATCGACGAGGAGCGGGGCGAGCTTTACGTTAAAGCCGCCCATGGGCACGCGCCGGCGGTAACGACGGATTGTTTGCGCCTCAAGTTGGGCCGCGAGGGCATTACGGGCCACGTGGCTGCCACGGGCCAGCCTCTGAACGTGCCGGACGTGAGCAGGGATCCGCGCTACGTTCCTGGGCCTACGCCGGCAGCATCTGAGCTGGCGCTGCCGCTGAAGATCGGGAAGCAGATCATCGGCGTGCTCGACGTGCAGAGCAACAGGATCGCTGCCTTTGGCGAGCGGGATATGCGCATACTCTCGTCCTTTGCCGATCAGGCGGCCATCGCCATCGAGAACGCGAGACTGTATGATCGAACCCGGCAGATGGGCGTGATCGAGGAGCGAAACCGTCTCGCGCGCGAGATACACGACGTGCTGGCGCAGGACCTCACGGGCACTATCGTTCAACTCGAGGCGGCGGACAATTTGCTGAGCAAGGGGAATCACCGCAAGGCGCAGGAGGTCTTGCGCAAGGCCATGGAACAGGCGCGAGAGAGCCTGCGAGAGGCGCGCCGGTCGATCGCCGGCCTTCGGGCAGCCCCGCTGGAGTATCTGCCTCTTTCCGAGGCCATCGCGTCCGAGATCAAAGCGTTCGTCGACGAATCTGGCATCAACGTTTCGTGCAACGTCAGTGGCGACGACGGCGATCTCTCTCCTGAGATCGCCACCGCGCTGTACCGCGTCCTTAAGGAGGGGCTGAGCAACGTGCGCCAGCACGCCGCAGCGCGCAATGTCGAGGTTAGCCTCGTCGTCAATGGGCAGGCCTGCGCGCTGACCATTCAAGACGATGGCGTGGGATTTGATCCCTCGGAAATAGATCGTTTGGGCGCCTTGCACCAGTTACCACACGTTCCAGATCGAGCAAAGCCAGAGGATCGAGAAACGCTGGCAAACGATGCGTTTCAATCGGGCCAGGACGTCGGACTGAGAAAGAGGTTTGGCCTCATCGGCATGCGCGAAAGGGCACGCCTGCTAGGTGGCGAGATGACTCTCGAGAGCAGCGTCGGCGCGGGGACGCGAATCGAGGTGGACGTTCCAGTCAAGTTCGGGCGTGGGACGGAGGGGGGTCGCCGATGAAACAGATAAGGATACTGCTGGCCGACGATCATCCGGTAGTGCGCGAGGGTCTGCGCACAATGCTGGAGACAGAGGACGATATGCTCGTCGTGGGCCAGGCCGAAGACGGCGTGGCCCTGGTCCAGAAGGCTCGCGAACTGGAGCCCGACGTGATCCTCGTCGACTTGCAAATGCCGAACCTCAACGGCGTGGAGGCTATCCATCGCATCAAGGGCGAGAATCCAGAGACAAACATTATCATCTTGACCACCTACGATTACGACGAATACATTTTCGAGGGGATCGCCGCCGGGGCGCGCGGCTATCTGCTAAAGGCTATCCCGCGCGAGGAGTTGTTCAACGCGATTCGCATCGTCAGTCGGGGAGGGTCGTTGATCGAGCCGTTGGTGGCCACCAGGCTGCTCCATAGATTCAGCGATTTGGCGAGGCGCGAGGGCCGAGAGGACGACCTGTCAGAGCGAGAGATCGCGGTGCTCAAGTTGATGGCCGAAGGCGCTCGCAACCGCGACATCGCCGAGCGACTTTGCATCACCGAAAGAACTGCCAAGGCTCATGTGACCAGCATATTGCAGAAGCTGCGCGCCTCTGACCGCACCGAGGCGGTCACTCGCGCTTATCAGAAGCGCATCATCCAACTGCCCTAATCCCTGCCCTATCGTACAATCTGCTATTGGCCAATAGTACAATTGGGAATTATGCCCATCCCAAGTCGCGAATTGTCACTTGGGCCGATTCGCGTTTGCTTTGTTGGGTATACAATAACCTTGTTCGACGCCGTGGACTGCTCCCTGAGACTGCGAAAGCGATGCTGCTTTTGGAGCGCAGCAACGTGCTGATGCAGATGGATTCTAGGGTAGGCTTGACATACGCAGCTTTTTGAGGTGAACCAATGAAACAGTTGCTCTCGGGCAATGAGGCTGTTGCACTCGGGGCATATTTGGGCGGAGCCGCAGTTGCCTCTGCCTATCCGGGCACCCCCAGTTCTGAGATAACGCCTGCCTTTGCCCGTTTCGGTGGCCCGTACGCGGAATGGGCGACCAACGAGAAGGTCGCTCTGGAGGTAGCTATCGGCGCTGCTTACGAGGGGGCGCGCGCATTCACGGCGATGAAGCACATCGGCCTGAATGTGGCGGCTGATCCGCTCTTTTCGTGTTCGTACACGGGCATCAACGGGGGGCTGGTTGTGGTAACCGCGGATGATGTGGGCATTTACAGCTCGCAAAACGAGCAGGATAATCGTCATATGGCACGGGCGGCGAAGGTCCCGCTGCTCGAGCCATCCGACAGCCAGGAGTGTATGGAATTCATGCGCCTGGCCTTCGAGATCAGCGAGCGTTTCGATACGCCGGTGCTCCTGCGGACTACCACTCGCGTCTCCCATTCCAAGGGAATTGTCGAGTATGATCCTGAATTGCGTACGCCTCCTGCGGTCAACGGTTTCAAGATCGACATCAGTAAGTTCGTGATAATGCCGGCGATGGCCCGAAAGCGGCACGTTTTCGTCGAGGAGCGCACCCGTGCGCTCAAGGAGTATGGCGAGACGTCGTCGCTGAATCGCATCGAATGGGGTGATAGCTCGATCGGGGTGATCACGAGCGGCGTCTCGTATCAACACGCGAAGGAAGCACTGCCCGATGCTTCGTTTCTCAAGCTGGGCTTGAGCTGGCCGTTGCCTCCCGGGCTCGTGGAGACCTTCGTCAAGAGGGTCGATAAAGTCGTGTTCGTGGAAGAGGTGGATCCTTTCCTGGAATCAGAAGTTCGCCTGATGGGCCTTGATGTGAGCAGCCACCACTTTATCGGCAAGGAGGCATTTACGCTGCTTGGAGAGTACAGCGCAGGGCTGATTCGCTCGTCGCTGGCGAAGTTTCCTGAGCTTGGGATCGATTGCGAGAAACCGACTGACCACGGCACATCGGTCTCCCTTCCCGATCGTCCACCCGTTCTCTGCCCTGGGTGCTCGCACCGTGCCGTGTTCTACACTCTGAATCGCCTGAAGGCAATTGTCTATGGCGACATTGGTTGCTATACCCTTGGTGTTTTTCCACCGCTGAACGCCACGCACGCGTGTCTGTGTATGGGCGCCAGCATAACAAACAACTTCGGCGGCGAGAAGGCCGCGCAGTTTGGCGAGAGGGCCGATGGTCGTCCCAGGGTATCCGTAATCGGCGATTCGACGTTCTTGCACGCCGGCATCGTCGGGCTCATCAATGCGGCCTATAACCAGGGGAACACGAAAATCCTGATCCTCGATAATCAGACGACCGCGATGACGGGGCACCAGGATCACGCGGCGACGGGCAAGACTCTGATGGGTGCGAGTCAAAAACCCCTCGACATCGCCAGGCTGGTGCAAGCGTGTGGTGTGGAGGACGTCAAGGTGCTCGATCCTTTCGATCTGCGCACTTTCCGTCGCGAGGTCAAGGCTGCTCTCGGTCGGCCTGGTCCTTCGGTGATTGTCGCCACTCACCCGTGCGTTTTCGTCGATCCCCGCGTCAAAGGTCGCCAGGCGATCTGCATCGATCCAGAGAAGTGCAGCGATTGCGGCGTTTGCCTGAAGTTCGGCTGCCCTGGCGTATATCACGCGAATGGCAAGGCCGCTATCGAGCAGTCCGTTTGCAACGGGTGCGGGATGTGCGTGCAATTTTGCCCGACCGATGCCGCTGGAACGCAAAAAGCCGGCAAGGGCGCAAAGACTTTGGCGATATCTGGAGGGGGGGAGCGATGAGCGCGTCGGCGGCGAGAAGGCCGCGCAGTTTGGCGAGAGGGCCGATGGTCGTCCCAGGGTATCCGTAATCGGCGATTCGACGTTCTTGCACGCCGGCATCGTCGGGCTCATCAATGCGGCCTATAACCAGGGGAACACGAAAATCCTGATCCTCGATAATCAGACGACCGCGATGACGGGGCACCAGGATCACGCGGCGACGGGCAAGACTCTGATGGGTGCGAGTCAAAAACCCCTCGACATCGCCAGGCTGGTGCAAGCGTGTGGTGTGGAGGACGTCAAGGTGCTCGATCCTTTCGATCTGCGCACTTTCCGTCGCGAGGTCAAGGCTGCTCTCGGTCGGCCTGGTCCTTCGGTGATTGTCGCCACTCACCCGTGCGTTTTCGTCGATCCCCGCGTCAAAGGTCGCCAGGCGATCTGCATCGATCCAGAGAAGTGCAGCGATTGCGGCGTTTGCCTGAAGTTCGGCTGCCCTGGCGTATATCACGCGAATGGCAAGGCCGCTATCGAGCAGTCCGTTTGCAACGGGTGCGGGATGTGCGTGCAATTTTGCCCGACCGATGCCGCTGGAACGCAAAAAGCCGGCAAGGGCGCAAAGACTTTGGCGATATCTGGAGGGGGGGAGCGATGAGCGCGACAGGGAATGGTGCACGTACAGGTACTACCAACTTCTTCGTGGCCGGTGTGGGTGGACAGGGAGCGTTGCTGGCCAGCGACATTATCGCTGAGGCCGGAATGGAAGCCGATCTGGACGTCAAGAAATCTGAGATTCACGGCATGGCGCAGCGGGCGGGAAGCGTCTTCAGCCACGTACGCTGGGGCAGGAATAAGGTAGATGCGCCGCTCTTTTCAGATGGTGAGGCCGATTTTCTGCTCTCCTTTGAGATCGTCGAGGCGCTGCGCTGGCAGCCTGTACTCAAGAAGGGTGGCATTGCCATCGTCAATACGCAAAAGATCTATCCTGTGGCCGTGGCGATCGGGAACCAATCCTATCCTGAAGATGGCGTCCTTGAGGCGGAGTTTGCCGCGGGGGGACAGAAGCTGATCTCCCTCAACGCCGACGATATTGCGAGAGAGTTGGGCAACGTGCGTGTGGCCAACTCGGTGATAGTTGGGGTGTTGTCCCGGTTTCTCGACGTGTCGCCCAGCGTATGGCGCGACGTGCTGGCCCGACGCGTTCCGGCCAGGGCGCTGGATGTGAATCTAGAGGCGTTTTATCGAGGACGAGAGCTCTCAGCAGATGTGTAGCAAAGTCTTGATTGCGGACCCGATAGCGGCCGAGGGCGTTAATCTCTTGAGGGAACAGGTTGAGGTCGACGTCCGCCTTGGGCTCAAGCCTGAAGAACTGCTGGAGATCGTCGGCGACTACGAAGCTCTCATCGTGCGTAGTGAGACCAAGGTGACATCTGAAGTTATCCAGGCTGGAGGTCGACTCCGCGTCATAGCCCGTGCTGGTGTGGGCATCGACAACGTCGACGTCGAGGCTGCAACGAGGCGTGGCATCCTGGTGCTTAACTCGCCCACGGGGAATGTCCTCTCGGCGGCCGAGTTTACCATCACCCTCCTTCTCGCTTTGTGTCGACGCGTAACGGAGGCGGATGCGAGCCTGAAAAGCGGGCAGTGGAAGCGTCAGTCATTCGTCGGGACACAGGTTCTTAACAAGACCCTCGGCCTCGTGGGCCTGGGACGGGTGGGCGGCGAGGTGGCGCGGAGGGCGCAAGGCCTCCAGATGCGCGTCATCGCCTTCGACCCATTCCTCTCGCCAGAGGCTGCCCAGCGGTTAGGTGTGGAGCTGCTGCCGTTGGATGAGTTGCTGGTGCGGGCTGATTTTGTCAGCCTCCACACTCCGCTGACGAAAGACACCCTGCATCTTATCGGCTCACGTGAATTATCGCTGATGAAAGAGGGTGCGATGCTGATCAATGCCTCGCGTGGGGGAGTGGTGAGCGAGTATGCTCTGGTCGAAGCCCTACAAAGCTGCCACCTTGCAGGAGCTGCCCTCGATGTCTTCGAAAAGGAGCCGCCACCGGCTGACCATCCTCTCCTGGCGATGCCCAACGTCATCACGACCCCACACCTAGGCGGGTCGACTCGCGAGGCGCAGGTGGACGTTGCTCTCGACGTGGCGCAGCAAGTGCTGGCCGCCCTTCGGAACGAGCCAGTTACCAGCGCAATCAACTTGCCTCCTCTCTCGCGAGAGAGAATGCAGGACATGTTGCCTTATGTGGATCTAGGTGGTAAACTAGGACAACTGCTATCTCAGATCGCGCACGCTCCTATTGAGGCGCTGCAGGTGCAATATCACGGCGACCTTGCGCAAAGTGACACAGGTCTGATCACGGTAGCCGTCATTCGTGGGCTACTGGCATCCCGTCTCAGTTCCCATGTGACCTTCGTCAACGCGGGCATCGTGGCCAGGCAGCGAGGGATCAAGGTCACAGAGCGCAGGCACGTTTCCAATGGTGAGTTTGGCAGTGCGTTGGAGGCTTGCGTTGCAACGTCTGAAGGGACACGATCAGTAGCAGGCATAGTTCTGCCGAGTGGCCAGGCGCGATTGGTGCGGATCGACAACTATCGTGTCGACGTGGAGCTCGGCGGCTACATGCTAGTTAGCAGCAACGTCGACCGCCCTGGAATGATCGGCAAGGTGGGCACTATCCTCGGCAACGAAAACGTCAATGTCGCCTTTATGCAGCTCGGGCGCGATTCGCCTGGCAAGCGGGCTGTAAGCGTGCTATTAGTGGATAACCCCGTCGCGGACAATGTGTTGGAGAAGCTTCGTCTCATCGACGGTATTATCACGATGGATTTCGTGGATATGGGCAACCAGGTAGCATAATGCAACCTGTTGCGGTATTTCCATATTAGCGGGCGTCAAGAAAACAGCAGAAAAAAGGAGGAAAGAATTGAGCGTTCCGACGAAAATCCCGTTGTCCGAGCAGGAGATGCCGACCCACTGGTACAACATCCTGGCCGACTTGCCCAAGCCGTTGCCCCCGGCTCTGCATCCAGCTACCCTGCAACCTCTGGGGCCTGGCGATCTGGCGCCGCTTTTCCCGATGTCGCTGATCATGCAGGAGGTGAGCACCGAGCGGTACATCGAGATTCCCGAGGAGGTACAGCGGATTTACAAGCTGTGGCGTCCTTCGCCTCTCTACCGCGCCCACAATTTGGAGAAACACCTTCAAACGCCCGCCAGGATCTACTACAAGTACGAGGGCGTCAGCCCGGTGGGCAGCCACAAGCCAAACACCGCTGTTCCGCAGGCCTACTACAATAAGCAAGAGGGAGTGCGTCGTCTGACCACTGAGACTGGTGCGGGACAATGGGGAAGCGCGCTGAGCATGGCGAGCAAATTCTTCGATCTTGAATGCACAGTTTTCATGGTCAAGGTCAGCTACCATCAGAAGCCGTATCGGCGCATGATTATGGAGACCTATGGCGCCTCGGTCACTGCGAGCCCTTCAGACAAGACAAACGCTGGACGAGGGATACTGGATAAGAGCCCTGATTCCCCCGGCAGCCTTGGCATTGCCATCAGCGAGGCGGTGGAGGACGCGGCGACGCACGAGGACGCGAAGTACAGCCTGGGCAGCGTAGTGAACTTCGTCTGCATGCACCAGACTGTTATCGGCCTGGAGGCCAAGAAGCAGCTCGAGAAAGTCGACGATTATCCTGACGTGATCATCGGCTGCTGCGGTGGTGGCAGTAATTTCGCCGGCATCAGCTACCCGTTCATTTACGACAAGCTGCGGGGAGAGCGGCCAAATCTGCGTGCCATCGCGGCCGAGCCTACCGCCTGTCCGAGCCTGACAAAAGGCGTGTACGCCTACGATTTCGGCGACAGCGTTGGCCTTGGTCCCGTCGAGAAAATGTACACCTTGGGCCACGGATTTGTGCCGAGCGGCATTCACGCTGGTGGCCTGCGTTATCACGGCGATGCGCCGACCCTCTGCCTGCTCTATGATGAGGGCGTCGTCGAGGCCAGGGCTTTTGCACAGAATCCTGTCTTTGACGCGGCCGTGCTCTTCGCGGGCCTCGAGGGAATCACGCCAGCGCCAGAGAGCGCGCACGCGATCAAGGCTACGATCGACGAGGCGCTCCGCTGTCGCGAGGAAGGCCGCTCGGAAGTCATTCTCTTCAATTTGAGTGGCCACGGCCTGTTCGACCTGGCAGCCTACGACGAGTATCTGCGAGGAAATTTGGTTGATTTCGAGTATCCTCAGGAGAAGGTCGACGAGGCGCTGAAGGCGCTGCCGGCAGTGGGATAAGCGCAAACCTTCCCGATTCCGTGGAGCAGGTATTACTTAGTCGTGCCCTTGGCAAAGCGCTACCATAGATAAAGGACCTGTGAACGTCCACCGCAAAGGGCGCAAAGGAAATCACGGAATTCTTGGCATCCTTTGCGCCCTTAGCGGTCTTTGCGGTTCGCGTGTTTTCGTGTTGGTCCGTGGGGGCGAGCATGCCGCTCGCCCCCACGCCATCTATCCCTTGCGAATCATGGCCCAGAGTCCGTGGCGCGTGTCGACGCTGCCGCAAGCGCCGAGACCAGCGCTTTCAAGGGTTTCGCGGAGGTCTTTCTCGCTCAAGACCTGTTTGCCCAGCTTTCTGTTGAGTTCTCTGGAGCCCGCTGCTATCGGTTCGATGAGGGAATCCGGCGCATCAGCGCCGAATCCTCCGCCCACCATTACCAGCGCGCCTGGCTTCACCACGCGATACATCTCCTCGACGATTCGCTTGCGCTCATTCCAGAAGAACAATCCGCCTCTGAATACCGCCAGATCGAAGGTGTCGTGGGGAAATGGAAGATCGAGCTTATTTAGTGGCTGCACGTCGATAGTCGACGTAAGCCCTGCGCTGGTTACTTTTTGCTGCAGATACCGCGTTACACCCGGAAAGTCGTCGCCGATTACTATTTCCAGATTTGGACACTGCCTGGCTAGCTCGACGGACGTGCCGCCTGCGAAAGGACCGAGTTCGAGCACGCGACCATCGCAACGCGAGTACGCTTCAAGCACTTGCTTTGCCACGTAACGGTACAGGTCAGAGAAAAGCTCGTTGACTTCGATAATGTCGGCTAGTTCCACGATTTTCCTCCGGGGAGCTAATTGGTCCGACACAGATTATAGCACATGCCTGGTGCATTCTGGGCATCTGCCGGGCGCGATTCATCGCGCCCCTACAGGCACCCGTCGAACACGGCAACGACCACAAACCGACCCGCGAATCTGCCGAGCCTCAGTGCTTGCGAAAGCCGTCCCTTCAGTGCTAGCTGTCCGCCCCTGAGCTTTCAGAGGGAGGGCACTTTGCCGAAAACATCGCGACTGTGGCCAGAGTTCTTCGAAACCGCTTTAGCGCTGGCTTCTGTCAACCCAGAAGGCGCTGTCCTTCGTCTGTCTAGCCAGTAGCTTTTGGCCCGGGCCAAGCACTCTCATTTCGACGTTGTAGGCACCCTCGGTGAGGCGGCCAGGAATGCGCCAGACCCAATAGACTGACTGCTTGTCTTTCTCGGAGATGCCGATTCCCTGTTGCTTTTCCTGGAGCACCGTCTGCCCCGTTCTGTCTCGAACCACCATCTCCACTGTGAGGCCATCCACTCTGGCCGCGTCGTTGGCCAGAGTTGTGCTCACCGTCAGCACGTCTATTGGCGCTATAGTTGCAGGCGTCGCCGCTATGTTGAGTACCCTCAAGCCAGGCACTGGTGCTGCAGTAGCGTTGGGAATCGGGCGAAAGATGAGGAATGAGAGCGCCAAAGCGCCTGCGGTGATCAGCGCAGAGAGCAGAATCCTTCGAGTGTACATCGTTGTACCTCCCAGCCAAGAGATTAGCTCGCATCTACTGCAAGAATCGTGCCAGGCCGGGAGGATTCTGTTATTGGGGCTCTTTGCCCCAGACGAGCTCGCCTTTCAGGTAAAGGGTGATGCGATCCCAGTCTTTGATCATTTTGAATGGTCTGAAGCTCCAGTCCCCAAGCTGAAGGTGCTTGGCGTTATCCTGCTCTTTGAACCGAAGCTTAAGCTGAATAGAGGCCCCCTTGCCTTCGAGATTTCCATCTTTGAACGTGACCTTAAGGTAGCTCGTCTGATCTCCCTTTTGTGCAGTGATAAATTCGCCCTTGATCTTGTCTTTCTCGATAGTGGAGTAGTCTACGTGGAAGGTATGTTCCTCATCTGGCTGATCGTCTTTGAACCAGTAGCGCAACTCGAGATCTTTCAAGTCGTAGGTGTTGTAACCCATGTTGTAGATCTTGAGATCCATGACGACGTCCGAGGTTTTGTCTCTTGTCACTTCGGGCTTGAAGGCCACCTTGAGACCTGAAGGACCCACAGGCATCGTGTATGGCGTTGGATAGGCAGCCCGGGGGTTGATTGGAATGGTGGGCTTGCCCAGGAGCGGAAACTGGAAGCTGGCGATTAGCGCTTGCTTGGCCCTGTCGACGCTGAACCAGTCGTCTTTGAGAACGCCGCCTGTATCACCTGAGTTGGGGTTGAACGACCAGTACGTATAACTGATTTTGTTTCCCTTAAGATAATCGACGAGCTTGCGCTGCCATTTGCCTTCTGGATCGTTGCCTACGGAGCGTCCGCCAAACTCGCCGAGAAGAACAGGGGCGATGCCCTCTTTGACAAGGTAGCCCCAATGCTGATCCCAGACCTCTGGCAAGTTATCAGGGAAATTCTTATCCTGGAACCACGACTGATTAAATACGCCAGGGCCGTAATCGTGAGCGCTGTATACAAGCTTGTTTGGCACTTTCAAGCGGACAGGGAATTCCTTGGCGCGGCTCAGGTTGCCGCCCATCCAGTACCAATCCTTGTCGATCTTCTCAACTCCCTCGACGACGATTAGCCAGTCAGGGTTGACCTCCTGAATAGCGTTCCCTGCCCTTTCGGCAGCGAGGCGCCAATCAGTCTTTGGATCGCCAGAACCCCACGTGGCATCACCGGCGGGCTCATTATGAAGGTCTGCCCCAATTATGGTATCATTGCCCTTGTAGCGATTTGCCAGCATCACCCAATCGGCGATCCACCGTTCCTCGGGATACTTGTCGCTGTACCAGAGTTTCGACTGAGCGTCCTTGGTGATGCGATGTCGGTCGAGGATCACTTTGAGGCCGCGTTCTCGAGCGCCTTCGATAATCTTGTCCATAATCTGGAGCCCGTTGAGGCCCT
>JAMCWX010000071.1 GCA_023480885.1 Chloroflexota bacterium | reverse complement strand
TCTCGGGTTCACAGCCTGGCCGACATCGTGGGCTGCCGACACACTCAGGACCCGCACCTGCCCAGTCTCCTGGTCTACCTCAACCTCGGCGACGTGAGCGCCGAAAATCCAGGCGGTGACTGATCCGAAGGGGAAGCCCTCCATTGTGCCGCGTTGATAGGGACCGCCCTCCGCCATGAACGATGCCTCACCCATTATCGGCCCATTCTGTACCCAGTGGCTAATTGCCGCAAGATCGAAGAACGAGAGTTTCCGATCTGGTGATCCCTTGACGTAAGCGTGACGATCGGCAACCTCGATATCCGAGGGATTTGCCTCGAGCTTCTCGGCGGCCAGAGTCTTGATCTTCTTCTTGGCCTCGGCAGCGGCCAGCCTTACAGCATTCCCCATAGTGTAGGTTACACGGCTGGCGCAGGTAGCCCAGTTGTAAGGGGTTGCGTCGGTATCGGCCATTACAATGTTAATATCCTCAATGGGCACGCCAAGCTCTTCGGCAGCGATTTGTGAGAGAATCGTCTCTGATCCTTGCCCCATATCCGCAGCCGCAGTGAGTAAAGTCACCGTGCCATCCTGATTGAGCCGGACGTTGGCACAGGCAGGCAAAACGCCACTGATGTGGTGCAAACAAGAAACCCCCAGCCCGCGATTTGGGCCCGAGCGAGGCTTACCCCAGCGAGCAGCCTCCGCTGCCTTACGTAGACATTCCTTAAGCCCAATGCTCGGCATAACCTGCCCCGCGGCATTGATGTCGCCGTTCTCCACAGCGTTCTTTAGTCGCAACTCCAGCGCATCGATCCCCAGTCTTTCAGCGATCATGTCCATTTGTGACTCGAAAGCAAAAGCAACCTGCGGATTACCAAATCCCCGGTAGGCCCCACAAGGCGTCTTATTTGTATGAACGCCATAGCCATCGATTAACACGTTCGGTATCCTATAGGGTCCCGTCGCGCACATCGCTGCGAATCCGACGATACCAGGGCCATCGTCGGCGTATGCCCCAGTATCGAGAACAAACCGTACTTGCCTGGCGACCATGGTCCCGTCTCGCTTCACACCTGTTTTTATGTCAACTATCGACGGGTGCCTCGGCTTCGTGCCGACCAATTCTTCTTCCCGTGTGAAGACCACCTTCACGGGACGCCCCGCCTTTTGCGCCAGCGCAACCGCGATGGGTTGAGTGATGGCCTCCACCTTGCCGCCAAAACCTCCGCCTATCCGCGTGCCAATAACCCTGATCTTCGAGGCTGGAATAAGCAATGTCTCGCTTACGCTCGCTTGCGTACGATATACCGACTGCGTCGTCGTCCACACAGTAACTTTCCCAGCCGCATCGAAACTCGCTACTGCACCGTGTGGCTCCAAATATGCCTGGTGCACCTCTTGAGTCTTGAAGGTATCTTCGAAGATTTCGTCCGCCTCCCGGAACCCCTTCTCCAAATCACCCAGCTTGAATTTCGTGTGAGAACACACGTTTCCCCATCGCAGCGCCGGAAAGACTGCCACGTAATCTAGCAGATTTTCGTGCACGAGCGGCGAATCGTCACGCATCGCCGCCACTGGGTCCAATACGATTGGCAGCTCTTCGTATTCAACCTCAATCAGGCCCAGCGCGTCTTTGGCCGTTTCCTCGTCCACCGCTGCGACGGCGGCAACCGGCTCGCCAATATAGCGTACCTTTCCCGAAGCAAGTATCGGCGTATCCTTGACGAACGGCCCGTGACGGCCACCGGGCAGATCATCGGCAGTTATGACCGCCTTGACCCCTGGTAGCGCCCTGGCTCGACTCGTATCGATTCTCTTTATCTTTGCGTGCGCACGCTCGCTGCGCAGCACCTTACCTGTTAGCATCCTCGGCAGCACAACATCGTCGAGATATATCGCCCGACCTGTAGCCTTTTCCAAAGCGTCTCTCTTGACGATGCTCTTCCCTACAACCGCAAGCTCCATCGACGTCCTCCTTACTGTCACTTGCCCTCTGCCACCGCTGATATCGCCTCCACAATCTTCGCGTAACCAGTGCAGCGACACAGGTTGCCCGCGATCCCTTTTCGAATCTCTTCCTCAGTCGGATGCGGATTCTCGTCAAGAAGGGCCTTCGCCGACAGAATCATCCCGGAAGTGCAATACCCACACTGAATCGCTCCATATTCGATGAAAGCCTCCTGCAGTGGATGCAGCTTCTCATCCCTGGCCAGTCCCTCTATAGTAAGGATGCTCTTACCCTGCGCAGCGACCGCCAGCACCAAACATGAATCAACGGCCTTGCCATCCATCAGCACCGTGCAGGCACCACAATCGCCACTGTCGCATCCCTTCTTCGTCCCTGTCAAGCCTATCTCACGCCGCAACACGTCCAGCAGAGTCCAGTAAGGCTCAACATCCACGACATACTCCTCGCTATTTACTAGTAGCGCTATCCTTTCCTTCACTGCAATCAGTCTCCTTCCTGATTCCTGGACCGTCCCAGAGCTTCCCTTATGGCTCGCTTCACCAGGACACCAACCATCTCGCGACGATACTCCGCTGAGCTGCGAACGTCGCTTATCGGTCGGCACGCCTTCATTGCCGCCTGCGCAGCCTGCTCCAGGAGATTGTCGTTCACTGCCTCACCTGAGAGGATAGCTTCCGCATCGGGAACTCTAATCGGGGTTGGCGCCACGGCACCGAGGGCTACGCGAGCTTTGTCGCAAACCCCATTGCGAACGCTCAAGAAGACCGCGACCCCGACGACGGCCAGGTCCATAGCCCGTCGTGGACTGAGCTTAATATACGCACCTGCTGAGTTGGGCTCAGGATCAGGAATTGTCACCTCTGTGACGATTTCGTCTCCGCCCACTACCGTCCTACCAGGCCCAGTGAAAAAGTCCCCAATCGCCACCTGTCTCGTGCCTGTAGGCCCAGCGATATTCACCACTGCCTCGACGGTAAGAAGGGCAGGCGCGGTTTCCGCAGATGGCGAGGCGTTGCAAATGTTGCCCACCGTCGTGCCAAGGTTTCTGACCTGTCTGGAGCCGACAAGCGATGCCGCACCTGCTAGATGAGAGAACTTTTCTAGAATTGCTGAAGATGAAGAGACCTCCTGGTGTGTGGCCAAAGCGCCGATCCGTATCGCCTTGCTAGAGGAATCGTAGGCCACACCCGCCATTTCAGGTATCTGCGACAGTCCGATGACAACTGATGGGGATAGCTTCTGCATTTTCATCGCCACAAGCAGGTCCGTGCCACCCGCCATAACCTTCGCCTGTGGTGAATGCTGTGCAAGGAGAGAAAATGCTTCCTGTAGGCTCGCCGGTTGCAAGTACTGAAATCTCATCGTCTACCCCTGTTTGCCAGATTACCGGCCACAATAGCCGGCTAGAACAGCCGACGAGGGGGCTCGCCTTCGAACTGGGGTGTCGGCTGGCTGTCCCAAGCAACAGCTAGATTAATGAATTAGATTCGTGAATCGCGTGCTGACCTTAAGTCGTCATTGACTTTGAGGGACACAACTATTTGCGGTCCTTCGTCGGAAGGACTAAATCAGACAGAAGATACGGTGATGAGCGACTAATGAAACTACGGCAGTAGCACGACTTGCTATGCGAAGACCCTCGATTCGCGACGTCCAGATATCGCCTCGCTGATCTTATCCGCGATTTCCTTAATCCTAAAGCCCAACTCGTCGACACGGTCGGCGGTGAAAAACGAAGTGAATCCCATTGCACTGATGACCAGAAGGAGTTCCCCTTGAGAATCGAAAACAGGAGCGGCAACGGCGCGAACTCCAGGAACATATTCCTCATCGCTGTAGGCCCAGCCATTCTTGCGGATGCGAGCGAGCTCGTTTTTATAGGCATCTGGATCGGTTATGGCGTTCGGCGTGTAGCTCTTTAGACTCGCTGGTGTGACAGACTGGTTGATTTCCTCTTCGCTTGCAAAGGCCAGAAAGACTCTGCCTTGAGCCCCAAACCAGATCGGGTGCGATTCACCGACCGATGCGGAGACACGAACGCCACTGGGAGCATCGATCCTTTCGACAATCACGTATCTGTCTTTCAGGCGCTGCATTACGTAGCCAGTCAAGCCGGCCTCGCGGACGAAAGGCTTCAGATACGAACGAACAACTGTAAGATGACCGAGGCGATTGGCGGCACTACCACCCAATTCAACCAGAGCCCAGCCAAGACTGTAGTACCTGGTTTCCGGATCGAACTCCACGAAATTGACTTCCTGCAGTGTCTTCAGTATATTAAAGCCAGTGCTCTTGGGGATACCCACACCTCGGCAAATCTGTGAGAACGTAGCACCCACTTCGTTCGCTTCCTTAAGAAACAATAGAATCCTGGCTGCCGTCTCCACGGAAGGAGCGCTATACTTTTCCTTCTTCTCCATCACACAACCACAAGCGATACTAGTTCATTAGGTTGAACACCTATCATCATCGCGAACAGTGTAATGCATTCCAGATGATTTGTCAAGGGCTCTTGACAAACGGCAGCACATAGTGTAATCTGTTCATGTTCCTGATCTCAGTTCAACATATTGAACTTCTTCGATGCCCCCACGAAGCTAAGGAGACAATAATGCGATTGTTCGAGCCGGTCACAATTAACGGAACCGAATTGCGCAATCGGCTCGTAATGCCCGCGATGGTTCTGAACCAGGCAACCGAGGAAGGTTTCGTAAACGAGGACGTGGTGCAACACTACGCCGCACGCGCGAAAGGCGGGGTCGGGATGATCATCGTAGAGGCGACGGGCGTGCTCGACCGCAAGAGCGGACGACTGCTGAAGATATACGACGACAAGTTCATTCCAGGACTGAGGCAGGTCGCTGAGATCATTCACGAAGGCGGCGCCAAAGCCAATATCCAGTTGGTTCACTTCTTGCGCATCTCGCGCTCGGGCTGGCGGGAGACACCGGCTGACTTGTCCCTCAAAGATGTGCAGCAGGTAGTCGACGACTTCGCTGGCGCTAGCGTTAGAATACGAGAAGCTGGCTTCGACGCCCTCGAATTGCATATGGCACACGGCTACACCTTGTCGTCGTTCCTTTCATTAATAGGTAATAACCGTGGCGATAGCTATGGCCGGTCTCTGGAAGGACGGTTGCGGCTGCCGACTGAAGTTTACAACAAAGTGCGGTCAGAAGTCGGCCGGGATTTCGTCGTCGGCTGCCGCGTAAATGCCGACGATTTCGTTCTGGGCGGCAGCACACTGAAGCATTCGCGTGCGATCGTCACCCGCTTAGATCGACTGGGGATCGATTACATAAGCGTGTCGGTTGGTGGGCGCCCAGAGGATGGGCCACGGTACGCAGGCTACAGCGGCTCGCGAGCTATGCCCACCTCCGACATGCCCGACGCGGTGAACGTGTCCCTGGCAGCAGACCTGAAGCGGCAGGTCAAAGCACCAGTGATCGCCGCTGGCAAGATACCTACAGCGGCCCTCGCCGAAAGCATACTACAGGAAGGACAGGCCGACCTGATCGGCATCGCTCGACCTTTACTTGCCGACCCTGATTTTCCAAACAAAGCCAAAGACGGTCGATTGAAAGAGATCCGTCGCTGCACCTATTGCTGCAAGTGTTGCGTCCTAGACCGAAACTTCGAGCACGTTTACTGCGTCACCTGGGCTGGACACGATAAACGAAAATCCTGTACGAAGGAGTGAGGAATGGCTTATCCAGACTATTGGAATCCACGTATCGAAACTATGCCCTTGGACGAACTGCGCGCAATACAAAATATCAAACTGCAGAAACAGATGCGCTACGTCTACGAGCGCTCTCCCTTCTACCGCCGCAAGTTCGATTCCGTCGGCATTAAACCCGAGCATATCAAGACCGTCGAAGACCTGGCCGAGTTGCCTTTCACTACCAAAGAGGAACTACGTCAAAGCCAGGCCGAGTGCCCACCGCTCGGGCTGCATACGGCCGCCGACCTCGACAGGGTAGTCCGCGTCCACTCCTCCTCAGGGACTACGGGACGTCCCGTCTTCGTGGGCATTACCGAGTACGATCGACAGACGTGGATCGAGATCGTCTCTCGCCTCTGGTGGACCCAGGGTACCAGACCGAACAGTAGGATGATGATCGGCTTCGGCATGGGAATATTCGTCGGCGGCCTGACCATGTACGACGGGCTCATGAACATCGGCGCGATGTTCATCCCCATTGGAACTGGCGCCTCAGAACGAATGCTGGACACTATGCTCGCCTTCAAGACAGACATCCTGGCGTGCACGCCTTCATACGCCATTTACCTGGCCGAGTATGCCAGAAACAAGGCCGGCATCGATCCAGGCACTTTAGGCATCAAGCGCGTCCAGTGCGGAGCCGAGCCAGGCGGCGGAGTGCCTGGCGTTCGCGATAGGATAGCTGCGGACTGGAACGCCATCGTCACCGAGAGCATCGGCAGCGCCGACGTCTCTGGCATCTACGCCGCGCAGTGCGACGAACTGCAGGGAAACCATTTCCTCGTCCCCGACTACGTCGTATACGAGATCATCGATCCCGACACTGGTAAGGTCTTGCCAATCGAGGACGGCGTGAGCGGTGAGATAGTCATCACCCACATCGACAGAGAATGCGTTCCCCTCGTGCGCTATCGCCTTCGCGATCACATGCTCGTCGCAACTGCGCCCTGCAAATGCGGCAGAACGGGCCATCGACTGCGATGCGTAGGCCGAACAGACGACATGCTCATCGTGCTAGGAGTGAACGTCTTCCCATCGGCGGTCAAGGATGTGGTGTCAGAACTTCGACCAAGGACTACAGGGGAGATCCAGATTCTGCTGGACCAGCCAGGCCCGAAAGTGAAGCCCCCGCTGCAGGTTCGGGTGGAGCATGGACCCGACGTACAGGATCTGGCTGCCCTGAAGAAAGAGGTCGAAGGAGTCATCAGGGGCCGCCTCGTCGTTCCTGCGCACGTCGAGCTAGTCCCAGCGGGGACGCTGCCCCGGTTCGAGATGAAGGCGCAGCTAATTAAGAAGTTATACGAGTAGGCTGCACCAAACAGGCTTATAACGGCTGGACATTGCATGTGAAGCACTTGAAGGGAGGTTTTTTCCAAATGCAGCACTGGGTTGTTGGCACCGATGTTGGCGGCACCTTTACAGACATCATCGGTATGAACATCGAGACGGGTGAACAACGTTTAGGCAAGGTCCCTACGACACCGCCTACGTACTTCGACGGCATCATCAACGGCCTGAAAAAGGCGAACCTATCTGGCGAGGAGACACAATCGTTCAGACACGGGGCCACCGTTTCCACGAACGCCGTTGAGGAAAGAAAAGGCGTTAAGACCGCCCTAATCACTACCGAGGGCTTCCGCGATGTGCTTGGAGGAGGAAGAGCTGAGCGAATCTCGGCTTTCGAGCTCGACTGGGATCCCCCAGACATCATCATCCCGAGGCGAGATGTCCTGACCGTCAGGGAGAGAGTTGGTCCTTGGGGTGACGTCATCATCCCCCTCAACGAAGATGACGTCAGGCTAGCGGCGAGGAAGATTAGGAAACGAGGGATCGAGTCTGTCGCTGTCGTCTACATGGATTCCTTCATGCATCCCGAGCACGAGATGAGAACAAGGGAAATCCTGCAAGAGGAACTCCCAGGCGTAGATATCACCATCTCTTACGATGTGCGCCCAGAGATGCTGGAATTCGAAAGAACCTCAACCACAGTGCTGAACGCCTACGTCGCCCCGATCATGCGCAAGTACATGGCCGGCCTGATGCAAACGGCGAAGACACAGTGGAACTACTCCGGCCCCATTCTGATCACCACAGGCACCGGCGGCGTCATCGGCATCGACGAAGCCATCAAGCTTCCTGCTGTAACCTTCCACTCCTCTCCTGTCTCAGGGGCAGTGGGCTTCGCCGGTTACTGCGGGGCGATGGCAGGCTACGAAAACGTTATCGCCTTTGAGACTGGGGGAACCACCAACAACGTGTCGATGATCTACAAGGGCACTCCCGCCATGACCCGCGAGTGGAAGATTCTGTGGAACGTGCCCTGCTGCTTGCCCTCGGTCGACACTATCTATATGGGCGCAGGCGGCGGCAGCGTCGGCTGGGTCGACAAGGGCGGCATCTTGAACGTTGGTCCACATAGCCAGGGAGCTGTTCCTGGCCCAGCCTGCTACGGCCAGGGCGGCGAGGAGGCTACCAATACCGATACCCAGATTGTTCTCGGCAGAATCAACCCCGACTACTTCCTGGGCGGCGACATGACCGTCTACCCTGAACTCTCACGCAAGGCCCTCAAGGAGAAAATCGGTGATAAGTACGGCTGGACTGCTGAGGAAGCAGCAGCCAATATGTACATGGTCGCGATGACCAACCTGATGCTCGGCATCAGGCTACAAACCGTATCCCGTGGCTGGGACCCACGCGATTTTGCCATCGTGCCGTACGGCGGCGGCGGCGCCCTTTATGCCTGCGATATCGCTCGCGAAGTGGGCCTATCCACTGTCATCGTGCCACCACTCCCAGGCTACGCCTCGGCCTTCGGCGCCCTCCGAGTCGATGTCAGGCACGAGTTTGTCCAGCCAATCTTCACTCTGGAAAGCCAGCTCGACTATGACAAGCTAAACAAGGCCATGGACGACCTCATCAAGAAAGCGATCGACACGCTCGCCAAGGAAGGAATCGAGCCAAAGAATATGGTCCTCCAGCGACTGGCCGATGTCAAGTACTGGAGCCAGGCCAATCATTTCACCGTCGAGGTTCCGCCTGGCAAGATCGAAAACTTGGAGATCATCACCGAACGCTTCATTACCGCGATGCGGGCCAAATATGGCTACGTCCTGCCCCCTGGCTACGTGGAAACCGAGGTCGTCAACCTCCGCGTCGTCGCCACGGGCATCATTCCCAAGCCCGACCTGCCCAAGATCACTCGGGGCGGCAGTCTCAAAGAGGCCGCAAAACAACCGCGCAAGGTCTGGTTTAGAGATTCTGGCTTCGTAGACACGGCCATCTATCAGCGGGAGTTCTTGCCCATCGGCGGTACCTTCGAGGGCCCAGCCATCGTCGAGCAGCCAGATACGACGATCGTGATACCCCCCCGAACCCATTCAAAAATAGATCAATACGGTAACATCATCATCAAGGTCGAGAAGTAGTGGCGGATTAGTTGAAATAGGAGAAAAGCGATGGCTGATAAAGAAGAAATAAAGGTTGGGGTAAAAGAGGAGCTCAGAGAGATCAAGGAGCTCAAGATGGACCTCATTACTTTTGAGGTGCTGCGAAATGCGTTTGTGTCAGCCTGCTACGAGGGCAGCACCAGCATCGAGCAGTTCGCCTACCATCCTGTCGTCGGCATGGGTCGAGATCGCTCCAATGGCATCCTGACCGTCGACGGTGGGCTGGTGGCCCACGGCCACACGGATGCCGCGGCTCACTACGGCTCATTCGAGGATTCCCTCCTGAACCTCTTCAAGCACATCCCCAAGGAGAGAATGAAGCCAGGGGATGCTTACATGTTCAGCGATCCCTACGAGGTCGGCTCGCACGTCAACGATACGCACCTGTTCAAACCCATTTTCTACAACGGCGAATTGATAGCCTTCGCCTGCACCGTGGTGCACTGGCCCGACATGGGTGGTCCATTGCCCGGTACCTTTAACCCGGAGGCCACATCCTGCTATGCCGAAGGAGTGCGAATTCCGCCCATCACCCTCTTCAAGAACAATCAACTCGACGAGGAACTTTTCGGCCTCTGGGCGGCCAACATCAGACAGGCCGTAGAACGCCGCGGCGACCTCACCTCACAGTTCGGCTCGGCCTCCCTCTTGGAGAAGCGCGTACAGGATATGTGCGCCAAGTACGGTCCTGAGACGGTAAAGCTAGCTTTTGAGGAGCAGTTTAACTACATCGAGCGCTTGCTTTACAAGGAGCTCGACGAGATCGAGGACGGCGAGTGGGAGTTTGACGACTACGGCGACCAGGACGTTATGGCGCCTGGCAAGCCACCTATCCGCGTGCACTGCAAATTGACTAAGAAAGGGAGGCACCTCACCTTCGACTGGACTGGCTCCGATCCAGCGCCGATCGGCTCCTGGGGCGGACCACGCGGCACTTGCTTGAGCGCCAACTATCTGGGCTTCATGATCGGCTTCCCCCACTTGTTCCCTCTCAACAGAGGAATAACCAGGAATGTGGAAATCATCACCAAGCCAGGCACAGCCGTTCACGTCGTGTACCCAAGCGCCACCACTGGTTACTGCTCTGGCGCGTTCGATAAAGTAGAGTCCGTTACCATCGCGTTGATGTCGCAAATGCTGGCTGAATCGGCGCCGTGGCGCGTGTATCCGGGCTCGGTCAGCCTGACCAATCTATGCATCGGCGCCTACAACCCAAGAACGAGGAAAGGAACTGTTCAATATACTTTCTCTGTCGGTGGCGAAAACGCTCGCACCTTTAAGGATGGCAAAGACTTCATTTTTATGCGATTCGCCAACGCCAAGACCATTCCTCAAGAACTAGAGGAGCGGTGGTTCCCCATCCTTTACACCAGGTACGAAGCCGTCAATGATTGGTGCGGGCATGGTAAATTCAGAGGTGGATTCCCCGTCGTCAGGGAGCTCGACGTTCTCGCCGAGTCTCTGATGACGATTCACGGCGACCGAGAGGTCTACGCCCCCTACGGCATCGCCGGCGGGCTCAACGGCGGCACCGGCAAGCTGATCGTCAATCCGGGGACGACCGAGGAAAACAATGTCGGCATGTATGCCACGGGCATTAAGCTAAAGGTTGGCGACCACATCTGGTTCTCACAAAGCGGGGGTGGCGGTATCGGCGATCCTCGCGAGCGCGATCCCGAGCTCGTGCTCAAAGACGTTATGGACGGCTGGCTCTCCAACGAAGCAGCCAGGAAGTTTTATGGCGTGGTGATCGACATCGTCGATGAGGAGGCGCTGGACTATCGAATCGACTGGAAGGCGACTGAAAAGCTTCGCGCAGAAATGAAAGACATGCAATTCCCAGAAGGACGTGGGGCGCATCAGGTGCACCCGGTGGGCAAGAATATCAAGCCATCCTGGTATCCAACACCCGAGCAGGTGCAACCGCATATTACCGTTTCTCGACCACCAGGTTGGTAACCGGAGGTGACACTTGAGAAGAGTAGCTCTTATCGCGGCAGGTTTGACTCGCTTTGGCATACGCCAGGCGACCTACCGTGAACTCATACAAGAGGCAGGAAAGGCAGCCTTTGACAGCAACAAGAACGTCTCGCCGAAGGACATCGAGGGTTTCGTCCTATCGAGCGTCTTTCCAGAGCGATCGGCATTTCAATCCCACGTCGCCTGCCTGGCAGCCGAATCACTGGGCGTAAGACCCAGGAAGCTCTTTGGCAGAGTTGAGAACATGTGCGGCAGCGGCATCGTTGCTATCCGCACCGCCTATACCGCTATAGTCACAGGTCTAGCCGACCTTGTGATGGTGGTGGGGGCCGAGAAAATGAACGTCCCGGTGCCGACCGAAGCAGCCCTCAACATGATCACTGGTCTGGACAGGGACTGGGAGGGATCATACGGGCTGGCGGCGCCGCCTATGTTTGCCCTTTCAGCACAGGCTCACGCCGCCAAATATGGCACTAACGAAGAACAGCTCAGCATGGTCTCCGTCAAGAACCACAACCACTCGAAGAACAACCCGTATGCTCATTTCCAAAAGGGTTCGACTATGGAGCAGGTGATGTGTTCGAGGATGATCTCCACCCCCCTGCGTCTATTCCACTGCTCGACCATGAGCGATGGCGCAGCAGCGGCTATCTTCGCCTCCGAGGAAAGGGCGAAGGGGCTTACCGACAAGCCGATTTTCATCACCGGCACAGCCCAGGCCGCCCACGGATACGCGGTGGCCAACTTCCATCGCGACCTATCACATTGGCCGGCGCTGAAAGAGGCGGCCAACGACGCCTATGCGATGGCCGGCATCGGCCCGGACGATATCGATTTTGCGGAATTGCACGACTGCTTCAGCATCGCCGAGATAATCGCCTATGAGGAGCTGGGATTCTGCGAGAAGGGCGAGGGCGGCAAGTTCATCGAACAAGGGCTATCCGACTATGGCGGGAAAGTAGTGGTGAACCCCAGAGGCGGACTAATCGGTTGCGGTCACCCCCTGGGAGCTACAGGAGTCGCTCACGCCACCGAAATCTTCCTGCAAATGCGAGGCGAAGCAGGCCCACGACAGGTTCCCGGAGCGAAGATAGCCCTTTCTCACACGAATAGCGGCCCTGGCGAGCACCATATCTTGATATTTGAGAAGGGGTTCTGAGCATGGAACAGCCGTATATCTATATCCTGGATCCGTATCCGCAGCAGGCACCAGAGCAGACCAGGCTTTATCCCTTCTTCCAGTTCCTGCGCGACGGCAGGTTGACAACCAGCAGGTGCAAGAAATGTGGGACGCTTCCCTGGCCTCCCAGGGTGGTTTGTCCCGAGTGTATGTCAGATGAACTCGAATGGGCAGACTTGCCTCGTGAAGGCAAGATATATGTCTATACCGTCCAAGAGACTGGATTACCCCCAGGTTATGATCCGCCGGTCGTTTTCGCCGTCATAGACCTTGCCAATGGAGTGAGGCTCCTCAGCGTGATCGAGGATAGCGAGATCTCCGAGATCAAGAACGGTGCGGACGTAGAGCTCATCGTCAAGAAGGTGCCGCAGGATCGAGTAATGCCAGCGTTCAGGCTGAAGCGTTAGACCATAAAACCGACATTTGAGGAGAGTTATGGGGAGGACCAGGATGTCCTCCCCCGTGCGACGCAAAGCTTGTAGCTTACCAACTGAGATTGCCATACTTAGCGATTCCAGCCCCAGCCGCCCATCATACCGCCAAAGCCGTTCATCATGCCTCCGAAACCACCCATCATGCCACCGAATCCTCCCATCATCCCGCCGAAGCCATTGTCCCACAGGAACTTGGATATTGACAAGAACAGGGCAGTAGTGGTACCGTTGAATGGAACGCTGTTCAGATATTTGAAACATGAGTAGGAGTTGCAACGATGCATCCCGACAAAGTAAGTGTGCTCGAAAAAGCGACTGATATCCTGGGTTGTTTTTCATCGAAACAGAACGAGCTTGGCGTTACAGAGATTGGCCGTATGACAGGTATGAGCAAAAGTACGGTACATCGGTTGCTAACCGCCCTGCAAAAGGCTGATCTGGTCAAAGAAGATCCCGTGAAAAGGAAATATAGGCTAGGGTTTAGGTTACTCGAGCTAGCCGGCGTAGTGTTGGAGAGCCTCGACGTAAGAAATGTCAGCAGGCCTTATATGAGACAGCTTGTGGAGTTAACCGGCGAGACAGCGTGCCTATATACAAGAACCAGAAACCACCGCGTATGTGTCGAACAATTGGAAAGCCCGCACGAAATCAGGTGGGCGGTGGAACTGGGAAAGGCATATCCGCTCTTGTCGGGTGCGTCTGGCAAAGTGCTGCTGGCATTCTTGCCCCAGGAGACAATTGATCAGATAGCTTCCGGATCATCGCAGGGGACAACGATCGACCCAAACGAGCTGAAGGCTGATTTGCTCCAAATTCGTGAATCAGGCTTTGCCATCACCTTCGGTGAAACTGTCGAGGGCGCTGCCGCCATCGCAGTCCCGATTCGCAAACATACGGGCGACGTGGTCGCAGCGCTTGGCGTATTTGGGCCAGGCAGTCGGCTTACTCACGAAAAGATGCTGGAATATGCGCATCCCATGCGTAGCGCGGCGCAAGCGATCTCGGAGGAACTCGGATACCTTGGCAAAGATTCGTAATTGGTTTTGTCCGTTGTCTCTGCGTGGCTATAATGCACTTTGTTCCGCTACCTGGGCCTTTTCCGGTTCTCCTAGAAGCGCGATAACCAGGGTTGCCAACACAGATAGTGCTGCCAGGAACGGGAATACCTGTCTGACGCCGAATACGTCTGAGATGTATCCCGATAGAACCGTCGCCACGCTTCCCCCAATTATGGTGAACGTGTTTACGTAGCCTAGCGCTATACTGCGGCAGGAACCTGGGGTCGTGTCCACAACATACGTAATAATCAAAGGGAAAGCCGTGCCAACAAATATTCCCAAGAGCACGATACCGGCCACGATCTCGACGCCGCCCGTGAAGAACGGAAAAAGATAAAGGGCAATGGCGCTGCAGACGCTCATAGCGAAGATCACCACTTTCCGGCCAAGCTTGTCGGATAAGGTGCCCATTACAGGAACGATGGGGATATCGATACCGTTCAGGAAGGCAACGGCATAGCCACCTACAGCGAGATCGGCACCCATCTCTTTGACAAGATAAAGTGGCAGAAAAGAGTACAGAGACACACTCGCGGCGATTATTAGCGCATTGCATAGTCCTAGCATTATCAGGAACCGATTGCAAAAGACTTTCCCGACAATGGTGGGAAAAGACGCGATGGGCACGGCGTCCGTTTCCGGCTCTCTGACCGCACGCCAGAAGATGATAGCGATGAGCAGCACAGGAATGCCCACAAAATAAAACACGGGTCGCCAGCCCAATGAAGGTAACACGAGAGCTGCTACCAGCGGCGCGATGAGTTTCCCTGAGCCTGCTCCCATTCCCGTATGTATGCCCAGCGCTTTTCCTCGCTCCTCTTTAGGAAAGTACGAGCTGATGAGCGAGATACCGGCGACAAAGTAGGCTCCAAATGACGCGCCTGTGAGGACGCGAACGGCGGACATAGACAAAAAGGTGTTGCTCAGTGTTGTCAGCATTAGAGAAGTAGCCAGAAGAACAAGACCGGCAACAACGAGCCTCCTTTTCTTCAATCGATCAGCCATAAAACCGCCAGCGATCAGCGTCAAGCCATAGCCGATATCGTAGGCCGACGCGACGAAGCCGGCCTGAGCGTAGTTCAGGCCAAACTGATCCTTGATCAGAGGCAGGGCGGGAGGCAATATCTGTCGTCCCGCGTGGTAGAAGGCAAAAGCGGCGCTGCACGTCGCCAATACTGTATGCCGGTATTTCCACTTCACGACCTGGGCCCTTTCTTCGCGCCAACAAAGTGCGACCGCATCATACCTTAGTAGCGGATTAATAATCAACTACTTGACACAAAGCCTTGTTCGTAGTATACTCGTTCCACTCATTAGAATTACATTCCACAATACGGAACGGAACTGTCTCTATCGGGCGACGCGATCGTATTAGAAATTACCTCGCCACAATAAACTATTGGAGGTGGGAATTGAAGCGCTTTCTTTTGCCAAGGGTAGCAGTTCTGGGTCTGGTAGTTCTCTTACTTCTGGTTGACGCCTGTGCTGCACAGCCTCCGGCGGCGACTCCGGCAGCAAAGCCAACCGAAACAGTCGCGGCTTCCCCTCCTAAGGGCGCGACTCCTGTGCCTGCCGCGACCGCCGCCCGTCCAGAGGCGAATAGCGCGCAACTAACAAAGGTCCGTCTCGGCATCCTAAGTTCTATAAGCGATTCGGGCAATTTTATCGCTCAAGACTTGGGATATTTCAAGGAGCAAGGATTGGATGTTGAGTTTACTAAGTTCACTGCCGCTGCGCAGATGATTGCGCCGCTGGGGGCAGGGCAACTAGATGTGGGGGGTGGCGCTCCAGGTGTCGGACTGGCCAATGCCGTCAGCAGAAACGTGGACATCAAGATTGTCGCGGACAAAGGCAGCACACCGAAGGGACAGGGATTTGAAGGACTCGTGGTTCGCAAGGATCTATGGGACGCCGGCGTCCGCACGCCCGCCGATTTCAAGGGCAAACGCATCGCAATTCCATCGGATACAGGGATAACACCTGAGGCCGCGCTGGACAAAGTTATGCGCACCGTCGGCTTGAAAGCCCGCGATCTTCAACTCGTCCCAATGGCCCATCCCGATATGGCTCCAGCCCTGGCCGGCAAGAGCATCGACATGGCCATACCAATCGAGCCGTATATCACTAAGATTGTGGAGGATGGCCTGGGCGTTATTTATCAGCGCGAGGACGAGTTCTACCCGAACCATCAAATTGCCGTCATACTCTATTCCGGCAGGTTCATCAAGGAGAATCCTGATGCCGCCAAGCGGTATATGGTGGCCTATCTGAAAGCTCTGCGGGATTACAACGACGCATTTGTTGGAAAGAATGCCAAGAAGAAAGCTACCGTAGTGTCAATCCTGGCCAAGAATACAGGCGTTAAGGATGTGCCTCTTTATGACAAGATGCTTGTGCCAGGCTTGAATCCGAACGGTGAGGTGAATAAGGCAAGCCTTGCCGAAGACCAGGATTACTACATTCGCGCTGGGCTGCAAAAGGATAGACTTGACATTGATAAGTTAGTAGATCCGACCTGGGCGAAGTACGCGGTCGACAAGCTGGGAGTCTACAAACGGTAACCAGAGGAAAGGAGGAAGCGGCTATGGCAGTTCGAGCAATCGATTACACCAAATGCAATGATTGCGGCAAATGTGCGAGCATTTGCCCGATGGACGTGTACCAGAAGGTAGGTACCCTATGTTTCATTTCCTGCAAAGATGATTGTATGACCTGTTTTCTATGCGAAATCGAATGTCCCACCGACGCTATCTTTGTGGGCCCAGAACGCGGCCACGAGGTCGTGTTACCCTATTAGCCCAGACCTGGCAAGATTTCGATGGAGGATGCAAATGAGTCAAGCTCACGAGTTAGTGGAAAGCGACGTTCTAGTTGTTGGCGGCGGCCTGGCCGGTACATTAGCGGCGATTGCTGCGAAAGAGCGTCTGGGCAGCGAAGGCAAAGTAGTCGTTGCCGACAAAGGAAAGGTCGGCCGCAGCGGGCAAAGCGCCTTCGCGGCGGGCATATTCACAGCCTTTGACCCCGAACAGGATAAAATAGACGTCTGGATGGATGAGATAGTCAACTGGGGCGAGTTCTTGAACGACCAGGCATGGTGCAAGTTGATGTTCGAGAACGGCTTACGGGTGCTCAAGGGTATCGACCGTTGGGGAGCCGAAAAGGGGCTCACCGTTTTCGAGAAGGACGGCGATGGGCGCCTCCTGCGTCGTCGCTCTCGCGGCCACCTCAATACTATGCACTACGTGGTGAACTCGCTACCAATGATGGATGCTCTAACCAGCAAGATGCGCGAGCGCCAGGTGATAACCATGAATAGACTCATGGTCACGGACCTGGTGACAGTGGAGGGAAGGATAACCGGTGCGGTGGGGTTCGATTATACCACTAATCGAACGTACTATCTCCGAGCCAAGACTGTCATACTCTGCGCCTCCGGTTGCGGCTTCCGCTCAGTGTTTATGGGTCACAGAAATCTGACCGGCGATCTGCTGGCAGCAGCCTACGATGCCGGCGTGACCTTCCGTAATATGGAACAGTATGCCTCGAATACCACGGCGAAGAACTACGACATCCACGGTTTGAACCTTTACGTCGGGGTGGGTGGTAGGTTTCTCAATGCCAAGGGCGAGGAGTTTATGTGGCAGTATCACCCGGTGCTAGGCAACAGGGCCAGGTTGCAGGACCTCGTGCTGTCCTTTTGCCGCGAGATCAAAGAAGGTCGGGGACCTATCTATCTCGATATGTCTGCGGCATCTCAGGCGGATCGCGCCCTCTGCCGCAAAATCCTGCCAGAATCCTTCCGCCTGTGGGACCGAGCGGGCATCGATCCTTTCCAACAACCTGTTGAGTGGATACCAGCGTTCTACGGCACGATAACCAGCGGCGGCGGCATCCATATCAACACGCGCTGCGAGACAAACATCCCCCATTTATACGCCGCTGGCGACATCACTCCTGAACCACCGCACGGCACATATTCTTTCGGGGGAATAAACCTTGGATTCACAGCCGTATCGGGATGGGAAGCCGGATCCAACGCGGGCTCCGAAGCCCAAAGTATCCAGGCATCTGCGATTGAAAAGTCAGAGCGCGCTAGAGCACGAGAGATACTGCGCAACCGAATGCAGAATCTTATGCGTGCGGATGGCATTTCAGGGGATGATCTGACCACGGCGATACAACAGGCCATTATACCTGTTGATTCGGGCTACTTTAAGACTGCAGCCAGGCTAGCTGAGAGCTGGCAGTCTCTTGAGGAGATAACCGAAAAACTGGCCTCGCTCCGCGCCGGATCTGCTCACGAACTGATGCGCGTCACCGAATTGGAAAGCATGACCAAAGTTGCCAAATTGATGGTAGCTGCGGCACGTGCCAGGACGGAGAGCAGAGGCTATCATTTCCGCGAAGACTACCCATTTACAGATAATGAGAATTGGCTGAAATGGGTGACCATCACCAACGTGGATAACGAGCTCAAGATTGATACACAACAAGTTCCTACTCCTTACGTTCAGCCCAAGGAAAAACGCTCCATTCCGCCAGGAATCAAAAGGGCGTCGTCCCCTGGCGCTTGAACACATTGATGGCTTACAGGGCCAGGCTCTCAAAGCTTGGCCCTCAATTCAGATCGCCCCCATAGTTCCGGGCCAATTTCTAAATCGTTTCTAGACCATAAATAAGGGAGGTCTATCGATGATAACCGAACTGCCATTGGGATACTGGAACCCCAAGAACGAGCTGATGCCCCGGGAGGAACTCGAAGCGCTGCAGCTCAAAAAGCTGCGGCGAGTGGTGGAGCGCGCCTACCACAAGAGCCCCTTTCATCGCACGAAGTTCGACGAAGCGGGCTTCAAGCCCGAGCAGTTGCGCAGCTTAGCAGATATCGAGCGGATTCCGTTCACGACTAAAGAGGAATGGCTCCAGGAGCAACAGCGCCACCCACTATTTGGCGACATGCTGACCACGAGCCCTGATCTTGCTATCAGGTATCACAGCACCTCTGGTACTTCGGGTCGCACACCGCTCCGTGTACTCGACAGTATCAGGGACTGGCAGTGGATCTCGGACATGTGGGGCTACGCCTTTTATGGGTTTGGCATCAGATCGACGGATATCGTCTACTTATCGTTTGCGTACGGCGCGTTCATAGGGTTCTGGGGAGCGCACTACTGCTGCGAGAAACTGGGAGCGCTGACAGTTGCCAGCGGCGGCATGTCTAGCGAGGGTAGGATCAAGCAGATCCTCGAGTTGGGGGCGACGACGATCTGCGCCACGCCAACTTATGCGCTCAGGTTGGCCCAAGTGGCTAGCGAAATGGGCATCGACCTGGCGAAGGATTCCAAAGTGGACAAGATTATCCTTTCGGGCGAGCCTGGAGGAAGCGTTCCCTCAACTAAGAGGCTCATCGAGACGGCGTGGAGTGCGAAGGCTGCCGATACGGCTGGGATGACTGAGATTGGGACACTGGTGGTGTTTGAATGCAGCAAACAGCCTGGCGGCACGCACATCATCGAGGATCATCTCATCGACGAGGTGATCGATCCGAAGACCGGCGGAAAACTGGGGTACGGCGAACGGGGAGAGCGGGTAGTGACCTCATTCGGCCGCGGTTTCATTCCGCTCATTCGGTACCGTACTGGCGATCTAGTTGAGAAGGTGCCGGGAACCTCCTGCACATGTGGGCGCACCTTCGATCTTTATAAGGGAGGCATTCTCGGCCGGGTCGACGACATGAAGCTTATTCGCGGCACGAATGTTTTTCCATCGGCGGTGGAGGCCATCGTCAGGGAATTTGAAGCGGTTGACGAGTTTCAGATAGCGCTCACGCGCGAAGAGGGCATAAGGGACGAGATCACGGTGGCTGTCGAATTGAAGCCCAGCTTCGATGACCAATTCCCTATGCTGTCGGTGGAACTCGGCAAGGCATTGGCTGAGGGCCACGAAGGACTGCGGTTCAACGTTAGGCTTGCCGAACGAGGCTCTTTGCCGCGATTCGAGCTGAAGGCAAGAAGACTGATTGACAAGAGGGAGGTATAGAAATGGCTGGCATCGATCTAATCGGTCGCAAGTTGACACCTGTCGAGGAGCAGGCTCTGGTACTGTATAATGAGTTGAAAGCATTTCTTTCGATGCCTGATCTGCCTCCCTGCGCGCAGTCGAATGCCCGTGTTGCTCTAGCCGCGGTCTGGCAGATCGTTAACGATCTCGACCTGGACTTTGAGTATATTTACGAGTACGGGGTCTGACAATTAACCCCAGGGTGGCTTACATCAAAACTTCAGCATTGCGAAGAAACGCTTGAATTCGCGGTTGCTGGGTGCTATAATGGCAGGCGAATAGGCAATTCCGAGCATGAGGGCTCGACATGAGGATTTCGGCGCCGTTATGCGATACTGCGAGGTGGAGGTCGGGTCGTTGGTGAGAGAGCTTGTCGTAGAAGCATTGCCCTGGGTAGGGCTGTTGATATTCCTGGCGTGGGCGATCCTCGGATTCTTCGCAAGCTAGTTATCTAAGATGGTACAAGTCACGACATCCTCCTCAAGCAGTCAAGTTTGAGGAGGGTTTTCATTTGTGGCCACCTCTAGAATCAGGGCCGCCGCTGTTGCTCGCGGTATCGCTCCAGCGTGTTCCTGGCCATTTCTCTCGCTTCCTCGAACTCCAATTCGCGTCGGTCGTAGGCCAGGGCGTACCAGTCGGTTTGCGTCGTTCCGCGCAAAGTTCCCCCGAGGATAGTCTCTGCCCCGCGTCGCTCCAGTTCTCGTATAGAGTTTGGCTCGAAGCGATCAGCCACCTGGAGAATGGCGACATACTGTGTGGTCGTCCTTTTCCATTCAATAACTCTCAGCACCTGTAGTTACCCAACTTTCTCCGCAGGTCTCTTTTCTCCCCGATAATAGCACTCTCCTAATGTTTCCCGCAACCCCCATTATGCTTACCGCTTGTCGATTATGCGGCGCGATTTCAGCTCAAAGCGCGGCAGCGAGCCTGGCTCCACGGCGACGACGTTGATGCGCAATCCCTCGTGGGCTTCGGACAGAGATCGGGACAACTCAGCCGCAAGCGTGTTACATCGAGTCGCGTAAGCGTGTGGCAATAAATCTACGTTGACGGTGACTTCGTCCTGAAAACCCTGCCGCGTGAACACGATCTGGAATTCGTCCACTTCGTCGTGCTGGCGCACAATGTCCTCGATGGCCGAGGGGAAGACGTTGACTCCCCTGATCACTCGCATATCGTCGGCGCGACCGATGATGGCGCCTCTGAACAGATCGAAACTCCTGCCGCAGGCGCAAGCGCTGGCTGGCATCTTCTCGACGAGATCCCCTGTCCGATAACGTATCGCCGGCAACGAACCCCGTCCGAAGGGGGTCATTACCAGCTCCCCACGCTGGCCATACGGTGCTGGCTCGGTCGTTATTGGATCGATCACTTCCAGCAGGAAATGATCCTCGTGCAGGTGCACTCCTTCGGATCGCTCGCTGCAACTGTAGTAGAAGTTCGCGCCGCACTCGCTCATGCCGCCGAAATCACCGCATTTAGCTCCCCACATCGACTCCATCATCTGCTTCGTGGCTGGGATGCTAGCACCTGGCTCGCCAGCGTGGACGGTGAGCCTGACCTTAGACTCCTTTGCCAGGTCCACACCCATTTCGCGAGCTGTTTGGGCCAATCGCAGGCCATATGTCGGAGTCGCGACGACCACTGTGACACCCAAGTCAAGAATCTGCCTTATTCTAGCCTCGCTGCTTTGGCCACCCCCAGGAACGGTCATCGCCCCTATCTTCTCGAAGGCGTAGTGAGAGATCCAAAAGCCGATGAACGGCCCGTAGCTGAAGGCGATGTAGGCAACGTCGGTTGGGCGGACGCCGAGGGCCCAGAGGCCTTCCGCCCAGGCGTCGACCATCCAGGACCAGTCGCGCCGACCATCTGCGACTCGGAGCGGTGTCCTGCCGGATGTTCCCGAGGTTTGATGGTAGTTCATTACGAACTCGATTGGGGCGGCGAGGATATCGCCGAAGAGAGGCTCTTGTTCTTGAGAATCGAGGTATTCCTTCTTCGTGAGAAAAGGCACTTTTCGCACGTCTTCGAGGCTTCTTATCTGACTGGGATGAACGCCGGCGTCATCCAGCTTCTTCTTCCACAGACTGCTATTAGCGTAGGCAAACGCAAGGGTCTTCTGAAACTTGTGCATCTGCCACCTCGATATCGTGGCGCGGTCAGCCAACTCCATCTTGGGATTCCAATAAGGCGAATATGTTTGGTCAGTTCCCACCGTTTCCCCCTCAAATGTCGTACTCATCGAATGTCGCACTTCCTGGACGCCCTGCTTGGCGCTGTGCTAGACGCCGTAGTCGAACAGGTATTCGTAGGCGAGACCAAGGTCATTAACCGCCGGATAGAGTGCCGCCAGGGATTGCTTGACGCTGAAGAGGACACATGGGGGACAATCGTCCCTCTTCAGAATTTCCTTCAGCCCATCGTAGATTTCGAGCAGTCTACCCTCTAGTTCGGTGAGGGTAGAATCGCCGAAGAAAGTCGCGGAATCAGACACCTTACTCTCCCTTCGTTGTGAACTGGTGGTTGTGGACTTAGCTGTCCAGGTCGATCTGAGCTCTTTGCAGCCGCCCGCTGAAGTCGACGTACAACGATTTCCATTCGGTGAATATGTCCAGGGCCGCCTGGCCGGCTTCACGGTGACCATTGCCGGTGCCGCGCGTGCCTCCAAAGGGCAGATGCACCTCTGCGCCGATCGTCCCCGCGTTCACGTAGACGATGCCCGTCGTTATGTCGCGCATCGCTCTGAACGCATTGTTAATATCGCGAGTGAAAATAGAACTCGACAGTCCATAGCGACTGGCGTTATTGACCTCAATCGCCTGGTCAAGGCTGCTGACCGCGATCATCGATACGACAGGGCCGAAAATCTCCTCCTGCGCAATGCGCATGTTAGGATTGACATTGTCGAAGAGGGTAGGCTTATGGAAGAAGCCCTTCGCGCAATCGCCCTCGTCGCAGATGGTTCCGCCGATCAAGAGATTAGCCCCTTCCTTGATCCCCGCCTCAACGTAGCCATGTATCTTATCGAGTTGCGAGGCGTTTACAACAGGACCAACGTCGGTTGTGTCGAGCAAACCATCGCCCAAGCGCAGGGCACCGATGCGATTGATGAGTCTATCAGCAAGCTCCTTACGCACCGCTTCGTGCACGATCAATCGACTCGCCGCCGTGCAACGCTGGCCGGTCGTGCCGTAAGCGCTCCAGATTATACCGTCGACCGCCAATTCGAGGTCTGCATCATCCATCACGATGATAGCGTTCTTGCCGCCCATTTCCAAGGACACGCGCTTGAGCTGCTCGCTGGCTTTCTGTGCCACACCTTTGCCCGCAGCGGTCGAGCCAGTGAAGGAGATCAAATCGACTTTGGGATGGCTTACCAGGGCATCGCCAACCGTGCCACCTGGGCCGAGAACGAGGTTCAACACTCCACCTGGTATGCCCGCCTCCTCGAGAATTTCGACCAGCTTGTGGGCTAACACAGGTGTATCACTGGCGGGCTTGAAGACGACCGTGTTGCCCGCAACGAGAGCAGGCATTAGCTTCCAGGTCGGGATAGCGATAGGGAAATTCCAGGGAGTTATAGCGGCGACGACGCCGATTGGGTCGCGCACCGACATGGCGAACTTGTTGGGCAGCTCGGCAGGAGTGGTAGAGCCCAAGAGCCTTCTGCCCTCGCCGGCCGTGTAGAAGGTCATGTCGATGCCTTCCTGCACGTCCCCTCTTCCTTCCTTGATCACCTTGCCCATCTCCCTGGTGACCAGTAGGGACAGCTCTTCTTTGCGGGAAAGCATTATTTGAGCGGCGCGGAAAAGTATCTCCGCGCGACGTGGCGCGGGGACCTTGCGCCAGGAGGGGAAGGCGCGCGCCGCCGCCTCGACGGCGTCGTCGACATCAGTTGCGTCAGATTTGCTCACGACGCCGATCACCTCACCGTTGGCAGGATTGATGCTCTCGAAAGTCGCGCCACTTTTTGAATCGACCCATTTGCCGCCGATATAGTTCTTGAATACCATCTTGCGGCCCTCCTTCACGCTCCTCAAACGAAGTTTAGAGATTTGATCGGGACAAAGATATATTAGCGTCTCCTCAAGAGCTTGCCGATCCGCATCTGCAGGTCGTCCAGAACCGTGTAGACGACAGGCACGAGCACCAGGGTGAGCAGCGTCGAGCTCAAGAGGCCGCCGATAACTACGATTGCCATCGGGGATCGGGTCTCCGCGCCCTGTCCGCTCGTCATTGCCACAGGGATCATGGCCATAACCATCGCCGAGGTCGTCATCAGAATTGGGCGGAGCCTCGTCGGCCCAGCCTCGACGATGGCGTCGAAGCGGCTCATCCCTTTGTTTCTGAGGGTGTTAGTGTAATCCACCAAAAGGATACCGTTCTTTCCGACGAGACCCATTAGCATAATCATGCCGATCATCGAGGAGATATTCAGCGACTGTCCTGATACGAACAGTCCAAGCAGCGCGCCGACGATAGATACAGGCAAGGCAAACATGATGATCAACGGATAGAGCAGGGATTCGTAGAGCGCGACCATAAGCATATACATCAGGAGTATGGAGAGGAAGAGCGCTCCGACCAGGGACGTGAAGCTCTCGTCCATCAGCTCCGTCTGGCTGCCCAAATTGATGGAGAAGCCAGGCGGCAACTGAATACTCGCCATCTGTACCTGGAAATCGTTGACTACGTCGCCGAGGGGGCGCCCCAGCACGTTGGCGCCGACGGTTACCACAAGCTGGCGATTGATCCTCTCGATCTCCGCCGGGCTCTCGCCCGATTTCATTTTCGCCGCTTGATCCATTCGCGCAATCAGGCCCTTCGGGCTGGCTATCGGGAGCGATCCCAGATCGGCCACAGTAGCCCTGTCGACGTCGCTTCCAACTACCCTTATGTCTACTTTGTTCTGTCCCTCAGGCCTCAACTGACTGACGACGAGACCCTCGATATTTGCCCGCAGAGCCGTCGCAACCTGTGCGGACGTGAGGCCGAGATCGGCAAGGCGTTGTTGATCTGCCTCCACGCGGATCTCAGGCCCGCCCTTTGCGGCGCTGTTGGTCACGTCGCTGGTGCCTGGAATTCGCTTCACCACTTCGGTTATCTGGGCGGCTGTAGACTTGAGCTTCGCTGGATCATCCCCCCTGAGCTGGACGAGGAACGGCTGTCGGGGATCACCTCCGATAGCAGGCAACTGTGCGCGAAGCTCCAGTCCAGGAATCCCATTACCCACGGCCTGCAACTCCTTCGTCATTTCGACGATGGACTTCTTTCGCTTGCTTTTCTCCACGATCTTGACCGTGATGCGGGCAAAGCGGCTCTCGCCTGCGGTGAAGAATCCAGAGGAAGCCAGGCCGACAGTTGTGAAATAGCTTGTCACTTCCGGTATCTTCGCGAGCCTTGATTCTAACCGCAGCGCGACATCGTTCGTAACGCTGAGCGGCGTGCCAGGAGGCAACTCGGCGATGAGGTGAACCTCGCCTTGATCTTCAGGGGGCAGGAATTCCGTCCCGATGAGCTTCAAGGGAATCAGCGACACCGCGCCGAAGAAGGCGACGAAGCTGACAGCAATTACAGTCTTGCGATGGCCCAGCGCCCCCTTCAACAGCCCCCTGTAGGCGCTCGCTAGCCGGTCGTAACCTGCCTCCCACTTAACGCCAAAACGGCCCAGAAGCGAGCCGTGGTTGTCTTCAGAGTCGGCCTTGAGCCAGCGGGACGCAAGCATAGGGGTCAGAGTAAAAGACACGAAAAGCGAGAATAGAGTCGCCACCGTCACGGTAAGGCCGAACTGGCGGAAAAACTGGCCCACCATACCGGTCATGAAGGCCATGGGCAAATAGACGACGACGTCCACGAGTGTAATGGCGATAGCGGCAAGCCCTATTTCGCTTCGCCCTTTGAGGGCAGCGCTCCAGGGAGTTTCGCCCAGCTTGAGATGGCGGAAGATATTCTCCAGCACGACGATGGAATCGTCGACCAGGATACCGATGCTGAGCGCTAGAGCCATCATCGACATCATGTTAAGCGTAAAGCCCATGATCCACATCACGAGAAACGTAGAAATGAGCGACGTTGGGATGGAGAACAGGACGATAATCGTGGAACGGGTGGTGTGAAGGAACAGCAGCAACACCAGTCCCGTGAGCAGGACCGCGTAGAAAAGGCTGTCCTGGATATCATTTAACGACTGTCGCACGAAGATAGAAGTGTCGCTGGCGATGGTCAGCTTTGCGTCTGGCGGCAGAGTTTTCTCGATATTGCCGAGCGTTTTCCGCAGCGCAGCAGCCACCTGCATCGTGTTGGCATTGGAAGACTTCGTTATCAGCAGACCAACGCTGTCCACGCCGTTGGTGCGATTGACGATGGTCTGTTTCTTGAAGCCATCCACTATTTCGGCGACGTCTCTGAGATACACAATGCCGTTTGGTCCGGAATAGAGCACGAGGTCACGCAGGTCTTCAGGCTTTTGGAAAAGCGCGTTGTATCGGACCGAGTATTGCGTGTTTTTCTCGTCGATGCTGCCACCTGGCATGCTGATGTTGCTCTGCGATAGAGCGCCGTAAACCTGTTGAATCGACAGGCCCCGCGCGCGCAGCTCTGCCTGATCGACCTTCACGAGAATTTCGCGGTCGCGCCCGCCGACGACTCGCACGGAGGCAACACCCGAAACCGCCTCGAGTCGCGCCTTCAGTCGATCGTTGGCCAGGTGATATAGATTACTATCAGGCCGGTTGCTGGAAAGAGACACGCTCAAGATGGGCATTGCGTTGAACTCGGCCTTGATCACGCTAGGCGCCTGGGCTTCGTCCGGCAGTTGCGAACGAATTGCGCTAACCTTTCTTTCCACATCGATAGCTGCCGTGTCGGTATCCGCGCCAACATTGAACTCGAGCGTTACCGCCGAAAGGCCATCCATGGAGTACGAGGAGAGTGTCTTGAGCTGACCAACGCCGGCGACGGCGTCCTCGATGACTTTTGTGACGCTGCTTTCGACTTCTTCAGGTCCCGCGCCAGGATAAGGTACGACGACCATTACATAGGGAATGTTAACTTGAGGGTATTGGTCGGCGCCCAGTCGGGTGTAGGAGACAGCGCCAATCAAGATGAAGAACAGCAGCAGCATTGAGATAAAGAGGGGACGCTTAATGGAAATGTCCGTCAACCACATGGGGAATTCCCTTTCAGCACAGACCTGGTGTTTCGGGCAGCCAAATGCTAGCATACCAATGAAAAGGGCCAAAGTCAACCAATCGAGTAGCTAGGCACCAGCTTTTCACTTGACAAGGCTATTCACATATGCTAACTTAGCGTCACTTTGGGCAAGCTAGCAAAGGTGCTATCTGGCTCGTCTTCCCGTCGCTAACTGGCTAGCTTGGCCGCTCCAGTGTCCACGTAGGGGCAGATTTGCCTCTTATCTGTCTCACTGTGGCGGAGCCGCAAGGAACGAGACAGATAAAACCTGCCTATGCCAGGCGGGTGATTAGCAATGTTGAAGCCGCTCTGTTCTGGGGCCACTCGTAACCGCGCCTTCGGCATCGATCGTTGTCTAAGCGTTGCAAACTAGAATAAGGAGGTTATTGACAAGCATGTCAGAAGAAAAGGTGAACAAGCGACTATCCAGGAGACAATTTCTCAAAGGGGCGGCAGTTGTAACTGGAGCGGCAGTCGTTTCGGGATCGCTGTTGGAGGCGTGCGCGCCTGCGGCACCCACAACGCCGACGAAGGCGCCTGCAGCGCCGTCAGCGGCAACGCCAGCGACCAAGGCGGCCGTCACGCCGGCAGCCGAAGTCAAGCCAGCGGCAGGTCCCCCACTCAAGATCGGCGTTCTGCTCCCCTATTCCAAGGTTTACGCGGTGTTGGGCGAGAGCATCACCAACGGCATGGTGCTGTACTTCGAGAGCATCGGGAACACCATCGCAGGGCGCAAGATCGACCTGATCAAGGAAGACGAGGAGAACGATGCGCAGGCATCGCTGCGCAAGACCAGGAAGTTCATCGAGCAGGACAAGGTGGACCTCATGACAGGCCTGGTGAACAGCGCCATTGCCTACGCTGTCAGAGACATCGTTCACGACAACAAGATGATCCTCCTTATTTCCAATGCCGGCGCCAATGGTCTCACCAGGGAGAAGAAGAGCCCCTATATCTTCCGCACATCCTTCAGCAACTGGCAGCCGAACTATCCTATGGGCGATTGGGTCGCCAAGCACACCTCCAAGAAGGTCTTCTGTAGCGCGGCGGACTATGCCGCGGGCAAAGAGATGATCGCCGCTTTCAAGGAGACCTTCGTCCCCGCGGGCGGCACCGTTCTGGGCGAGATCTATCCGCCTCTCGGCAACACGGACTATGGACCGTATCTGGCCAAGATAGCCGAGGCTAAGCCAGAGGCAACCTACAGCTTCTACAGCGGTAGCGACGCGGTTGCCTTCGTGAAACAATACGAGGAGTATGGCCTGAAGAAAACGGCCAAGCTCACCGGGGCAGGATGGCTGGTCGAGCAGGACGTCCTGCCGGCTCAAGGGAAGGCCGCCCTGGGCGCTATCAGCGGCCTCAACTGGGCCAACACCCTGGACATTCCAGAGAACAAGAAGTTCATAGAAGCCTATCAGAAGAAATTCAACGTCGAGCCCAACTCCTTTGCCGTACAGGGCTTCGACACGGCACGAGTCATCCACGAAGCCATCGAGAAGACCAAGGGCAACACAAGCGATAAAGACGCCCTGATCAAGGCGCTCGAGAGCGTCAAGTTCGCCAGCCCACGCGGTCCTTTCGAGTTCGATCCCGTCACTCACAACGTCATTCAGAACATCTACGTCAGAGAAGTCAAAGAGGTGGGTGGGAAACTCGCCAACGTGGTGATCGATACCATCAAGGCAGTAAAGGACCCTGGCAAGTAGTTCTGGCAGTTTTTAGTTCAGGAGCGCGGCCGCCCACTGCGCACACGACAAGTGGACGGTCGCGCTCGGCTAACTCGCAATTGCACATTACCCTTCATTCGATCGAGACCCACAGCATTTTGCATTTTGGAAGGGTTCGGCCGCTAATGAGTGATACTCTGGGCTTCTATGGCATTCAGTTCCTTAATGGCATGGCCTACAGTCTCTTGCTGTTTCTTCTCGCAATGGGCCTTTCCCTGATCTTTGGGATGATGGACGTGATGAACTTGGCGCACGGTTCGCTGTACATGATCGGGGCCTATGTCGGGCTGTTCTTTCTCGGATGGACAGGACAGTTCTGGATCGCGGTGGTGTTGGTGCCAATAGCTGTTGGAATAATCGGCATAATCATGGAAGCATCCCTGCTCCGTCCGCTGTATCGACGCGGGCATCTCGACCAGGTGCTTCTCACCTTTGGCCTCTCCTTCGTTTTTATGGACATGGTCAAGTGGATATGGGGAGCCGATATCAGGTCCTTGCCCGCACCTCCTGGGTTGGCGAAATCCGCCATAATCTTCGGCAGATCTTTTCCTGAGTACAGGCTGTTCGTGATCGTCATCGGCCTCATCCTGGCGCTGGCTCTCTGGGCGTTTCTGGAGCGCACGCGGCTGGGAGCGGTAATCAGAGCCGGGGTCGCAGACAAAGAGATGGTTAGTGGACTGGGCATAAACATCACGCTCGTCTTCACGCTGGTGTTCGGCCTGGGGGCCGCGCTGGCTGGTCTCAGTGGGATAATCGCCGGACCTGTTCTCGGTCTGTACCCAGGAATGGACTTCGAGACGCTGATCATTACGCTAATCGTCGTCGTGGTAGGCGGGCTGGGCACACTGAAAGGGTCGTTTTGGGGAGCGATACTTATTGGCCAGGCCCAGACCTTCGGCAAGGTGCTGGTACCTGACTTCGCCTTGCTCATCGTGTTCGTTATTATGGCCATAGTATTGCTGGCAAGGCCTTCCGGCTTGTTTGGGAAAGAGGCTGCCTGATGAGTCTAGAGACTACCTACCCCGCTGGCGGCGTCTTCGTTCGCTCTGGCAAGCTCGTCTTTTGGCTAGTGATGCTGGCAGCGCTTGCCGCATTTCCGATCTTGACCACATCGGCGTATTCCTTAAGCACGCTGACCGAGATACTCATTTTCGGCATTTTCGCGATGAGTCTGGACCTGCTTCTCGGGTACACTGGCCTCATTTCGTTTGGCCACGCGGCGTTCTTCGGCGTCGGAGCCTATACCGCTGGCCTCGTGGCCATAAAGATCGCGCCCAATATGCTGTTGACGATGGCCGCGGGGATAGTAGTTTGCGCCATTGCCGCCTTCGTGATCGGCTTTTTCTCCATCCGCGCGGCGGGCGTGTTCTTCCTCATGCTGACGCTGGCATTCTCCCAGATGGTGTACGCCATCGCTCACCAATGGACCTGGCTCACAGGTGGTTCGAACGGGCTCGCGGGCATCCCGAGGCCTAACCTCTCCGTGCCATCTCTGCCGATAGAGTTCTACGATCCCACCAAATTCTACTACATCACGCTCGGAATCTTCGTCATTTCGTTGTTGCTTCTCAAGCGAATAGTGAGCTCTCCGTTTGGCCACGTACTGCTGGGGATAAGGGAGAACGAGGGCCGAATGAAGGCAGTTGGCTACAACACCCGCAACTTCAAGCTGGCGGCGTTTGTCATCGCCGGCGCTTTCGGGGGGTTGTCGGGCGTCCTTTATTCGTACTTCAACGGGTTCATCTCTCCGTCAGAGCTTTACTGGACGATGTCTGGACAGGTGATGGTGATGGTCATCATTGGCGGCGCAGGAACGCTGGTAGGCCCTGTCCTCGGCGCGGGAACGATCCTCCTGTTGCAGAACATCGTCAGTTCGAACACCGAGCGGTGGCCCACGATCATGGGCATGGTCTTCATATTCTTCGTTTTACTCGCCAGAAATGGAATCACAGGGCTATTGGATAAAGTCTGGCACGGCGCGAGGAGTCAAGTGTGGAAGCACTGAAGGTCGAAAAGCTATACAAGAACTTTGGCGGCCTCCAAGCCACTAACGGCATCAGCCTGAAGGTAGAAGAAGGCGAGCGAAGAGCCATCATTGGCCCAAACGGGGCGGGCAAAACGACGCTGTTCAATCTCATCAGCGGCGAGTTGAAACCTTCGGCAGGACACGTTTTCTTGCACGACCAGGAGATAACAGGATTGCAGCCCCATCAGATTGCTGCCAAGGGATTGGCACGTACTTTCCAGCGCAACAACCTCTTCCTCGGGCTTAGCGTCTTCGAGAACGTGCGCATCGCCGCGCAGCAGAAGAATGGCATCAGCTCAAAGCTGCTTTCGCCAGCCTCGAGTTTCCGCGACGTAAACGCCGAAACAGAGGAAATACTCGAAACCCTTGCTCTCGGCGACAGGAAAGACATTCTGACCAAGAATCTGTCATACGGCGAGCAGCGACAGGTGGAGATAGCCATCGCCCTGGCAACTCGTCCGAAGGTGCTTCTCCTCGACGAACCTTGCGCAGGGCTGTCGCCAACGGAGACGACGATGCTCACCGGCATGATCAAGCGGATGCCCAACGACATCACCATTCTGATCATCGAGCACGACATGGACGTCGTGTTTGCGCTCGCCGATCGCATCGCGGTCTTGCATTACGGCGAGGTGCTGGCAGAGGGCACGCCCCAAGAAGTGAAAGCCAATAAGGTCGTCTTAGAGGTCTATCTCGGTGAGGAGGTGAGCAATGCTAGAACTTAGGGATGTGCACACCTTCCTCGGAGAAAGCTACATACTGCAGGGGGTTTCGCTCCGGGTATCTGATGGAGAACTCGTTTCCCTGCTGGGTCGCAACGGGGTCGGGAAAACCACGACCATAAGATCGATCATCGGCTTCAGCCCTCCGCGCAAGGGCTCGATACTGTTCAAGAATACGGACGTAGCTCGGCTGTCGCCCTCGCGGATAGCAAGGATGGGTATCGGCCTCGTACCTCAAGGAAGAAGGGTGTTTCCCGATCTGAGTGTGAAAGAGAACTTGATCATCGGAGCTCGCGGAAAGGGATGGAACCTCGAAAGGGTGTTCAAGCAATTTCCGCGGCTCAAGGAGAGAGAAAAGCAGAAGGCTGGCACGCTTTCAGGTGGAGAGCAACAAATGCTCGCCATCGCCAGGGCGCTGATGACCAACCCTCAGCTACTCCTTATGGATGAGCCATCCGAGGGCCTGGCACCTTTGATAGTGAAGGAGATTGGCCAGGTATTGTCCGAGTTGAAGCAGGAAGGATTTGCGATTCTTCTCGTCGAGCAGAACCTCTCGCTCGCCGTCGGGCTAGCCGATAGAGCCTACGTGATGAACAAAGGCAGCATCGTTTTCGAAGGCACACCAGATATCCTGCTGCACGACGAGGAAACGAAGAAGCAATACCTCGGGGTTTAGCTATCAGCCCTTGATCGCGCCGGCGACTGCCTCGATGAAGTAGCGCTGCAGGAAGAAGAACACGACGATAATGGGCAGGATCGACATCACCGCACCGGCAGCGATGTACGTCCAACCGGTCGAGTTCTCGCCGACAAAGGAGTAAAGGCCGACTGCCAGCGTGCGCAGTGAGGGGTTGCCGATCGTGAACACAAGCGGGATCCAGAAGCTATTCCAGTTGTTCATGAACTGGAACAGGCCGACTGTCGCGATCATCGGCTTGGCCATGGGAAGCATTACATACCAGTAGGTCCTGGGCAGATCGGCTCCGTCAACTCGCGCCGCCTCTTCTACCTCCTTGCCAATCGTAGCGAAGTAGCCCATGAACAGCAACGTGTTGAAGACCAAACCACCCGCCGTCTGAACCAGGATGATGGACCACAGCGTGTTCAGCAGGCCCAACCTGTTGACCAGATCGAAGACAGGGATGATCGTGTAGCCTCCAGGCAAGAACATCAAGGCCAGCATGCCGCCGATGATCAGTTTCTTGCCGGGAAAATGCGTCTTGGAGAGCACGTAACCCGCCATGGAGGTGAAAAGGATTACGAGCAGCGTGACCGAGACGGTCACGATGATCGTGTTCAGGAAGTACGTTCCAAATTGACCGGTGTTCCAGGCGTAAACGTAGTTGTCCCACAGCAGTTGATGCGGAATCAAGCTCGGGCCAGAATTGAAGAACTCTGATGGCGTCTTGAACGAGCTCGCCAGCACCCAGAGGAAGGGGTACATGTAGAAGAACCCAACGCCGATGAGCACAGCGTGGACGAAGAGCCTGGACATCCCACTTCCCATCTGGCTGGATCTTCGGTTGTTAGCTTTCGTGTTGCCGGTGGCGACGCTCAATGCCATGGCTATTCCTCCATCACTTCATCTCTGCCCGTCGTTCGCGAGCGTATTTCACTGCTAGGATCTGCATCACGGTGATGCCCATCACAAGAATGCCCATGAACAGGGCAGCCGCCGACGCGTATCCAACGTTAGCCTCCGCCGAAATCGAGGTCGGGGTGAAGGCGTAGTGATAAATGTAGGTGCTCACTACCTCACTGGAGAAGTATGGCCCACCACCAGTCATGACCAGCACGAGATCGAAGACCTGCAAGCTTCCCAGGATTGCCAGGAAGACGATCACGGCGCCGACCTCGCGCAACATTGGAATAGTTATCTTCGTGAACTGATGATAGGCGTTCGCGCCGTCAACCTGCGCCGCTTCGTAAAGCTCTTTAGGAATGGACTGCAGAGCGGCCAGGAAGTATACGAGGTTATAACCCAGCGTTTGCCAGATGCCCACGGCGATGATCACTGGGAGGGCAAACTGCGGGCTCCCCAGCCAGTCGATCGGCTCTGAAACGATTCCGTGATCGACCAGGAAGAAGCTAAGGTCGGTGCCGAAGCTGCTCAGGAGAAGCGTGATCACGATACCAACCATAGCCGCGGAAGTGACGACCGGCGAGAAGTAGACGGCACGGTAAATGGTCGACCCTTTGAGCTTCGGGTTGTTTAACACCAGCGCGAGTATCAGCGCCAGTGTCAGTTGAATCGGAACCAGAACAAACGCGTACGTGAACGTGTTCTTCACGGCGTTCCAGAACAGCGGGTCACTCGCCACCGTGAAGAAGTGGCGAAGACCGACGTAGCGCGTCGGGTTGCCGATGCCGTTCCAGTCATACAGGGTGATCTGTATGGAAGCAACCAGTGGGTACACCACGAACAGTCCAACCAGCACCAGCATGGGGAGGACAAAGAGGTAGGACCAGAAGTTCTTCCGCGCCTTGCACAGGAGAGAATCCGGCTTCGTTACCAGTGGCAGTTGTACCGCTTTGCGCTCGGTTATTATCGATTGTGTGCTCACTGAAGCTTCCTTTCCAGGAAACGGGCCAGGTTGAGGGACAGAGCATTCCACCCTATCCCTCAACCTTCCGCCGTTTCTATGCGTGCATCATTGCGCGTAGTCTTTGGTGAGGTTCCAGTCGCGAACTATCCACCAGCTAGGGTCGACTTTGACACCGCGATCCTGCGCGTCCTTAATGGCGCTCTGAAGCTCGGCGTTCTGGCGACTCTCAAGGTCCTTGAGAGCTTCCTTGTAGTCCTTGATCTGGCCGGTGTAGATGCCTTCCAGGACGTTCTGGATATTAGGTAACGTCTGCTGCTCCTTCACCTCGGCCATCTCGGGATGTTTCAGTGAAGGCGCTGGGGCCAGCTTCACGTCGTCGGTCGCCAGTTTCATGTACTGGGCAAACTGCGGCGTAGGGGCATACTCTAGCTTGTTGACATCGGGGTAAACCCTCAACCCCTGTCCTGCCTGGACCCAACGTGTCGCAGCGTCCTTGGAGTTGAGCCAATCGAACCACAACCATGCCTCTTCAGGGTGCTTCGACTGCCCCGATATGGCCCAGCCGTGTCCACCGGGAACGCGGTAGAAGTAGCTCTTCTGCGTTGGTCCCTCATACGGCAACTGGACTATCATGTAGTCCTTGAAGTTGGGGTTGGTCTTCGCCCAGCCAGACACGTTCCAGACACCGCCTACCAACATAGCGAACTTGCCATCTGCGAAGCCAGCGCGAGCCATTTCGTCGTCCATGGACATGGCATTAGGAATGATGCTGCCATCCTCCTTCATGCCCATGAAGAACTTGATCCAGTCTGCAAAAACCGGGTTGCTGCCCCAGGTGTATTTGCCTTCGCGTGTGTCGAAGCCAGAGCCAGCATCAGGAGCGCCACTGTTCTGCGTCATCCAAAGCTGCCACGGCAAAATGAACTTCTGCTTATTGCCGAAGCCGTAGCCGTAGAACTTCCCGTTGCCGGCCTTGGTTATGATCCGGGCATCCTCGCGGACATCGTCCCAGGTCCTTGGCGCTTTCACCTCGCCCTTGTCGTCGACGAGGCCCGCTTCTTTGAACAGCTTCGTGTTTATGTAAAGCTGCAGCCACGGGGCCGGGCCTTCGTAGGGAGCGCTGTAGATCTTGCCGTCGATGACGTTATCCCCTTCTGCGAAGGAGGCCGGCGGGAATTGGGCCTGCCAATCCTTCGTGGCCCATTTGTTGAGCGGCATTAACCACCCCTGTTTGACCTGGTCGATGAATTTGGGCTTCTCAGGGATGAGAAAGACGTCAGGAGCATTGCCGCTCTTCATCGCCAGTTGCAGCAACTCGGGGTACTTGTCGACGACCTGAGTCGTCTTCTTGATCTTGATGTTAGGATGAGCTTGCTCAAAGAGCTTGATCTCTTTGTCGATAGTTGGTCCTTGCGTCACCCACCAGTCCCAGTACTCGATAGTGACCTGACCGCCACTGCCGCCGCCAGAGCCGCCGCTACCGGTGTTAGTAGCGGGGGCGCAAGCTGCCAGAAGGACCGAGCCGATCACCGCCAGGGACAACGCAACGAAGATAGGGCGCAATAAGGCCTTCTTCATCTCTTCTCTCCTTCTAGTTGATGTGTTGATGTGCGCTAATTCAGTCGATGTGCACGAAACACCCTTTAATAAAACCTGATTGAACTGCCTTAGGAACTAGCCTTTCCGCCACCTCCTCTTAACAGACCTTCGAATGGGCGCATAATAAGCGGCCACCGACTACTGCAAAGCAGCTTGAGAAGAGATTCGGTGCCTTGCACAATTGGAACCGGCGAACGGAACCAATGCCTTCTACTTCCCCACTATGCGAGTAGTGCGAAGAATACTGCGTTGACATAATATATCACCGCCTCGCAAAATTTGCAAATACAAGCAGAACGAATCATTCGAGGCATTCATTCTAGCGCTATATCTAGTGTCTAACATTATATAGACTTACATTATACTGTACCCTGGCATTTGCGCCCAACGTCGCCATTGGCACACGCGGTGACTTGACAATAAATTGCCAATCAGCTAGAATCACAGGCGTGAATTGGTAGTACCTTTAGAGTATCGCTTCCGGAGGCTAGCGGGATGGCCAGTGTAACCCTCGACCGAGTCACCAAGAAGTTCGGAGATGTGACGGCAGTCGATAATCTTACAATCGAGATCAAAGACAAGGAGTTTCTAGTGCTCGTCGGCCCTTCGGGCTGTGGCAAGAGCACTGCCCTACGAATGATCGCCGGCCTCGAGGAGGTCACGTATGGGAGCATTTACATTGGCAATCGCCTGGTCAACGACGTGGCGCCGAAGGACCGCGACATCGCGATGGTCTTTCAAAGCTACGCGCTCTATCCTCACATGAGCGTCTACGACAACCTCGCCTTCGGCCTCAAGTTGCGGAACGTGCCGGGCAAAGAGATCGAGCGTCGCATCGCCGACGCGGCTGAGATACTCGGCATCACTAATTTGCTCAAGCGGAAGCCCAAGGAGCTGTCGGGCGGACAACGCCAGCGCGTCGCGGTTGGGCGTGCCATCGTGCGCGAGCCCAAAGCCTTCCTTATGGACGAGCCGCTCTCCAACCTGGATGCCAAATTACGTGTGCAAACCAGATCCGAGTTAGTCAAACTCCACCAGCGCCTGCAGACCACCGTGATATACGTCACACACGACCAGGTCGAGGCTATGACCATGGGCAATCGGATTGCCGTGCTCAAAGATGGCGTTCTGCAGCAACTGGATTCACCTCAAAAGATATTCCAGGAACCGGCCAACACGTTCGTCGGTTCCAATTGTGCAAGGCACCGAATCTCTTCTCAAG